>JBDXCV010000009.1:0-600000 GCA_039980135.1 Alphaproteobacteria bacterium
GTTGCAGACGCGTCAGCAGCTCGGTATCTCGGCCCTGTCCTTCGCCGGTCAGGCCGAACAGTCGGTTCTGTCGCTGCTCCGTTAAACCGGAACTTCGACAATCGATCCCTGGGAAAGGGGGAGCTTCGGCTCCCCCTTTTCCTTTGAGGTTAATCGCCCGTTAAGCAGGGCTGCATACGATACGAGCATGACTCTCGCGGCACCCCAGGACCCGTCACAACCCGCAGAAACGCATGCCTTCGACGCTATGGTCGAAGGCCATGTGCGCGCGGCGCGCGCCGCCTTCGATGTCGAGAATTACGACGGCGCCATCGCGGCATGTGAGCGACTTCTGGCGGCATGCCCGGGTTCACCCGAAGCACTGATGCTGCTCGGACTGGTGAGCTGGAAACTCGATGAGCCTGTATCTGCCGTCGATCTGTTGCGCCGCGCCCAGGCCGCAGATCCGGAATCACGCGAATATGCCGACGCCCTGGCGACAATTCTGGCGCAGCTGGGGGACAGCACGGAATCCCTCTACTACGCGAAGCTGGCGACCATCCTCACGCCCCATCCGCTTGGCGCCGCGCTGCTGCCTCCCAAATTCACCGAGTATTTCAAGAACCTGAACTTTGCCCGCCCGCATACTTTTCGAAATCGCGCACGCAAAGCATTCGACCGCGGGGCCATGCAAGAGGCGGTCGATCTGTGCAGCACCCAGCTGGAACTCACACCCAACGAACCCGAGACCCTGCGGCTGATCGCATCCGCGCTGTTCGAAATGGGCCAGGTCACCAGCGCCGTGTCGGCCCTGCAAACCGTGATCCGGGACTGCGCGACTGCGCACGACTATGAGAATTTGGCCCGTTTTCTGGGCGCCGCCGGAAAATTCGACGACGCCATGCTGGCTCATGCCATGGTCATTCGGCGCCAGCCCGGCGATCCCGCACCGGAACAGGCACGAATCCGAACATTGGCAAAGCAATATGGCGTTGAGGATCCCGTGTCGCCGTTCGCCACGGCATGCCGGAGCTGGATCGACCGGTTCGGGTGTCGCGATGCCAAACGGCCGGTCGCATTCTCGAATCCCACGGAACCCGACCGCAGGCTTCGCATCGGTTACATCGGCGCGGGCCTGCATGCGGGCGACCTCGCACCGATGCTCGAGCCTGTTCTGGCGCGCCATGACCGAAACACGATCGAGATCTATGTCTACGCCGACGATGCGCGCCAGGACCCGATGACCGAGAGTCTGATGCGCCACACGGCACGGTGGACCGACCTTCGGAGGGTCGATCCGGAAACCGCCGCCGAAATCATCCGGGGGGACGGGATCGATATCGCCGTCGATCTGCGCGGGCATGGCACGGACAATCGCATGCTTACATTCGCACGTCGGCCCGCACCGGTGTGCCTAGGCTGGCTGGGTGTCCGGCCCGCATCCCTCGATGTCCATGACGCCCAACTCGTCGGCACGGACACGGTTTGCAAGGAAAATATCGCCGCCGGAACGAACGCCGCCACAACGACCGACGATGGTGCGTCCGCCCTGACCCTGCCGGCCGATCATCCGATTACCATGGCCGGCATGCCGGCGGTCAACCCGGTCCCGCCGCTGTCAACCAACGGCCACATCACCTTTGGGGTGCTGGGACCGTTCTCCGCATTGGGCCCGGACAGCGTCGCGATCTGGAAGACCGCCCTCGAAGCGGTGCCCGATGCGAAACTGCTGGTCGCCAACCACGCCCGGATGGACAGCGAGACGCTGGATCGCGTTTATCGGCTGGCTGCCCATGTGGGATTGAGCGAGCGCGTCACCATCGCGGAACTCGAAGATCCCCGCGCACCGCGCGCGAAGTTCATGGACTATATCGACATTGTGCTCGACACCATGCCGCAGAGCGGTTTTACCGAAGTCGGTGAAGCTTTGTGGATGGGCGTACCAGCGCTCGCAGAATCCGGATCAGCGGGCGCGCGCGCCTTAACTGCCGCGGGCAAGGAAGCCTGGGTATATTCCGGTCCCGACGGTTTGCGCGACACCGTCCAGGGCCTGGCAGGCAACGTCGAGTTGCTGCACGAACACCGGCAGAATATGCGGCTTTCGCTCGCCGACGCCCCCCTGTTCGATGTTGGTAGGTTTACCGCCAGTCTGGAGGCCGCGTATCGGGCTCACTGGATTCGGTGGTGCAACGCGCAGGCCGAAGACTAACCCCTCCCAGACCCCGAAACTTTACGCGACGTCCTCTTTGAAGGCCTCGAGCTCCTCGCGCGTGCCGTCGAAGAACGCATCGACATCATCGAGAAGCCGCGTGTAGCGCCGTGCCATGCGCGCAAACAGGGACTCCAGCTCCGCCAAAGCCGCGCGCCGGTATTCGATACGGGATTCGGGGTCCGTAATCCGCCCCTCCACCCAGATCATGCTTGCCAGCAACAGCACGGTGGTCCCGAACAGAAACACCCGGGTCGGAGGCTCGGTGGTGATCACTTCGGCATACCGGGTCTCTTCATAGAGGTCGCGCGCCCACGCCATGTCACCGGCCGGGTCGGCCCCCTTGAGAATATCGTTCACGCGGCCAAAGACCGCGCCCGCATGCCGCTCCAGTTGCTCACGGCGCCACAGGCTCTGGCAATGGCTGTCGGAATAGTTCGGCAGGCCTTCCGCCACCCGCGCTTTCACTTTCGCACGATCCAGGCGCCCCTGGGGAAATGTTACGAGCCGTGAGAGCTGCGGCGTGGCATGGGCGATGCGGACCCCGTCGCTGCAGTTGATGCAGTCGAGGTCACGGTGCAGGCGCACCACATTCTCGAAGGTGAAGCGGCTCCAGTTTAGTATGCCTTCGGTGTAGGCCGTGCCGCCGAAGTTCGCCGGCACTTCGAAGCGATTCTCACCGCCCCACTCCGGCGCCTTGCCCAGGCCGATATAGGTCGCCGACGCGTGATAGGTGTCGCGTTCGCGCGTGCCCATGTCGACGCCGAACAGGTACAGTTTCCGGAACCCCATATAGAGCAGCGTGATCAACGCGGCGTTCGCGACGGACGGCCCGCAGGCCCCCAGCGGATCCGCGCCGGAACTCAGCAGCATTGTCGAACTGACCCGGTCACGAAAATAGAACACCCGGTCGTCGAAATACCGGCACACTTCGGGTCGTACGCTGGTCGATGCGATGAGCGTGGTGCCTTCGGGCTTGCCGAACTCCTCGACGGCGTTGCGAACGTTGCGCGCATTCGCGGCCTCATTCTCCAGCTCGACATGATAGTCCGGCGTCAGGCCGTTCGCCCGCAGGGCGCGAAGGCTTGAACCGAGCGAGACCAGGATGACGTTTTCGCGGTTGGCGATGATGAAATCCATATCCCTGTCGATCGATGGACCCGACCCGCAGATCATCACGGGCGTGTCGCGGACCGGCAGCGGGCTCGCGATGACCTTGGTCGTCCCGCGGCCCAGATTACTGACCGCGTTGGACATCATCACCACTTCATCCTCGTAGAATCCGAGGCCGTAAATGTGGAGCGCGAAATCATCGTGGAATGCCTGGTGGGCGCCATTGAGCACGCCCGATCCCAGATGCTGATAGACATAGGACCCGTCGAGGAATGCGGTGCCGGTTTCCCGGACGACCTCGCGGATACGCGATGAAATCGCATCGATGTCGCGCTCGAAAATGAAGTAGACCGAACCCCCGGCTCCATGGATCGCCATGAAGATTTCAGCCCAATCGATGGTGGAGAGGCTGTGCCGGATATGTTCCAGATTGGGCTCGATCAGGACCAGGTCCCGGCAGCCCGCATGTGCAACCAGCGGCGCCAGGTGCAGACCCAGTCCGACGCCGTACACGAACATATAGCCGGCATCGCCGCCGGTCCGTACCTGTTCGAGGGCGATGCCGTGAGTTTCGGGATACGCCACCGACCAGCGCGCAAACTCGCCCGCCAACCCCAAAAGTTTGTCCGCGGTTTTCATGGAGATATAGACACGCTCCGGCTCCGCGAAATATTCCGCCAATTGTGTGTTGGCGTAGTCAATCGCATCGGCGCGGTAGAGCGCGCCCTCACCGAAAACAATATCGAGCCGCCCGGCTTCGTCTGCCGACAATTGGGTGGCCGTGTGGTTCATGTTGGCCAGCCGTGCATGGAGTTGGGGCGCATGGCGTTCGAAGGCCGCCAGGTTCTGCGCCACACGCGCCTCGACCGCTGCAGCGGACATGTCGGGACGAGACAGGATCTTCGGGTCGTTCATGCTTTTCTCCAACTCCTCGGTACGTCGATGAGCGGTCAGGCCGCCGACAGGCGTCCGCGCGCCTGACGTTCGTCTGCCGGTTCGATCTCGATCCAGTCGAGAAACTCGAACCAGACACCGGGCCGCCCGGCACAGGCATTCAAGGCCGCCGCCGCTTGCGTGTCCGAACTGCCGGACAGGGTCTGGACCAGCGTCTCCAGGCGGCCATGGCGGGCGGCAAGCTCGCGCGTGGCGGGAAACGCCCGGTAGTGACGCATGGCGATTTCAATCGACCGGTCCAGTTGCGCCCGCGTCGCGGGCACACCGGCACCCAGCGTGTTGCCGCCGTATAGGCGGTACGCAGCCACGGGAGACATCGTGCGCCGGGCCGTGCGGCCGGCGCGCAGCAAGGTCGTGAAAATCCACCAGTCCGCCGCCACCACGTCGGCGGGAATGTGCAACGCTTCCTCGGTCAATGACGCGGCGCGTACCGCAGTGTTGGACAGGCCCAGAAAATTCCGCCCGGCCAATGCCGCCGGGTCGTCCACATGGCGCGGCAGTTTCACGCCATCGAAAAAGCGCCGGTGGAGGTATTCTCCGCGGGTATCCATCAGCTCCAGATCACCGAACGAAATATCCGCGCCCGAGCCCATGGCCAACGCGTCTTCATGCAACCCGGGCGCATTGGCGGCCAGCATGTCGTCCATATCGGCAAAAATCAGGAAGTCCGCACCGGTCTCGAGGGCAGCCATGAGAAGGGTGCGTCGCACTTGCGCGGGTGTCGCCGCGTCACGCGCCTTGATGGTCATGACTGGACAGATCTCGCGTAAGGCCGCAATCAAGGGGTCCGGCGCATCGAAATCATCGATCGCGAGTACCAGGCAAACATCGGCACCGCTTACGGCAGCGCGCAGGCCCGCCGTATAGGCATCGAAATAAGGCCGCCCGGCCTCATACAGCGCGGTGCAGATGGCGAACCGGGTCATCGGCCTGGTCGAGCTCCTGTTGGTCATTCCGTTGGCGTTTCAATCGGTTTTCGGGGCGCTGCAGGAAAAGCGCCTCGGCGGCCAGAAAGTCCGCTTCGGCATCGATATCGACCGCGCGTTCAACGGGCATCACATGGGCGAACATTTCGCCGCCGTAGATCGAGCCGCGCCGGCGTGCCGCCGCGACATCGAAGACATAAACAGAACCGTTCGGCAGATAGGCCTCATCATGCGCCTGGCGGTTGACCAGCGGGCCGTCGCTTGCAACCGCGGGGACCAACTGGCCGTCGGCGGCGATCGTGTGCAGCCAGGCCAGCGGCTTGGCTTCGCTCACCGAAATCACGGCATCGGCTCCCTTGCGGTGATAAAGCGCGATCGCGCCGTCGATGTCGTCGGGCGAACGCAGCGGTGAGGTCGGCAACAACACGCACACCTCGCGCGGTGCGGATCCCTCGATAAGCTCGAGGCTGTCGATCAGATGCAGATAGGCGTCGAGCGCGTTGGCGGTGTCGGATGCGAGATGCGGCGGCCGGCGAACCGGGATTTCAACCCCCTCGATATCGCGGGCAATCCGCATGATCTCGTCATCATCCGTCGTGACAAGCACCCGGGTAACGGATCGTGCAGCCAGCGCGGTCCGCAAGGTATGGACGATCAGCGGCTCACCCGCAAACAGCCGGGTATTCTTGCCCGGCAGCCCCTTTGAGCCGCCGCGCGCAGGAACGATAACGATCATGCGGCGTCGCTGATACCGGCGGCCACAGACGGGGCCGGTGCCAGGTCGTCATCGGACAGCAACGCATCCGCCGAAATATCATGCACGAGCACACGGCCGAACAGGCGATGAGCGTCATTGGGGGAAATTCCGGTGCCGGGACGGCGATAGGTTACATCCGTCTCCGACAGGACATGCCCCGCCGGCAGTGGCCGCGCGGCGACCACGCTGCGTCGCATGCCGAGGCTTTGCTGGCGCTCGGCGTCGGAGACAACGCGGCGGCGTTCTCCGAGAGCGGCGGGAATGCGTCCCGCAGCCGAGGCGATGAGAGCCAGATCGGCGGGATCGGCCGAGACGGCGTGGTCCCAGCCCTCCATATTCTTGTCGAGCGTGAAGTGTTTCTCGATCACGACCGCGCCCAGCGCGATCGCGGCGAGGGGAATTTCAACCCCGATCGTGTGATCGGAAAATCCGACCGGATAGCCGAACGCGTCGCGCAACATCTCGATATTGCGCAGGTTCATGTAGTCGTCGGCGGGCGGCGGATAGAGCGCGATACAATGCAACAGGGTCGTGTCGCGATGACCACAGGCTTCCAATGTCGCGAGCGCATGTTCGATTTCGCCCATGGTCGCGAAGCCGGTCGACAGCACGATCGGCCGGCCTTTCCCGGCCGCGACACGCAGCAGCGGGTCGTTGTTCAAATCCATCGAGGCGAGCTTGATGAAGGGCGGGTCGAGAAGATCAAGCGCGTGCAGCTCTTCGTCGGAGCAGGGCGTGGAGGCGAAGTCGATGTCGACCTCGCGACAGTAGGCCGCGAGCTCGGCCATATCACCCTCGGCGACCGCATATTCCGCGACCTGATCCTCGAGCCCGGGATTGGCCTCATAGACGGAGCGGGCAAACAGCCCCGTGCCCCAGCTCTGGAATTTGGCCGCATCGGCGCCGCCGGCTTTGGCGGCATCGACCAGTTCGCGTGCGAGTTTCATGTTGCCGTTATGGTTCGCGCCGATCTCGGCGATGACATAGGCGCGACCGTCGGAATGAAGAGGCATGGTGGGCATTCCCGCAAATGAAAAGGACTCGCCGGCGACGGGCCGACGCTTCATCGGGAAAGCTTAGTTAATGGTGGTTAATAACGTCTGAACCGACGCGGTTTGATTCGCGCGGCGATGCCGTTCGATTTCATCCCGCCTAGACCGGCTTGTCGCCCTTGATGACAATGCGGTGCATCAGCCGGTGTTCGGTGTAGTCGAACAGGGCGTAGTGCAGCGATAGCCGGTTGTCCCAAACCGCCAGGTCGTTGGTCTTCCATTTATGGCGATACTGAAACTCGGGTGTCCGCAGGTAGTCGAACAGGTAACGCAGCAGGAAATCGCTCTCGCGGCGGTCCATGTCCTTGATGAAGCTGGTCATGGATTCGTTCACGAACAGCCCCTTCTTGCCCGTCACGGGGTGGGTCCGCACGACCGGGTGAAGGGCGGGCGTGTAGGTCGCCTTGCGGTTACGCAAATGTTCCTGGTGATCCCTGCTCCAGAGTTCCGGGCGGACATGTTCGCCGTAGGCCTTGAACCGGTCATGATACGCCCACAACCCATCCACATGCGCCCGCATCCGGTCCGACAGGGCCTCATACGCAGCCACCATGTTGACCCAGACCGTGTCGCCGCCGCGCGGCGGAATGTCCCGGGCATACAGCGCCGTGCCCATGCTCGGGATCTCCATTCCCGCGAAATCCGTGTGCCACAGATCGAGCGTTTCATGGGGTGGCTTGGAGGCGTCATACTCGAGGATATCAATCTCCGGATTATCCTTGCTCTTCTCGAACCCGGATACGGCCGACGGCTGCAATTCACCGAAACGGCGTGCGATGGCGACATGTTGATCCGGGGTCAGATTCTGGTCACGGAACACAATCACCGTGCGTTCGAGCAATGCCTCGTGAATCTCATCGAACGCCCGGTTGGTTAATTCCCGGGAGAGATCAATGCCTTCGATGACGGCACCACATGCCGGCGACATCTCGTGCATTTCAAAACTTTCATATGCCATCGCAATAAGGGCCCCGCTTACCCAATTTCGTCCGGTTATCCGCCGATCTTCCACGATCGTCAGTGACCCGGCAAGTACGGATCCTGCGCGAAAGTACGAACAATTTTCGGCAAATTCCGCGCTTTTTACTCTTCCTTAACAGCCCGGGGCGAAAGTAGCGTCCGAACGTCACCTAACCCGGTAGGGGTCATGCCTCTTAAATTGTCGCTCGCCAAAGGCGAGAAATTCGTGGTCAACGGCGCCGTCATCAAGAATGACGGAGCAGACATCAACCTTGTCTTCGAGAACAAGGCACACATCCTTCGTCAGAAGGACATCATGACGGCGGATACGGCGAGCACGCCGGCCCGCCGGGTCTATCTGGCCCTGCAATGCGCCTACATGTTCAAGGATCGCGAGAACGACCATCTCGGCGATTTCGCATCCCTCCTCGAAGAGTTCCAGGACGCCGCCCCCAGCACGGGCGATGTCGCCGGCGCCATTCGAAAACATGTGGACGAACACGATCTGTATGGCGCCCTCAAGGAATGCCATCGGCTTATCGACCTGGAAGCGGAGATTATGAATCATGTCCAATGAACATGCGTCGGCACAGTATCGTCAGCCTGGCCAGCAGGGCGGGTCCCCGCGCGAAACCGAAGGTCGTGCCCTGCTCGAGGCCGCGCGTCGGCTGACGGCGGCAAAAGACAAGCCCGAAGAGAAGAAAGAGCTTCTCGACACGGTACGGCTGAACTGGCGCCTCTGGACGATTTTCCAATCGGAGGTCAATTCCCAGGAATCGCCGTTGCCGCCGGAAATCAGGACAAACGTGATTACCCTGTGCAATTTCATCGACAAGCACACGGTTGAAATCCTGTCGGACCCGAACCCCGACAAACTCGACATTCTGATCAGCATCAATCGCAATATCGCCGCCGGCCTGCTGGCCGATCCCGGCGCGGTGATGGACACACCGGCTGCCAACACCGACGCGCTGGAACGCATGAGCGCCTAGGCGTCACACCAGACCCGTTTCGCGAACCCACTCGCGATCCGTTTCGAAACGGCCGGCCCTCGCCGGCCGTTTTGCGTTTCGCGGCAAAACACCGCGACACATCAGCGGCAGGGTTTTCCCTGCGACGGCAATATTTTCCCGAGAAACAGGCCCACACACCAATCATCTCGGCGACCAAACTCCATTATTATCGTTTGTTTTCAACGGTATAATTGTTTTCGTGGAAACTGGCCCGGCGCTTGCTGAGTAATTGGCAAGCCGCGGCAGGTACGCCGCAACAGTTTCGCAGGAAGCGATAATGGATTTGCCGACCACTGAATATGATTTGTCCTTGCGGTCTGCCACCGGGAACACGCCCGGTCAGACGGCTTCGGATTCGCTTATCCGGCCATTTGCCGAATTCCTCTCGTCCGACATGTTCTCCGACGCGTCTGATCGACCGACGCCTGACGCGGTCTATGACGAACTCGACACGCTGACCGCGCGCGATGACTGGGCGGACGACGCGTCTGCCTATGACGACCTTGATGACAACAGAAATGAAGATGCTGACCCGGACTGGCATTCCGACGACGACCGTGCATCGGATCAGAACAGCTCGCATGAAGACGCCAACCGGTCGGCTGCGGATGCCGGTGAGAACGCCGTTTCTTCTCCCACCGCTCTACAGCAGGCGTTGACAGCGGGGACGATCCCGACGACCGGGAACATGTCCGGGAGCGCCGCGCTCTCAGGGACACAATTGAACAGCCCGCAGGCCGGCGACGCCGCCGCCGGCGCAACATCGCCCCCGGATCAACTCAATGCCGCCCTGGCTGGCACCGGCAGCGCCGCCCCGGGTGCGGCCAATCTGTCCGAAGTGCGCGTTCTGAACAGGCGCTCGCGCGTGTTGCAGGCGAACGCACAGCATGTCGAGACCGCGAAATCGCAGCTCGCCAAGGCCGAGGGCGCAACCGCCAACCCGGCCGCGCGCACGGCTGCACAATCGACGGATACGGCCAAGCCTGCGTCGGCGCCGCAGGAAGCATCGCAACCGAAGTCCGAAGCCGGGCGCCTCGATCAGGTGTTCCGCGCCGCCTTCCCGCAGAACGCGTCGACTTCCGCCGCGACAACGAATGCAACGCCCAACCTCGCTCAGGGCCAGCCCGCCACCCAGAACGCTGTATTCGCCGACAGCCTGACGGCGGCCAGTTCCGGCGACGGTGGCGATACGAACACCCAGGTTCAGAACAGCGCAGAGCGTACCAACACGACGGCCGCAGCAAAAACCGCGGCGACCCGCACCCCGTTCAACCTGCCCGGATCACGCCCGGCGGAGCAGGTGTCGGTACAAATTCAGAACGCCGCGCGCAGCGGCACCGACCGGATCAGCATCCGCCTCTCCCCCGCCGCCCTCGGCAAGGTCGAAGTGAAACTGGAGCTTTCGCCGGACAAAACGGTCCAGGCGATCGTGACGGCCGAGAAACCCGAGACGCTCGATATGCTCGAACGCGATGCGCGGACATTGCAACGCGCGCTCGAAGAAGCGGGCCTGCGCACCAACTCCGACAGCCTTTCGTTCGAGCGCCGCGATCCGGGTGCATCCGCCGATACGGCGTCGGATCCGGACGGACAATCATCGGACGGCACCAACCGCTCCGAACACACCGAACATGACGATGGTCACGGCCAGATCGAGGCCGAAGCCGCCGACCGGCGGCACCATGACGGTCTTCTCGACGTGGAAGTATAGGAAGGAAGCCGATGGATATCGCAGCTCTCACCTCCGGCGCGGACTCGTCAGACTCCGACGTGGCGAAGAAGTCGCTGTCGGAGAATTTCGACCAGTTCCTGACCATGCTGACCGTTCAGTTGCAGAACCAGGACCCCCTTTCGCCGATGGATTCGACGGAATTCACCAACCAGCTCGTGATGTTCAGTCAACTCGAGCAGGAAATTAAGGCGAACGATAATCTGGAGCAGGTCATCGCGCTGCAGCAGTCTGCAGAGGCCACCGCCGCGCTGTCCTATCTCGGCACAGAGGTCGAAGCCCAAAGCTCCGCCGTTTATCTCGACAACGGCAGCGCAGAATTTTCCTACGATATGCCGGTCGGTGCCCACACGACGTCGATCACGATCTTCGATGCCGACGGCAACATTATCAAGACCCTGCCGGCCGAGACCGATCCCGGACACCACAGCACAACATGGGACGGCCTGAACGAACAGGGTGTCCTGCAGGCCGACGGCGTTTACTCGATCCTCGTCAGCGCGGTGGATCAGGACGACGCCGCGCTCGACCCCATATCCGTCTATCTCAAGGGAACCGCCACGGGCGTAACCCAGGAGGCCGGACAGACCTTCGTCCAGGTCGGACCGATCAACATACCTCTCACTTCAATCTTCGCGGCGGCAACGCCCGATGAAATCCCGGCCGAATAGTCCGGCCACCATTTCAGCCGTTTTCCAACCCCAAGGGGAGAACCGAATATGAGTATCTATGGCGCGATGTTCTCGGGCGTTTCAGGTCTCAATGCCAACAGTCAGGCAATGGGCATGATTTCCGACAACATCTCCAACCTGAACACGATTGGTTACAAGCACACCCAGGCCCGGTTCTCGACCCTGGTCACCAATGCCTCGTCATTAAGCCGTTACGCGCCGGGCGGCGTGCAGTCGAATCCGTTTCAGATGGTCGACCGTCAGGGGCTGCTACAAGCGTCCCAGAATCCGACCGATCTGGCCGTCTCCGGCCGCGGGTTCTTCGTGGTCAATTCCAGCTCGACGCCAACCAGCGGCAACTATCTGTATTCCCGCGCCGGTCAGTTCTCGGTCGACGCGAACGGCTATCTGGTCAACAACACGGGGCAATATCTGCTCGGCTGGCCGACCCTTCCCGACGGCGCCTACGATGTCGATCAGAACGGCGTCGATGACGGCAGCGTCCCCGATCCGACGAGCCTGACCAACCTGCAATCCATCCAGGTCACCAGCTTGTCGGGTACCGCAAC
This sequence comes from Alphaproteobacteria bacterium, assembly GCA_039980135.1. Classification (NCBI taxonomy): domain Bacteria; kingdom Pseudomonadati; phylum Pseudomonadota; class Alphaproteobacteria; species Alphaproteobacteria bacterium. Next base: position 11,933 of record JBDXCV010000009.1, read on the forward strand.
ACCGACATCGAGCGTGACCCTGGCGCTCAACCTTCCGGCGACCGCCGCGGTCAGTGATACACAGAACCTGACGGTTCTCGTTTACGACTCCCTCGGTGTCGGTCACAACGTCGCGCTGGAATGGACCAAGACCGTCGCCGCGCCGCCGACATGGCGGTTGGACGCAACGGGCATCACCCGCGCCGACAATGGTGCGGCGTCCCTGCAGGGCGCGACCCTCGCCTCCATGCCCCTCACGCTCGATACGGTCGTGTTCAACGGTGACGGCACGCCGGCAAGCTACTCGCCGACAACCCTTGCCGTCCCGACGGCCGACTGGACGACGGCGGCGGCGACCAGCGCCATCACCTTCGACCTGGGCACGGCCAACCAGGCCGACGGCATCACCCAGTTCGCGTCGAACTACTCGATCACATCGATCAACCAGAACGGCGTTACATTCGGCCGCTTCCAGTCCATCGAGGTGGATGAAGCCGGCGGCGTCAATGCCCTGTTCGACAATGGCGGCACCCGGTCGATCTACAAGCTGCCGGTCGCGACCTTCGCCAACCCGAATGCCCTGCAGGCGCAGAGCGGGAACGCATGGTCCCATACCGTCAACGCAGGCAACGTCTTCCTCAACCCTGCGGGCACGGCATCCGCGGGCAAAATCTCACCGGCCAGCCTGGAGGCCTCGACCGTCGATCTCGGTGAGGAATTCACCAACATGATTATCACCCAACGCGCCTACTCCGCCTCAAGTCGAATCATCACGACGGCGGATCAGATGCTTGAAGAACTGGTGCGAATCAAGCGCTAGGCATCCGCGGGTGACGCGGCGGCCCCGATGTTTCCGGCGTGGCAGGGAACATCGGGGCCGTAAACGCAACCGACGATGGCAGATAGGTAAAATCCAAGCATATAAAATCCGCCATTTAGCCTTTCCTTAAAACACGGAGCACTACCTTCGTCAGACCACAATCAGGAAGAGGTGGTTGCACAATGGACAGTCAATTCTATACCCGGCAGGAAGCCGAATTGTCCCAAATCGATACCGGCGCCCAGCGCCGTCTGGCCAATCTGGAGGAGCTGCCCCCGCGCGATACAAAGCGCTGGGTCGTTCGTCGCAAGGCCGCCGTTGTAAACGGCGTACGCGATGGCCTCCTTACGCTTGAGCAGGCTTGCGAACGCTATGGCCTTACGGCCGAAGAGTTCCTTTCCTGGCAGCGCCTGATCGACGAACACGGTGTTCGCGCGCTGCGGGTCACGCGTCTTCAGGACTATCGATAGGTCGATTCACCGCGGCGGGAAACCGGCGCGGTGACGACCTTCCTGCCATCGCGCCGGTATGGCGTGGCGATCTGATTTCCGCACTGGGAAAACTTTTCCCAGTGAGGCGGCAATTCTTGCCGCCCGTTAACTGCTTCTTCATTCAGCGCCCCTAAATTGCCCCCTGTTCCCGCCGCTTCTGGCGGGCGGTTTTTGGTTAATCAGGGGCGGTCGCCAGAGTGAACGGTTTTCAACAAATGCTGCGACAGCTGGGCCCGGCCCGGCTTGCGATCATGGGCTTCGTCGCCGTTGGCCTGATCGCCTTTTTCATGTTCATGTCCACACGCCTCGGAAGCGCCGAGATGTCGCTCCTGTTCGGCGACCTCGCTATTGAGGATGCGGGCGCTATTTCCCAGCGACTCGAAGCCGACAATATTCCGTTCGAGGTGCGCGGGAACGGCACTCAAATCTATGTACCCGCCGACTCGGTCGGGCGCCTGCGCCTGACGATGGCCGCCGATGGACTGCCCGGTGGCGGCTCCGTCGGCTACGAACTCTTCGATCAGACGGACGCCATCGGCACGACAAATTTTGTCCAGCGAATTAACCATGTTCGCGCACTCGAGGGCGAACTCGCGCGCACGATCAGTGCCCTCGCGCAGGTCCAGACGGCCCGCGTCCATCTCGTGCTGCCACGCCGCGAGTTGTTTACACGCGACAAACAGGAGCCGACCGCATCGGTGGTCCTGAAGCTACGCGGTTCATCGATCCAGGGGAGCCAGGTACTGGCCATTCAGAACCTGGTCGCGTCTGCCGTGCCCGGACTGACAACGGACCAGATTTCAGTCGTCGACCATACCGGGCGCCTGCACGCGCGCGGCGGAGGAACAGACGACAGCAATCTGTCGGGCGCCAACGGCGAGGAAGCACGCCAGCGCTACGAGGCCCGCCTTGCCCGCTCGATCGAGAAGCTTCTCGAAAGCACAATCGGATTTGGCGGTGTACGCGCCGAAATCTCCGCCGAGATCGACTTCGACCGCGTAACGACGACCAATGAATCCTATGATCCCGACGGCCAGGTGGTGCGCTCGACCCAGTCGGTCGAACAGGAAGACGCAAACAGCGAGGCGCAGAACAACGACTCCGTCTCCATCACGAACAACCTGCCCAATGCGGGCAGCGTGGACGGTGCGGGCGACAACAATCGCAACACCAACAGCTCCCGCCGCGCCGAGGAAACCGTCAATTTCGAGATTTCCCGAAAGGTCACGACGCTCGTCCGGGAATCGGGTCAGGTGAAACGCATTAGCGTCGCGGTGCTCGTCGATGGCACCTACGACGCCGAGGGAACCTATTCGCCGCGCTCCGACGACGAACTCGAGAACTATGTTGCACTGGTTAAATCGACGATCGGCTTCAATGAAGAACGCGGCGACGTTGTCCAGGTCATCAACCAGCAATTTGTCGCCCCCGACATTGGTGACGAAGTCGCCGTGGAGGCCGGCCTGCTCGGTTTTCAGAAAAACGACATCTTCCGCCTGGCTGAAATGCTGGTCCTGGGTATCGTCGCGGTGCTCGTCCTGCTGCTGGTCGTGCGCCCGCTCCTGACCCGCGCATTCGATGCCGCGGCGACGGCGAATGCAGCAAGCGAATCGGCCGCCATGTTGCCGGCGGGCGCCGAACAAATGCGCCTAGCACCCCCATCCGGGGACTACGAAGCCCTTGAATCGAGCGGCGACGCCGAACCCATGCCGCGTGAAATCGAAGCCGAGGACGATCCGGAAATCGACATCGCCCAGGTCGACGGCAAAGTGAAAAAGTCATCGCTGTCGCAGATCAATCAGATCGTCGAGAAACATCCCGACGAGACGATCTCGATCATGCGCGGCTGGATGTATCAGGACGCCTAGGAGCATTTAACGATGGCGGGACGCCTGCGCGAGGATATCAGAGCAATCAACGGTGCCGAGAAGGCAGCGATCATGATGCTCGCGGTCGGTGAAGAAGGCGCCTCGCGTCTCTTCAGCATGATGGACGACGAGGAAATCCGCGAGGTTTCCCAGTCGATGGCCAATCTCGGAACCATCGATTCCAAGATCGTCGAGAAGATCTTCCATGAATTCGTCGATCAGATGTCGGCGACCGGTTCGCTGACGGGCTCTATGGACAGCACCGAACGGCTGCTCGCCAAGGTGCTCCCCGACGATCGGGTCAAGGGCATCATGGAGGAAATCCGGGGGCCGGCGGGCCGTACCATGTGGGACAAGCTCGCCAATGTGAACGAGCAGGTCCTCGCCAACTATCTGAAGAACGAATACCCGCAGACCGTGGCGGTTATCCTTTCCAAGATTCGTTCGGAACACGCCGCGAAGGTGCTGGCCACGCTGCCCGAATCATTCGCCATGGAAGTGGTGATGCGGATGCTCAACATGGAATCGGTCCAGAAGGAAATCCTGGACGATGTGGAGCGAACCCTGCGCACCGAGTTCATGTCGAACCTCGCGCGGGCGCAGCGAACAGATTCTCACGAGATGATGGCGGAAATTTTCAATGGCCTCGATCGCCAGACGGAGGCCCAGTTCCTGACCTCCCTCGAAGACCGCAACAAGGACGCCGCCGACAAGATCAAGGCGCTGATGTTCACCTTCGAGGACCTGCTGAACCTGGAGACCTCGGGTGTGCAAACCTTGTTGCGCGAGATTGAGAAAGACAAGCTGGCCATGGCCATGAAGGGCTCTTCGGAACAAATCCGCGAGCTCTTCTTCTCGAACATGTCCGAACGCGCCGGCAAAATTCTGCGCGAGGACATGGAGGGCATGGGCCCCGTCAGATTACGCGACGTCGACGACGCACAGGTCGAAATCGTGAACAAGGCCAAGGAGCTCGCCGACAAGGGTGAAATCATGATCGCCGACACCAAGGACGAAGAAGAGTTGGTGTACTGATCATGCCAGCGGGACAGAAATATCTCTTCGAGAACGACTTCGCCCATCCCGACGAGATGCGGAAACGGGCTGCCGTTCACACCGCCGAGGAACTTACGGCGGCACACGCGCAGGGTTTCGAGGAAGGCCGCGCCGCCATGCAGGCGGAACAGGACGCCGCGCACGAACAGGATATATTCACGCTCCTCACGCAGATGGCGGAGACCTTCAAAGGTCTATGCACGCAGCGGGGCGCTGAAACCAACGACGCAGCCACACAGGCGGGCGAACTCGCCCTGACCATCTGCCGCAAGATACTGCCGACGCTGTCTGCTCAGAATGTCATGACCGAAATCGAGGGTTTGGTCGTCCGCACGATCACCGAAATGCAGGATGAACCGCGCCTGGTTGTGCGGGTCGCCGACGCGAAAGTCGAAGATCTGCAGGCCCGGTTTGAACGGATGTCGGGTGCCTTCGAGGGGTCACTCGTGTTGCTGGGTGACGACGAACTCGCCGAAACCGATTGCAGCCTGCTCTGGGCCGACGGTGGGGCAGAGCGGAAACTCGATCGACTGTGGGCCGAAATCAACGCCGCCGTCAGCATGATCACCGACACACGCACACAACCAATGCCGGCGTCACCTCTCGACGAACTCGAGAGTCTCGCCGCGCAGCCCAACGACCTGCCGGAGGCCCATGCAGTGGCGTCCGCGCAGTCCCTTAACGACGTTGAAAACGACACCGCGAAACAGGAGAGCGGGCATGGATGAAACTGAAAATCTCGAACTATCAGATCTGGACACCGAAACCACGGCACCGCCGGAGGCCGTCAGCGCTGAACCCATTCTGGACAGCAACGAAATCGATGCCCTCGACGCCGGTCAGGAAGTGTTGCCGGCCGACGGTGAAGATCCGGAGCTGAATGCTGCCGGTCTCGGGGCTGTCTACGATATCCCCGTACAGATCGCCGCCGTTCTCGGCACCTCACAGATGCAAGTCAGCCAGCTTCTGAAACTCGGGCGCGGCGCGGTCGTCGAACTCGACCGTAAGGTCGGCGAGGCGATCGACATCTACGTCAACAACCGTCTGGTCGCGCGCGGCGAGGTCGTTGTCGTGAATGAACGCCTCGGCGTGACGATGACGGAAATCATCAAGGCCGACTGAGCGCGATATGAGCGAAACCACCGCCCCCGCTTCGGCCAGTACGGCCGCGCGAAAACGCAGCCGAAAAGGTTCGGACGGCGAAGCACCGCTGGTCGAGGCGCGCCGGACGCGCAGCATCGACATCGCGACGGTCGCGGGCTTGTCGGGCGGTCTCGCGCTGATCGTCGGCGCGATGTTCATGAGCGGTTCGATCGGTGGTTTTCTGGACGTGCCCGCCGTGTTGATCGTTTTTCTCGGCACCGTGGCTGTCACCAGTATCAGTTTCAACCTGACGGATATTCTGCGGTCCCAACGCGTTGTCGCGAAGAGTGTCTTCAACGTCTCGCGCGACCCCGCGGAAACGGCCCTGGGCTCACTGCAACTGGCCGAACGCGCCCGCAAGGACGGGGTATTGTCCCTGCAAAACTATCTCGACGAGGGCCGCGGAGACCCGTTCCTCGGCCGGGGGCTTGGCCTCGTGATCGACGGGACGCCGGCCGGCGAGACGGAGCAGGTGATGCGCACCGAAATGTATGCGATTGCCGAACGCCATAATAAGGGCGCGGACATTCTGCGGCGGGCCGCGGAAGTCGCCCCGGCCATGGGGTTGATCGGCACGCTGGTCGGCCTCGTCCAGATGCTCGGCAATCTGGATGACCCGTCCGCGATCGGTCCGGCCATGGCCGTCGCCCTGCTCACCACATTCTACGGTGCCGTCCTGGGCAGCATGGTCTTCGGGCCGCTGGCCGCAAAACTCGAGCGCAAATCCGACGAGGAAGCGCTGCTCAATGAAATCTATCTTCTGGCGATCGTCTCGATCGCCCGTCAGGAACATCCCCGCCGGCTGGAAGTTCTGCTGAATACGATCTTGCCCCCGGCAAAACGAATTTCATACTTCGGATGAATGACCGGACACTTGCCGTCCGGATTGGAGAATTCACATGCGTTTGTTGATCATCGGTAGCCTCGAAGGCCACATCACCATGGCGAGCAAGATCGCCATCGCACGCGGCGCGAAAGTCACGCAGGTCGACGATGTCGAGACCGGCATGTCCACGATCCGGGCAGGCTACGGCGCCGAACTGGTTATGGTGGATATCGACCTGGATATCGCCGGGCTGGTGACAAGCCTGGCCAGCGAGCGGATCAGCGTTCCTGTCGTTGCCTGCGGCTTCCGCAACGACGCCGAAGCCGCCGTGGCTGCCATCAAGGCGGGCGCAAAAGAATACATCCCCCTGCCCCCGGATCCCGAGTTGATCGCCGCGGTGCTGGAAGCCGTGGTCGAGGAAGACAATGAAATCATCTTCCGTGACCCCAAAACCGCTGACGTGATCGCGCTGGCCGAAAAGGTGGCACCGTCGGAGGCCTCAATCCTGATCCTCGGCGAGTCCGGCACGGGCAAGGAATTGATGGCGCGCCATATTCACCGGAAATCGAAACGCGCCCAGGCGAATTTCGTGTCGGTCAACTGTGCCGCCATCCCGGAAAATCTTCTCGAATCAGAACTGTTCGGTCACGAGAAAGGTGCCTTCACCGGCGCCGTAGCGCGGCGGATCGGCCGTTTCGAGGAAGCCGATGGCGGCACCCTTCTGCTCGATGAAATCTCGGAGATGGATATCCGGCTGCAGGCAAAACTTCTGCGTGCCATCCAGGAGCGCGAGATTTCTCGCGTCGGCAACAATGATCCCATCAAGGTCGATATCCGATTGATCGCGACCTCGAACCGCGATCTTGCGACGGAAGCCGCCGAAGGCAAGTTTCGCGAGGATTTGTACTTCCGCCTCAACGTCATGAACCTGACGCTGCCGCCGTTACGCGAGCGCCCCGAAGATATCGCCTTGCTGGCCGACCATTTCGCCCAGAAATACGCCGAGGCCAATGCCGTGCCGCTTCTGCCGGTGTCCGATGCGGCGCTGGCGCAGCTGCGCCAGCATCACTGGCGCGGCAATGTTCGCGAACTGGAGAACGCGATGCATCGGGCCGTCCTGCTGGCCGCCGGCGATCAGATCGGCCCCGAGGCCATACAGCTGACGAACACGCCCCTCGGCCATGCCACGACCGAAGTCACGGCCGACAGTGAAATCCTGGACGATGCGAGCACGGAGGCGCTGGTCGGCCGAACGGTAGCCGAAGTCGAGCGCGAACTCATCCTCGACACGCTCAGCCACACCTTGGGCAATCGCACTCATGCGGCAAATATCCTGGGCATTTCGATCCGCACCCTGCGCAACAAACTCAAGCTCTACACCGAGCAAGGTGCCCAGGTGCCGACACCCGGCGCCAGCGCCGGCGCAGCCGCATAAAGCCGGTATCCGGCCGTACGCGACCCTGAACCGCCATGAGCGATCTCTCCACCAATGCGCTGCCCGCGCCGACCCCCCCTGCACCGATATCCGGTAGAGGTGGCGGCTCGGGCGGGTCTGAACAACCCGGGCTGGCGCAACCCATGCCGGGCAGTGGTGGTGAAACCATCGAAACCACCGGACCGGCGGGGACCCCGCTCGATCTGAACGGCATGCTTCACGCCATCCTGCGCCGCGGCGACATCGGGCTGGCGCTCGGTATCGTCGCGATTCTCGTGGTCCTGATTCTGCCGATGCCGAAATGGCTGCTGGACATGAGTCTGGCCATTTCGATCACCTTCGCAGTGCTGATTCTGATGACGGCGCTGTTCATTCGCACCCCGCTCGAGTTCAGTTCATTCCCCACGATCCTGTTGATCGCGACAATGCTGCGTTTATCGCTGAATCTGGCGTCGACCCGGCTGATTCTCGGCCACGGCCATGAGGGAACGGCGGCCGCCGGCAACGTGATCGAGGCGTTCGGCAACTTCGTGATGAGCGGCAATTTCGTCATCGGAATTATCGTCTTCGCGATCCTGATCATCGTGAACTTCATCGTCATCACCAAGGGTTCGGGCCGTATCGCCGAAGTCGCGGCGCGCTTCAGCCTGGATGCATTGCCCGGCAAGCAGATGGCGATCGACGCCGACCTCTCGGCCGGCCTGATCAGCGAAGACGATGCGCGCACCCGGCGCCGCACCCTGGAGGAAGAATCCAGCTTTTTCGGCGCCATGGATGGTGCCGCCAAGTTCGTCCGCGGTGACGCCATCGCCGGCCTGATGATCACCTTCATCAACGTCGTCGCGGGCATCATTATCGGCGTCGGCCAGCAGGGGCTGACCTTCTCCGAAGCGGCTGACACCTACACACTCCTGACCGTCGGGGACGGGCTGGTCAGCCAGATCCCGGCGCTGATCGTTTCGACAGCCGCAGGCATGGTCGTCACCAAAGCCGGAGTCAGCGGCAGCGCGGACAAGGCCGTCTTCGGCCAGCTATCGGGCTATCCGAGCGCGCTCGGCGTCAGCTCCTTCCTGATGGTTTGCCTGTCGATGCTGCCAGGCATCCCGGCCCTGCCGTTCCTCGCACTCGCGGGCGCCACCGGCGCCGGCGCCTATGCCCTGATGAAACGAAAGCAGGCCGAAGAACAGGAAGTCGTGGACGCCGAAGCAGCCGAAGCGGCCGCCGTTCCGGTCGCTGACGAGCCGATCTCAACGGCGCTGCAGATAGACCAGATTCGGCTCGAGCTCGGCTACGGATTGTTGTCGATGATCAACTCGGAAAAGGGCCAGCGTCTGACCGATCAAATCAAGGCTCTCCGCCGCCAGCTTGCCTCGGAGATGGGGTTCATCCTTCCCGCGGTACGCATCCAGGACAACATGCAGCTCGGCCCCAATGCCTATGTCGTGCGGATCAAGGAAATCGCCGCCGGACGCGGGGACGTCCGCCCCAACATGCTGCTGACGATGGACCCGCGCGGCGAGCCAATCACGCTGCCAGGCGAAGACACTGTCGAGCCGACATTTGGTTTGCCCGCCATGTGGGTCTCCGACGGCCATAAGGAAGAGGCCCTGTTTCGCGGCTACACCATCGTCGACCCGCCGACAGTCATCACCACCCATCTGACCGAAGTGGTGAAGGACAGCATGTCCGAAATGCTGTCCTTCAGTGAAACCCAGCGTCTCCTCGACGAACTCGACAATGACCACCAGAAACTGATCGAGGACCTGGTTCCCAACCAGATCACCGTCGGCGGTATTCAGCGTGTCCTGCAGAATTTGCTGACCGAGCGCGTGTCGATCCGCGACCTCGCCACAATTCTTGAGGCGATCAACGAAGCCTGTGTCGCGACCCGCAACGTGACCGCGATCACGGAGCATGTACGTTCCCGCCTGGCACGCCAGCTCAGCGACAGTCACACGAACCCTGACGGTTTCCTGCCCATCGTCACCATGTCGCCCGACTGGGAACAGGCCTTCTCGGAATCGCTGATCGGGGACGGCGACGACATCCATCTCGCGATGGCGCCGTCCAAGCTCCAGGATTTCATCACCATCGTGCGTCAGGAGTTCGACCGGCAGGCCATGGATGGCGCGGCCCCTGTGCTGCTGACCAGCCCCGGCGTACGACCCTTTGTCCGTTCGGTCGTCGAACGGTTCCGGCCCCAGACGACGATTTTATCCCAGAACGAAGTTCACCCGAAGGTCCGCATTCGGACCCTTGGTGCGGTCTAGGAGCGAACGAAGATGAGACTCAAAAGCTTCGAGGCCGGAAGTCTGCAAGACGCGATCAAGAAAGTTCGCGACACGTTCGGCGAGGACGCGCTGATCGTATCCACGGACCGGGTCAAGCATGGCAAGGCGATCCGTGTGACCGCCGCGATCCCCGAAAAGGATACTGACCCCAACTCGCTCGTCATCGACAAGAAGCAGTTTAACGGACAGCCCGTCGATGACCCGATTCCGGTGTTGCGCGCCGCACTGGCCGACAACGGGGTCGAGGGCGACCTCGCGACCCGCATGCTGGAAACAGCGTCATTTGTCACAAAGCCGATTGCGCCCGCACTCGCACTCGCCGCCGCTCTGGATACCGTGTTCGACTTCCAGCCGCTCGGCAAGCTCGGGGGCCGCGTCGTCACGGACGCCGGCCTCAAACGCGCGACGTTGCTGATCGGCCCCCCCGGGTCCGGCAAGACCGTGACGGCGGCAAAGATGGCGGCCCGCGCGGATCGCGCCGGACACGGCGTGCGTCTCTACTCCATCGATACACTCAAGACGGGCGGCATCGATCATCTCCGTGCACTGGCCGAGGCGCTCGGGATCGGCATGCGGGCCGCCCAAGACCCGCGAGAACTGGCCGCGTTGGTCGCCGGCAGCACCGGCGATGTTTCGATCATCGACAGCAGCGGCATCAATCCCTTCGACAGCGTCGATGTGGACCATCTGTCCGAATTCATCGAGGCGGCGGATGTCGAACCGATCCTGGTCATGCCCGCGGGCATCGACCGGGTGGACGCCATCGAAACCGCACAGGCCTTCTCGGATCTCAGATGCAAGCGGATGATCGTCACGCGGGTCGACATGACCCGCCGTCTCGGCAGCCTGCTTGCCGCCGCCTATGAAAGCGGACTGGCCTTCTCCGATGTCTCCGTGTCACCCGAAATCCTGGGGCAGAACGGCGGCGGGTTGGGCACGTTAAACCCGGTTGCATTGGCGCGGCTGATGCTTCCGACATTGTTGCTTCACGAAGACGCCGAGGCGGGTAAACCCGCCTTTGCCGCAGAAAGGATTTCGGCATCATGACCGATATTGGCTTGCAACAGGAATCCATGCCGGCGCTTAGCTCCGAACCCCGCAAAAACTTGCGGCGGATTGCGATCGCGTCGGGTAAAGGCGGCGTCGGCAAGACGTGGTTCTCCTCGACCCTGGCCCACAGTTTTGCGCTGAAGGGGCGGCACACCCTCCTGTTTGACGGCGATCTCGGGCTGGCCAATGTCGATATTCAACTCGGCATCGCCCCCCAGACGGACCTGTCCGAGGTGCTCGCCGGTCGCGCCCGCATCGAAGATGCAGTGACCGCCGACGTCGCGAAGAATCTGGACGTCATTGCCGGCAGTTCGGGCACGGCATCTCTGGCCAGCCTTCCCCAGGCACGGCTGGACCGCCTGCTCGCCGACCTCGATATCGTCAGTGAAAACTATGATCGTGTCATTCTCGATCTGGGGGCCGGCGTGGACAATATGGTTCGCACACTCGCGGCGTCCGCCGACACCATTCTGGTGGTCACAACGGCCGAACCCACTGCGCTCACGGACGCATACGCCTTCGTGAAGGTGATGAAAATGCGCGAGCCGGACAAGGATTTGCGCGTGGTCGTAAACCAGGCAGCCAGCACGGCCGAAGGCGAGCGCGTGTATCAAACGCTTTCGAAGGCCTGCGAAAAGTTTCTCGGCAGCACACCCCCGCTGGCCGGCATTATCCGCATCGACCGCCTGGTTACGGAATCGATCCGCAACCAGACCCTGATGATGACCCGCCACCCGACATCGGCGGCGGCCGCGGATGTAGAGAAAATTGCCAAGAGTCTGCGTCAGTATTTCTAGCCGCCGGGTGATTTCGAACCAACAGCTGCGGCAAAACCGCCGACATACGCCGGCGGCGGCCGGGCGCAGCCAAACTGATATCCGGAGAACTTACGGAGCCCGCAGGCGGTCTGCCCGGCTAACCGTTTTCCTGACGTCGGAACGACGACAGGGCGACTTCGTCGAGTGACAGCTGCTCCTTGCGTGTCTCTGCGGCGCGTTCGCTTTCGATACGCTGTGCGTCCGCAATCTCGAACTGCTTGAGGTCCCGAAACGCTTCGCGCACGCCGGCCTCCGCCAATGTGATCCGCTGGGCAAGTTCACTTTCCTGCTGGTCGAACATGCTGCGCCGCTCGCGCACGGTCACGAGGTACTCGCCATACCGGTACGACGCTTCGATATCGTCGCGTGCGGTCGCCGACTCAGTCGCCAGTTCGCGATCGAGGCTTGCGCGCGCCTGGTTGATTGCATCCACGGCCCGTTGCAACTCGGTCAACTCGCGCCGCGCCTCGTCCAGCGTGTGCTTGCGCAGGCGGATCAGGGTCGGGAGCGACTTCATGCGTCATTCGTTGCCGGCGCAACCCCGGCGCTCAGGGACGACATGTGGGCCGATGTCTCCGGAGGCGGTGTCTCGCCAAATTCCGGCAGCTGGGAGCCATAGGCCGCGGCGATTGAATCCGGATCGTTTATCCCCGGGTCGGATAACGGCTGCGCGCCCGGCGGCAGCTCGGGCGCGGCTTCCTGGGCGCTCGACATCTCGAGGATCTGTCCCAGGGCCGTGTAGCCATCGTCGAGTGAGCAACGTTCATCAATGGTCTGCGAAAGGAACGATTCGAGCGCCGGATAGTATTTGATCGCCTCGTCAATTTCCGGATCGGCGCCGTGCCGATAGGCGCCCAGCCGTATCATTTCTGCCATGTCTTCGTAGCGCGAGAGCAAGGCACGGGCGCGCCGCACCAGTGCATTTTCGAATACGCTGTTGCAGTCGGGCATGGTCCGCGAAATCGAGCGCAGAACATTCACCGCCGGATAGCGCCCGCGCTCCGCGATTGCACGTTCCAGGACGATATGCCCATCGAGGGTTCCGCGCGCCGCATCGGCAACCGGTTCATTGTGGTCGTCGCCTTCGACGAGAACCGTGAACAAGCCGGTAATATTGCCGGTGCCCTCGACACCCGGCCCCGCGCGCTCGAGAAGTTTCGGCAATTCGGAGAATACCGTCGGTGTGTAGCCCTTGCTGGCCGGCGGCTCACCCGCACTCAGACCAATTTCACGCTGCGCCTGGGCAAAGCGTGTCACGCTGTCCATCAGGCACAGGACTTCGTTACCCTGGTCGCGGAAGTATTCGGCGATCGTCAATGTCAGATAGGCGGCTTGCCGCCGCATGAGCGGGGATTCATCCGACGTCGCGATGACCACGACGCTCTTTGCCAGACCTTCCGGCCCCAGATTGTCTTCGAGAAACTCCTGCACTTCGCGGCCGCGTTCGCCGATCAGGCCGATGACGTTCACATCGGCGCTGGTGTAGCGCGACAGCATCGACATCAGCACCGACTTGCCGACGCCGGAGCCCGAGAAAATACCCATGCGTTGTCCGCGACAGCATGTGAGGAAAGTGTTGAGGGCGCGCACGCCGAGATCGAGTTTTTCTCCGACGCGGCGGCGCTGGTGTGCCGGCGGCGGATTGGCCCGCAGCGGATAGGCCTGTGACCCGCTCTCAACTGCGCCTTTACCGTCGACCGCCTCTCCCATGGCATTCACGACGCGCCCAAGCCAGCTGGGGTCGGGCCGTACCATCGCGGACGGATCGGCCAACTCGGCGCGTGATCCGATCCCCACCCCGTCGAGGGTGTCGAACGGCATCAGCAGCGCTCTGTCATCGCGGAATCCCACGACCTCACAAGCCACATGCCCGCCACCACGTTTTTCGATATTGCAGCGACCGCCCACTGAAAGCGACCTATGGACACCGCCCACTTCCACCATCATTCCCTTGACGGCCGCGACACGCCCATGCCGGTAACAGTCGGGAATCGCTTCGACTTGAGACAAAAGATGACGAAAATTAACCACGCAACACCCATCGCTTGGGTTTATTTGGGAGGGATGGAACAGCTTCGAAAACCGCCCAAACCCTTGAGAACCCTGCAATTCTGCCAGCAACGTGTTTAAGGAACAGTGAACATGGGTGCGCGTATTTCGGGGATGGCCAAATCCGGCAACTTTCCGTTAACCATTTGGGACTAGTCTGTTAACGATGATTAAGCCGAACGAGCACCCGGATAAACGGGTGGGCGACCTACGGAGAGACAGAATGCGTGTTCTATTAGTTGAGGACGATACCGCAACCGCCCAGAGCATCCAGATGATGCTCAAATCCGAAGGGTATATTTGCGACACCACGGATCTCGGCGAAGACGGTCTTGAGATCGGCAAGCTGTATGACTACGACATCATTATCCTGGATTTGATGCTGCCCGACATGGACGGCTACGAAGTCCTGAGACGCCTGCGCGAAGCGCGCGTGGAAACACCGATCCTGATCCTTTCCGGCCTCAACGAGCCGGACAACAAGATCAAGGGCCTCGGGTTCGGCGCCGATGACTATCTGACGAAGCCGTTCGACAAGCGCGAGCTGGTCGCCCGCGTCCAGGCCATCGTGCGCCGCTCCAAGGGGCATGCCGATTCGGTCATTCATACCGGCCTCATGGACGTCAATCTCGATGCCCGGACAGTTTCCGTCGAAGGCAAACCGGTGCATCTCACCGGCAAGGAATATGGCATCCTCGAGCTGCTCAGCCTGCGCAAGGGTACGACGCTGACGAAGGAAATGTTCCTGAATCACCTTTATGGCGGCATGGACGAGCCCGAGCTCAAGATCATCGACGTGTTCGTCTGCAAGCTGCGCAAGAAGCTGTCGACCGCCACCGAAGGCGACAACTACATCGAAACGGTCTGGGGACGCGGCTATGTATTGCGGGACCCGGTCGAAGAACCCGAAACCAAGAAATCCAAGGCGAAGGCCGCATAGGCCGTCTTCGTCGAAGTATCCCGAACGGTCGGCATGTTGCCGGCCGTTCTCGTTTTTGGCTCCGGTCAGAGCGCGACCGGCAGCTGCGCCGTGAAATTCACCCGGTCCGCTGCGGTCGAAACCACGACATCGACCGCCACGCGCTGGCGCACACAATGCGTGAAATACGCATGTGCCGTTTTCGGATCGAGGTCATCGACATCGAACGTACCGTCAAGCGCGGCCTGTTCTCCCTCACCGATGCGCGCGCCGTCGCCGGCCGCCGTGATATCCAGCGCCATGTCCGGCCCGACCCGTACCGTGAGTGTGCCGCCGCGCGGCAGGCATTCACCGGCCATCAGCGCGACGCAGAGCAGCAGCTTGACCGCGCCCGCCCCGGGCATCGCACCGGCGCTCGAATCGTCGATCACGGTCTCGGTTCGCTGGTTGACGCAAACAGGCGCGATGAGATTCAGCCCGTCCGCCAGCGGAATATTCGTGCCCGAACCGGCATTGCCATAGGCGATCCGGAAGAACAGAAGCTTGTCGGACGCCGTGCGCGCGCTGCTGGTGATCAACGCCATGTTCTCGCCGTCGGGGTCGTCACCGAACTCGGTCAGCAACTCGATGCCGCTGTTCACCGCGCCCACGGGGCTGATCAGGTCGTGACACAGACGCGACGCGAGAAGTTCGGCCACCCGCAATTCAATTGTCGGTTCCATCTCTGATCCTCGATATTCTACCAAGCTTACCGCCCGGTTGACCCCGGCCACGTCGGGCAATCTAATGCGATTCGCCCGCCCCACCCCATCCATCCGATCAACTCCGAGCAACTGGCCAACCATGAGTGAGCAGACGTCGCAAGACTTCCATCATCCCGGCAGCGGGCGCCGCAAGGCACCATCCCACCCGAAAGGACGACAGGTCGACGCCGACGCGCTCACGGAGGTTCATGCGCTTCTCGGAGACGCGCCGCTGCATCGCGAGCTTCTGATCGAGCATCTGCATGTGATCCAGGACGCCCATCACGGCCTGTCGCCGCGCCATCTCGCGGCACTGGCCGACCTGATGAAACTGTCCCTGGTCGAAGTCTATGAGGTCGCGACCTTCTATGCCCATTTCGATGTCGCGACCGACGACAATGTGAAGATGCCGGCGGTGACGGTGCGCGTCTGCGACAGCCTGCCTTGCATGCAGGCCGGGTCGGAAAAACTGCTGGCCGTGCTTGAAACCCAAACCGCAGACGATGTGCGTGTCGTTAGCGCACCCTGCATGGGCCGCTGCGACCATGCGCCCGTCGCCGAGGTCGGCCACCGGCACATCGACGTCGCCACTCCGGGAAACGTCACCGCGGCCATTTCCACCGGTGAGACCCACCCCCAAATCGAGCCATACCAGACCCTCGATGTCGCCCTGAAGCGCGGCGCCTATGGCATTTTCCAGTCTTGCGTCTCGGAGAACCGAACCTACGAGATGGTCCATGGCGCCCTCGACAAGGCTGACTTGCGCGGCATGGGTGGCGCGGGATTTCCCGTCGCACGAAAATGGGATTTCGTGCGCGCCGAGGACGGCGCGCGGACGGTCGTGATCAACGCCGACGAGGGCGAGCCCGGCACGTTCAAGGACCGCTACTTCCTCGAGCGCTCTCCTCATTCGATTCTCGAAGGAGCGTTGATCGCGGCCTGGGCCGTCGATGCGGAATCTCTCTGGATCTATCTGCGGGACGAGTATCCGGCGGCGCGGGAGATCCTCCGCCGCGAGATCGCGGCAATCGAGGAGTCCGGCATGATCGGACCCGGATACATTCAGCTTCGGCGTGGCGCGGGCGCCTATATCTGCGGCGAAGAAAGCGCGCTGATCGAATCGATCGAGGGTAAACGAGGTTTGCCCCGCCACCGGCCGCCCTATGTGGCCCAGAACGGGGTCTTCGGCCAGCCGACACTCGTACACAATGTCGAAACCGTATTCTGGGTCCGCGAGATCCTGGAGTCCGGGGCGGCCTGGTACAAGGATCAGGGCCGGCGCGGCCACGCCGGCGTGCGGGCCTATTCGGTCTCGGGCCGGGTCAAAAATCCGGGTGTAAAAATCGCGCCCAACGGCATCACCCTGAACGAGCTGGTTGAGGAATATTGCGACGGCATGGCCAACGGTCACGACCTTCGCGCCTACCTTCCCGGCGGGGCCTCGGGGGGCATCCTGCCCGCATCCATGGCCGATCTGCCGCTCGCATTCGGATCACTCGAGGAGCATGGCGCGTTCGTGGGATCCGGGGCGGTAGTGGTGCTATCGCAGGAAGATGATGTCCGCGCGGCAGCGCTGAACCTGACGCAATTCTTCGAGGATGAAAGCTGCGGCCAGTGCACCCCGTGCCGGGTGGGCTGCGAGAAGGCCGTCAAGCTGATGCAGGCGGGCGACTGGGATGCGGACTTGCTCGGCGAGTTGGCCCAGACCATGCGCGACGCCTCGATTTGCGGGCTGGGTCAGGCCGCGCCCAACCCGATGGAGAGCGTGCTCAGATACTTCGCCGACTAGGTCGATTGAAGCGGCCGTCGTGCGTCGCCGCGCCCGGGGACACAGACCGTCACGGCCGTTCCCTGGCCGGGGGTGCTGGTGACGGTAATCTCTCCCCCATGCGCATCGATAATCCGCTTGCAGATCCAGAGCCCGAGGCCCGCGCCGCCATTCTCGCGCGCGACAAGCGGGTCGATCGTTCGAAACGGTTCGAAGAGCCGCGGCAACTCGGCTTCATCTATGCCACAGCCCGTATCCCTGACAGTGATATCCGCCGCACCGCCGCCAACGCGGATGCATGAGACTTCCACACTTCCGCCGCGCGGTGTGAACTTGAAGGCGTTGGAAAGAAGATTGAACATCACCTGACGCAGCGCACGGAGATCGATATCGAGTTCGAATCCCGGATCGGGTGTTCTGCCCATGAGTTTGATGCCGCGCTGCTCGGCGAGACTGCGGGTCAGCCGGAAAACATCCGACACAAAGCGACCGGCGGCGATCCTCTCGATATCGAGATTGTCGTCTGCAATATCGAGACACGAAACGTTCAGAAGGTCTTCCACCACCGACAGCAAATGCTGCGCACTGTCGAGAATGTCCGTCGCGTATCCCTTGTAGCTCTTGTTCTCCATCGGGCCGACCAGTTCCTTGGTCATGACTTCCGAGAATCCGATAATCGCGTTGAGGGGCGTCCGCAACTCATGACTCATCGTCGCGAGAAACTGGTTGGTGACAGCGTTTGCCGTGATCGCGATATCACGTTCGCTCAGCAACTCCTGGGCATAACGCTCCGCCTCGACCCGCTTGGTGATATCCCGCCCCGTCCCGCGATACCCCATGAAGTTCTGTGTCTCGTCGAAAATCGGGTGCCCGGAAATAGAGGCGTGTCCGATTTCCCCGGCTCCCGTCTTGAAGACATATTCGAGGTCGCGGAACGGTCGGCAGGCTTCGAGATCTTCCATGTGGTGCCGCCATTTTTCCTCGAATTCCTCATTCCGCGATTCCACGCCGATGTCCTGCATCAATTCCAGCCGCGTGACACCGAGGACTTCGTCCAGCGGATAGCCGTAATAGTTGAAGACCGAGGACGAGTAGTAGACGAATCGGTGGTTTTCATCGGTCTCCCACAACCAGTCGGACCCGGCTTCCGCGAAGGCGCGAAATCGCGCCTCTGCCTGCGCCAACTGATCCCGCGCCTGGCGCAACTCTTCCGACCGATCAACCTGTTCTGGCGCCAGCTCGTCCAGATCAATCGCATGCACCAGCATCGCCGTTCGGCCATCGGCCTGCGGAACACCGCAACAACGCAAACGAACGGTCACCGGCTCACCCTTCGGATAAAGCGTCCAGGCCGCATCCACGCTCTCGTCCCGCGAGAAACGGTCGGCATATTCGCGCAATCGCGAATGGGTTACATCCGAGACATTGGACATATCACGCGCTTGCAACTCCGCGAGGGATTCCGCCCGCCAGAATTCAACCGCAGCTTCGTTGCCCCACAAGACCCGATGATGATCCAGATCGAAAACCCAGATGGGGACACCAATCAAAGACCAGCCTTCGGTATCGATCGTAAGTGCTTCCGTCATGCCTGCTCACGTCCATCCGGCACCCGTGCGGATTCTCCAAACCCTTGGGTCGCCGATCGTCTCACCATTCCATAACGGAATTCTTAATCGCCAAATACCCAGCGATACATATGGAAATCGTCCTGATAACCGCCATTCGCGGAAAACGGCTCATTCGCCCAGAATTCATCGGCGACCCGCGCTCAGTCCCTCAAGGTAGATTTCCGCATCCCGCAGATGCTCGTTGTCGGGAAGAATGCGGCGGCGCTCCCGGATGTATTCCAGCGAACGGTCCCAATCCCCCTTGCCGAATTCAAGGGCATCCAGCACGGCATGCGTCCGCGACGGCGCTTGGGCGAGGAGCCTCGCCGCGGACGGATTGCGCATGACCTCTCCGCGAGTAATTTGTTCGAGTTGACTCGTGACGACCGCCCCGACGCCATCGGGATCATCCTCGTAAAAGAATTCTGCGGCCTGCTCCATCAGCCGGAGCGCGCGTTCGGGCTGCGCCCCGGACACGGCCAGGGCCCAGCCGAGACGCCATGTCTGCTCGGCCTCGGCCTGATCGCGAAGCGACACATAGATCGCATCCCGCTCACCGGGCTGCAGCCGTTCGTCGGCCGCCGCACGGAGCTGTCGCGCCCAGATGATCGCGTCGTTCAGCGCCGAGCGGGTGCTCGGCGATGTCGCAGCCTGCCCCCGGGCCTCCGTGAAAATACGGACCGCGTCCTCGTAATTGCCCTGCCCCAGGCGGTACGCGCCCCGGAGGATCATTCCGTGGATCGCAATATCCGTACGCTCGACCTGTCGTTCCGCTTCGTACGGGTCGACGAGCGGGCCACCCGATGGAATGGCGCCCGAGAGCATGCGTTGGTTCACCAGCTCGTCGAGCCGAGCGACAAACGCGTCATGGTCCGTCCCGTTCGATTGCAGGCCGATGAACTCGCGGGCGCGCGCATAGGCGCCCCGTCCAACCTTCAACAAGCTCAGGAGAAACCCCGTGCGGGAGGTCGCCGACCAGTCGGCCCACAGGGCCTCGTCGAAAAGCGCGTCCAGTTTGTCATCGGTCCGCCGACCTGCATGGACCTCGAAGCCGGCCATGATGCGTTCGAATTCACCGCGCAGCCGTGCCGACTCCAATTCGTTACAGAAGGCGCCGACAGCGTCGTTCAGGCGCGCGCGCCGGTCGAGAAGTTGCCCCTGTTCCACCGCGCAATTCTCGAACGCAGCGGTTCCCTGGCCCACGCTTTCACAGCGCGTGTTGAACCGTTCGCCGCGGGCGACAAGTGCAATCTGTTCGCTCAGCAAATTCGTTCGGCGGGCCTCGAACGTCCGGGCCGTTTCGCCCGTTAGAACCGGTGATATCGGGCAAATTCTGATGAACTGGGCCTGGGCAGAAGACATCGTGGCAATTTGTGCCAGCACCGCGATGACAACACCGAAGATTCGTATCGGCATGAGGAAGAGTCGCCTTGGTTGCAATTCGTCTCTAAGCTATGCCGCAACGACGGTACGGTGACGGGATCGTGTTTGTCGAGCATTGCTATGAAACCTAGATATTTCGCCTCTCTGGCGATCCTTGGATTTCTTGCCGCATTGGCCCCCGCACAGCGAGGCCTTGCTTGCGATCTCACCTGTTCAAATAACGTCTACTACGGGTGGCGCGCCTATCAATCTGACAATCATGCCGAAGCACTAAAATATTGGCGGGACTCCGCCGCGCAGGGCAGCGGCGAGGCCATGCACGGCATCGGTACGCTCCACCTTGAAGGCAAAGCTGTCCCCCGAGACATGAGAGCGGCGGCGGATTGGTTCCGGAAAGGCGCCGAAGCCGGTTACTGGGCGGCCAAGATCGACTACGCACGCCAACTGATTTTGGGTGACGCCATCGAGCAGGACATCGCCAGTGCAGCGCTTTGGTTGCGGCGTTCGGTATTCGAGAACGGGGTCGTCAACGGCACTGTTGCGTTGGACCAAGCTTCAGCGGATATCCATCACGAATACGATTCCGACAAATACCTGTGCTGGCGTCATCCATCGCGTATCGAGAGGTTCACCGATTTCGTTCGTGAACTCGTACCCCAAAACAATGCCAGAAATTCAGCCGAAGCATTCGGCAAAGGCGATGGGCTCCTGGGCGGAAGAAAGCACGTCTATTATTTCCGAAGCACGGCACAAACGGAGGCGTACCTGCTGCACAACGGCGCCACAAAGTGCGGTCTGTACGAATGGAATCCAAACCGGAAGCCGTCATCACGTGCCGTCGAAGCCCACTATGTCGATCTTGGATGGGTTCGCCGGGCACTCAAGGCCGCGATTATCCTGGAGCCAGCCGAAGAGATTTACTGGATCGATTATGCGCGGGCGTGGGCGATAAGCTCGCTCGAGTTTCCCCGCAATCTTCGGCTCGCGACCGACGCATGGGAGCATGTGTGGGCCATGCTCGCCGGCCAGGATCCGCAGTTACGGCAAGCCCGGTTGCGTCGGTTGCGCGAGGAGTTTGGGTTTTCGCTCGATCGTAGCGTTCTCGCCGAAATCGCCGAACTTCATCTCCGACAAGCCAATTTCGACGCCGCATTTTTTTTCGCTTCTCAGATTTATGACGACTGGATCGACGGCGCGATCACCGAAGAGATGGACAATCTCGCTGCCGCAACGGGGATTGCGCGCGGCGGCGTCCCGGGTCTCGAGGACGCAAAGCAAATGGTCGAGGCTGTGCGCAACCGTGACGGTCGTCGCGCGTCCTGGTCCAATGCCGTGGACAGGGAAGATCGACACTTCCCCTGGCAGGAGTTCTGCGGCACCCGCGGTCGGCCCAGCGAGAAATCGATCATGCTCGTCGACGCCATGCAGCAGCTGGCCAGTGCTGCATCCAAAGCGGGGAACGTCTACGCCAAGTACGAACTTTATCAGATGGTTCGCCTTGGCCAGAATATCCGACAGGACGCACAGGACTACATCGACTATTTCCAAAACTACACCTGCGATCCGGACAAACGGATACCGGACTTCGATGAAGTGGGAGCGTATATCGACGACGCACGAGCGGCCATGCCCATTCCAAAGCTGTCGCGCGTAGGTACACTGTTGCTCGCCCAGGGAGAAGCGGCGGCTGACGCGGGCAACTTCGAGAGTGCACGACGCGCCTACCAGGACCTCGTGAACTCCTACGAGCCTTGGTATCCGCCGGCCTATTTCAATCGCGCCATGGCCGGCGCGGCGGTCTTCGGTATCAATCGGGACACCGTCGAATGGCTGCAGACCTATCTCGAACTCGCGCCACACGGCGAGCGGGCCGACGAAGCCCGTCGGCTGATCGCGGAGTGGACACCGATGATCGACGGCATGGCCCGCCAGGGCCGAAACATGGATGGCGAAATGGTGATCCAGCCCGACCATGCGGTGATCGAATACCGCGAGACCGACGACAACGACAATACGGCAAACAGTTTCGGCGACAACGACTTCGATTAGGCAGTATGCGACGATTCACAATCCATCTTCTCTTATTGGCCGGTCTGGCGGTATCGGCGATTTCGATGTCCGGCCCTGGCTATTCCCAGTCGATCGGGCCAGGACGCTGCGTACCCTGCCCGGAATGTCCGCCATGTGGTGATAGCTACAGCGGCGGCGGCGGTTCGGGCAGCGGCACCCCGGTGCTATTTTGCTTGTTCGTGCCGGGCTTGTGCCCCGGGTTCGGTGCCAGCACCAGCGAAGCTCCACCGACAGCAAAACCGGAAATGCCGCGCGTGATGCGGGATTGGCTTGGCGTACAGAAATCGATCCGCAGCAACCTTTCCGAGCGCATTATCCGCACGGACCCGAAACACAGCGCGACCGTGCGATCCTCGGCAAATCTTTCAGACGGACGGACCGGAACCGCCTTTTTTACGCCACCGGGCGGCCGCCTGGATGAATTTCTACCAAATCCTCCCGAAGCCAGTCTCTTGGTTCCCAGCGGCCCGAAAGTGAAGGTGGACGCGACACTTGAGCAGTTGCAGTACGCGCTGGCGATCGTTCGGGAAGCGGACAAACAAAAAAACAGGGACAATCCGGAAGCGTACCGGTTTCTCCTCGACCAGGCCGGGCATATGCTCGCCGGCGAACCTGTGCAGCTGTACCTCGGCAACCTTCAGCCCGTACCCGCAACCGGGGCCGATCTCGATGCGATCGAGGACCTTTACGATGAACTCGGTGACGTGCGCGAGGGACGGGTCGCGATTGCCCGAGAGAAAGTCGGCGTCGCTCGGCAATCCGAGCGAACCGAGGCCAGAATAGATCAACACGACGGGTTTCGCTTCTACCTGTCCGACGAAAAGCCCAGTTCGCCCGAACTGCGGCAAGCGTTCAAAACCCAGGAGGAATTGGGTGATTCCTATGAGCGTTTCTTGATCAAGGACCGTGAACTTCGGCAGGAATACCGGGAGAAGGCCGAGGCGGTGATGAAGGATTTACCGACCGTCGGATTCCACTTCGGAACCAAGATCGTCGATCAAAAACCTCCGAACGACACTGCCCGGTAGGCGGGATTTCACGAAAGGTGCGCACAAATGTGTGTTCGACCGTTTGTAGTGGGTATTCTGGCAATAACCATGATCGTCGGCACACAAGCCCCGTCGATCGCTCAGAACGGAAATCCGTTCGTCAATCCGGGACAGGAGTCCGCCGGATCGGGCGCGCCGCGCAACCCGGGGAACGCCGGTGCACCCAGACTCGACCAGGGCTCCCTCCCGGTCATTTACCCGGTGGTCATACCGAATCCGCAAAATACGACGGCCGGGTCGGCCCGGGTCGTGCCGGTCCCGCGAGCGCCGCGGCCGATCCCCGAACGCGCGCGGGACTAATGCTCGAAGAAGCGCCCCGGAGCGCGGAACTTGTCGCGCTCGCCGTCGCCGGATTCGGTGCAGTAATTATTCTCTATTCGATTCTCCTGAGGCGAAGCATTTTGGTCATGACGCTCGGTGCGCTGATCGGCGCCGGAGCGCTCATCTCGCCGATGTTGTTGCGCGACCGCCCCGTAAACGTCCTGATCGTCCAAAGTTCTGAATCCGGTATCGAAACCGTTCGCGCGGACAATTTCCATGGCGGCAGTTACACGGACGCTAATGGCCGCACGATCCACATCGATCGACAACCCGGCTGGGGACCCGTCGCCACCATTGTTGTCAACGACACAGCGCACCTCGTCCGCATTCTCGGTTATGCCTATTCCCAATCGGGACTGGGTGCCGGGGGCGAATCATTGATCGCTGTCATTCCGCCGGGCAGCATGTCCGCACTCGCCGTCACGCCAGCCCTCGCCACATCCGAAACAGAGCCACCACCCGAGACGATATCCGCGGCTGGACCGTTCTATGATTTGGTGATCGCCCAGTGGTCCCAGGTTCCATATGACGCCGCCCGTGACGGAACGATTGAATCGCTTCGGGCCAGAGTCGAGATCGCGGAACTCGTCTACGACAATACTGACTTCATTCGACCCTAATCCCCGAACACCCAGCGATAGATCTGGAAATCGTCCTGATAACCGCCATTCGCGGAAAACGGCTCATTCGCCCAGAATTCATCGGCGGCGGCACGGTCGGGCAACTCGATCATCAGCGCCGAGCCCACATTCTCGGTTCCATCCGGTGACCGCAGAGGGCCACGGAAAATGAAACGGTCCTCATGGGCCTTGAAGAAATCCTCATGGGCTTTCAGATGCACGGCGATGAACGGCGCGGCATCGGGAATCTTCCAGCCGAAATACAGGAACTGCTGTTCACCCTTGCGCGCGTAGTCGGCCTGGCGCTTGATAAAACTGTTCGACCAGCGGCGAACGTCTGTCCGGTCATAGACCCCGGCCTTCGCCAGAGGGTCGTCGGCCGCAAAGGCCTCCGCGAATTCCCGGCCGCCGAGCTCGACGAACCACGCCGTCGCCCGGATATCGCTTTCGTCATCGTCGCCGACGATATGGCCGTAGCCGATCAGCTGGTCACCGAGTGACTTGGCATAGGCCTTCTGGGCTTCGAGGTTGGCGGCGCGGGCATCGGCCTGGCCGGGCTTGTCCCAGGCGACGATGACCCATTGTGCGGGCTTGTCGCGATAATATTGCGCCAGTTCATCCGGCGTCAGCCCGTAACGCGGGTCGTCGGGCTGATAGCCGGTGATTTTTTCGTCGCTCATGATGTTCCCTCAAGCCGCTGAATTTTTTCCATGTTCACGCGCCGGTCCGGGTGCGGTCAATATCTTCTGGTTGACCGCACCCGCGAACGCGCCTACAAGCCGCGCCATGATCAACCGAACCGCCATGATGAACTATATGTGGAAACTTGCCGCGCGACGCGCGAGCGAGGGCGGTTCCGTATTTGTGAGGACGATGGCTTAGCACCCATCACATCACAGAAGATCGACGGACCGCCGGCAACATGCACGGCGGTTTTTTTGTGCGTGGACCCGGCAAACAACCCAAGCGAGCGGGGACCGAACCATGCAGAACGAATACAGACTAAGCGACGAACTCTCGACCATCGACTGGTGGCAGCTGGCCAACATCATGGCCGATGCGAACCTGTTCGACCGCAAGGCGTTCGACATCGCACGCGCCTTTCACGGCAGCTATACCTCGGTCTTCGTATACAAGGGCGACACGCTCGTTGCCGCCGCGCGCGCCACATCCGACGGGGTCTACTACGCGACGGTGTTTGACGTGGTGGTGGCGACACAACATCAGGGACGCGGCGTCGGCCGGTTACTGATGGAGGGACTGCTGGCGAAGCTGCCATTCGAGCGGATATTCCTGACGTCTGTCTTCGGCAAGGAAGATTTCTACGCGAAGTTCGGTTTCCTGGCGCAAACCAACGCGATGGGACTTTATGAAGGGCCGGCACTGACGAGCGCCGTGCAACGCGGTATTCTCCAGGCCAACGCGTGATGTGCTCACGCGCTGTTTATTTCGATCGGGTGCGAGACCGGGCTAGTGCTGGTTCGGTCTTGCACTTTTCGCCCCGGAGGTATCCCATGGCACACCTAACTCGTCTTCAACACTTGCTGACCGCGATGCTTCTCGCCGCGGCGATGGTTTTCATTATGCCCAACGATTCCGACGCCCAAGACACGATCACCACCTCCAGTGGCCTGCGCTATGTCGATAGCGCGCCTGGCGCCGGCGAGGCGGCCAAGGCCGGCGACAATGTGATCGTCCACTACACCGGCTGGCTCTATGTCGATGGCGAGAAGGGCAGCAAGTTCGACAGTTCCGTCGATCGCAACCAGCCGTTCAACTTCCCGCTCGGCGCCGGCCGGGTGATCGGCGGCTGGGACGAAGGGGTCGCGGGCATGCGCCCGGGCGGCAAACGCACGCTGATCATTCCGCCCGCACTCGGCTATGGCGCGCGCGGTGCCGGCGGGGTCATTCCCCCGAATGCCACATTGATGTTCGACGTCGAGCTGATCGAGATTCGCTAGACCTGCCCTCTCTGCCCGCGTGATATAATCGGGCCATGAGTAACACGATCCGATTCACCCTCGACGGGCGCGAGGTCACGGCCGCGCCCGACGAGACCATCTGGCAGGTCGCGGCCCGCGAAGGCACCGAGATTCCACATCTCTGCTATGCCCCCGAGCCGGGCTACCGGCCCGACGGCAACTGCCGCGCCTGCATGGTGCATATCGAGGGCGAACGGGTGCTGGCGGCATCCTGTCTGCGCAAGCCTGCCGACGGCATGGTGGTGGACACCGAGGCCGAACGGGCCCGCAAGGCCCGCGCGATGGTGATCGAGATGCTGGCGGCGGACCAGCCGGACCGCGCCACCGCCCATGACGCAGATTCCAGATTCTGGCAGTGGGCCGACCGCGTAAACATCGAATCCAGCCGTTTCCCGTCGCGCGATGCCACCCCCGAGGCCGATCCCAGCCACCCCGCGATGGCCGTCAATCTCGACGCCTGCATCCATTGCAACCTGTGTGTGCGGGCGTGCCGCGAGGTCCAGTCGAACGATGTCATCGGCATGGCCATGCGGGGGACTGAATCGAAGATCGTGTTTGATTTCGACGACCCCATGGGCCAGTCCACCTGCGTCGCCTGCGGCGAATGCGTCCAGGCCTGCCCCACCGGCGCCCTGCTGCCGTCGACGATGGTCGATGCGGCCGGCGTCGGCGTGGCGAAGGCCGACGAGACGGTCGACAGTGTCTGCCCCTTCTGCGGGGTCGGCTGCCAGATCACCTATCACCTCAAGGACGGCAAGATTCAGAAGGTCGATGGCCGCGACGGCCCGGCGAACGAGCAGCGCCTGTGCGTCAAGGGGCGGTTCGGTCTCGACTATGTGCATCATCCCCACCGGCTGACCACACCGCTGATCCGGATAGACGGCATCGGCAAGCTCTGGGACGACCAGGTCGACCCGGCTGATCCCTCGACCCATTTCCGCGCGGCGAGCTGGGACGAGGCCCTCGAATTCGCGGCAGCCGGCCTGACCCGCACACGCGACGAACATGGCGGCCAGGCCGTCGCCGGGTTCGGTTCGGCCAAGGGCTCCAACGAGGAGGCATATCTTTTCCAGAAGCTGATCCGCGCCGGGTTCCGGACCAACAACGTCGATCACTGCACGCGGCTGTGCCATGCCAGTTCGGTCGCGGCGTTGATGGAGACCATCGGCTCGGGTGCGGTCACCGCGCCCTTCACCGCCGCCGAAGACACGGACTGCATCATCGTGATCGGCGCGCGTCCGACGGAAAATCATCCCGTGGCCGCCACCTACATCAAGGACGCGGCGAAACGCGGGGCGAAGCTGATCCTGATGGACCCGCGCGGTTATGCGCTGACCCGCCACGCCGATCACTTTCTCCAGTTCAAGCCGGGCACGGACGTCGCGCTTCTGAATGCGATCATGCACACGATCGTCGCGGAAGACCTGACCGACGCGCAGTATATCGCCGGCTACACCGAAGACTACGAAGCGCTGCGCGCCTCGCTGACGGACTTCACGCCCGAAGCCATGGCCGACGTCTGCGGCATCGATGCCGAAACCATCAAAACCATCGCCCGGACCTATGCCAACGCCGAACGCGCGATGATCTTCTGGGGGATGGGCATCTCCCAGCATGTGCACGGGACGGACAATGCACGCTGCCTGATATCGCTGGCGCTGATGACCGGCCATGTCGGCCGCCCCGGGACCGGCCTGCACCCGCTGCGCGGCCAGAACAACGTTCAGGGCGCATCGGACGCGGGCCTGATCCCCATGGTCTATCCCGACTATCAGAGCGTGGCCGACCCGGACATCAAGGCGAAGTTCGAGAGGCTCTGGGGGGTGGAGGACCTCAACCCCGAACCGGGGCTGACCGTGGTCGAGATCATGGACGCGGCGCGCGCGGGTGACATCCGGGCGATGTATGTGATGGGCGAGAACCCGGCCATGTCGGACCCGGACCAGCATCACGCCCGTCAGGGGCTCGCCGCATTGGATCATCTCGTGGTGCAGGAAATCTTCCTCACCGAGACGGCATTTCATGCCGACGTCATCCTGCCGGCCTCGGCCTGGCCCGAGAAATCCGGCACGGTCACCAACACCAACCGGCAGGTCCAGATGGGCCGCCCGGCCCTCGACGCACCGGGCGGCGCGAAACAGGATTGGTGGATCATCCAGGAGCTCGCACGCCGCGTCAGGCTCGACTGGAATTACGACGGCCCGGCGGATGTCTATGGCGAGCTGCGCGAGGCCATGCACTCGATCGACGGCATCAGCTGGGAACGGCTGGAACGCGAGGATGCGGTGATCTATCCGTGCGACGACGAGAACGCGCCGGGTACGGAAATCATGTTCGCAAGCGGTTTTCCAACACCCACGGGCCGGGGCAAGTTCGTCCCGACCGAAGTGCTGCCGCCGGACGAACTGCCGGACACCGACTATCCCATGGTGCTTTCGACCGGCCGGCTGCTTGAACACTGGCACACGGGTGCCATCACGCGCCGTGCCACGATCCTCGACCATCTCGAACCCGAGGCGGTCGCCTCGCTGCATCCGCGCGAGATGAAGCGCCTCGACGTCTGGCCGGGCGACCCGATCCGGGTCTCGACCCGGCGCGGCACCATCGAGATCGCGGCCCGGTCCGACCGGGACGTGCCCGAGGGCATGATCTTCATCCCCTTCTGTTTCGCCGAGGCGGCGGCCAATTTGCTGACCAACCCGCAGCTGGACCCGTTCGGCAAGATCCCCGAGTTCAAATTCTGCGCCGCGAAGGTGGAGGCCGGCGTCAAGAACGCTGCGGAATAAATAACCTCCAATCGTCATGCGCGGACTTGATCCGCGCATCTCTGTCTCAACAGCTGAATGAGATGCCCGGGTCGAGCCCGGGCATGACGACTCTGGTAGCGGAATTGACTCCGGCCACCGGTCGCCCGAGACTTTCCCGCACGCCACCGGGAGGAACGCTCATGGACACGCCGAAAGTTTCCACCGCCGAGATGGAGCAGAACCATGTCGTCCGCTACGCCGACTGCAACGGCTCGGACCTCGCCTATCTCGACCAGCGCCTGCCCGGCCACGAGCGCGAGATCGTCAACGTCATCGGCATGAACGTGACCGAAAATCGTGACGACCCCGATCTCGTCCCGAAGCTGGGTAACGCCTTCGGCTTCTCGCTGGTCTACAACAAGCGGACCCCCGGCAGCGGCTCCGGCCCGGCCTTCCATGTCCACCAGACCGAAGAGGTGTTCGTGCCCATGAAGGGCACCTGGGAGGTGGTCTGGCTGGAGGGCGACGAGGAACGCGCCATCGCGCTTGAACCGCTTGATGTGGTCAGTGTGCCGGTCGGCGTGTACCGCGGCTTTCGCTGCATCACCGACGAAGACGACGCCCTGATGCTGGCAATCGTCGGCGGCCCCGAGGCAGGCAATGTCGCCTGGCACCCCAGTGTCATCGACCGCGCCCGGGAGACCGGCCTCGAAGTGGATGACGACGGGAACCTCAAGGATGTCGCGGCGGGGTAGAGCCACAACCGGCTAGCCGGGCGGGTCGCAGACCCGCCCCTACGGCCATAGACGAATGTAGGGGTGGGTTTCAAACCCACCCGCATATCGAAAAAAGAAAAGGCCCGGCGCGTATTCGCACCGGACCCCTCAGATCTAAGCAAGAGCATTTTCCACGGGCAGGTCTTCTTGTTCCCCCGTTCCCGCTGGTCGAGCGCCAGGCGCTCTTCCGTCTTTGCTCTCCTCTCCTCCCCTCCCTCGGGCCGTCGTGCACACCGCCTGAATTTTCTTCCGGCTGGTGCGCGACACCCCGACTTTGCCAGGGTGCTTTATTCTGCGGTCGCGATTTAAGTGAGTCCGGCGACAAGAGTCAATTCACGTCTCATCCCAGAGGACTATTTCAAGCTTGTGAAAAATCTCTCCGCCGCCGCGACGTCTTCCGGACGGTTGATGTTGAAGAACGGATCGACCACCAACACGGGAAATGGAACCGCTGTCAGCCGGTGGCGCGCGGTCCAGCGATCGACCTTGCGAATGTCCTCATCGACCAGCGCGCGACGCAAATCCTCACGCAAACCGACTGGCCAGAGACCGAATACCGGGTGCGTCCGCCCCCCGGATTCCGCGCATGCTAGGTCGGTATCGTCGAAATCAACGGCCTCAACGAAGCGCGCGACCAGGTCTTCGGGGAAGAACGGCGCGTCCGTCGCAACCGTCACCACCCACTCACATTCGGGGGCGTTTTCCGCCGCCCAATCGAGGCCGGCGAGTATACCTGCCAGGGGACCTGCGAACCCCTCGACGGTATCGGGCACAACCGGCAATCCGAACGAGCCAAACCGTGCCGGATCGCCGTTGGCGTTGAGGGCGATTCGCGAGACTTGTGGCCTGAGACGTTCGATCGCGTGGGCCAGCAGGGGCCGCCCCGCGACCTCCTGCAGCGCCTTGTCGCCGCCGCCGAGGCGCCGCGCCTGCCCGCCGGCGAGGATGACGCCAAGAATGGACAAAGATTCACTCAATTCGAGCGGATCCGACCCAGCGCAATAAAGCCGAACAGCAAAACGCACAAAAAGGCGATGGGCGTACCGAGCAGCCACGTCAGAAGCGAACCGACGAGCCAGATCGACATGACCGTGCGGGGAATATCTCCGTCGGGCGCCATCGCGACAAACCAGATAAGAATGCCAATATCGGCAATCAGGATAGCCAAAAGCGCCCGAATGAACGCGGGCATGATCAGATCCGCCCGCCGGGCGAAAGCGAGGCTCCCGCGGCGAATCAGCCAGCGCGTCAGGAGTGCCGCGAAGACAAGCGTCGCGGCGGCAAACATCGCCGCCCCGAACCACGGCAGAATGGGCATCCCGACCACCAGCAGCCCATAGGACACGGCACCCGCGATCCCGAGCGGCGCCAGGGCAGCGATCGCAACCCACAGAACGCGCGGACGGCGGAACGCCCAGTCGTCTTCGATGAGGTCAGTTTGCTCAGTCATAGCTTGGTCCTCAGCGCCGTTCGTCGAACGGCCTTATCGCTGCGCACGAACCGCCGCGCCTGCCCGCCGGCCAGGATGACGCCGAGGACGGAATCCGGGTCAAACGCCTGTGTCATTGGAACCTACCGATTTCGAGACATCGCAAAGAAACCAATGCGACGAAATCAGCAAAGTGAGGAACAACAAAAAGAAGCTGAAAGGGGCTGCATAGAGGCTCGTTTGCCAAGAGATTGAAAAACTTTGGAAAAGATCTTCCAGAGTATCCTCCGAGAACAGCCAAAATACGAATGAAGCCAACGGTCCGTTGGCAATAACAGCCAATAGCATGAACGGCATAAATCGTAGGACAAAGCTGGTTCGAGACCTAAACGCTAAATGAGGACGGAAATAAGCAAAGAAAAAAAGAAAGGGGAAAAGTATCAACTCGACAGACGGATACAAAAACGTACCAATGACGACAAAAACAATAGAAGTGGCTTCTGAATCACCCTCTAAAGAGGCGATCAAAACAATTATGCCGAACGTAAATGCGGCGGTTGTGCCTAAATACGACTTGGCAACCGCAGTCGAAGCAGGTGTGCAAAACTCCAGTTTCATGCGACTATTGGTTCCCGAAGCAGATCAATAATCGTCCCCCATTACGCAGCACCCTTGCGCGCCACGTCGGTGGGCTCCTCACCGTCAGCATCCGCATCGAACGTAATCCGCTCTTCCCCCGCCAGCGCCATGAAGCGCTTGCCGCGCGCGCGGCCGATCAGGGTCAGGTTCGCCTCACGGGCGAGGTCTACGCCCCAGGCGGTGAAGCCGGAGCGTGACACGAGTATCGGGATGCCCATATGCACGGTCTTGATGACCATCTCCGAGGTCAGCCGCCCGGTCGTGTAGAATATCTTGTCATCCGCCGCGATGCCCTTGAGGCGCATGTAACCGGCAATCTTGTCCACCGCATTGTGACGGCCGACATCCTCCATATAGATCAGCGGCTGGTCCTTCTCGCACAGCACGCAGCCATGGATCGCACCGGCGGCCAGATAGAGACTCGGCATGGTGTTGATGGCCTTGGTCAGGGCGTAGAGCCATGACGTGCGCAGTTCCGCATCGGGCTTCAGGACCACACCTTCTAGGGATTCCATCAAGTCACCGAAAACCGTCCCCTGGGCGCAGCCGCTGGTCAGCGTCTTCTTCCTGAGCCGCGCCTCGTAGTCGGTCTCCCGGTCGGTGCGCACCACGACCACACCCAGATCATCGTCATGGTCGATGCCGGTGATCGTGTCGTCGGGGAGCAGCATGTTCTGGTTGGCGAGATAGCCGACCGCGAGATAATCCGGGTAGTCGCCGATCGTCATCATGGTGACGATCTCCTGCCCGTTCAGGAACAGGGTGAGTGGACGCTCGACCACGACCCGGGCGTCGACGGGGTTGCCGTCCTGGTCGATCCCGCGGACGGGTTCGGTCAGGCGCGGGTCGTCCGGGTTGGGCTGGAGGGTGTGATCAGGTGGCATGACCTGCCCAGCATATCAAATCCACGGCAAGATGGGTCGCAATCGACCACGGCGCGAAAACACCCGGGCGGGTTTGAAACCCGCCCCTACAACCGCGAGCGCCAATCCCAGGTAGGGGTGGGTCTGTGACACACCCGGTCGCCCGGACCAGAGGCGTGTGTGGACATGGGCCACGGCCCTGCATAGATAATGGCCCCGAACCCAAACCAGCGGATTGACGCAGAAACCAGATGGACAGCTTCGTCACAGCCTTCGCGGAAGCCGGCGCTTTGCTGGTCAGCTTCGACCCGGACTTCCTGTCGATCGTCGGGCTGTCGCTGCGGGTCAGCCTGACCGCCGTCGCCCTGGCCTGCCTGATCGGGTTTCCGCTGGGCGCACTCGTGGCGCTGACGCGCTTCCCCGGCCGCGGCGTGGCGGTCCTGCTGCTCAACACCTTCATGGGCCTGCCGCCGGTCGTGGTCGGGCTGATCGTGTTTCTCGTGTTGTCGCGCGCCGGACCGCTCGGCGTGCTGGGACTTCTGTTCACGCCTGCCGCGATGATCATCGCCCAGACGATCCTGGTTACGCCCATTGTAGCCGCGCTCACCCGACAGATCGTCGCCGATCTGTGGGTCGAGTATGGCGAACATCTGCGGTCGCTTGATGCGGGGCCGGTGACCACGCTGGCAACGCTCATTGTGGACGCGCGCTATTCCCTGGCCACAGTCGTGCTGGCCGGGTTCGGCCGGGCGATCGCAGAGGTCGGTGCGGTCATGATCGTCGGCGGCAACATCGACCATGTGACCCGCGTGATGACGAGCGCCATCGCGCTCGAGACCAGCAAGGGCAATCTTTCGACCGCGCTCGGGCTTGGTATCGTGCTTCTGTTCCTCGCACTAACGGTCAACGCCGCCGTGCAGATCATCAACACACAAGCAGGCAAGCGGGCGGCGCTCGCATGAGCAAGCTTCCATGAGCGGCCCGGCGTCCATACTCCCCCTCCAGGTGCAACGTCTCGCCTTCGAGGCTGACGGCACGCGCCTGCTCGACGACGTGAGTTTCACCCTGCAGGCCGGGCGACGCACGGTCCTGCTGGGGCCGAACGGCGCGGGCAAGAGCCTCCTGCTCCGCCTGTGCCACGGGCTGCTCCAGCCCACATCGGGCGACGTTCGCTGGGCCATCGAGGGACGACAAAACGCGCGCCGGCAGGCCATGGTATTCCAGCAGCCCGTGATGCTGCGCCGCTCGGCGGCTGGCAACATCACCCACGCGCTTACCGCACATGATGTTCCGCGCGCCGACAGGCTGGCGCGCGCGAACGCCGCGCTGGCATTGGCCGGGCTCTCCCATGTGGCGCGGCGGCCCGCCCGGGTGCTGTCCGGCGGTGAGCAACAGCGCCTCGCGCTTGCCCGCGCCTGGGCGACCGAACCCGAGATCCTGTTTCTGGACGAGCCGACATCGAGTCTCGACCCCGCCGCGACCCGCGCCGTCGAGACCCTGATCGAGGGGTTCCACGCCGCCGACACCAAGATCGTCATGGCGACACATGACCTGGCACAGGCCAGGCGGATCGCCGACGACATCCTGTTCCTGCACAAGGGCCGGTTGCTCGAAACGTCGGGCGCCACAGAGTTCTTCGAGAAACCGCAGACCGACGAGGGCCGCGCATTCATCGCCGGAGAATTGCTGTGGTAGCGCGCCTGCGCCGGATTTTCCTGGCCCCGCTGGTAGTCGCCACGCTGTTACTTCCGTCGCAAACCATCGCCGCAGACAATGACCGCGCGCTGCTGCTCGGCACCACCACATCGGTCGACAATTCCGGGCTTCTTGGCCCCCTTCTCGAGGCGTTCCACGACGCGACCGGGATCGAGGTGCGGACCGTCGTGCGCGGCACCGGCGCGATACTGCAACTGGGGCGCAGCGGGGATTTCGACGTGGTCCTGGTGCATCATCCCGACGCGGAAGCGGCCTTCGTCGCAGGCGGCGACGGCATCGCCCGCCACCCGGTGATGACCAGCCGGTTCCTGATCGTCGGCCCCAAGAGCGACCCGGCGAATGTGCGCGCCGCACCCGACGCCGGCGGCGCACTGACGCGTATCGCAGACGGGACGTTCAATTTCATTTCACGCGGCGATGAAAGCGGCACCAACGCCGCGGAGCGGAACCTCTGGGGCCTCGCGGGACGAGCGCCCTGGACCGATCGCACGGGCTGGTATCGGGAAACCGGTTCCGGCATGGGTGCGGCCCTGAACATGGCCAGCGTTCTTTCCGCCTACACCTTCACCGAAAGCGGTTCCTGGACCAATTTCGCCAATCGCGGTGACCTGACCGTGCTTTTCGAGGGCGGGCCGCATCTCGCCAATCCCTACACCATCATCCCGATCAATCCCGATCGACATCCCCATGTTGCCGCCGGCGCCGCCGCACGCCTGGTGGAGTGGCTGACAGGGCCGCCAGGCCAATCCTTCATTGCCGACTTCCGTGTCGATGGTGAACCGCCATTCGCGCCCGCCCGTTGAATGGCGCCAGGCCGTGATTGACGCATCCCGTCATCGCCGCCACGCTGGCGCCATGGCCAATGCCCCCATCAGGACGACCGCTCTTTTGCTCGCGATCGCGTTTTCCGTCTTGCTGGCGGTGACCGGCAATGCGTATGCACAAGACCGTCAAACGGACAAACAAATGCCGTTTGTCGCGGTGACAACCATCACCAGCAGCGCGGAAATCCAGGCGATCATCGACGGCATGCGCGATCAGCTTGCCAAACGAGGCCATTGGCCCGGCGACACGATAACGATCGAGGTGGCCGACGCCGGTGCCGACACGGCACGTGCGGCCGATCAGGTTCGCGCGTTTGTCCGGCGCGGCGCCGAGGTCCTGGTCGCCATATCGGAACCATCGATCAAGGCGGCGATAACAGCCAATTCGCGTTTGCCGCTGGTCGTTGCCGGGGTCTCCCTCGAGATCGCGGAAGCCAACAAACGCAAACGTCGCCGGCGGACGGTCACCGGCATCGTGTCCGGCGAAACCTACAACGAGCAATTCGAACTGATCGGGAATCTCGCATCGCAAACCAAGACCGTCGCCGTACCGGTCGATCCGATCGACGGCAACATGCACGAGCGCTTGCGCGGCCTGACCGCCGTCGCGCGCCGCCATGGGCTGACAATCATGCCGCTGCCGGTTTCGGTGTTGCAGAACGCGGTCAGCAACAGAATCTCCGAGCTCGACCCGGAAACGAGCGTCATCCTCCTGGACCGGGAGCTTCTTCCAACAGCCCCGGTAGAGGCTCTCGCCGCCGCGGCAGAAACACGCAAACTGCCCCTGTTTGCGACCGATGAGGACAGCGTGATCCGCGGTGCGCTCGCGGCCATGGTGGTGGAACCCTTCGGGGTCGGGGTCCAGCTCGGCGATCTGATCGCGCGAATTCTCGAAGATTCAGCGGCGACCCGCGCGCCCTTCGAGCGCGCCCGGGCGTCTCATTTGGTGGTGAACCAGGACGCGCGCGCACTCGTCGATATCGCCGCATTGGAGCGCGATACGGCGTTTCGACAGCGCTCCGTCGTGGATTGGGCCGACATCGCCGGGCCGCGGCCGCGGATCAAGCCGAGCGCCCCCGAAGAACCGCCGCCGCTTGGCGTGGCGCGGGGAATCGACGTGCCGGCACCCCGGGTCAAGCCGGAGACACCATTGCGCTGAGTGCAGAACCGTCTGACCGACAGCCATTCGGCAAGACCCGGTGCCTCGACGCCGACCAGCATGCGTGGCACGAAACATGCTTCGTAGAGGCTGAGAATGATTGTCGAATCGACGCAAAAACTGCCGGAATCATGCCCTTTTTCGCGAATATTGCCGATATGACACCGATCGCGCCCTACATACCGTTCGCGAAATGTACTACATACACATGCATGAGCACTGAACTGTCTGAAAACGCGAATACTCAACCGGCACCTGCCGAACCGGCATTGATCGATCCATTTGCGCGATCGATCGACTATCTGCGGGTTTCGGTCACTGACAGGTGCGACCTCCGCTGCGTGTATTGCATGGCGGAGGATATGACCTTTTTGCCAAAGGCCGAGATTCTGTCCCTCGAAGAGCTGGACCGGCTCTGCACCACATTTGTCGACCTGGGTGTGCGGAAACTGCGCCTGACCGGCGGCGAACCGCTTGTCCGCAAGAACATCATGTGGCTGATCCGGCGTCTCGGCCGCCATCTCGACAGCGGCGCGCTGGACGAGCTGACCCTGACATCGAACGGCACCCAGCTGGCACGTTATGCCGACGAACTCGCCGACGCAGGCGTTCGCCGGATCAACATCTCCCTCGACACGCTCGACCCGTCGAAGTTCAAGGCGATCACGCGCTGGGGCGACCTCGATCAGGTACTCGACGGCATCGCCGCCGCACGCAAGGCCGGCCTGGCGATCAAGATCAACACAGTTGCGCTGCGCGGCGTCAACGACGATGAAATCGATCGATTGATCAACTGGTGCGGCGAATGCGGTTTCGACCTGACCTTCATCGAGGTCATGCCGATGGGCGAGATCGGCGAGCAGCGGCTCGATCAGTATCTCCCCCTTTCAATGGTCCGCGCCGACCTCTCGGAGCGCTGGACCCTGACCGAGTCCGATCATTCCACGGGCGGGCCGGCGCGTTATTTCGATCTGGCCGAAACCGGCCAACGGCTGGGTTTCATCACGCCGCTCACCCACAATTTTTGCGAATCCTGCAATCGGGTGCGCCTGACCTGCACCGGCACCCTTTTCATGTGCCTCGGTCAGGAAGATGCCGCGGATTTGCGCGCGCCCCTGCGGGCCAGCGAAGACGACGCTCTCCTGACGGAGGCGATCCACGAAGCCATCGGCCGCAAACCCAAGGGCCATGACTTCATCATCGATCGACGCCACAACGCCCCGGCGGTCGGCCGTCACATGAGCGTGACGGGCGGCTAGCCGCGATCGCGCCCCGACATGTATTTCTCGGCAGGTACTTCGGGTATCGTCCACGTCATCATCGTGGCCGCCTCGCTGGGGACCTTGCCGGCCATCGAACTGGCCTTCGGCGACCGGTTCGGTCGCGGCGCCACCCGCGATGTCCTTTCCTATGAGGAAAGCAATGAATTCCAGAGCAAATTCTCGACCGGCGCGCTGACCGATAATCCCGGCGAGATGATCGAGGACGAGAACGCATCCGGCCTCGACCCCGATGATAATGTCGATACGCTCACCAGCGGTGAATTCGGCTTCGACGAAGCCGGTGATTCGGACCAGACCGACTCCCTCAGGGGTTCGCCCGATGCGGCTCGACAGCGGAACACGCCGTCCGGTGGCGCCGGGCAAGGCGAAGATCAGGCCGTGGAAGCAAGCCTCGAGGGCGATCGAGAGGATGATGGCGATACCGGCGACGCCGAGGATGCCGGCGAAGCGACACGCGAGATTATCATCTTCGTGAATCTCCGCCCGGAGCCCGAGCCCGACCAGGAAATCGTCGAGACCGAAGCCGCTCGCGAGGCCGGGCCCACGGATTTGCCGGCCCCGATCGCAATTGAAACGGCGGGCGAAGCGCTGGCCGAACTCGCCGCGCTCGACGAGGACACGCCGGAAATTGCGCCGGACGATCTACGCGCCGGCGTTCCCGATGCGCCGGAAGACGGCGAAACTTCCGAAGGCCGGGAAAGCACGCTCGACCCGAACAAGGCGGTCGCTCCGGAGTCAGGCGAAATTTCCCCCTCCAGCGGCAGCGCGGCGGCGCAGACCGATGTCGAAGGTGGTCTCCCGGACTCCCTCCCGCTGGCTGACGAAAACTCGTTGGCCCCGACGCGATCCACCGCCGCGATCAAAAAGGACGAAAACCCGTCCGGCGTGGCCGAGGCATCGGAACAAACGACCGCCGTGCAGGCCGCGACCGGCCAACCCGGCCTGCCCGATGCCGGTCCGGACATCAAGCCGAAGAACGAACCGGTCCCGCCGGACACAACGGCCCAGGCCCAACGCACCGTGGCGGTGCCGCTGAAGGGCATTCCGGGTGCCGTCACGCCCGCACCGCAACTCAAGGATCATCAGCAGTTGCGCGATCCCGACGAGGTTGGCACCTCGCTTGCGCGTATCGGCTCCAAACTCCCCGGTGTGACCGAACAGGAAGACGGCCTCATCGGCCAGAACGAGGATGTCAACCAACAACAGGTCAAGGTCGCCGAAGGCTTGTCCGAAGCAACCCAGCTTGCGCGCCGGTCGGACGAAGTTCGGCCCGGTGCGCCGGAAAGCGCGCTGGACCGCGCCGAAAAATCCAAGGATTCAGACCTGGCCGGGACGGAAGTTGCTGCGCTGAAGACCGGCGAAGCCTTCACCGCACGCGAGACCAACGAGTTCGACCGGCCATCGTTGCGCGACGGCGAAGACAATCCCCTCGCCAGGATCGTCGCGGCGATTGCCGGCGATGACGACGCGCTGTCACGTGCCTTGTCGGATCCCAGCCCGTTCGACACGATCGGCGGGAACCCCGACCCCGGGACCCAGCGCACCAATGAGGTCCTGGAGAAGGCCGCCGAAGCCGGCCTCGCCGCCGCGCAGACGAAGCTCGCAAAACGCTACGTCCTGGGCCTCGTCGACGGAAGCGATCCCGATAAACTGGTCGAGCTTCTGCGCAATGCCGCCGAACAGGGTGATCAGGAAGCGCAGCTCATGCTCGGCGCCTTGTTCGCCGACGGCCGCATCGTGCCGCAGGACAAGGTCCAGGCCCATGTCTTCTTCGACCTGGCGGCCGCGCAGGGCAGCGACGAGGCGAACGACATTCTGCCGGTGCTTGAACGCCAGATGGCGCCCCGGGAAATTGCCGATTCCCGCCGGCTTGCGCGGGAATACAAGCGCCTGCTCGACGCTGTGGCGCAACCGCGCGCACGCGGTACAAACGGTGATGGTTTGAGCGATCAACTGCTCGACGCGGCCGCGGCCGGAAACACCGCCAAGATTGCCGAACTCCTGTCGCGGGGCGCCGACCTCGAGGGCAACGATACATCGGGCCGGACCGCGGTGATCAATGCATCCTGGCGAGGCCGGACCGAAGTCGTGGACCTGCTTGTTGAACTCGGCGCCGATTTCAACGTCACGGACTATGACGGACGTACGGCGGTTTCCTGGGCCGCCAGCAACGGGCATAACGATGTTGTCCAGAAGCTCGTCGAAGCCGGCGCACGCCCCAATGTGATCGACCGTGACGGGCTGACACCGCTGATGCGGGCGGCCTGGAACGGCCACGACACGATTGTGCGCCTCCTGATTGAATCCGGCGCGCGCGCCAATATAAAAGACGGGAACGGAAAGACCGCGCTCGACTACGCGATCCAGGGCAAGCATCGCAATGTTGCGCGCACGCTTCGCTCGTTCGGCGCCTAGACACGCATCATCGGAGCTGTATCTGGTGCGCGAACGAGGCGCCGTCGGTATAGGTGATCTGGCTGAATCCCAATAATTTGGCCAGATCGAAGAAGGTGAACCGGTCGGCCTCGGGCTGTTCCTGAAAGAACGGCGTGCCGCGCGCAACGGCGGTCAAAATCGCGAAAAGCCCACGTGCGCGAAACAGGGTGTCATAGCTGTTCGCGTTCAACCCGGTGATGATCAGCTTCTCGGCCTCCGCACCCTTGGCAAAGATCGCGAACTGCGGTGGGTACGGGTTTTTCAGCATCTCGTTGGTCATGACCGTCACGAAACCGATGCGACGCTTGCGGTCACTGCCCGGCAGGACGGGAACCCGGGCCTCGTAGACCTCGGATGTCGCGGGTGCCGGATAATAATACCCGACATGCCGATCACCCGACTGGGCGATGGCAGACGCGCCGAGCGGTGAAAAAGCCAATCCGGCGAACAAGGTTGCGATAAACAAACGATGGAACTTCATGCACAGGCGCCCTTCGGATTCTGGTACGGAACTTACAGCCGCAACGACGCGGCGTCTTGCCAGCATCGTGACTACGGCTGGTTTGTCACCATATCCCTACGATATACTGCATTTCTCCCCGGCCCGGCGGCCAAACAGTTTAATCCGCGTGCGAGATCGTGTCCCAGGCAGCATCCGACAAGGCGTCAACAGTAATTGCCGATCGCATCGCGTTCGTCGCCGCAAACTTTGACGCCGCACAAGCGGCGCTGAAAAATCTGACCGC
Source organism: Alphaproteobacteria bacterium (assembly GCA_039980135.1). Taxonomy (NCBI): domain Bacteria; kingdom Pseudomonadati; phylum Pseudomonadota; class Alphaproteobacteria; species Alphaproteobacteria bacterium. Next base: position 52,842 of record JBDXCV010000009.1, read on the forward strand.
GGCCTATGACAGTGTCGCGCCGGAGGACGCCGACGTGATCGTGGCGTTGGGCGGCGATGGATTCATGCTTCAGACCCTGCGCCGCTTCATCGATAGCGGCGTGCCGGTTTTCGGCCTCAACCGCGGTTCGGTCGGATTCCTCATGAACGAGTTCAGGCCCGACGACCTGCCCAATCGCCTGAAAGAATCGCAGGCGGTAACACTGCATCCGCTCCAGATGATCGCCAAGACGCTCGACGGCAGCACTCAGGAATCCGTGGCAATCAACGAAGTCTCCCTGCTTCGCGAGACCTATCAGGCGGCAAAACTGGAAATCCTGGTCGACGGCGTCGTGCGGTTGCCGGAACTGATCTGCGACGGCGCGTTGGTCTCCACCCCGGCGGGCAGTACCGCCTACAATCTGTCCGCGCATGGCCCGATCATTCCGCTCAGCGCGGAAATCCTGGCGCTGACACCCATCAGCGCATTCCGGCCCCGGCGCTGGCGCGGCGCTTTGCTGCCCCATGACGCCGACGTCGTATTCCGCATTCTCGAAGCCGGGAAGCGGCCGGTCAGCGCAACGGCCGATGACTTCGAAGTCCGCAACGTCATTGAGGTCACCATCCGCGAGGACCGGACCCGAAGTTTCGAGATCCTGTTTGACCCCGAGACCAACCTCGAGGAGCGCATCCTCAAGGAACAGTTCGCACCGTGACGACAGCCGGCCGCGCCTGGATGCACCCCGGTGATGCCGAACGGGTGGAACTCGAACCACCGGATATTACGGCCTACCGTGCGGGAAACACCGGCATCCCCTATGTGACGAGCTTCGACAGCGGTCACCCCGGGCCCCATGCGGCAATCGTGGCGCTGACCCATGGCAATGAGATTTCGGGTGCGCTGGCCCTGGACCAGCTCCTGCGTAGCGATATCCGACCCGGGCTCGGCAAACTCTCACTGATCTTCGCCAATGTCGCCGCCTATGCGGAATTCGACCCGCGCCGCCCCAGCGCATCGCGGTATATCGACCACGACCTGAACCGGCTCTGGGGATCGGACGCATGCAGCGCCGTCGATTCCACATCTGTCGAGGCCCTGCGCGTCGAGGCGCTTCGACCATTCATCGACACTGTCGACTTGTTGCTCGACCTCCATTCCATGCAGTCGGAAATCCCGGCTTTGTTGCTCGCGGGCCCCAGCGAAAAGGGACGAATTCTTTCCCGCAGCCTCTCGAGTGCCGCCGTCATTGTCTGCGATACGGGGCATGATGACGGCACGCGACTGCGCGATTTCGGCCCGTTCAATAAGCCGGAGCAACCGCAGAAATCGGTACTCGCGGAATGCGGTCAGCACTGGAAGAGCGCAACGGCGAGAATGGCTATCGACACGGCTTACCGTTTCCTCCTGGCGCTCGGAATGATCGATCAGGCAACGGCTGCGGCACACCTGCTGGCCGGTACCCCACCCGACTATTGGGTCGAAGTGACGGAGCGTTTCGTCCCGCGCAACGACGACGCGTATTTCATCAAGCCCTTCGTCGGCATGGAAGTGATCGCGCAACGCGGCACGGTCATCGCCTATGACGCCATGAAACCCGTCCGGACCCCGTATGACGATTGCGTCCTGATCATGCCGTCGCGCCAACCGGCGGCCGGTCAGACCGCCGTTCGCCTCGGTCGCAGGCACCGAATCGAAGAACATGACGATGGCTGACGGGGCAAGCTCACCACAGATCAATCCGGTCCGCCGCCTGACGCGCGCCGACTTGCCGGTCTTCGCACGGACGGTTGCGATCGCCTTCGTCGGCGGCGCGATATTCAATGCGCTCAATCTGCCGCTGCCCTGGATGTTGGGGGCGATGCTGGCCACCGGGTCGGTCACGCTCATGCGGATCGAGACGAACATGGATATCCGCCTGCGCACCTTGATGATCGTCGTGCTGGGGGTGCTGCTCGGCAGCGCCTTTTCACCTGAAATCCTGGACCGTGCGGCGCTTTGGCCGATCACGCTGGTCTCCCTGGCCGGCTATGTTCTGCTCAGCACCGTGTCGGGCTACGTCTATTTCCGCCTGGCCGGGTTCGAACCCAAGACGGCCTTTTTCTCGGGTGTTCCGGGCGGGTTGAACGAGATGGTAACGCTGACCGGCGCGATGGGCGGCGATGAACGCCAGGTCAGCGTCGCGCACACGACACGTATTTTTCTGGTCGTGATGGTCCTGCCGTTCCTGTTTCGCCTGATCGAGGATTTCGAGCCGGGTCTGCGTACCTTCTCCGGCGACGGCGCAGCGTTCACGCTTGTCGATATCGCATTGCTGGCCGGCAGCGCCGTGGCGGGCCTCTACGCTGCACGTTTCCTGCGTCTCCCCGCGCCGCATCTCACCGGCCCGATGGTGGCGAGCGCCGCCGTGCACCTGATTGGCCTGACCAATGCGTCACCCCCGGTCATCGTCGTCGCGTTCGCGCAAATTCTCCTCGGCGCTTCGGTCGGCGCCCGGTTCGCGGGGCTGACCTATCGAGACCTCGGGCGCGTGCTGCGACTGGGGGGAATCGCGACGGTCATCATGCTCTTCATCACCGGCATCTTCGCCGTCGGACTGAACGCACTCACCGGCATTCCCTTCGCATCGATCGTGCTCGCATTTTCGCCCGGCGGGCTGACGGAAATGAGCCTCGTGGCGCTCGCGCTCAATGTCGATACCGCATTCGTCGCGACACATCATATTGTGCGAATTACGGTCGTGGTTATGCTCATTCCGTTCCTCTTCAAGATCATGCGCGCGCGCGGCCTGATCGACTAGACAGGGACTTCGCCGGAACCTAGCGAAGCCGTCACCGGGGGCGTATGTTCATGCCAACAGGAAAAATCACGGGGTAGAGATATGATCGTCGAACAGATCTGGACCGGAAATTCGGGCCGCAACTTCTTCTACATGGTCGCATGCTCGGAGACGGGCGAAGCGGTCGCAATCGATCCGATCGATCCGCCCAAATGCCTGGCCGTCGCCAAGGACAAGGGCTGGGACATCACCCGCGTTTTCAACACCCACGAACATGGCGACCATATCGCCGGCAACGACGACGTGGTCGCGGCCACAGGCGCCAGGCTGATTGCGCCCTACAATGCCGGCAGCCGGATTCCCAAGGTCGACGAGGGTGTGCGCGAGGGCGACCATGTGAAGCTCGGCAAGACGGTCGACCTCGAGGTCATCGAGACCCCCGGTCACACGCCAATCCATATCTCCTTGTTCGGTGAAAACGACGAGCCACATCTGCTGTGCGGCGATACCGTCTTCAACGCCGGTGTCGGCCATTGTCATTCCGGTGATCCGAACGTGCTCTACGCAACGTTCCGGGACAAGATCTCGAAACTGCCCGACGGGACCCGCGTCTATCCGGGTCACGATTACATCGCCAACAACCTTCAGTTCACGCTCGACCGGGAACCGGACAATACCGATGCCAAGGCGCTTCTGGCCGACGTCGAGGGCCAGGACCCGGACCAGGCGCTGGTCACGACCCTGGGCACGGAGCGCAAGGTGAACACCTTCATGCGCCTCGACAGTGCGGGCGTCGTCGAGGGCATCAAGGCGAAGTTCCCGGACCTGCCGAAAACGCCGAGCGACGAAGACATCTTCCTCAGCCTGCGGCTGCTGCGCAACGACTGGTAGGCGTCGAGGTCGGCTTCTAGAGAAACGACCGCATGATCATGACAAAACCGAGGCCCGCGAGGCCGACGAACACCCATCGTTGGAATACGGCGACCGACAGTCGGCCACGAACCATCTGGCCGACCGTCATGCCCGCGCTCGCAGCAACCAGGGCGATGATCACCGCCGGCCAGAGCCCGAAATCGATGGGTTGATTCAGGCCGAACCCCAACGCCAGCGCAGCTGGTGCGACGAGGCCCACGAACCCGAGCGCCTGGATAAGCTCGTCTTTTCCAAACTCCGATGCCTGCAGATAGGGCGCACCCGGTAGCACAAAGATCGCGGTCGCGCCGTTGATCAGCCCCGTCGCCAGCCCCGCCGCCGGACCGGCCAGCACTTCTGCCTTCCGCGACACCCGGAACCGCACGCCCGACAAACCGAGGACAGAATAGAGGAACAACATCGCCCCGATCAGCGCGGCGGCGATGCTCGGATCGGCGCCGGTAATAATGCCCGCCGTCGCGAGCGTCCCCAGAATGACAGCAACGAGCATCGGCCATATCCGGCGCAGGACGGCCAGCGTGTGGGGGCCCACGAAGGTCTGCCAGACATTGGTCAGCAAGGTCGGCACGATCAGAATCGCCGCCGCGACATCCGGCGCGATCAGGGCGCCGAGTACGCCCATCGAGATGGTTGGCAGACCGAAACCGATAACGCCCTTCACAAGCCCCGCGACACCGAACACCGCGGCGACCAGCACCAGTCCGGCAATGTCAAAATCCATCGGCGCGCCTAGCCGATGGCCTGCAGCCAGTCGGCAAGCGCCTGGCCGATCTCGTCCGGGGAATCTTCCTGGATAAAGTGCGAGCCTTTGACCGTCACTTCGGTCTGGTTCGTCCAGGTACGACAGAAATCCCGGCTTTCCCCTTCGCCGAGGATCGCGCCGGGATCGGCGTTGATGAACAGCTTGGGGAAGTTCGCCGTCGAGACCCAGGCGGCAAAGTCGTCCACGATTGCCGTCACATCCGCGGGCTCGCCATCTATCGGTATCTGGCGCGGCCAGGTCAGGGTCGGGCGACGGGATTCACCCGGCTGCGTGAAAGGGCGGCGATACTCGGTCATTTCCTCATCCGTCAGATCGCGCAGGATCGACCCCGGCAACATCCGTTCGACGAAGAAGTTCTCCTCCAGAACCATCTTGTCACCGGCGGGCGAGCGGAAAGCCTCGAACGCCGGACGGGCACGTTCCGGGAAATCATCCCAGGAGCGCGATTTCACGATCGCCTCCATGTACGCGATGCCCTTTACCGCGTCGCGATGCTGGTTCGCCCAGTCGAACCCCAGGGCGCTGCCCCAGTCGTGGATCACCAGGGTGACATTGGCGTTGACGCCAAGCTGTTCGAGCAACACGTGGAGATACTCACGATGTTCGACGAAGCGATACCGGTCCGGTCCGCTGTCGGGCAGCTTGTCGGAATCCCCCATGCCGATCAGGTCCGGCGCGATGCAACGCCCGAGTTTTTCGGCATGGGGCATGATGTTGCGCCAGAGATAGCTGGATGTGGGATTCCCATGCAGGAAGACGATGGGATCGCCATCGAGATTGCCGGTTTCCACATAGGCCATGCGATGGCCATTCACCTCGGCAAACTTCTTCTCGGTCCAGGTCATATGACGTTCCTCGGGATGCGGTTGTTCAGGGGATCAGCACCGTCGAGCCGGTGGTTCGCCGTGCCTCGATATCGCGATGGGCCTTCGCCGCATCCTTCAGCTTGTATCGCTGTTTCACCTGAACCTTGACGTGGCCCTTCTTGATGGCGGCGAACAGATCGTCGGCACGTGCGATCGTTTCCTTCCGGCTCGTGGTGTAATTCACCAGCGAACATCTTGCGATAAAGGGTGAACCAGCGTTGCCCGTTGCGGCGATATCCACCAACGGCGGCTTGCCCGACGCGCTGCCGAAACTGATGACCGTCCCGCGCAGGCGCACGCTGGCCATCGATTCTTCCCAGGTTTCCTTGCCGACTGAATCATAGACACAATGGACGCCCTCACCGTTCGTGAGTTCACGCACCTTCTTGGCAAATTTCGGCCCCTTGCGCTTCACCACGATGGGATGATGGCAACCGTTGCGCTTGGCAAATCGCGCCTTCGCTTCCGTGCTGACCGTGCCTATGACGGTGGCACCAATCGCCTTGGCCCACTGACACATGATAATGCCCACGCCGCCAGCCGCCGCATGCACGAGGATCGTGTCACCGCGTTTCACCTGATAGGCGTCGCGGAGCAGATATTGCGCGGTAATGCCCTTCAGCAACGACGCGGCGGCTGCCCGGTCATCGATGTATTTGGGTATCGGAATGAGGCTCGCGACCTTGGCCACGCGCCGCTTGGAATAGGCATCGAAAGCCTGGCCACCGATATAACCGACCCGATCACCCACCTTCAGGGCCCGTACACCGGGGCCGACCGCTTCAACCACGCCGACCGCCTCGTTGCCCATGCCATTCGGCAGCGGCATCGGATAGAGACCGGTGCGCCGGTACGTATCGGCGAGGTTGAGGCCCACCGCCGTGTGACGCAGCAGGACTTCGCCTCTTCCCGGTGCGGGAACCTCGACCGTTTCCCATTTCAGCTCGCCGGGACCGCCGTTCTTGTAGATCCGAAACGCGTTCGTCATCATGTCGTTCTCCAGAATCTCTATCGCTTGTGAATGGGTCAGGACGCGCGCTGGTAAAGCTGCACGAGATTGCCGTCGGGGTCGCGGAAGGTGACGGTTTTGCCATGGTCACCCATGTCGCGTTCGCCGAGAATTTCGCCGCCCGCTGCCGCGATCGCGACACCGGCTGCTGCGGCATCCGGTACTTCGAAAACCACCGTTGCGCCGACCGCGCCGTCGGGCGCTTCGTCGGTTGAACTGAGTGCGAAATTCACGCCGCCCGCCTTGAGCTGGGCCCACTTGCCGCCGTCCTGGAACATCAGGTCCAGGCCGAGCGTGTCACGATAGAACGCTACCGCCCGCTCCATGTCGCCGGTGACGTAATAGGCATTCTGAAGCTTCTCGACAGTCATTCCGTTCTCCTCCGTCCGTTCGCTTTTGCGCCGGCATTTTTCTATCCCGAGGCGCGAAACACCACAGACAAGTTGTTCACCGGCATCTCGACAACCCGATCCAGCGCCAGCCCTGCATCGGAAGCGGCCTCGCACACCTGCGACAGGTCGCGCAAACCCCATTCCGGGTTTTGTCCACGCAGTGAGCTATCGAACGCCGCATTGCCGTCGGATGTAAAGGCACCTTCCCGATTGAACGGTCCGTAAAGAAACAGAAAACCGCCTGCCGGCAGGATCCGTGCCGCACCGGCCAAAAGTCCCAGGCACACCGACCAGGGCGCGATATGAATCATGTTCACGTTGTAAATCATGCGGATCGGCGGATCAGCCCAATCCCGCTCAACGGGCCAGGGAACGGCGGTCACATCGAGCGCGACCGGATCACGCAAATTCGGCCGATCGAGCCCGGCGAACCGCGCGCGCATGTATTCAATACGGTCCGGATCATACTCGCTCGGTTGCCAGACCCGTGGCGCGAAGACCTCGGAGAACCGGGCCGCGTGCTGTCCGCTGCCACTGGCGATTTCGAGGATGCTTCCGGCTTCGGGCACAAGCGTCTGCAGGACAGAAAGAATATCATCGCTATTGCGGTCGGCCGAGGCCTGTCCACGCGGCATTTCAACCATTCGCCAGTTCCTGTTGGACACGCAGATGCAGTGCGCGGGTTTCGTCATCCTCCAGGCCATGGCGATCCAGCGCCGCGATCAAAAGCGACAGGTATTCATGACATGTGCCGCGCGTCCCCAGCGCCGATGCGATGATGCGCACCGACATATCGAGCGGCAGTTCCCCGGCGTAATTCCGATGTTCCCGGTTGGCGACAAATCCCAGCGCCCAGACCTTGCCCATCTCCGTTTCAGCCTCTGTCCAGGTCGGCACATAGACGCCGCCACTCATTTCACGCCGCCACAGCTCATCGAGAATTTCCTCCCGGCCGGCTTCCGGCACGCGAAACACCACGCCCGCACACGTGCCTCCAGGTTCCAGCGCCAGGCCAAGGCCGGGTCGCTCAAACGACCCCCGCGCCCGGACAGTCCAGAAACTGAACGCGCGGCGATAGTTCAATAGCGTCGCAACACGGGTTTCGTCCGGTTCGAAGCGCAGATCCCACATCAGCGAACCGGCCCCGAACACCCATAGCGCGGCCGGGTCCGGCAACGCCGTGAGCGTATCGCGGAGATTCACGGCCCGCGTCTCGTCACTCCATTCAACGAAGGAGGTCGGCGGCGGGTTAATGGGTCCATCTGACATGGCAAGTCCGTACGCGGTGCGAACTCTTCAACAGAAAGTCGGGGCGGTATAGCGCGGGTCCTGTTATTCTTCCATCCAAAGAAAACTGCGTTCTCGGGAGAGGCATGGTCATGTCTGGCTATAGTTTGAAATCACACACCGTCGGCTGGATCGGCACCGGCAAGATGGGCTACCCGATGGCCGGCCTGCTGATCGAAGCCGGCGCGGACGTCAAAGTCTATAACCGCACGGCTGCCAAGGCCGAACCGCTCGGCGTCGAAGTCGTCGCCAAACCCTCGGATCTGGCCAATCGGGACATCGTCTTCACGATTGTCACCGACGATAAGGCCATCCGTGAAATGATCACCGGGCCTGACGGTGTGCTCTCCGGGCCAACGCTGCCGAAGATCATCTCGGACAGCTCGACGATCTCCATCGAAACATCGAAGGACATGCGCGCCGCCTGTGAGGCCAAGGGCGTGATGTTCCTGGCCACACCGATCAGCGGCAATGGCCATGCGGTGGCGGCGGGCAAGGCGACTCTCGGCGTTTCGGGTCCGCGCGAAGCCTACGACATCGCGCGCCCCTATATCGCCGCGCTGGGCCGCGCCGAGACCTATATCGGCGAGGGTGATTCCTCGCGCCTCGCAAAGCTCGCGCATAATGTCATGCTGGGTGTCGTTGCCCAGTGCCTGGCCGAGATCACGGTTCTTTGTGAGAAAGGCGGCATCGAGCGCCACGCGTTTCTGAACTATTTCAACAACAGCGCCATGTCCTCGATCTTCACCAACTACAAGGCCCCGGCCCTGGTGAACCTGGACTTCACGGCAACCCACACATCGAAGATGCTGCGCAAGGATCTCGATCTCGCGCTGGCCGAGGCCCACGACCTCGAAGTGCCGATGCCGGTCACCAATCTCACCCGCGAACTGGTGCAGGCCCTGATCGGGCTCGGCCATGGTGAAGACGATTTCGCCGCGATGATCAAGGTTCAGGCCGCCATGGCGGGCTATGACATCAAGCCGGAGAATGTCGACGTCGATGACGGCCTGAACGAAGCTGCCGAATAGCGGTAACCCGGAGAAGGTCATGCCCGACGACACTGCACCCCGCCCGAATTCACCCGAGGCGCGCGACGCCGCGTCAGTGATTCATCCGCTCACCAACCTGAAGACGCACCTGGAAAAGGGACCGGTCGTCATCGAGGAGGGCAAGGGCGTTTGGGTCACGGACGCCCATGGAAAAGAATATATCGAGGGGATGGCCGGGCTGTGGTGCATCTCGCTGGGCTATGGACAGCAGCGGCTGGTCAATGCCGCCACCGAGCAGATGGCCCGCCTGCCCTACTATCATCTGACGAACCACAAGAGCCATTCGCCGGTGATCGACCTCGCGGAGAAGCTGCTCGAGATCGCGCCGGTTCCAATGTCCAAGATTTGGTTCGCGAACTCGGGATCCGAGGGCAACGACAGCGCCGCGCGGATCGTCTGGTACTACTGGCATGCGATGGGCAAGCCCGAGAAGCGCAAGATCATCGCCCATGAGCGCGCCTATCACGGCAACACGATCGCGTCGGCGAGCCTGTCCGGCATGCACTACAACCATGCGTCCTTCGGGTTGCCCCTCGAAGGCTTCCTGCATGTCACCCCGCCGCATCATTATCGCTATGCAAAACCGGGCGAGAGCGAGGAAGATTTCGCAACGCGTCTCGCCGACGAACTCGATGCGCTGATCGAGGCAGAAGGCCCCGCGACCGTGGGTGCGTTCTTCACCGAACCGATCATGGGTTCAGGTGGCGTGATTGTGCCGCCGCGGACCTATTACGATAAAATTCAGGCGGTCATCCGCAAGCATGATCTGCTGCTCGTCGCCGACGAGGTGATCACCGCCTTCGGTCGAACGGGCAACATGTTCGGCACGACCACGATGGGGCTCGAACCCGACATGCTGGTCTGCGCTAAGGGCCTGTCGAGCGCCTATATTCCCATTTCCGCGCTGATGGTGAATGCCCGCGTGTTCGACGTGATCGCCGAGGAAAGCGACCGCGTCGGCGTGTTCGGCCTGAGTTTCACATATTCGGGCCATCCGGTTTCCGCCGCCGTGGCGCGCGAGGCGCTGCGTATTTACGAGGAAGAAGACATCGTCGGACATGTCCGGGCAATGGAGCCGCACTTCATGGGCGGGCTCGAAGCGCTGCGCGAACATCCGCTGGTTGGCGAAGTCCGCGGCAAGGGGCTCGTCGCCGGTGTGGAACTTGTCAGCGACAAGGAAACCGGTGCCGCCTTCGATCCGGCGCTCGGCGTCGGCCCCTACTGCAACGCGCGCGCCGAGGAACATGGCCTGATCGTCCGCGCGATCGGGGACACAATCTCCTTCTGCCCACCGCTGATCATCAACAGGGACGAAATCGTGGAAATGATCTCACGATTCCGGCTTGCGCTCGACGACACACTCGAATTGCTGCAGACGCATGGACAGGTTGCGGCGAAATAGGCCGTCGCGCGCGAACGATGCCTGACTGAAGACGTGAGGAACTAAGAATGTCCGAGAATTTTGCGGCGCTGACGGCCACCCAGCTCAGCGATCTGTATGCGAGCGGCGCGGCCTCACCCGTCGATGCGACCCAGACCGTGCTCGACCAGATCGAGGCCCATAATCCGACCCTGAACTGTTTCTGCCTGATCGACGGAGATTCCGCGCTGGCGACCGCGCGGGAGTCCGAGGCGCGCTGGCAGAAGGGTGAGCCGCTGTCCGCCATCGACGGCATACCCGTCTCGATCAAGGACCTGACTCTCACCAAGGGTTGGCCAACCTTGCGCGGCTCACGCACCAGCGACCCGGCAGGCCCGTGGGACGAAGACGCCCCGGCAACGGCCCGCCTGCGCGAGGCGGGTGCCGTCCTAACGGGCAAGACCACGACACCGGAATTCGGCTGGAAGGGCGTGACCGATAATCCCCTGACCGGGATAACCCGCAACCCGTGGAACCCGGAGAGGACGCCGGGTGGATCGTCCGGCGGCGCGTCATCGGCCTGCGCGTCCTTCATGGGACCACTGCACCAGGGCTCCGACGCGGCCGGTTCGATCCGCATTCCCGCCGCCTTCGCCGGCGTCTTCGGCCACAAGCCCACCTTCGGACTGGTGCCCAACTATCCCCTGCCCGGCCATGTCGGCAATCTGGCAAATATGGGCCCGTTGACCCGGACCGTGACCGACGCGGCGTTGATGCTGAACATCATCGCCAAGCCCGACTCGCGCGATTCCATGGCCGCGCCCGCATCGGCCCAGAACGAGAATTATCTGAACGCGCTGGACGCCGGCATCGAGGGCGTACGCATCGCCTATAGCCCGACCCTGGGCGGGAACGGCTGGGCGGATGACGATGTGGCCGCAGCGGTCGCGGCCGCGGCGAAAACCCTCTCCGACCTGGGCGCGATCGTCGAAGAGGTCGACCCCGACATCCCCCCGGTTCGGCCGATCATCGAGGTGATCTGGGCTGCCGCGGATGCCTGGCTGGTCGATCAGATGCCGGTCGACAAACGCGAACTGATGGACCCCGGTTTGTTGGCCATCGCCGAAGAAGGCCGCAAGCTGAGCGTCACCGATCTCGTCGGCGCCCACGCCGCACGCGTCGAGTTGGGCAACCGGATGGCACGTTTTCACGAAGACCATGATCTGTTGCTGACCCCGCAAATGCCCCTGGAGGCGATCGAAGCGGGCAAGCTTGTTCCCGACGGACGCGACATGAAGCAATGGGTCGACTGGTGCCCATTCACCTATCCGTTCAACCTGACCATGCAGCCCGCCTGCTCCGTGCCGTGTGGGCTGGGCGACGAGCGGTTGCCGGTCGCGTTCCAACTGGTGGGGCGCCACTGGGAAGACGCGCTGGTTCTCCGGACGGCGCGCGCCTACGAGAAGGCACATCCGTTCGCCACCGCGCCGGGCTACGTCTAGAAATTTCAGACGGCGGGAAGCCCCGCGGGCTTGCGGTCACGCCACGGCATCGCGGTCTCGAGTTGTGCAGCAAGCCGGAACAACGTCGCTTCGTCCGCGAAGCGTGCCACGGCCTGCACCGACACAGGGAAGCCCTCGTCCGTCGTCCCGACCGGCAGGCTGATCGCCGGCTGGCCGGTCAAATTGAACCAGACCGTGAAGGGTGAGAACGCCGCCACCCGGTCCCAGTATTCGTCGGCATCGTCCATCATCATGTCGAGCCAGCCCAGTTTCGGCGGCATATGACCAAGCCCGGGGGTCAGCAGGACATCATAATCTGCGTGGTAGGCCGCCATGCGCCGCCCGGCCTGATGCATTCGTCCCTGCGCCAGGAACACGTCATAGCCGGTGACCTTCTCGCCCTTTTCGGCTGTTGCCGCGACGACATTCTCGACTTCACCCGATTCCGGCAATCGGCCCTTGCTGGGATGCAGCCGGATCGTCTGGGCCGCATTCGAGGCCATCAGGGTGCGGAATATGTCCTGCATCTCGCCATTGTCGATCGGCGGGTCCGCCTCGATCACGTCATGACCCAGCGTCCCCAACGCCTTCAGCGTCTCGTCGAGCACTCGCCTATGCTCTCCGTCGGTGCGCGCGCCCGTGGCCCCGCCATGGCTGAACCCGATCCGCAGTTTCCCGGGGTCGGCGCCGACCTCCTCCAGGAACGGCCGCGCCGGTGGGGGTGCAAAATAGGGATCGCCGGGTGCCGGCCCCGCGGTCGCATCGAGGATCGCCGCATGGTCGCGCACGGATATGGATACCGCGTGTTCGGCGACAATCCCGCCCATGCGTTCGCCCAGGCCCGGAGAAAAGCTGTTGCGCCCGCGCGTCGGCTTCATACCGACCAGCCCGCAACAGGAAGCCGGTACGCGGATCGAGCCGAAACCGTCGCTCGCATGGGCGGCCGGCAGAATGCGTGCCGCCACGGCGGATGCCGCGCCGCCCGATGAACCGCCGGGCGTGACCGCGTCGTCCCACGGGTTGCGTGTCGGACCATAGAATTGCGGCTCGCAGGTGATCGACATGCCGAATTCGCAGGTGTTGGTCTTGCCGAAGATCGCCATACCGGCCGCCTTCAGACGCGTGACAGTCTCGCTGTCGGTATCCGGCACCACATCGGCCATGAATTTGCTGCCGCCGGTGGTCGGGGTTCCGGCCAGGGTCGCGCCCAGATCCTTGATCAGATACGGAACACCCGCCAGGGGACCGGCGGGCAGATCGCCTGCTGCAGCCGCTCGGCCATGGTCGTAGAGCTCCATGACCAATGCATTGAGGGCCGGGTTGCGTGCGGTACTGCGGGCGATGGCGGCTTCGAGAACCTCCGAGGCCGTGACCTCGCGGTCCCTGATCAACGCCGCCAGGCCGACCGCATCATGGTCCTCATACTCGTCGAATGTCGTCACTATCGTCCCCGCCCTGTTCGCTGTTTGAAACCGCGTGTTGATTGCCGCGCTCGATTTGTCCACTGTCGCGAATACGCATGGTTCACTGAAACGGCACACGATGTCACGCCCCAACATATTGCTCGGCGCTGCACTGGCGGGTGCCGCGGGTGTCGGCTTCGCCGCCAACTCGACGGCCGCAAAAATCGCCTATGACGGCGGCACAAACCCGCTCACGTTCCTTTCTCTGCGTTCGGCGGTAGCCGCTCTACTGGTCCTCGCGATCATCCTTTTGAGCCGCCGAAGCCTTCGCTTGCCAGCCGGACGCCGGCTGGCGGCACTCGGTATCGGCGCCATACTGGCGCTGTACTCCTACGGCCTGTTGTCGGCGATCCAGTTCATCCCCGTCGCGCTCGCGGTACTGATCTTCTACACATTCCCGCTGCTGACCAGTATTTACGCCTGGGTCAGCGGGCAGGAACGCCCCACGATCCGCGCCGTCAGCGCGTTGATCGTGGCGTTCATCGGGCTGGTCCTCGCACTGGATCTCCAGGGCGGGCAGCTGAATGCCCTGGGTGTCGGGCTGGCGGTCATGGCCGCCATGGGTATTACTCTGGTCGTCATCCTCAACAACCGCGTGGTCGGTGATGGCGATTCACGCCCGGTCACATTCCATATGATGCTCTCTGCCGCCATTATCTCCACCATCGTCACGGGGGTAACCGGCGATTACGCATTGCCCGCCACGGCAACCGGCTGGGCAGCCTTTCTCATCGGCCCGGGATTCTATGCCGTTGCCATCGTCACGGTCTTCATCGCGATATCGCTCGCCGGACCGTCGACGGCGGCGATGTCGATGAATTTCGAGCCTGTCGCCAGCATGACATTCGGATTCCTGCTGCTCGGCCAAGTGCTGTCGGGCATGCAATTGTTCGGGGCGGCGCTGGTCATTCTGGCCGTATTGTCGCTACGCTTGTCCGACACACGCGTTCCCATCGCCAAGGCACCTGCGAACGGCCAACTTTCCGAGGCAAAGAAAACATCATGACAAACCTGCTCCAACACTCCGGCGCGATCGCCGAACTCCTGAAGGCGCGCGGTGAAACCGTTGCCGTCGCCGAGACCTCCGCCGGCGGCCTGGTCTCGGCCCAGCTGCTCGCCGTGCCGGGCGCCTCCGCCTACTTCCTGGGCGGCGGCGTTCTCTATACCGGGGAATCTCGCGAGGGTCTGGCCGGCATCACGGATGCGGACATGGCGGGAATTCGCTCCAGCAGCGAACCATTTGCCCAACTGCTGGCGCAGACATTGCGGGAAAAGCTCGGCGCAACATGGGGGCTCGCGGAAACTGGCGCAGCCGGCCCGACGGGCAATCGATATGGTGACGATGCCGGGCATACATGCGTTGCGGTATCCGGGCCTGTGTCCAAAGTCGCGACACTCGAGACCCGAAGTGACGACCGAGGCGCCAATATGTGGCGGTTTTCCGCGGAAGCGTTGGCTTTGTTCATGCTATGTCTGAAAGAATCGGCAGAATCATAAATCTGCATATCTTGGTACCTACGGGTTGGATTAAATATTTACTTTGGTAAAATCGCCATGATCGGGCAGAACCGGTCGGGGGAGTATGTGAGCGGGGACCGCCCACGGCGGAAACCAACATCGACCGGAAGAAATAATTAGCAAGGGGATCCTTAGGATGACCATGAAAGCATTACTCGCTGCCGCGGCAATGATCGCACTGACAGCGTGTGCGGGGCAGGAACTGGGCAAGGCGCAGAAGACAGCGGCCGACAGCACCGAATTCGACAACGCACTGGCGGCCGGCTATCTCCGGCTGGCGCAGGCCGAATACGCCGAAGGCGATTATACGGACTCGGACTATTTCGCACTTCAGTCCATGGCAGCTGCATCGCCGACCAAAGTCGTGCCTCTGCCTGCCGCCGACGCGCGTCAATATACGCCGGACAACGCCGCGAGTGTTGCCGCCATGAACAAGGATCTTACCGAGGTTCTCGAAGCCGGCGCGCGTGTGCGTGCGCCCCAGCTCGCCGCGACCGCCCAGGTTGCATACGAGTGCTGGACACAGGAACTCGAAGAGAACAACCAGCCGCCGCACATCGCAGCATGTCGCGACCAGCTCGACGGGCTGATCCCGGCCCTGCGTAACGCGGTTGCCAAGGCGCCGGTTGCGAAGGCGAAGCCGCTGAAGGGCAAGACCTTCGTCGTTTCGTTCCCGACCGGTGGTGCCAAGCTCGATGCCGCCGCGAACGCTGTTCTGACGGACGCCGTTGCGTATTCCGCCAACTTCAACCCGGTTCAGGTTGTCGTCAGCGGTTACACCGACACGGTCGGCAGCGCCGCCAGCAACCTGACGCTGTCGAAGCGCCGCGCCGCAGTGGTCGCCGCCGCACTTCGTATCCGCGGCATTTCGCGCGATAACATGAAGATGGACGGCTACGGCGAAGAGTTCCTTGCCAAGCGCACCGCAGACGGTGTTGCCGAGGCCAAGAACCGCCGCGTTGAGGTTTCGGTCGCCCCGTAAGCGGCACTGACACCAAGCACTAGAAGGGCGTCGGCAGTTGCCGGCGCCCTTTTTGTATTGATGGGAACATCGTGACCTCAGCATCGACCGCGCCATGATAAAGGCCAAACCCCGGGCGCCCTCGATGCCGCTGTTGTTCGCGATGATGTTCGCGAGCCAGCTTGCCACCACAATTTTTCTGCCCGGCCTGCCCGGCATCGCCAACGATCTGCAGACGACCCTTTCCGCGGCACAGATGTTGCTGCCCGCCTATCTCGGCAGCTTCGCGATCGCCCAGCTCGTCGTCGGCCCGTTGTCCGACGGTTTCGGTCGCCGCCGCGTCATCATCGGCGGGCTCGGCCTGTTCAGCCTGGCAAGCCTTGCCGCCGCCGTTGCGCCCGACATCGAACTGCTGTTGACCGCGCGCGCCGTACAGGCCAGCGGTGCATGCGCCACCAT
The DNA here is from genome assembly GCA_039980135.1 of Alphaproteobacteria bacterium. Lineage (NCBI taxonomy): Bacteria > Pseudomonadati > Pseudomonadota > Alphaproteobacteria > Alphaproteobacteria bacterium. The sequence goes on from JBDXCV010000009.1 coordinate 69,162, forward strand.
GGTCGTGGCCCGCGCCATCATCCGCGATACCGCCCAGGGGGCCGCCGCAGCGCGCGCGATGAGCGCGCTCGCCATCGCCATGGCCGTCGGTCCGTCTGCCGCGCCTTTCATCGGTGGCCAGCTCGTGACCTGGTTCGATTGGCGCGCCACATTCTATTTCACCGCCCTGATCGGCACGGTCACGACCTTCGCCGTTCTGCGTTATCTCAAGGAAACACTCCCGCCCGACCAGCGTCGCGCCGCGCGCGCAGGCGAACAGATCGTGACCTATCTCAGACTGTGCGGAAACCCGGTCTTCGTCGGCTACAGCCTGACGGTCGCATTCGCGAGCGGCGCCATGCAGGCCTTCCTGGCGGCATCGCCGATCATCCTGATCGTGCAGATGGACATGCCCCCCGCTCTCTATGGTTTCTGCGTCATGCTGATGCCGATGATCTACATGATCGGCAGCTTCCTGGCCGGCCGGCTGACCTTCTGGATCCCGGTCAACCGCATCGTCCTGATCGGCGCATTCGCAAGCGCGGGCGGCGGGCTGCTGCAACTGGGCTTCGGGCTCGGCCTGGGCCAGACCGAGATTACGCCGCTGCACGTGCTTGGCGCATTCGCCTTGTCCAATCTGGGAACCGGGCTGGTCCTGGCCTGCTGTTATTCGCAGGCGCTCAACACGGTCTCCCCGTCCTATGCCGGCGCCGCTTCCGCACTCAGCGGGTTCATTCATATGGGCTGGGCATTCGTGATCACGTTGACCGTTGCCAGCGTCGAACACACATCGACCCTGCCTTTCGGTATCGCGCAAATGACGACGACCGGGCTTAGCCTGACGGCGGCGCTGCTGCTCGTTTTCGTCTATGAGCGTCGCGGTCAAACAGGGACGTAGAAGGTACCTTCGACCTCGAAGATATCCCCCTGGTTCAGAGCGGATACTTCCAAGATCGTGCGCGGCGGATACGGCCCGCCGGCCCACATCTCCTCCTGGACCTTGTTCACGATCGGGCGGTAGCGATCCATGTCGGTGACATAGACGGTCAAGCGGACGGCGTCGCCCAAGCGCGCGCCTTCCGACGCGGCAATATGCGCCATGTTCACGAATGCCTGACGGATGCGGTTCTCGTCGCCCGCGACGAGTTCGTTGGTCGCCGGGTCGATGCCCCGCATACCGGCGACGAACACGTGGTCGCCGGCGCGGGTCGCCAGCGACCACGTGCCGGTGGGCTCAATCGCACCTTCGGGTGAGACGTATCGCAGATCGGATTTTTTCGCGCACACGAAACTTGTTCCGCTGATCGGTGAAAAACGCGCCCAGTCTACGTCGCGCGCGCGCGTTGCGTGAAGGCCTGCCGGCAGCTAGTCCGTTTCGGTCTGAACGCAGGCATTCGCCCGGGCATTCCGCACGAGCACGCGCACGAGGGCGCGAATGAAGGGGTCCGACTGCTGGAGTTTCATCTCGAAAACATCGACGGGAATCACGCGGAGGACCGTCGCTTCGGTGCACACGGCGCTGGCCATGCGCGGACAGTCATCCACGAGCGCCATCTCGCCGAAAACCGAGCCCTTCTCCAGGACCCCCAGAACAAGGCCGTCAGGATGCCCAGCCGCTTCCTTGCGGATTTCCAGCGCGCCGGATTCGACGATATAGGCCTCCGCGCCAAGATCGCCCTCACGGAAGACAATGTCCCCGGCCCGGAAATCCTGCGTACCGTACTTCCAGCCGGTTTTCTGTCGTTGGACGTTCATACGAAACCCTATCCCCGCCCGGCGAATCGGGCGGAGACGGATTTTCGCGTGAATGCATGAACAATCCGTTGATGACGCGGGCCGGGCTTTCTACAGGCCGAACACCCGGACGGCGTTGTCGCCACGAATTGCCGCGATCTCGTCCGTTGGACGGCCGTCCACGAGGTCATAGAGTTTGGGAACATCCGCCGGCATCGGCAGATCGGTGCCGAACATCACCTTTTCGGGGCCGGCAATGTCGATCACCAGCTGGAGTGCGGCCGGGTCATAGACAATCGCGTCGTAGTAAAGCTGGCTGAAATAGTCGCTCGGCAGCTTGGGGATGTCGAACTTGGCCAGGGTCTCGACACCGAAGAACATGTCCACCCGCCCGTTCACGAACGGGATGTAGCCGCCGCCATGGCTGGCGATCATCTTGATGTCCGAATAGCGTTCGAAGAAGCCGTCGATGGCCATCCGCGCCAGCGCGATGGTCGTGTCGTACATGAAACCTGCCGCCGGCATGAGAATACGTTCGAAGCCGTAATTGACGTCCTTGGCACCCAGCGGTGCGGTCGGATGCAAAAGCACGGGGAACGAACGTTTGTTCAGCGCGTCCCAGACGGGCGCGAACAGCGGATCGATCAGATGCCGCTGGCCGATATGGGCCACACACATGACCCCCACCGCGCCCATCGCGATGCAACGGTCGAGCTCGGCCAGTGCGGCATCCGGGTACTCCCACGGCAGGGAGGCAAACCAGCGGATGCGGTCGGGATGTGCCGTCTGACCGGCCGCCATCTCGTCATTCGCGATGCGCGCGGTCGCGATGCTGATCGCCTCGTCCCCGAAATGCACGTTGGGCGACGTCAGAGAGACGATGGAAATATCGATCCCCAGCCGGTCCATCATCTCGACCCGCTTGTCATAGTCGAACGCCTCGACTTCCAGCGCGCAGGCGGGCGTGCCGTATTCGACCAGATAGTTACGCCGGTCTTCCATGTCGGCGATCTCGTAGGCAGGCGCGCCATGCTTCTTGATCATGTCGAGCCAGCCATCGCCGAACATGTGGGTGTGAATATCGATGGTGGGCATGCTTTCCGAACTCCGGTTTGGCGGGATAGGGCTCCAGAGTAGTCAATTTTCCCGTTCAGGGGCACCATTCGCCGCAAAACAGGGAATATTCATGGAGGCGCATCCCGGGGGTGCGTAGACTGCGGGTGGTGAAACCCGGTCCGGGCCTTCCGACTGCACAATAATTCCGGGCAACCGATGAGACAGAGGAGAGAAACGATGGCGCGCGTACCGGTAATCAACCCCGAGAATGCCCCTGACGAGTTACAACATTTCTACGACGCCGTGACCGGCCTTGTCGGTCGCGTACCGAACGCATATCGCACGATGGCCCATGCGCCCTATCTGGCGATGCTGCTCCTGCCGTTTCAGGCCGCCAACCAGCGAGAATGGCCCGGCGTGCGCCTCACGGCCAAGATCAAGGAAATGGTCATCATCAAGACCAGCCACATCAACGGCTGCGACTATTGCTACGCCCATAACACAGCCCTCGGCGAGGCCGCCGGAATCTCCCACGACCAGGTGATCGCCATGTCGTCGGACGATTACCTGACGGCGGATATCTTTGATGCGCGCGAACGCGCCGCGATCGAGTGGGCCGAACATATGACAAAGAACACCGCGGCAGCCCGTGACGATGTCTACGCGCGTGTCGCCGAACAGTTCAACGAAGCCGAGATCGTCGAGCTGAGCCTGATCTGTTCCATGTTCAACATGTTCAACCGCTTCAATGATTCATTGAAGCTGACCATCGAGGAACAGGCGGAAGTGGACAAGATCCGGGGCTCGGTCAAGATCGATCCGGGCAACATCAAGACCTACCTGCGCTGGCTCGCCGACAACTGGCCGGATGATTTCGATGACCTCAACGAACGCGCAGGGGCGGCGGCGGACGCGGCATAAAGCACCGGGCACGGGCGCGCGCGCCGGCACACGAGTGGAACGATCATGATTCTGGTGCTGACAGTCACGATCCCGATCTTTGTCGTCATTCTGGCCGGCTACATCTCCGCCCGGCGCGGGATCATGGGCAAGGAGAGCATCAAGGCCTTCACGTCCTTCGTCTTTTACTTTTGCCTCCCGTTGTTGCTGTTCCGCAACCTGGCTAACGCCCCGGTGGCCGAGCAATTGCGCGGTGATTTCATCCTGGCGTATCTGCTGGGCGGGCTTTTGTCGTTCGCGATCGGCTATGCGGTTGCCAGATGGATCTTCAACTGCACTGTCGCCGAACAGGCCGTTCAGGGCTTGGCGGTTTCGTTTGGCCATACCGTTTTCATGACCATCCCCATCGGGTTCGCGCTCTATGGCGAAGCCTCGGTTCTGCCGATCGCGCTCCTGATTGCCGTGGAAATGGCTGTCATCGTGCCGCTGGCCATCGTCCTGCTCGAAATCCAGAGCGGCGAACGCAGCAGTCTTGTCGCAATTTCCGGGACGGTCTTCCGGGCGATCTTCTTCAATCCGATCGTGCCCTCCATCCTGCTCGGCATCGCCGCCGCGATGATGAGGCTGGAAATCCCCGCCGTTCTGGACGGCCTCGTCAACCTGGTTCAGGGTGCGACCGTCCCGTGCGCGCTGTTCGCAATCGGCGCGTCACTGGCCGGGCTTTCCTTCAGCGAACGCATGCGCGAGACCGGTTTCATGGCGGCAGGCAAGCTGCTTCTGTATCCGTTTCTGGTCTTCGTCTTCATGTCGGCGTTCCCGGATATCCCGGTCGAGTGGCGCAACATCGCAATCATCGCCGCCGCCACGCCGCTCGGTGTGAGCGTCTATCTCGTGGCGTCCACCTACGACACCTATGTCAATCGGGCGTCGGCGGCGACCCTGGTGTCGATGCTTTTCGCCGTTGTGACACTGTCTGTACTGGTGGCGCTCTTCAGCCCGGTGGGATGATGGTGCGGGCGGCCGGACTTGAACCGGCAAAGCCGTGAGGCCGAGGGATTTTAAGTCCCTTGTGTTTACCAATTTCACCACGCCCGCATCGCGTGACTGACTGGGTTATACTTGTAGCGAACGACATACCCCGCCGCCAAACGCCAATGGGTGCCGCCAAATGGATGGTTTCGATATCGCACGCCTGATCGCGCTCGTGGGTGCGCTGGTGATCCTCGCACCAACGATCGTGTTAATCGCGCGCGACCGGAAGGCCGCGATGCAGAATGCGGTGATCTGGTTCGCTCTCGGCGGCGTGGGCGTACTGCTCTGGACCGCCGTCTGGCAGCCCTAGACGAACCGATTTTCCCCCGAGCCGGCAGACGCGGTCACCTCGACACGGGTGTGTCCGTCAGGCGGCGGCGTGCGCATAAGCCGCTTCAGCGAACAGCCGCTCGGCCGAAGCCGCCAGTGCGGCCTGTTTCTCGACCCGCAATTTGGGGTCGTAGAGCAGCTTGCCGTCCTGCTTGACCACCTGCCCACCGATCATCACCGTGTCGATGTTCGCCGCCGTCGCATAGAAGACAATGGCGTTCACCGGATCATGCACCGGCGCCAGGTTCAGGTCGGTAGCCCGGAGCAGCAGCAAGTCGGCCTGCTTGCCCGGCGTCAGCGAGCCGGTGCGCGCATCCATGCGCAGCGCCCGCGCGCCTTCGATCGTCGCCCATTCCAACGCCTGGCGCGCGCCGACGGAAACGCCGTCGATCGTCTCGCCGGCGGCAACTCGCGTCACGTTGTCGGCCAGCCGCTGGGTCTGCAGCGCATGGCGCATCACCTGGAACATGTCGCCCGAGAGATAGAGTTCGGTATCCGGGCCGAGCGACGGCGCGAACCCGCGTGCCAGGACCCGGCCGATGATCGACACATCGTTCGATTGCAGTTCGCAGGCCGGCGTGGCGGTAAACGTGACACCGGCGTCAAAGAAGACCTCAAACTCCGCCGCGTCGGAACAGTTTGCGTGAACGACATTGTGATCGGGGCCGAGCAGACCGGCAGCCGCGACCGCGGCATAGCCCTCCTTCGCGACGCGGCTGGCCTTGTTCCAGACATGCGCACTGGACAGCAGATCGAGATCGCGGGCGAGCTGGAAGTCCTGCAGCGTCACATCGAGCGTGGAGTAATCGGGGCCCTTGATGGCCAGCGCCATCGTCACCAGCCCGTCGTCGGTGGCAAGCCGGCCCTTGCGCACGCGCTCGGCATCCGCGCGGGGATGCGGCACTTCGGAGAAGGGTTTGCCACCTTCGAGCGTTGGCGGCTTGACGGAGCCGTGCGCGAAAACGGCACGGATACCGGCCTCCTCCAGCGAGTCGATCGAGGCGTCGGAATGGTCCGGTGTGGCGTTGTTATGGCACCAGTCGAGCACCGTCGTGGTGCCGCAATCGATCTGGCCGAGCGCGCCGATCAATCCGCCGAGATAGCTGTCGTGAGGCTGGTAGCGCGGCGCGATATTGCCGTGGACGTTGCGGTGATAATCCGGCGATGTCCAGTTGCCCGCGAGCGAGCGCAGGCCCGTTTGCCATAGATGATGATGTGCATTGACGAAGCCCGGCATCACCAGCCTGTCGGTCGCGTCGATGATCTCGACATCATCGCCCACGGTGAGGCCGCGACCGATCTCCCGGATCAAACCGTCCTCGATCAGGATATCGCCGCCGGGAATGTCGCCCAGCGCGGGATCGACCGTCACGATCCAACCGTTACGTATTAGCGTGCGTGCCAAATCCGACCCCCCTCATCACTGGACCCGTTGTTCCAGGATATTCCCAACGATTTCAGGATAGGATTTTGTGAGGCCCGTCGTAAAGGTTGCCGCGGCTACGCCGCTTAGAACAAACGCTGCGGATCGCCTATCGGGCCGCGCGGAGCATGGGTCTCATCGCAGACCGCAAGCCCGCGCGCAAGCAGCACCGCGGCCCCGAAGTCACCCGTTCGGCAGGCGATGCAGGCACCCCCGATATCGCCGAGGCCTCTAACCGGGCTTCGCCCAGCCGGTCAGCGTTCCAGGTCATCAACATAAGCCCCGCATGGCTTCTTCCGAATATTAGTCGGCAGACTTGGGCACCTCGATGCCGCCTTCGACGGGCTCCTGGCCCAAATTGCGGATCAGATCCCCCAGCCGGGCCACAGCCTCATCCAGGCGCGCCTGATCGGGCCCGCGTAACACCAGATTGGAACCCGGCTTGCCGTCGAAGAAGAACGGGTAACTGCCGATATCCATATCCGGGTAGGCGTCCTGCAGAAGTGACAACTCGGTCGCGATCTGCCCCTCGGGCACGAAACTGCCGACAGTCACCGACAACAGGGTCACGCCCCGCTTGAGCTGGGGTTTCGCCCCCTCGAACATCGCCTGCATGATGCGCGGAATGCCCGCCATGACATAGACATTCTCGACCCGGAATCCAGGCGCGCCACTGACCGGGTTGTCGACCAGCTCGGCGAATTCCGGCGTCTCGGCCATCTTCAGCCGCGCCTCGGTCGCCTCGACCCCCATTTGGGTCATACGTTCGCGCAGGATGCGCTCGGCCTCGGGGTGGCGGATCAGCTTCTGGCCGAACGCCTTGGCGACGCAGGCCGACGTGATGTCGTCATGGGTCGGGCCGATACCCCCGGTCGTGAAGACATAGTCGTATTTCGCCCGCAAGGCGTCGACCGCGTCGATGATCTCGGCCTCGATATCCGCCACGACGCGGGCTTCCAGGAGCTGGATGCCCAGCAGATTCAACTCGGTACCGAGAAAGGGCAGATTGGCATCCTTGGTCCGGCCCGAGAGAATCTCGTTGCCGATGATCAGGACCGCCGCCGTGACGCGTGTGGATTCGTTCATATCGTCTCGTCGCCTATGTGCTTGTACCGTGGTGCAAATTCAGGACTTCGGGTGCACGTAACCGCGCGCCGCCATGCAACGGCCGAAAATGTTCTCGAAGGATCGCGCCACTTTCCGGTCGCGGGTTTCCGTAACGATGGCCTGTGTGTCTTCCCGGCCACCGCGCGTTGAACTGCGAATATCACGGGTGAAGCTTTCGTTACGCCCAATCGCGCCTTCCGCCTGCGCGCGACACGCCGCCTGATCGGCACGCACCTGATCCTCGCTGGCACCTTCCTTGACCCAGGCCGCGCCCGTACCGGCGCAGGCCGCGAGCGCGAAGACGAAAAGCAGGGGCAGAACAGGTTTCATGCGCTTCATTCCATGGTGAACCGACCTGACGAACTATCATGCACCCAATGGACAGTCAAAACACGCCGGCAATGGGCACGATGGCTTGATCATCTCCGACCGGCTTCATACCTTGCCGCCATCATGGAATTTCCCGACCCGCTCATCCCCGGCCGCCTGATCCGGCGTTACAAGCGCTTCCTGTCCGATATCGAGATCGTCGGCAGCGACGGGGCACCGACCGAAATCACCGCGCATTGCCCCAACCCCGGTGCGATGCTCGGATTAAAGGAACCGGGTTCGGATGTCTGGGTCTCGCCCGCGCGCAACTCGGACCGCAAGCTCAAATACACCTGGGAAATCATCCGGGTCGGCGCCCATCATGTCGGGATCAACACGTCCTTGCCCAACACGCTGGTCGATGAAGCAATCGAAGCCGGACGCATCGCGGAACTGACCGGCTATGCCTCCCGCCGTCGCGAGGTGCGCTACGGCGAAAATTCCCGCATCGATCTTCTGCTCGAGGACCCGGGCCGGACGGACTGCTATGTCGAGGTCAAGAATGTACATCTGAAGCGCGACGAATCCGGTGCCGCCGAATTTCCTGACAGCGTTACCAAGCGCGGCGCCAAGCATCTGCGCGAACTGGCAAACGCCGTCGAGGCCGGCGCCCGTGCCGTCATGGTCTATGTGGTCCAGCGCAGCGACTGCGACGATTTTCGCCTCGCCGACGACATCGACCCGGACTACGCCGCCGCTTTCGCAGATGCCCGGCATCGAGGGGTTGAGGCGATATGCTATGCATGCGACGTTTCGCTCGAACGCATCGAAATCACCCGGCCCTTGCCGATGAACCCTTGAATCCAGACTCCGACCGGTAGCCGATACACACGATGACCGACACGAAGACCGCCTCACTCGATCCCGAAGCGCGCCGCATCCGCATCCATGATGCCGATGCCTTCGAAGGCATGCGCCATGCCGGGAAACTCGCCGCCGAGACGCTCGATCATGTGACCCCCCATGTGGTGCCCGGCGTCACGACCGAGGAACTCGACCGGCTTTGCCACGAATTCATTCTGGATCATGGGGCAACTCCCGCACCGCTTGGCTACCGCGGTTTCCCGAAGTCGATCTGCACCTCGGTCAACCACGTCGTCTGTCACGGCATTCCGGGGGAGAAACGCCTCGCCAACGGCGACATCGTCAACATCGACGTCACGGTCATCCTCGACGGCTGGCACGGCGACACCAGCCGGATGTACAATGTCGGCAAGGTCAAGCGCCTGGCCGAGCGGCTGGTCGACGTCACCCATCAGGCCTTGTGGGAAGGGATCAACATCGTCCGCCCTGGCACCACGGTCGGGGATATCGGCCACGCGATCCAGACCTATGTCGAAGCCGAACGGTTTTCGGTTGTTCGGGATTTCTGCGGCCACGGGCTCGGTCAGGTGTTCCACGACGCCCCGTCGATCCTGCATTTCGGCCAGCCGGGTACCGGACCCGAGCTGCGCGAAGGCATGTTCTTCACCATCGAGCCGATGGTCAATGTCGGCCGTTTCGACGTGAAGATTCTGGGCGATGGCTGGACCGCCGTAACAAAGGACCGGTCTCTGTCCGCACAGTTCGAACATTCGATCGGCGTCACCGCCGACGGTTGTGAAGTCTTCACCCACTCGCCCAAGGGCTGGGACAAGCCGCCCTACGACTGATGGCGGTGGAACCGGCGGAGCCATGGCCGCGCCTCGGAATCTCAACGATCAAAAAGACCATCGCACCCGCCTGCGTGAACGTTTCGCGGCCGACGACGGCGCATCGATGCCGGATTATGAACTGCTCGAGCTGATCCTGTTCAGCGCCATTCCGCGCCGCGACACCAAACCGCTGGCCAAACGCCTGATCGAACGCTTCGGTAGTCTGGCGGGTGTTCTGGCCGCCGATCGCGGAGACATCGTGCAGGTTGAAGGTGCCGGACCCGGGGTGGCCGGGCTGCTCAAGTCCGTGCATCAGGCCGGCATCCGCCAGGCCCGCGAAGACCTGCACGAACGCCAGATCCTCGATTCCTGGGACAAGGTCCTGGAATATTGCCGCGCGGCGATCGGGCACCTGCCGCGCGAAAGCTTTCATGTGCTGTTTCTGGACCGTAAGAATGGCCTCATCGCCGCCGAACAACAAAGCGCCGGCACCGTCGATCAGACATCGGTCTATCCACGCGAGGTCATCAAGCGCGCACTCGAACTCAATGCGTGCGCACTGGTGATGGTCCACAATCACCCCTCCGGCGACCCCACACCAAGCGACGCCGACATCGAAATCACCCGCGCGGTCGCGGCCGTGTGCGAAAGCCTCGGCGTGGCACTCCATGATCATGTGATCATCGCGCGGGGGGGCCATGCCAGCCTGCGCGAAAAAGGGCTTTTCTAGGCGCCCGGCCGTCCGGTCAGGCGGTGGCGATCATCACGAGACAAAGCACAATCACCCGGCGCAGCAGCCCGGGCCAGCGGCTCTGTCTCTTGAAGATCGTCCGGCGTGCCGGGATCGTTCCTGGGTAGGTCACGGACATCGTGTTTCTCGCCTTATGCGTGTGCAACAGAATCGCTCGGAACCCGTTAACGCGTGGTTAAGATAGCTTAACGGTATTATTGTGTGAAGCCTGTTCACCTCCCGTCATTCGCGAGGTGGGGGATCCTGTCAACAATCGGCGACTCGCCTTGTCGGGGTATCACTCGCTCACCTAGTTTGATCACCGTTTAGACACCCCGCCAACGCGAAAGCCGACACCCATGATTCCCCGCTACAGCCGCCCCGAAATGACCGCGATCTGGGAACCCGAGAACAAGTTCCGGATCTGGTTCGAGATTGAGGCACATGCCTGCGACGCGCAGGCCGAACTGGGCGTGATCCCCGCGTCGGCTGCCAAGACGGTCTGGGACAAGGGTGCATGGGAAATCGACCGGATCGACGAGATCGAGCGCGAAACCCACCATGACGTGATCGCGTTCCTGACCAACCTGGCCGAATATGTCGGTGAAGATGCCCGCTTCGTGCATCAGGGCATGACCTCATCCGACGTCCTCGACACCTGCCTGTCTGTGCAACTCACCCAGGCCGCCGACCTCCTCCTGGCCGATCTCGACGGGTTGCTTGCGGCACTGGAGAAACGCGCGCGCGAGCACAAGGATGATGTCTGCATCGGGCGCAGCCACGGCATCCATGCCGAGCCGACCACCTTCGGGGTGAAACTCGCCGGCCACTATGCGGAGTTCGCCCGCTGCCGGGATAGGCTGGTCGCGGCGCGGGCAGAAATCGCCACCTGCGCGATCTCGGGCGCCGTGGGCACCTTCGCCAATATCGACCCGGCGGTCGAAGTCCATGTCGCAAAGAAAATGGGCCTGGCATCCGAGCCGGTGTCGACGCAGGTCATCCCGCGCGACCGCCACGCCATGTTCTTCGCCGTGCTCGGCGTGATCGCCAGCGCGGTCGAGCGCCTTTCGGTCGAAGTCCGGCACTTGCAGCGCACGGAAGTGCGCGAGGCCGAGGAATTTTTCGCCGCGGGCCAGAAGGGCTCGAGCGCCATGCCTCACAAGCGCAACCCGATCCTGACGGAAAACCTGACGGGGCTTGCGCGGGTGGTGCGTTCGGCGGTCGTCCCCGCGATGGAGAACGTCGCGCTTTGGCACGAGCGCGATATTTCCCATTCGTCGGTCGAGCGGATGATTGGCCCGGACGCCACGGTCACCCTGGATTTCGCCCTCGTGCGACTGACAGGGGTTGTTTCGAAACTGCTCGTCTATCCGGAAACGATGATCGCGAATATGGAAAAACTCGGCGGCCTCATTCACTCCCAGCGCGTGCTCCTTGCTCTCACCCAGGCCGGGATGAGCCGCGAGGACGCCTACCAGGCCGTCCAGCGCAACGCGATGAAGGTGTGGGGACTGCCCGAGGCAGAGCGCGAGGGCGCGTTCCTCTCATTCCTGCAGGCCGACGACGCGGTGAGCGCGCTCATTTCCGACGACGATCTCGCCGAGAGCTTCGACCTCGGCTACCACACCAAACATGTGGACACGATTTTCACCCGCGTGTTCGGCGCCGCCTGAACCGGCTACGGCAAAGGCAAACGATGAGCGACAACCGGCTGCCGACAGAACTCTGGGTCAGCGCCGGGCTTCGCCGGGCCTCGGATGCGAGCATTCCCATCGCCGTGGTGCGCAAGGGCGAGCGTCAGTCGGGCACGGTGATCCTGAAGCTCAATCAGCACGACAGGGGCTGCCGTATTCTTACCCAGACGCGTGACCTGGACGGCCGGCTGTCATGGTTTCCCGCCATGGACGGTGCCGCGATTCCCGAAACCGAAGCCGACGCCTATATCGCGCGCGCCGTATCGCGCGATCCCGACCTGTGGGTCATCGAGATCGAGCACCGCGAAGGCTGGCACCCGTTCGACACGATGTAGCGCGGGATGCCAGACTGACGGCAACAACCGCGGAACGGGAGCGCATGATGACCGAGACCTGGACACCCGAAGGCCCCCTCACCCTTGCCGCCGGTACACCGCCGGGCGGCGGGCTCGACCGGGTTGCGCGCGCGCTGGAACAGGCGATCGCGGTCGCCGAAGCGGTCGAGGTGCCGGTCGCGGTCGAAAACGTGCCCGGCGACGGCGCCCGCAAGGTGTGGACCGAACTCATGGACCGGCACCCGGGCGACGGCCACGTGGTGAGCATCAGCTCGCCCAACCTCACGACCGACTATCTGGCCGGCCTCGCCGGGTTCGACCACGGCCGCTACACGCCGATCGCGACGCTGGTCACCGAATATATCGCCTTTGCCGTGCGCGCCGAATCCGCTTACGCGAGCGGTGCGGACCTCCTCCTGCGCCTCGAGGAAGAACCCCACCACGTGACGGTGGCGCTCTCCACCGCGTTGGGGAACCCCAATCACATCGCGCTCGCCAAGCTTCTGCGCGCCCTGGGGTCCGACATAAACGCGCCGATCGTGCGGGTCTTCGATTCGGCGCTCGATGCCGTCGCCGATGTCATGGCGGGGAACGCCGACGTGTGCGCGGTGACTGCCGCGAGCCTCCTGGCCGAGGTCGAGGCGCGCAATGCGCGCCTGATCGCCATTTCCGCGCCCGAGCGGCTGGCCGGTCGCTTCGCAGACGTGCCGATCTGGGTTGAGTTGGGCGCGCCCTGTGTTGTCGGCGCGTGGCGAGGCGTCACCGGCCCGGCAGGGTTGTCAGCGGGCCAGGGGGCGTTCTGGCGGGACGTGCTGCGGAAAGCCGTCGCGACCCCGGTATGGCAGGACGAACTTGCGCGGCTGAGCTGGTCGGCCATGCATATCGACGGCGACGCCCTCGCCGACTATCTGGCGAACGAAACGGCCGAGTACACCGAGCTTCTCGACGAGCTTGGCCTGCTCCGCGCGCGCGGCGGCGCCTGACCGGTCAGTCGATTCCCTCGACGAACCGCAGATCGCGCGTCACGGCGTCGCCGAGCACCTCCAACGCCGCCTGGTAATCCGGTCCGTCGTGCAACGCGACCGCCGCCTCGAGCGACGGGAACTCGATGATCGTCGTACGTGCCAGCCGCCCCGCCTCATAGGCCTTCGCGGCGTCCCCGCGCGTCAGGAACTTGCCACCCACGGCCTCGATCGCCGGCCCGGCGATCTCCGCGTAGGCCTTGAACCGCTCGGTATCGTGGATTTCATGGTAAGCGGCGACCCAGTAGGCTTTCGGCATGTAATGTCTCCGTTGTTTCGGCCCGTATGGGCCTAAACGCTCTTCTCGGCCTCGGCCAGGAATTCAGTAACGGCCATATTCCATTTTTCGGGATGGCGGCGATAGGAGTAGTGCCCCCCATCGTCGAACATCAGCAGCTGCGATCCGGGGATCGCGGCGTGCAGGTCCTCGGCGAAATAATACGGGATCGTCGCATCATCGACGGTGCCGATCACCAGCGACGGCCGGTCGATGCCCTTGAGCTCGTTCGTACGGTCATGCGCGAGCATCATGTCGAGCCGCGCGGCCAGAATTTCCACCGAACCGACCGTCTCCAGCGCCCGTCGTTCGAGCTCCATAACGGCGTCGAGGTTGTGGCGGAACTGATTGGCGCCGGAGGTAAACATCGACGAGACCTTCACATACTCCTCGGGTCCATAGGATTCCGCGATCCGCTTGCGAGTGAGCGCGACCCGGGTGATGAACTCGTCCGCCGTCACCCAGGTATTGTTGAAGATGCACGCGCGCACCCGGTCGGGGTGGTCGAGCGCCAGATTCTGCAGGATGCAGCCGCCTGTCGACGTGCCGACGATATGCGCCTTGTCGATGGCGAGTTTGTCCATCAATGCAATCACGTCATCCGCAATGGCCTGGGTCGAATAGGCGCCGGGTCCCGTGGGCTTGTCGCTTTCGCCGGTGCCCCGATGGTCAAAGGTCACGCAGCGATAGTTCTGCGCGAAATGTTCGAGCTGAAACGACCAGGCGTCGTACAGGCCGACCAGTCCGGGAATGAAAATGAATGCGTCGCCCTCGCCCGCGTCGGCGCAGTTGAGCGTGATGTGCCCGATATCGATACGTGCCATATCCGCCGCCTTATTTGGGTTCGAAGGAAATGCCGCTGGCGATCTCCAGCATCGGTTCTTCGAGCGGGACGCGCAGTCCGTCGTTCAGGCGATTCAGCAAGCCCATCGCCGCCGCGACGATGGTCACCTCGGTGCGCTCCTGCGCCGTCGTGTGTTCCATGAACGTCGCCACAACATCTTCGGGAATGGCGCCGGCATCGACGGTCAATGCCTCGCTATAGGCTAGAATCGCGCGCTCCTTGTCGGAGAAGGCCGGATGCGAGAGGTAATCGTACATATTGTCGATCTTCTCACGCGCGACGCCCTGGCTTTCCATCACCCGGACCTGGTGGGCCGAGCAATACAGGCACGCATTGATGTTCGAGACCTTGTTACGGATCAGCGCCTTCATGGGCTTCGGCAGGTCGCCCTGATCCCACACATCGTCCAGAAATTGCCGCATGGTGGCGCCCAGTTCCGGCGAGTTTGCCATCGCCCGCACATTGTTCGCGACCATGCCGACACGGCCTGAAACCCGCTTGGCCGACTTTTGGAACGGTGGAGAAAAATCCTCGTCTTCCACGAGCGGTACGAGACAATTATGTCCCGCAGCTTGCGCTACATCATCCATTGAACAGCCCCCCAGCTGAATTGTGATGGGCGAGCGCAGCCCGCCCCTGCTCGATTATCCGGCTCCCTGTCAGGGGTCGCCTGTCTTCGCGTTTGCACGAAAACTTGCCCGACCGTTGCCGGGCCGGCGTTACACGCCGTCGTGGACCTGCTGCATGGCCTCGGCGAGCAACTCGTCCATATGCTTGCGCACAATATGCGTAGACGTCTCGACCCCCTTGGCCTGCAAATCGCCCAGGACCTTCTCGAGGACATCGTCGTCGCCGGGGCGATCGAAGTCGGACTTCACGACTTCCTGCGCATAGGCCTGCGCCTCGGCCTCGCCGAGACCCAGAAGGTCTGCGGCCCATAGACCCAGCAGCTTGTTGCGGCGCGCCGTCGCCTTGAATTTGAACTCTTCGTCATGTTTGAACTTGTTCTCGAAGCCCTGCTCGCGCTCGTCAAAAGTCGACATATCTAACCCACTCTCCATTGCTTTCTTGTCGGTCGTTCCTTGAAGATAGATATAGTGCTCCATTGCCCCGGTTTGAATTGAATTCTCATGTGCACCCTCGTCATTCTTCGTCGCCCCGATCACGCTTGGCCGTTGCTTATCGCCGCCAACCGCGACGAAATGACCGACCGCGCCTGGAAATCACCGGCGCGCCACTGGCCCGACCGTGACGACGTGGTCGGCGGGCTCGACGAATTGGCGGGCGGCACCTGGCTGGCGCTCAACGATACGGGTGTCGCAGCGGCGATTCTGAACCGCGAGGGCTCCCTGGGCCCCACAAACGATAAACGGTCGCGCGGCGAATTGGTGCTCGAGGCCGTCGATCACCCGGACGCGGCAGTGGCGGCCGAGGCGATGGCCGATCTGGATGGCAGCGCCTATCGCTCCTTCAATCTCATCATTGCCGACAACCGCGACGCCTTCTGGATCAGGGGCACCGAGCAGCCGAAGGTCGAGGTTATCGAAATCCCGCCCGGCCTGCACATGATCACGTCGCGCGAACTGGACGATGTCGATGGTGTCCGGATCGGACGGTTTCTGCCGCGATTCCGGGACGCCGCGGAACCGGATGTCGAGGCGGGCGACTGGTCGGCCTGGGAAAGCCTGCTGTCCACACGGTTGCATTCGAGCGACGAAGACCCGCGAGAGGCCATGTGTATCGTCACCGACAGGGGCTATGGGACGGTCTCAAGTGCTCTTGTCGCGTTGCCGTCCGCCGACCGGCCGGATGTGGACGCGATCTGGCGTTTCGCCCCCGGAAGACCCGATACAACGCCGTACGAGCATGTCATTCTGTCGCTGGCAGTCGAATGACCGTCAACAGAACCGTGAACGGGGGAAGCAGATGGGTAATGACCGATTCGACGTGAGCGATCGCGTTGTCGTCATAACCGGCGCCGGCCAGGGCCTGGGCCGCGAATACGCGCTGGCCTTCGCCAAGGAGGGTGCAACGCCCGTGCTGGCCGAGGTGAATGGCGAGAATGTGCGCAAGGTCGCTGGCGAGATCGAAGCTGCGGGCGGCACGGCGCTGGCCGTCGAGACCGATGTCGGCGATCCGGATTCTGTGAAAGCAATGGTCGCCGCCGCGCTCGACGCCTATGGCCGGATCGATGTGCTCATCAACAACGCGGCAATTTTCGCGTCCCTGCCCCAGCGGCCCTTCTATGAGATCCCCTTCGAGGAGTGGAACAAGGTGATCCATGTGAACATCACCGGCTCATACCTGTGCGCCTGCGCCGTGGCAAAACCAATGAAGGCGGCCGGCGAGGGCCGGATCATCAATATCTCATCGGGCACCGTGCCCCAGGGTGCCCCCGGATTCATGCATTATGTGACGTCAAAATCGGCGATCATCGGCATGACGCGGGTGATGGCGCGGGAGCTGAGCGACGACAACATCAACGTCAACACGCTCATGCCCGGCTACACGACGACCGAGGTCGAACATGCGAGCATGGACGACGACCTGCATGAGTTCATCCAGAACAAGCGCCTGGTGAAACGCGCCGGGACCCCGGACGATTTGATCGGCGCGGCGATGTTCCTGGCCTCGCCCGCGAGCTCGTTTATCTCCGGCCAGACCCTTGCGGTTTGCGGCGGCGAAGTCATGCTCTAGGCCATGCCGACACAAAAGAAGAAGGGTTTGTTCGATGGGTGAAGTCTTGCGCGCCGACTGGTTTGATCTGGCGAATAACGAACGCGACACGCACTGGGCATGGCTGCATGCCGAGTTCCTGCCGGCGCTGCAGTCCGCATCCGGCGTCGCCTGGGTCGGCCACTACGACATCATCAAGCATCCCGATCGACCCTATATCGAGGGCGCCCCGGCCAAACAGGAGACAACGGACCCGGCCATCGCCACCGGCTGGCAGAATGTCGTGCTGACGGCGGGCCTTTCAACGAACACATTCCTGGGGCCGAACAACGGCGTCGACGCATTGCACATGGCGCATGCAGACGCACTGGCGACATGGCAGAACCATCGCAGCTGCACGTTCATCGAGGAGAAAGTGGTCAACGGTCCCGAGGAACGCGCGGCGCCCTACGGCATGGGCCCGCCGCCGGCGATGCAGATCGGCTCGTTCAACACCATTTCGCCCGGCGACGACGAGGAACTCGCGCGCTGGTATCGCGCAGAGCGCTTCCCGCGGATATCTGTGTCACGCGGCATCATCCGCGGACGCAAGATGATTTCGGTGACGGGTTGGGCCAAGCACGGCGTGTTGTGGGAGGGCACCGAGTTGGGTGCCAATGACACGTCGTTCGAACCACGCTTCATCGAGGCCGACCGCGACGAAAACTGGCGCGGCCGGCATGTCCTGGGATATGTCAGCCACGCTCCGGGCAGTCCCCATGCGGGGCGGCGGGTCTGGCCGAAGGTCTGAGGGTCAATCACCTGCCGGTCTCACGACCGGCGCAACATCCACCCGCGAAGGAGGCGATATGGCCCGGGTTAGCCTGATCGACACGCACAACGCACCCGATCACCTGAAAGCGGATATCGAGACCAACTACGCCGCAAACGACGTTCTGTTCGGCGCACAGGCCTCGAAGATCAATTCCCTCAAGCTGATCTCACATGTCCCGTTGGTCGCGCGCTGGCTGGCACCACTTATCGCCGCGATGCAACGCAACGGCGCGGGCAGCATCCTTCCCGCGAAGCTCAAGACCCTCGTCGATATCAAGACGAGCACGATCAACGACTGCTTCTACTGAACCCATCACAATGTGTCGCTCGGTCGGGTGGCGGGGGTAACGGATGAAGAACTCGAGGTCATTCAGGGAAACGAGTACATGAACTCCGATCTGCTGACGGCGCGCGAGAAGGCGACGTTGCTGTGGACGGAGCATGTCACGCTCAACACGGCGAAGAACCGGGAAGACGTTTACAACGAGGTTGCCGCGGTTTTTTCGGAAGCGGAGATTGTCGAGCTGACGACCGTCTGCGCGTTCCGCAACATGCGGAACCGGATGCATGATTCCCTGCACCTGGATCCGGACCCCGAGAAAGGCGCGGATGCGGTCGGTGCGGGCTCCCAGGTCGACCCGGACGCATTGAAGGCGTACCTGCAGCACCTGCTCGACAACTGGCCGGAAGAGTTCCCGACCGCACCGAAGGCATAGCGCGCGCGTCAAACAGGATGAAATCGCGATGAAAGTCGTTCGTTTCCATGAATTCGGCGGACCCGAAGTCCTCAAGGTCGATGACGTGCCCGACCCGGCACCGGGGCCGGGTGAAATTCGCGTCTGCACCGAGGCCATCGGGGTCGGCGTGCCCGACATTTTGATGCGCCGTGGCAACTATGAATGGATCCCGCCACTGCCGGTGGTCCCGGGCAACGAATTGGCCGGAACGGTCGACGCCGTCGGCGATGGCGTGGACACTATCTCGGTGGGCGACCGGGTTTACGTCAATTCCCGCGAACTCCCGGAGCGCGGCGGCGGCTACGCCGAGGCGATCGTGGTGCCGGCCGGCGCCGTGTTCGCCATGCCGGACAATGTCGAGGCCTCCCAGGCAGTCGCACTCGGCAACTACCAGCTCTCCTGGCTGCTGCTGAACTACGCCGGTACACCCCGGGCGGGCGACAGCATCCTCGTGCACGCGGCGGCCGGTGGTGTCGGCAGCGCGCTCGTCCAGGTCGCCAAGAGCATGGGACTGAACGTGTTCGGCATCGCCGGTTCATCCGAGAAGGCAGACTATGTTCGTGAACTGGGTGCCGACGCAGTGATTGAACGTAAAGTCGAGGATACCGGTGCGCGAATCGCTGAGCTGACCGACGGCGAGGGTGTCGATTTCATCTATGATTCCGTTGCCGGGCCGGGACTGTCGGACGATTTCGCCATGCTCGCGCCGATGGGAATGGTGGTGATGTTCGGTTATCTCGGCGGCGACCCGGACCCGGACCTTTTCACACCCATGCGCGCGAAGTTCGGCGACAGCGTTGCGTTTCGCCTGTTCTCGATCCACGTCCTCGACGACAAGCCCGGCATTCGCCGCGGCGCCATGAAATCCGCGATGGCGGCGCTGGCCGCCGGCGAGATATCGCCGCACATCCACACGACAATGCCGCTCGCCGAAGCCGAACATGCACACCGCCTCATTGAGGGCGGCAGTGTCACCGGCAAGATCGTGCTGGCGCCGTGAGGCTCGATACGTCGCCCGGCAAACCAGGATTACACCCATGAACCAGATCGATCTCGAAGGCCGACATGCCATCGTCACCGGCGGCGCCAAGGGCATCGGCCAGGCCATCGCCGCACGGGCGCGTGCATCGGGCGCACGGGTGACCATCTGGGATATCGATGCCGCGCGAACCGACCAGACCATCAAGCAACTCGGTGCGGGCGAAGAGCTGCGGTTTGACATGATCGACGTCACCGAACCGGACGCCATTGCGCGGGGCCTCGAACAGGCTATCGCGGCCTTCGGAAATGTCGACATCCTGGTCAACAATGCGGGTGCCGTCGGGACCGTGGCGAACCTCTGGGAACAACCGGTCGAGAACTGGCAGCGGATGCTCACTATCAACCTGACCAGTACGTTCCTGTGCTGCCGTGCCGTGACCCCGCATATGATGGAGAACGGCTACGGGCGCATCGTCAACATCGCCTCGAATGCGGGCAAGATGGCGACGTTGCAGAACTCGCCCTATGCCGCCGCAAAGGCGGGAGTCATCAGCATCACGAAGACGCTGGCAAAGGAGACCGCCAGGACGGGAATCCTGGTCAATGCGGTCGCCCCCGGCGGGGCCAACACCGAACTGTTCGACAATCTGCCGGCCGCCTACGCCCGGCAGGTCGCGTCAGCCATGCCGCTCGACCGCCTGATCGAGCCCGAGGAGATCGCCGCACTGGCCGTCTGGGCCGCTTCGGCGGACTGTTCGGGCACCACCGGTGCAGTGTTCGATATCTCGGGCGGCCGCGCGGACTACTAAACTCCAACTCTGCCGAATTCAGTAAGGGCGCCCATCCTTGTGGGTGAACACCCACTGCCCGGATGTATCGAGCTCGGCGCGGATATCATCGTCGGGATATTCCGCAGTGTCACCGGACTGGCGATCGCCGATCTCAAGATATGTGACACCCGCATCGGATCGGTTCTGGAGATGATGGGCGGTTCCGCCGGCGGGAAAACCCGCGCACATGCCCGGTGCGAGCAGGGTTTCTCCGTCATCAGTTACCAATGTCGGCGTTCCTTCGAGCACATAAATAAACTCGTCCTGGCGACTGTGACGGTGGAGCAGCGCGGATTCTCCACCGGGCGCCAGTTCGGTAAGATTTACACCGAAATTCGCCAAGCCGAATACGTCGCCGAGCCGCCGCTTGCTTCGTCCAGCCATCCGGCTCGCGAAGGGTTCCGGATAATTCGAAGGTCGTGTCCGCGCCGGCACTTCGCGCGCAATCACCGGCCCGGGCGTCGTCGAGTATTCCATCAGATCAGACCCTCTTCACGTTACCCCGATTGCCTTGGTCAGGCGGCACCAGCATAGCATTCCGGCTGTGTTGACCAGACCATGAAGCCATATGATCTATCCACCGCTCGACGCCCGTCACGATTGTTCACCGTCACGGCGCTTGCTATACCTCGCGGGCGCACAAACACGATTCGAAACGCGCCAACACCGCGGAATTCAGCACCATGACGCGACGCAGGAAGATTTACGAAGGCAAGGCCAAGGTTCTCTTCGAGGGTCCCGAGCCGGGCACGCTCGTGCAGTATTTCAAGGACGACGCGACCGCCTTCAACAATGAGAAAAAGGGTGTCATCACCGGCAAGGGCGTCCTCAACAACCGGATATCCGAATACCTGATGCTGCGCCTGGCGGAGGTCGGCATTCCGACCCATTTCGTGCGCCGCCTGAACATGCGCGAACAGCTCGTCCGCGAGGTCGAGATCGTTCCGGTCGAGGTCGTCGTGCGCAACATCGCCGCCGGCTCGATCTGCAAGCGCTTCAACATCGAGGAAGGCACGCCCCTGCCCCGCTCGATCGTCGAGTATTATTACAAGAACGACGAACTGGGCGATCCGCTGATCTCCGAGGAGCACATCACCGCGTTCGGCTGGGCCGCACCGCCAGAGATCGACGACATGCTGTCGCTCAGCCTGCGGATCAACGATTTCCTGACCGGACTGTTCCTCGGGATCGGCCTGCGGCTGATCGATTTCAAGCTCGAATACGGCCGCCTGTACGACGAGAACGACCAGATGCGCATCGTGCTGGCCGACGAGATCACGCCCGACGGCTGCCGCCTGTGGGACGTCGAGACCAACGAGAAGATGGACAAGGACAGGTTCCGCCGTGACATGGGCGGGGTCGCCGAGGCCTATCAGGAAGTGGCGCGGCGGCTGGGTATCACACCCGAATCAGGGCAACAGGATATCAAGGGTCCCTCGACCATTCAGTAACCCATTTCCCGGCGGTTCCGTTGAAAGCACGCGTACACATCACTCTTAAAAACGGTGTCCTGGACCCCCAGGGCAAGGCGATCCATCACTCCCTCGAAGGTCTCGGCTTCGCCGGTGTCGAAGATGTGCGCCAGGGCAAATTCATCGAGCTTGAACTCGCCGACGACGACGCCGAGGCCGCCAGGGCCAGGGTCGCCGAGATGTGCGAAAAACTGCTCGCCAACACGGTGATCGAGAACTACACCGTCGAGATCGGCGACTCGTGAACGAAGCGGAGTTCCGCACGGCCGCAACCGCCGCGTTCGAGTTGCATCGCGCGGGTCGCCTGAACGAGGCCGAAACGGCCTATCGAAAAATTCTCGAAGCCCGGCCCGATACGCCAGAAATACTGCAATTGCTCGGCACCTTGCTCGGCCAGGCCAACCGACTGGAAGACGCACGCAAGGTTCTCGAACGCGCGATAGAGATCCAGCCCGCCAATGCCGACGCGCATTACAATCTGGCCGAATGCCTGCATCGCCTCGGGAACGCGACCGAAGCATGTGAGGCCTATCGTTCCGCGATCACAGCCCGGCCCGCGCATGTCGAGGCCGCTATCGGCCTGTCGGGGCTCTTGCTCGCGGCCGGAGACGCCGACGCGGCCGTGGATATCACGCACGCCGCACTCCCCCATGCAACGGAACATCCCGCACTCCTCGGCCAGCTCGGCGCCTCCCTGCTAACCGCGGGCCGGCCCGAAGAAGCGCGCGGGCATCTGGAAAAAGCAACCAGGCTCGCGCCCGACTTTGTGCTCGCGCAACGCAACCTGGCGATGGCCTTGATTCAACTCGAGGAATTCGATGCCGCGCTCACGCTGCTTCGACCTCTTGTGAATGCCGAACCACGCTCCATCGAACTGCTGCAACTCGCGGCCATGGCGCTGAGTGCCAGCGGCCAGCACGCACGCGCCAGACCTGCGGCCGAACGAATTCTGGAAATCGAACCCGACAACGTGACCGCGATCGACCTGCTCCGCGACATCGCCGCCAATCTGGGCGATGGCGACCTCGCCGTCGGTTATGGCCGGCAAGCCGTCGCGCTGGCGCCCGACAGCGCCGATGCGGCAGCACGGCTCGCGGAGCTCCTCGAACGTATGTCGCTGCTCGACGAAGCGCGCGAATGGGTGGAACGCGCGCTCTCGTGGGACCCGCAAAAGACGCGCGCCTGCATGGTCGCGGCGCGACTGGATCGACGGTCCGGCGACAATGGTGGTGCGCTGGCATTTCTGGAAAAAGTCGACACCGGCAAGGAACCCCCATGGCTCGCGGCGAATATTCTGTTCGAGCGCGGCCAGGTGCTCGAAGCGCTCGACCGCCACGACACGGCCTTCACCACATTTGAAGACGCGCATGCCGCGCGCGCCCAGACCCGGCAGGCGCGGGCGTGCGACCCGGACAAACACGCGCGAACCCAGGAAGCCCTCCTCGCGCTTTTCGAAGCGGAGAGCGCGCCGTCGTGGATTGCCGGATGGCCAGACGAACCCATCGCGGACGGTTTCGCGACGCCCTGTTTTCTGACGGGGTACCCGAGATCCGGCACGACATTGGTCGAGCGCCTGCTCGATGCGCATGACCGGGTCACGGCAACCCCGGAATTTCCGATGGTCAACGCCATGTGCAATGCGCTCGACACGGCCGCGCCGGGTGGCAACATCTATCCCGACGCGCTGGCCCATGTCGGGGCCGAGGAGATCGCGCGGTTGCGCATGCTCTACCGGGAATTGCTGGAGGAAAGCCATGACGGGCCGACCGGTGATCGCCTCGTCGTGGACAAACACCCTCTCAATCTCGACCATCTGGGCCTGATCGCACGCGCGTTTCCCGGCGCGAAAGTCATTGTCGCGCTGCGCGACCCACGCGACGTGTGCATGAGCTGCTTCACGACCGATTTCATTCCCAACAACGTCACCATGCGATTTTTCGACCTGCCGGAAACAGCGCGCGCCTACGCCGCGACGATGCGGTTGTGGCTTCTCTACCGGGACATCCTGCCGCTCGACTTCTTCGTCTACCGCTATGAGGACCTCGTCCGCGACCCCCGCACCGTGCTGGGACAAATCGTGGCGTTCCTCGGCCTCGAATGGCACGACAGCCTGCTCGAATCCGCCGGTGCGAATGTCGGTCGTTACGTGTCCACCCCCAGCTACACCGGCGTGACACAATCGGTGAACACACGCGCCGTGGGCCGCTGGGAAGGGTATGCCGAGATGCTTGAACCCGTCATGCCGATCCTCCAGCCGTACATCGAGGCGTTCGGCTATGGCGATCCCGCCGATGACTGAGCGCGCCGGCACGTCGGTTTTCCCCAGCCGCGATTGCGACTCGGCCCGCAATGGCTATAGCTGAACTTGGAGTTTTCGAATGTCAGCAGCCGTCATTGTATTCCCCGGGTCGAACTGTGATCGCGATATCGCCGTCGCGCTGAAAGCCGTGCTGGGCCACGCCCCGCAGATGGTCTGGCATGGCGACAGCGCGTTGCCGAAGGTCGATCTGATTGCGGTCCCCGGCGGCTTTTCATACGGCGATTATCTACGCTCGGGCGCCATGGCGGCGAACAGTCCGATCATGCGCGAAGTCGTCGCCCATGCCGGACGCGGCGTACCGGTGCTGGGCATCTGCAACGGGTTCCAGGTGCTGACCGAATGCGGCCTGCTGCCGGGTGTGCTGATGCGCAATGCGAGCCTCAAATTCATCTGCCGCGACGTCAATCTGCGCGTCGAGCGCAATGACACGATTTTCACCCGCGGCTACGAGGCCGGCGAGGTGATCCGGGTGCCGGTCGCCCATCATGACGGCAACTACTTCACCGACCCGGACACGCATCAAACACTCGAAGACAATGGCCGGGTCGCCTTCCGGTATTGCGGGCCCGATGGCGCGATCACGGACGCGGCCAACCCCAACGGCTCCCTGGCCAACATCGCCGGCATCCTGAACGAGACCGGCAACGTTCTGGGGATGATGCCGCACCCGGAACGGCTGGCCGACCCGCTGCTCGGCGGCACGGACGGCGCGCCGATGTTTACGGGCCTGGCAGAGGCGATTGCGGCATGAGTGACACGGCGGCACGCCCCGAAGACCTGATGGGTCTGAGCGACGACGAATACGACACGATCCTCGAAATTCTCGGACGCACACCGAATTTCACCGAACTCGGCATCTTCTCGGTCATGTGGTCGGAGCATTGCTCCTACAAATCGTCGAAATTCTGGCTCAAGACCCTGCCGACCGAAGGCCCGCAGGTGATCCAGGGCCCGGGCGAGAATGCGGGCGTCATCGATATCGGCGACGGGCTCGCGGCGATCTTCAAGATCGAGAGCCACAACCATCCCAGCTTCATCGAGCCCTACCAGGGTGCCGCAACGGGTGTCGGCGGCATCATGCGCGACGTGTTCACCATGGGCGCGCGGCCGATCGCCAACATGAACGCGCTGCGCTTCGGCGCCCCGGATCACCCGAAAACACGCCATCTGGTAGACGGCGTTATCGCGGGGATCGGCGGTTACGGCAACTGCATGGGCGTACCCACGGTCGGCGGCGAGGTAAATTTCGACCCCGCCTACAACGGCAATATCCTGGTCAACGCCATGACCGTCGGGATCGCCGGTACCGACAAGATATTCTACTCCGCCGCCGCCGGCGTGGGTCTGCCGGTGGTCTACGTCGGCGCCAAGACCGGACGCGACGGCATCCATGGCGCGACCATGGCCTCGGCCGAGTTCGACGACGATTCCGACGAGAAACGCCCCACGGTGCAGGTCGGCGACCCGTTCACGGAGAAACTGCTCCTCGAGGCCTGCCTGGAACTGATGGCGACGGACGCCATCATCGCCATTCAGGACATGGGTGCCGCGGGTCTGACGTCTTCATCGGTCGAGATGGCCAGCAAGGGCGAGGTGGGCATTACCCTGACCCTCGACCATGTACCCCAGCGCGAAACGGAAATGACGCCCTACGAGATGATGCTGTCGGAAAGCCAGGAGCGGATGCTCATGGTGCTCAAGCCCGGCCGCGAGGAGATGGCGCGCGCCATCTTCGACAAATGGGAACTCGATCTGGCGGTGATCGGCGAGACCAACGACAGCCAGCGGCTCGTCCTCATGTGGCAGGACGAGATTGCCGCCGACATCCCGGTGCCGCCGCTGGTCGCCGCCGCACCCGAATATGAACGCCCCTGGACGGCGACCCCGCCCCGCGCGGTTCTGACTCCGGGCGACGTATCTGCCCCGGACGATCTGGCGGACACGCTGTTACAGATGGTCGCGAGCCCCGATCTCTGCTCGCGGCGCTGGGTGTGGGAGCAGTATGACCATATGGTGATGGGTGACACAGTCGGCCGGCCCGGCGGCGATGCCGCCCTGGTCAGGGTCCACGGCACCAACAAGGCGCTGGCGATCAGCACCGACTGTACCCCGCGCTATGTGGTCGCCAACCCGGTCGAGGGCGGCAAACAGGCCGTCGCTGAATCCTGGCGCAACGTCACGGCGGTCGGTGCGACACCGCTGGCGGTCACCAACAATCTGAATTTCGGTAACCCCGAGCGGCCCGAGATCATGGGCCAGCTTGTCGGTGCCGTGCAGGGCATGGGTGCCGCGTGCGAGGCGCTCGATGCGCCCGTCGTGTCGGGCAATGTCTCGCTCTACAACGAAACCAATGGCGAGGCGATCCTGCCAACCCCCGTGATCGGCTGCGTCGGTTTGATCGACGACCTGACGAAGGCGGTGGGTGGCGCGTTCGAAAACGACGGCGATTCCGTGTTTGTGGTCGGCGAAACATCCGGCTGGCTGGGCTGTTCGATCTATCAGCGCGATCAGGCAGGGGGGACCGCCGGTGCGCCACCGCCGGTCGATCTCGATGCCGAACGCCGGAACGGCGATTTCGTGCGTGATGCGATCCCCGCGGGCCGGATTAACGCCTGTCATGACGTCAGCGACGGCGGAATCGCGGTCGCACTTGCCGAAATGGCAATCGCCGGCGAAATCGGCGCGAATATCAGCCATGAGAGCGATTTACCGTCCCATGCCTGGGCCTTTGGTGAGGATCAGGCGCGTTATATCGTCACCTGCGCCGATGGCGCAGCATTCGCCGCTGCGGCCAGGGAGGCCGGAGTCCATGTGGAGCCCATCGGCACCGTGGGTGGGGCCGCGTTGACACTCCCCGAGGCGAAGCCTATATCCGTCGCGGCACTACGCGATGCACATGCACGCTGGTTGCCGGCGTATATGGCGTCGCGCGAGAGCTGATCTGGCGCGATACCGCAATCACCCGGGGAGTTACCCAAATGCCGATGGCCGCCAGCGAGATCGAGAACCTGATCAAGGACGCGTTGCCGGATGCCGAAATCCGGATCGACGATCTGCGCGGCGACGGCGACCATTATCTGGCGAATGTCGTCTCGTCGGCATTTGCCGGCAAATCCCGGGTCCAGCAACATCAGATGGTTTACGACGCCCTCCAGGGCCGCATGGGCGGCGAGCTACACGCCCTCGCGCTTCAGACCTCGGCCCCCGAGAGCAGCTAGCCACATCAACCGGAGTTCGATATGACCGACAGCCCCGTACAGGAACGCATCAAGACCGACATCGACCAGAATGAAGTCATGCTCTTCATGAAAGGGACGCCTGTGTTTCCGCAATGCGGGTTCTCGGCGGCCGTGGTCCAGATCCTGAACCATATGGGTGTCAAATTCGGCAGCGCCGACGTGCTGGTCGACCCGGCCATCCGCGACGGCATCAAGGAATTCACCAACTGGCCGACCGTCCCGCAGCTTTATGTGAAGGGTGAGTTCGTCGGCGGCTGCGATATCATCCGCGAGATGTTCGAAACCGGTGAGCTTGAGCAGATGTTCGAGGAAAAGGGCGTCGCGCGCGAAGCTGCCTGAACGACCTCCTTCCGCTAATGTGAACGGGCCGCGGTTTTCGCGGCCCGTTTTGCTTGCAGCCTCCAAACGGAGTTCTCCCCTGCCACAGCCCCCGACAGCGCCGAACGCCCGCCGGCAATTCTCCGGTGCGGAAACTGCCGGGTTGGCGATGGGAGTCGGTGCATTCCTGATCTGGAGCTTCACCCCCTTCTATTTCGAAGCCATTCAGGAACTGGGCGTCGCCCAGATCATTGCACACCGGTTCCTTTGGGCGATCCCGTTCATGGCCGTCGTCCTGACCATCGCGCGCCAATGGGCGGGGCTGGCCCGCGCGATCCGCACACCGCGCGTCCTCGCCACATTGTTCCTCTCCGGCGCCCTGATCAGCGTCAATTGGAGCACGTTCATCTTCACGGTTGTCTCCGACCAGCTGCTCTCGGCAAGTCTGGGCTACTTCCTCAGCCCGCTGGTCAACGTGTTGTTGGGCTTTGTTGTCTTGCGCGAGCGCCTGTCGAACGGTCAGCGCATCGCCGTCGCGCTGGCCACCATCGGCGTCGGCATTCAGGTCATCGGGTTCGGACAGGTCCCCTGGATCGCGTTGATCATTGCCTTTTCGTTCGGCCTCTATGGCCTCCTGCGCAAGACAGTGAACGCCGATGCTGCGGTCGGCCTGTTCATCGAGTGCGCGGTCATCGCGCCACTCGCGCTCGGCGTGCTCATTCTGTTCGAATTCAGGGGAACCGGCGCATTCGGCCATCATGGGCTCGGGTTCGATGCCCTGATTGCCCTGTCCGGCATCGTCACCGGGCTGCCGCTGCTGATGTTTGCCGCGTCGGCGCGGCGCGTGAAGCTGGCGACCATCGGCCTGATGCAGTATATCGCGCCGTCATTCTACCTGCTGTTCGCTTTCACCTTTTTTCCGCAGCCCTTCGGCACGGCGGAGATCATCACTTTCGCCTTCATCTGGCTGGCGCTGATCATCTACACTGCAGAGATATGGCGGACACGGATCGTTTAATCGTGGCTGTGATCGCCTGACGCGTTGAATACGCCCGGAACAGAGCGCAAAATACATCAACGATAACAAGATAACCGGAGACGACACGATGGCTATGTACTGGCTCGATCATGTGAATATTCGCACCGCCAAACTCGACGAGATGTCCGCCTTCTACGAAGGTGTCCTCGGGCTGAAGCGTGGCAAACGGCCGCTTAGTTTCGATTTCGGAGGTGCCTGGCACTATTGCGGCAGCAACGCGATCGTTCACCTCGTGGAATCGGTCCGGCAGGTCAAGAATGGCGAAGCTCAGGTCGAACATTTTGCCCTGCGCGCCAGCGGCAGCATGAAGACGTTCCAGCGCAAAATGCGCGAACATGACGCGCCCTATACCGTGGTCCCGCTGCTCGAGATAAACATGGTTCAGGTCAACGTGTTCGACCCGGACGGCAACAAGGTCGAGGTCCAGTTCGCCGCCACCGACAATGACGATATGGAGCCCTTCCCGGGAAACAGCGCGGCGTCGAAGCGACGGTTCAAGAAGGGTGCGGACCTCAACAAAACGGGCATCATGTCGCTGAAGAAATCCAAGGCGAAAACGTCGAAGACCAACAAGAAACTGGGCGCGCCGAAACCGATCCATCCGCCCAAAAAGCGCACACGCCACGTCTAGAGTCTCCAGTAAATTATATGTGAATATGATGATATTGAAATATACCGGAATATTCTGATACCGACGGTGTTTGGTAGGTAGCTATTCACCTCGGAGTTCCCTTTCATGTTCGGTCGAAAAGTACTTTCCTCAACGCTCGGCAGGGCGTTTGCGGTCACGGCGCTAATCGCCGCCGTGAGCCTGCACAATCCGGGCAGCGCGGCCGCCGAAAGCGTTGCGGCGGGCAAGATCATCCCGCATATGCTGGAGGTACCCGATCAAAGCGATCAGGTGCGTGGCTTCGAGACCCTGCGGGGCACAAAGGGCCTGGTCATGCTCTTTTCGCGTTCCCTCGCGTGGTGACCGACATGCATTCACCAGGCGGTCGTCTGGAACGAAAATATCGAAAAAATCCGCGCCCAGGGCATCGAGGTCGTCTCGGTAACGGCCGATGACGTCGCGACGGTTCAGCGCTTCGCCAAGCTGCGGAAAATCGACTATCCGCTCCTGTCGGACGCGAACCGCGATGTGATCAACGCCTTCGGCCTGTTCAACGACCGGTTCCCGGAAGGCAGCCGCTATCGCGGCACCGCCATTCCTATGGTGATCGTTGCCAATGCCGAGGGGGTCGTGACCCACGTCTATAACGGCCACGGCTACACCGAGGATCATGAGATCGCGACGATCGTGAACAACGCGATCGAGGCCACCGAAGCCCCGAAGAGCCAGTAGCCCGCCAGTTCTCAAGCGAATGTGTTTTGAAAGCGACGGTGCGATCACGCACAAACGGGTCTCCGGCGTAGCGTCCCATACGCAACAATTGAGACACCCGTGATGTCGGCCCGTCGCATTTGCCACAAGCTTCTAAAGGCTTGGATTTCCGCTTTGGCGGTGATCCTGCTGGCGGGATTTCTCTGGCCGAATGCCGCCAATGCCCAGGTCGTGGACGCGGTCCGCGCCGGGGTCCAGGTCGGCACTCCCCTGCCCCATGATCTGACAGTGCCTGACCAGTCCAATCAGGTGCAGAGCTTCGTTACCCTGAAGAAAAACCGGGGCCTGATCCTGATCTTCTCACGCTCCCTGTCCTGGTGACCCTATTGCATTGTCCAGGCGGTCGCCTGGAACGACAGGATCGACGCGGTGCGCGCGCTCGGCTACGAGGTCGTCACCGTCACCTATGACGATGTCGGCACGCTGCAGCGCCTCGGCAAACGCCAGAAGATCGCCTACCCGATGCTCTCGGACGTGAATTCGGACATCATCCGGGCGTTCGGCCTACTGGCGGAGAATTACCCGCAAGGCAGCTTCTACTACGGGGTACCGCACCCGGCCATCATGGTCCTCGATAGCGCGGGCCAGGTCAGCCACCGCTTTTCGGAACGTCATTATTCCTCGCGCCCCGACATCGAGAATGTGCTGGCCGTCCTGCGCAAGGACGCGACGAGCTAGCCTTTTAGCTTCCTTGGCTTCGTCATGCCCGGGCTCGACCCGGGCATCTCAACCGGCAGTTCATGAGAGACGCGGATCAAGTCCGCGTATGACGGGGTTTTGACACGAAAAAGGCCGCCCCGAGGGCGGCCTTTTGTATGGGTTCGGCTGAAACGACCGATCAGAGCGAGTAATACTCGACGACCAGGTTCGGCTCCATCTTCACCGGATACGGCACATCGGCCAGCTTCGGTCCGCGCAGATAGGTGCCCTTCAGGTTGTTCAGATCGACGTCCATATACTCGGCAAGATCGCGCTCGGTCGATGCAATCGCCTCGAGCACCAGCGGCAGCTCGCGCGACTTCTCCTTGACCTCGATCACGTCGCCATCCTGAACCGCGTAGGACGGGATGTTGACCTTCTTGCCGTTTACACGGATATGCCCGTGGTTGACGAACTGGCGGGCGGCGAAGATCGTCGGCACGAACTTCATCCGGTAGACGACCGCATCGAGGCGGCGCTCCAGGAGCTCGATCAGATTCTCGCCCGTGTCGCCACGGCGACGCACGGCTTCATCGTAGTAGCGGCGGAACTGGCGCTCGCCGACATCGCCGTAATATTTGCGCAGCTTCTGCTTGGCCATCAGGTGAAGGCCGTAATCGGACGGTTTCTTGCGGCGGCGACCATGCTCGCCCGGGCCGTGCTCACGTCGGTTGACCGGGCTCTTGGGCCGGCCCCAGAGATTCTCGCCGAGACGGCGATCAATCTTGTACTTCGCGGAATGCCGCTTAGACATATTTCAGATCCATTCTTGTCTTTGTTGTCCCGATCAGCA
The DNA here is from genome assembly GCA_039980135.1 of Alphaproteobacteria bacterium. Classification (NCBI taxonomy): domain Bacteria; kingdom Pseudomonadati; phylum Pseudomonadota; class Alphaproteobacteria; species Alphaproteobacteria bacterium. The sequence goes on from JBDXCV010000009.1 coordinate 100,926, forward strand.
CCGCGCTATAAGTCACGCACTACGGGGATCCGGTCGTTGCCGGTCCACATACACGGGAATGGCGCGCACTATAGGCATCGGCCGCGCTATGTCAAACTCGTTTGGCGTGTTCGAACGCCCCCCAACATTGCGTATCCAAGGCGAATCGAAACATGGCGTCCAGTTCCCGATCCGGCAATCATCTCAAGGGCATAGCGATCACCGCAACGGGTGTCGTTATCCTGTCGCCCGACGGACTGATCACCTCGCTCGTGGCCGCCGACATCCGCACTTCCCTGTTCTGGCGCGGTCTGCTCCTCGGTATCGCGATGACCGGCTTTCTGCTGGTCCGTTACCGCGGCGATCTCCTGCAGATATTCAGCCGATTACGTCAGCTCCCCCACCTGGCGGTCGCCTTCATGTTCGCCGCGTCGTCGGTTGGCTGGGTCACGGCGATCACCCTGACCAGCGTCGCCAACACGCTGTTTATCCTCGCCTGTGCACCTTTGTTTGCCGCCATCTTCGCGCGCATCTTCATGGGTGAGCGCGTGCCCCGCCGGACGATCGTGACAATTTTCATCGCAATCGGTGCGATGGCAGTGATCTTCGCCGAAGGGCTGGGCCGCGGAGACCTGTACGGAAACCTCGCAGCGGTCGCCACGGCGCTTGTGTGGGCCGGAATGGTGGTTGTGCTCAGCCACACCCAGATCGACGATCCGGCGCCCGCCATGGCGCTCAGCGGCTATATCGTCGCCGTCGTGGCGCTGTTCGTGGCGCCCACAATCTCGATCATCGCACTGGATGCGCTCTGGCTCGGCCTGCTGGGCTTCGTGGTGCTGCCGGTCTCGTTCTTCATGATCCTGCTCGGCCCGCGCCATCTGTCCGCGCCCGAGGTCAGCCTGATCATGCTTCTTGAGGCGGTCCTGGGGCCGATCTGGGCCTGGTGGTTCATCTCGCAGGCGCCATCACCGCTCTCGTTGATCGGCGGCACCGTGATCGTGGGAACGCTCGCGGTCCACTTCGCCATCGGCCTGCGTGACGAGAAGCACAACGCCTAGGGAGCGACCAGTTCGGGGAGCGTGAAGGCTTCGAGTTTACCCGAGACACCCGGAACCTTGTGTTGGCCCAGAGCGACCAGCGGTTCGGGAGCCGCTTCCTCGAATTTTTCCGACGCGACGACAGGTACATCGAGAATCTTTGTAAGTCCCTCGAGGCGCGACGTCTCGTTGACCGCAGATCCGATTACCGTGAAATCAAGCCGACGGTCCGTTCCCACATTGCCGTAAACCACGTCGCCCACATGCATGGAGACACCGAATTTGATCGGTGGCAATCCCGCACCATCACGTTCGACATTTATCCGTGCCGCGCGGTCCAGAGATTCGCGCGCCGTCGACAATGCCGAACGGCACATACTTTCAACGCCCCGTATCTCGGAATCGATCGGAAAGATCGCCAGGACTCCATCGCCGATAAACTTGAGCACCTCGCCGCCATGGTCCAGAACCACGCCGGCAGTGCAGTCAAAATAGTCATCCAGTGTCGAGAGATAATCCTCCATCGGCAGCTTCTCCGCGAGCGCCGTGGAGCCACGCAGATCGCACTGCCAGATGACGCACTCGATGCGCCGTCCATCGCCGCGTTCGACGCGGCCATCCATCACCTGTCCGCCGGTATAGGTTCCGAGATAGGTGTCGAGGAGCGTCATCGAGAGCTCCCGGTTCGTCCTGGATTTGACGATCAGGGCAAGCAACTTGTTGAGCGCCTGAAGATACGTGACTTCGTCGTCGGTGAACCCGCTCAATCGGCGCGTGGAAAACGAACTGACCGCACCCTCCAGGCCCTGGGGCAAACCTTCCCAGAGCGAGAGATCGCGCCGGCCATAATGCTGATAAAAAACCAGATAGTCGGTGACCCCATCCTCCTTGAGCGTGTGCAGGATGGGAAATTCCGGGTAATTATCTCCGTCCAGTCGATGGCGTTCGAACGGCAGACCGTTGCTCAGGGAACTGAAAAACGGCGAATTCTGGAATTCCGGGGACCGGATGATGTCACGGGTCGCCATTTCGCTTCGCACATGGTCGGTCCGGGCATCCCAGATGACATCGCGCGCACCAAATACGGGATGGAGCAACATCCCACCGACGGCGATTCTGTGCAGCGCGATTCCGCGGGCCACAAGACTATGCCCCAGCCCCTGAACTATTTCGGCCAGGCTGGCATCGCCGAGCCCCTTTTCCACCAGCCAGGCATTCGAGCCCTGCATCGGTATCAGACCATGTCGGGACGTCGCTCCGTCGTTCACATTCAAACTCCCCACTCCCCGCCAACCTATAGCAACTAAGTCAGCGCGGCGTTTACTCTGTCGTGGAATCACGTTCCAGTTCGCCCCGCCGGCGCTTGGCGTTCTGGGTGTGCTGCCAGCTTCGCGTGAGGGCGCTGATCATCCCGTGGAAGGTCCGCACCTCCTGGTCGGTCAGGCGCGCGCGCTGGAGCATGGACATGAGATTGCGCATCACCGACGGCCGCAAATCGGGTGCACGAAAAAATCCGCCCGCGTCCAGCTCGGTCTCCAGGCGCCCGAACAGGTCTATCAGCTCACTTTTCGCGGCCATCCGCGTGCCCGACATCGTCACGGTGTCCGGCGGGGTTTCGTCGCCGGCGGTGAACCACTCATAGGCAACCAGCAGTACGGCCTGGGCAAGATTGAGCGAGGAGTAGGCGGGGTTCAGCGGCACCGAGATGATCCTGTCGGCCAGCGCCACATGGTCGTTCGTCAGGCCCGAGCGTTCCGGCCCGAACAACACCCCGACATTCTCACCGCGCGCCTGGGCGGCACGCATGTCGGCCGCCGCCTCGCGCGGGGTCAGAACGCGCACGGTCAGTTCGCGCGGGCGCGCCGTCGTTGCGTACACCGCCGTGAGATCCGCCACCGCCTGTTCCGGCGTGGCAAAGACCTGCACAGCATCGAGAACCTCCGTGGCCCCCGCGGCCATCGGCTCGGCCTTGGCGTTGGGCCAACCTTCGCGCGGATTGACCAGCGACATCCGGTTGAGCCCGCAGTTCAGCATCGCGCGCGCCACCGCACCCACATTCTCGCTGAGCTGGGGTTCAATCAGGACGATGCGCGGTCCGCCGAGGACGGGCGGTTGGGTTCGGTCTGTACCGGCCATGACCCTAGGACCGGCCCGCAACTGCGCGCGCGCAGGACACGAAGGGTTCGCCCTTCACCTTGGCGATCGCTTCAGCCTGGGAGCCGACTTTGCTCGGGACCCCCATGCGTCGCAGGGCCCCCTCGATTCGCGGGCTGCGACTCGCAAGAGCATATGTCAGCGCCGTATTGCCGTTCGAATCGACCGCCGTCACATCCGCCCCACGCCGGATCAGAAACTCGGCCGCAACAAACTGCCCGTTCCAGGCCGCGCGCATCAGCGGCGTCATCTGGCCGTTGTCGCGGTGGTTTATGTCGGCACCCCGATCCAGCAACAGCTCGATCGTCTTTTCCCAACCATTCTTCGCGGCCCAGGTCAGCGGCGTACAGCCGTTTCGGCCGTCTTCCTCGACCCGTGCGCCGGCCTCGATCAACAGGCGCAGGGACTTGTTGCTGCCGCGCGCGGCGACATTGATCAGCGGTGTCACGCCGACTTTGTCCTCACTGTTGGGGTCCGCGCCGCGTTCCAGAAGATCCCGGATCTGGTCGACGGTGCCCGTTGCCGAAACCCTCAGCAGGTCATGATTGAGGGGTTGCGGTGCCTGCGCCGCAAGCGGCGCGGCCGTCAGCATCATCACGCAAGCGACAATCCATATCCGACTGGTTTTTGATGTTGGTTTCATTGCAGGACGCAACCTACGCGAGGCGTCCGCGCGCGTCATCCGGCGATCGGTTATTTGTGGAGCGTGCCGTCCGGGTTGAAGGCGTTGAAGGCAAACGCAAATGTCATGTCGTGAATCGCATCCCGCAGACCCGCCGGCGTCTTGCGCTGGACCGTGACATAGCCGATATCGCGGCCTTCCTTGATATAGGCGATATCCAGCACGGAAAGCTGTCCCGTCTCCCAGGTCAGGACAAGATCACCAGCCTCTATCCGCTTTTCGGATTTCAGCCGGTCGAGAGTCCACGCCTGATCACCGACCGCGACCACATAGGCCATCGGTGCGACCCCTTCCGGCAGCGGAATACCCGGAAACAGCGGCGTTTCCGACGTGTCGTAGCTATCATACGGGTTCACGCCGTAGTTGCGCGGAAAGCCGGGCGGACGCTGGAGAATATCGGCATCGGGAAACGCCGCGGCAAATACACCCAGCGGCTCGACCCGGCTGGGGATGATGGTGAGATGCATGCCCGCCATCTCGCCTACGATTCCCTCGCCGGTGAACTGCTGCCACCAGCTCTCGGTCTGGCGGTCATACATCACCAGATCGGAGAAGCGCAGATTGCCCGTGGTGCCAAAGTCGAGCACCTGATTATCCAAGCGCCGGTCGAACACGACGGCTGTATTGCAGAGCGGACAGTAGGTCACCGCGATGGGCACCCCTCCGAGCTCGTCGTTGACGATCTCGTGCCAGATCAGGACCGACAGGGGATAGGCGCGGGTCTGTTCGTTGACCGTGACCCGGATCATCGGCTCACGCGCGTCATGGCTGTCATACGCGGCCTCGAGGGATCCGATGGTCGGCGTGTCGATGGCCGGGATCACGTCCCTGCCGATGCCGCCGGATAAAATCTCGGCGAGATCGACATCCCGTTTGGAGAAATCCGTGCGCGGCCAATCCTTCTCCCACAGGTCGAAATCGGCAAACGCGACGGGGACGGCGAACGCCGTCGCGGCCACCGCGAACAGAAACATCAACGCATTAGCGCGCAGAAACACAGGCAGGCAGGCGATCATCCGGTCATCTCCTTGGCCATGATGTTGGCCGTACGCCAAGCTACCGCGCCGGCCAGCGGCACATGCATGACAAGGGCTTCAATTCGATGTGAACGCTGCGGGTGGGTTTGAAACCCACCCCTACAACCGGATGCCATTTTTTTGTAGGGGCGGGTTACAACCCGCCCGCAATCAGCTTCGGCTCCGAAGCAGCTTGAAGACGATGGCGTCGTCGAGGGCCTCGTAGGCGGCATCGATGATGTTCGGCGAGATTCCCACCGTGCCCCAGCGCTGGCCCGTATCGTCGGAAGATTCGATCATCACCCGCGTGACGGCGGCCGTCGCCTGCTGCGGTGTCAGGATACGCACCTTGAAATCCACCAGCCGCATGGCCTCCAGCTCGGGATATTCCGGCAGCAGGGATTTGCGCATGGCGTCATCCAGCGCGTTGACCGGGCCATTGCCCTCGGCCACCTGCATGGAGTGATTTTCCCCCACCTGCATCTTGACCACGGCCTGGCTGATCGTCGTCACATCGCCACGGGCATTGAACCGCCGCTCAACCTCGGAGCGGAAACTCTCGACCCGATAGAAATCGGGCACCTCACCCAGCGCACGCCGGGCCAGCAACTCGAAGCTCGCCTCGGCCCCGTCATACGTGTAACCGTCGAACTCGCGCGCCTTCACATCCTCGACCAGACGCGTAATTCGCGGGTCCTTGCTATCGACCTCGATCCCGGCCTCGCCGAGCCGCGAGAGAATATTCGATCGTCCGGCCTGATCGGACACCACGATATGCCGTGCGTTGCCGACGCTTTCGGGGTCGACATGCTCATAGGTTGCCGGGTCTTTCTGGACCGCCGAGACGTGCAGACCTCCCTTGTGGGTGAACGCCGCCTCGCCCACATAGGGCGCCGTCCGGTCGGGTGCCCGGTTGAGCAACTCATCGAGCAACCGCGAGACATGGGTCAGTTGCCGCAAGCCATCCGCGTCGAGCCCGGTCTCGTAGGCGCCGTCATATTTGAGCATCAGGTTCGGCAAAACCGTCACCAGATTGGCATTACCGCAGCGCTCACCCAGCCCGTTCAGGGTTCCCTGCACATGGCGCACCCCCGCCTCGACCGCCGCCAGCGTGTTGGCGACGGCATTGCCGGTGTCGTCATGGGTGTGGATGCCGACATGGTCGCCGGGGATGTGCGCCAGCACTTCCTTGACGATTGTCGAGACCTCGTGGGGCAATGTACCGCCGTTGGTATCACACAGCACAACCCAGCGCGCGCCCGCGTCATGGGCGGCTTTTATGCAGGCCAACGCATATTCAGGGTTCGCCTTGTAGCCATCAAAGAAATGCTCGGCGTCGAACAGCACCTCGTCCTTGCGCGTCGCGGCATAGGCGATGCTGTCCGCGATCATCGCGACATTGTCTTCGCGCGGAATACCCAGCGCCAGATCGACATGGAAATCCCAGGTCTTGCCAACCATGCAAATGGAATCCGCCGCGGTGGAAATCAGCCCGTTGATGCCGGGGTCGTTGGCCGCACTGTGATCGGGCCGCCGCGTCATCCCGAAAGCGGTAAATCGCGCATTCCTGAAGCCCGGCGAGGTTGCGAAGAACGCGTCATCAACCGGGTTGGCACCCGGCCAGCCGCCTTCCACATAGTCGATGCCGACCTCATCCAGCGCGCGCGCGATGGCCCGCTTGTCGTCGACGGAGAAATCGACACCGCGGGTCTGCACGCCATCACGCAGGGTGGTATCGAAGATGTAGATGCGTTCGGCCATGGGTTAACCCTCGCGACGCCAAGTCGTGCCGCCGGCGCCATCCTCGAGGACGATGCCCTGGGCGGTGAGCTCGTCGCGAATTTCGTCGGCCCGGGCGAAATCCTTGGCTGCACGTGCCGCAATGCGTTCTGCGATCAGCGCATCGATAGCCGCATCACCGTCGCCCTGGAACCAGACTTCGGAGTCCATCTGCAGCAGACCAAGCAGCCGACCGGCGGCTTTCAATGCACCGGTGGCCCGCAGAACCTGTTCGGGCGTCTCGGCGGCGAATACGGCATTCGCGGCAACATGCAGCCCGGCAATCGCGAGCGGCGTGTTCAGATCATCCTGCAGCGCAGATACCACCTCGGCGGGAATGACATAGGAAATGTCCTTCGGCCCTTCTTCTCCGTCGAGCGCCGCCGCGCGCAGTCCGAGGGCACGGTAGAAGCGGTTCAGCTCCTGGCGCGCCTCACGGACGCCGTCCTTGGAGAAATCGAGCGGCTGGCGGTAGTGGGACTTGAGCAGGGCCAGACGCAGCGCCTCGCCGGGGAATTCGTCAAGCAGATCGGTGACCGTGTAGAAGTTGCCAGCCGACTTGGCCATCTTCTCGCCTTCGCTCATCAGGTAGCCGTTATGCACCCAGTAACGCGCAAAGCTTTCATCGGGATGCGCACAGCGCGACTGGGCAATCTCGTTTTCATGGTGCGGGAACACGAGGTCGACCCCGCCGCCGTGAATGTCGAACGAACGCCCCAGATGTTCCTCGCTCATGGCCGAGCATTCGAGATGCCAGCCGGGGCGGCCCCTGCCCCACGGGCTGTCCCAGCCGGGCTGCGTGTCGCTTGACGGCTTCCAGAGCACGAAATCCGACGGGTCGCGCTTGTAGGGCGCCACATCGACCCGCGCGCCAGCGATCATCTCGTCGCGGTTGCGGCCCGAAAGCTTGCCGTACTCCGGCATCGACGGAACATGGAACAGCACATGACCTTCGGCCTCATAGGCATGTTCCTTCGCGATCAAATTCTCCATAAGTGTGATCATCTGCGCGATATGGTCGGTCGCGCGGGGTTCGACATCAGGCGTCACACAGCCGACTGCGGCGGCGGCGGCATGAAAATTTTCCGTCGTGCGCAATGTCAGCGCATCGATGTCCTCGCCATTCTCGGCGGCGCGCTCGATGATCTTGTCGTCCACATCGGTGATGTTGCGAACATAAGTGACATGATCGTTGCCATAGTCGTGGCGCAGCAACTGGGCCAGCACGTCAAACACCACCAGCGGGCGGGCGTTGCCGATATGGATATCGTCATAGACCGTGGGCCCGCACACATACATGCGCACATTGGCCGCATCGATCGGCTCGAACGGGTCTTTTTCGCGCGTGTAGGTGTTGTGGAGATGAAGGGTCATTGGTGGTTCCCGGGAGTGAGTGCAGCATGCGCGCGGATTAACCGCGCGCGGACAGGGCCTGTCAGGCGGTAATTCGCCCGCCAGGGCAGCAACATCGATGGGAACGATTGATCATCACGTGGCGGTATATACGCCTCCCCGGAAAGCAAAGCAATTCAAGGGTTTGGCATTCATTCGCAGAACCAGCCAGGCGTCATGCCCGGGCTTGACCCGGGCATCTCGTTACGGACTGGGCAGAGATACGCGGATCAAGTCCGCATATGACGGGCTTGGTGGCTCCGTGCAGAACACCGCGAAGGTCTACGCCTTGCCCCGGAACGCGTTGGTGATCGGGTAGCGGCGGTCGCGGCCGAACGAGCGGCTGGTGAGCTTCACTCCCGGCGGTGCCTGGCGGCGCTTGTACTCCGAAAGCTCCAGCAGGCGCCAGATGCGCTGCACGGTCGCCGGCTCGAAGCCCTTCGCCTCCAGCTCCGCCCCGCCGAGATCCTCCTCGATCAGGCCGTGCAGGATCGCATCGAGCACTTCATAGGGCGGCAGGGAATCCTCGTCCTTCTGGTCCGGGCGCAATTCGGCGGATGGCGGCTTGGAGATCATCCGTGGCGGGATCACGGGCCCTGCCGGTCCCAAAGCCCCATCGGGATGGTGATCGTTGCGCCAGTGGCAAAGCTTGAACACGTCGGTCTTGTAGACATCCTTGATGACCGAATAACCGCCGGCCATGTCGCCGTAGATCGTGGCGTAACCGACCGACATCTCCGACTTGTTGCCGGTCGTCACGAGCATCGCGCCGGTGGTGTTGGAGATGGCCATCAGGGTCAGGCCGCGCGCACGGCTCTGGATGTTCTCCGCCGTAATGCCGGCGGCCGGTTCATTGAAAGCCTCGGTCAGCATCTCGTCGAAGGCCGACATGGCCGGGCCGATACCCACGCTCTCGTAGCGGACGTCGAGGTTTTCGGCGAGTTCGCGCGCATCCACGAGGCTGTCCTCGCTTGTATACGGCGACGGCATCATCACGCAATGCACCCGATCGGCACCCAACGCGTCCACCGCGACAACCGCCGTGATACCGGAATCGATGCCGCCCGACAGGCCCAGCACCACACCGGGAAACCCGTTCTTGTTCACATAGTCGCGCAGGCCGAGCACCATCGCCTGGTAGAGCCGTTCGCTGCCCTCGATCCATTCGGCGACTTCATCTGATGTGCAGGTCCAGCCATTTTCGTTGCGGGTCCATTCGGTGAGGGTCAGGTCTTCGACGAACTGTTTCGACGCCGCGACCATGCGCCGGTCCGCACCCAGCACGAACGAGCCGCCGTCGAAGACGAGCTCGTCCTGCCCGCCGACCTGGTTCACATAGATCAGCGGCAACTCGGTCTCGGTCACCCGCGCGACGGCGAAATTCATGCGCACATCGACCTTGTCGCGCTCGTAGGGGCTGCCGTTGATGACCACGAGGATTTCCGCACCCGATTCCATCAGGGTCTCGCAGACGTCCGGCGTCCACATGTCCTCGCAAACCGCGAGGCCCAGGCGCACGCCGCGGAAGTTTACCGGGCCGGGCAGCTCGCCGGCGTTGAAGATACGCTTCTCATCGAACACGCCGTAATTCGGGAGATCCCACTTGTAGCGGACGGTCTGCACCTTGCCGTCGTCGAGCACGATCGCGGCGTTGTAGCGGTTGCCGGCATCGTCGAACCACGGCGCACCGATGATCAGGCCGGGGCCGCCATCGGCCGTATCGGCCGCCAGCGCCTCGACCGCGTCCATGGCGGCGCGTACGAACGCGTTCTTCAGGATCAGGTCTTCGGGTGGATATCCGGTGACACAGAGCTCGGTACCGATCATGAGATCGGCGCCCTGTCCGGCCGCAGCCAGGCGCGCCGCGCGAATCTTGGCGATATTGCCGTCGATATCGCCGACAACCGGATTGAGCTGGGCGAGCGTGATTTTCAAACTATCGGTCATGGCTGGAAACCGGGACGGGGTGGAACGCGGCGGACGGTATGCACCGGGCCGGGGCGTGTCAACGCGCTGTGTGTGTGATCAGTCGCGATATTCGAGGAGGATGTCTTTCGCCATCCCGTCGCGTTTGTCGGTCGTCAAGACACGTTCGATATGTTTGCTCCGGAAACTGGCTTGGAGAATTTCCTGTTCGGTCAGGCCCACCCGGGCGACCAGATGCAGAATGGAGCGCTGTCCCCGGCCCTTTTTCGCGTCCCGCTCGGCCTTGAGATAATCTTCGAGCCGGCGCCGTTTGGAGCCGCGTTCTGCGATGTACCAGGCCGAACCGGCAAAGGCGACCAGCGCCGTCACGATCGCGGCGATGTTCGCGATAAAACCGAGCCAATCAGTGGGATCGTCCATCACGGAACTCTATCGGCGCAGCAGGAACTCGCGGCCGACCTTGACCCGCTTGGTGCCGCCATATTCGACGATGTCGGACGTCGCATAGGTTTCCTGCCAGTCGCCGGGCAGGAAGGAACCGGTCCCGATCGCATCGATCGGCACATCGGCGGCGGCCATCACCTTGCACTTTTCGGGGCCGAAACCCGACGATGCGACGATCTTGGCGCCCTCGAAGCCGCCTTCGTCGAGGCGCTCGCGCAGGTGCCAGATCGCGGCAGCCGATACGCCACCGCCGATCAGGTGGCGCAATTCGGCCTCGGTCCGGTAGCCCCTGATCGCGTCGGGCGCATGGCGCTCGAGCACGGCATAGCTCTGTGACGGGTCAATGCCCTCGATGTAGCGGCCACCGGGCGTATCCAGCCGTAGAGACAATCTGCCCGCCCGCACCATTTCAGGGAAGCGCCGGCAGACTTCGAGACTGTCCGTAACCTCGCGGCCGAAATAATCGACGAGCACTGTCAACGGCTCATCGGGGTGGGTTTCCTGGAACATCTCAGCCGCCCGCACCGTCGATCCGGCATAGCCGATCAGCGCGTGGGGCATCGTCCCGAGTCCGCGTTCCTGGCCGAAGAAATGCGCCGTCGCGTCGGTTGCGTTGCCGACGAAGCCGATGGCGCCGACCTTGCGGTTGGCCCGTCCCGAGCCGACCGATGCCGCATAGGCCATCATCTCGGCCATGTCCGGGCCCGTGCAGTGGCGCGCGTCGAAGGCCATGAAGGACACATTCGGCAGGTCCACGCACATGGCCGCCGCGTTGTAGGCCGCCACACAGGCCGCGCCGAGCTTCTGCAGATACAGCGTTTCGAGGTCGACAAGGTCGTGAAAGGAGCCGGAGATATAAAGCAGCGGCTCGCCGGCCCCGACCCAGCGGCCTTCGTCGAACCGGAGGTCGATTTCGAAGCTGGCGTTCCGCGCCGCCGCGACCGCCTCAAGCCAGTCCAGCGCCAGGCGCGGCGCGGAAATAACCGGGCGGCGCATGAACACGGCGTAGGTGACCTGGGTGTCGCCGAACTTGCCGACAATCGCGCGGGTCTTGTTGAAATAGGTATCGGTGAGCGCCGGGATTTCTTCGATGCGCGGATGCGGTTCGGCGTTTGGCCGGATTGTGGCTCCGGACGTCAGCGTGTTGGCGTCACTCGTCTTCGCGTCACTCGATTTCGCGTCACTGGATTTCACGGTGCCCATATCGTCCCCGCTGGTCGCCCCGGTATATCAGGAAGGCAGTTTGGCGCGTGTCGGCCAAATGGGAAAGCGCGATGATGCGCCGGTCAACTGGCGGCTGCAACGCGCTCCGCATTCTCCGCGGCAATCAGGTCGCGCTGGCGTTTCAGCCGCTCGGCGATCTGGAATGCCAGCTCGATGGATTGGCTGGCGTTGAGGCGCGGGTCGCAATGGGTGTGATACCGGTCGCTCAGGCCTTCTTCGGTGATTTCCTGGGCGCCGCCGATACACTCGGTCACGTCCTGACCGGTCATCTCGAAATGCACGCCGCCGGCATGGGTGCCCGCGGCACGATGCACCTCGAAGAAAGTATCCACCTCCGACAGGATCGCATCGAAGGCACGAGTCTTGTACCCGCTCGATGACGACACGGTGTTGCCATGCATCGGGTCGCAGGACCAAACCACGTTCTTGCCTTCCTTCTCCACCGCGCGCACGAGGCCGGGCAGATGCGCTTCGGCCTTGTCCGCGCCCATCCGGCAGATCAGGGTCAGGCGGCCCGGATCATTCTCCGGATTGAGGATATCGGTGAGCCGCAGCAAATCGTCGGTGTCGATCGACGGGCCGCATTTCAGGCCCAGCGGGTTCTCGACGCCGGAAAGATACTCCACATGCGCGCCATCGGGCTGGCGGGTCCGGTCGCCGATCCACAGCATATGCGCCGAGGTGTCGTACCACTTGCCGGTCAGGCTATCCTGGCGGGTCAGGGCCTGCTCATAAACGAGCAACAGCGCCTCGTGGCTGGTGTAGAAATCCGTCTCGGCCATCTGCGGGACGTTGTCGCTGGTCAGGCCGCAGGCGGCCATGAAGGCAAGCGTCTCGTCGATCCGCGCACCCAGCTCCTCGAATTTTGCGCCCTGGGGGCTTGATTTCACGAAGTCCAGATTCCAGCGATGGACCTGGTTCAGATCCGCGAACCCGCCCTGGGCGAAGGCGCGCAGGAGATTCAGGGTCGACGCGGCCTGGTTGTAGGCGCGCAGCATGCGCTCCGGGTCGGGCTCGCGGGATTCGGCGGTGAAGGCCGTGTCGTTGATGATGTCGCCGCGATAGCTCGGCAGGGAAACGCCATCGACCTCTTCCGTGTTGGACGAGCGCGGCTTGGCGAACTGGCCGGCCATGCGCCCGACCTTCACGACCGGACAGGCCGCGCCATAGGTCAGCACGATTGCCATCTGCAGCAGCACCTTGAAGGTGTCGCGGATGTTGTCGGCATGGAATTCGGCGAAGCTTTCCGCACAGTCGCCGCCCTGGAGCAGAAATGCCTGCCCCTCGGCCACCTTGCCCAGCTGCGCGCGCAACGCGCGGGCCTCGCCGGCAAAGACCAGCGGCGGCTGTTTGCGCAGGGTGTCCTCGACATGGGCCAACGCGTCTGCATTCCCGTATTCGGGGACCTGCAGAATATCGCGGCTACGCCAGCTTTCCGGCTGCCAGTTCTTCGACATCTCGCTATCCGGTCCGGCGCCGTGAAACGCCCGGTCCGTCCATCTTCTTGTTCTACCAGGTCGCGCTATCGCGCGGGGCCATGCCTATAGGCCCTCAGGGGCGCGAAGGCCAGCAAAAACCGCCCGAATTCAACGCGCTATCAAACCTACTCCGGTTATTCGGCCGCTTCCGCCACCGGCTCACGCATGGTGACGAATTCCTCGGCCGACGTCGGGTGGATGCCGATCGTCGAATCGAACACCGCCTTGGTCGCGCCCGCCTTCAGGGCAATACCGATTCCCTGGATGATCTCGCCGGAATCCGGGCCGACCATGTGGACGCCGACAACCTTGTCGCTCTTGTTGTCGACAATCATCTTCATCAGGGTCTGTTCGGCGCGGCCCGAAAGGGTGTTCTTGAGTGCCCGGAAGCTGCTCCTGAAGATCGACACATCGCCATATTCCGCACGGGCCTCGGCCTCGGTCAGACCGACCGTGCCGATGGGCGGCTGGCTGAACACGGCGGTCGGGATGTTGTCGTAATTCACAGTCGTGGGCGTTTCGTTGTAGAGGGTCTTGGCCAGTGCAGTACCCTCGGCCAACGCGACCGGCGTCAACTGGAAGCGGTCGATGATGTCGCCGATGGCGTAGATCGACGGCACCGACGTCTGGAAATGGTCGTCCACGATGATGGCGCCGTTCTCCTTGAGTTCGACACCGGCCTCCTCGAGGCCAAGCCCGGTCACCTTGGGTTTGCGGCCGATGGCGGACATCACGCAATCGGTGTCGATCGCGCTGCCGTCGGACAGGTGCACACGGTAACCCGCGTCGGTCTTCTCGACACGCTCGAATGTCGTCTCGAACTTCAGGTTGATGCCCTGGGCTTCCATCTCCGCCTTGAGATGGGCGCGAATATCATCGTCGAAGCCGCGCATGAACATCTCGCCGCGATAGACGAGCGTCACCTCGGCGCCCAGGCCGTTGAAGATGCCGGCGAACTCGACCGCGATATAGCCGCCGCCCTCGATCACGACATGCTGGGGAAAATCGTCGAGATAGAACGCCTCATTGGAGGTGATGACATGCTCGCCGCCTTCATATGCCTGATCCGTGGGCCAGCTGCCGGCGGCCACGAGAATACGCTCGGCGGTGTATGTCTTGTCGCCAACAGCTACCGTATGCGCATCGACGACCGTGGCGCGGCCGTCGATCACGGTGCAGCCGGAATTCTCGAGCAGGCGCTGATAGATGCCGTTCAGCCGCGAGATTTCCTTGTCCTTGTTCTCGATCAGGGTGCGCCAGTTGTGAGACCGTGGCCCGACGGTCCAGCCGAAACCCGCCGCGTCCTCGAAATCCTCATGATAATGCGCGGCATAGACGAACAGCTTCTTCGGGATGCAGCCCACATTCACGCAGGTACCGCCCATGTGCAGATCTTCCGCGACGGCGACGGTCGCGCCGAAACCGGCGGAGAAACGGGCCGCACGGACGCCGCCGGAACCGGCGCCAATGACAAACAGGTCGTATTCGTAATCGCTCACGGGGCTTCTCGCTTTGCTTGGTGTCTGGGCGATGTTTCCGGACGTTACTTAGCGCGCGTCCGCCGAAAAGCAAACGCCGGAGCGGTCACATCAGTTTGGGGACTTCGGAACCATTCACGCACGTCGTCAGCAACCCGGCCATGCGCCACCTGCATTTCGCCGAACGCGCGGAAAGGATAGCATCCGGATTGTCCGGCCCCCGCGCGCCGCGACACCGTGTATTCAGTGCTCGGCCTCGGCAGGAACCCCAGTGTGACAGAAATCATCGTCGTCTACCTCGCCGCGGGCGTGTTCTCCGGCATCGTGTCGGGTCTGTTCGGTGTCGGCGGCGCCTTCGCGCTGGCGCCGGCGCTGATCATCACCCTCACGGTCCAGGGCGTGGCCGATGTTCACATCATGCATCTGACCATCGCCACATCACTCGCGACCCAGGTCGTCACGGCAATCCTGACCACGGCGCTGCGCTACCGGACGGGTGATCTTCTGCTGCCGTTGATCTGGCGGCTGGCGCCGTTTGTCGCCGTCGGCGCGCTCATCGGGGCCGGCATCGGCGATGCGCTGCCGGGGATCGTGCTCAAGCTCATGTTCATTGGCTTCGTCGCGATCTCGATCGTCCGCGCGCTGATATTGCAGAGCCGACGCATCGAGGCAGGCGCGGGTCGCAATCCTTCAATCGCAAGAGGTCCCGCCGTCTGGTTTTTCGCGACGCTTTCGGGGGCATCCGGCGGGGTGCTCGGCCCCGGCCCGGCGATACTTCTGGCCCCGCAACTCCGCAGGCTGGGTTTCGCCATGCCGGTGATCGCCGCGGCCAACGCGTCGTTGGCCGGGCTGGTCGGACTTATGGCGGCGGGGGGTTATATCGTCGGCGGGTTCAACGAGGCCGGCCTGCCCGCCCATAGTCTGGGCTATCTCTACCTGCCGGGATTCGCGGCGCTGACCCTCGGCGCATTGGTCGGCTCCCCGATCGGCATCAGGTTTTCCCATTGGGCAAGAGATCGGACCCAGGCCTGGCTTTTCATCGGCTATATGTCCGTTGTGCTGTTGATCATGATCTTCCACACGATCTGACCGGGCATGCTCTACGAGATCATCCTCATCTACTTGGCGTCCGGCCTGTTCGCGGGCGTCATTGCCGCAATGTTCGGGGTCGGCGGCGGCTTCGCCGTGGCACCGCTGCTGCTGATCGCGCTGACGTTCCAGGATATCGGCGGCGCGCGAACCATGCATCTGACCGTCGGCACGACGCAGGCCGTGATCTTCATCACGGCGAGCTTCAGCGCGATCCT
The DNA here is from genome assembly GCA_039980135.1 of Alphaproteobacteria bacterium. NCBI lineage: Bacteria > Pseudomonadati > Pseudomonadota > Alphaproteobacteria > Alphaproteobacteria bacterium. Next base: position 116,822 of record JBDXCV010000009.1, read on the forward strand.
GCGCTGGCGCGCCGGCGACACGAACTGGCGGCTCGTCGCGCGGTTCTTTCCGCTGGTCGCGATCGGCGCGGTGCTGGGCGCCACCCTGGGCGACGCCATGCCCGGCGCGTTGCTCAAGGCGATCTTCATTTTCTTCATCGCGCTGACCATCGCGCGCGGCCTGCTGTCCAAACGGATCGTCAACCTGCAGAGCGGCCGCGATCTGACCGGCGTCCGCGGCCCGGAATACTGGATTTCTGGCAGTCTCGCGGGGCTGCTGGGCTCTCTGATGGGGCCGGGCCCGGCGGTTCTCGTGGCCCCCTTCCTGCGGAAACTGAAATTCTCCATGGCCGTGACCGTGGCGACCTGTTCGACGCTGGCGGCATGTCTTGGTCTGTTCGCGGGCGGCGCCTACATCGTCGGCGGTTTCAACGAAACGGACCTGCCGGCGTGGAGCTTCGGCTATGTCTACCTGCCCGCCTTCGTCGGCCTGGCCGCCGGCGGCCTTACCGGCGCACCGCTCGGTATCTTTCTTTCACGGCGGCTGGATGACCATCTGCAAAGCCGCCTCTATCTGGTCTATCTTGCCGCCGTGCTCGTCGTCATGCTGCTGCATGGTCGCATCGGTTGAACGGGCGCATGGGGGAACCCCCCGGGGGAAAAATTGCTTTACGAAATCATCCTGATCTATTTCGCGACCGGCGCGCTCGCCGGGTTCGTCTCCGGCATGTTCGGCGTCGGCGGCGCATTCACCATGGCGCCGATCCTGATCATCGGCCTGCCCCTGCAGGGCGTGCCCGACCATCACGTGATGCATTTGTCGGTGGGAACCTCGCTGGCGGTGATGTTCACGACCTCGGCCTATGTCGCCATCCTGCGTTACCGGATCGGCGACCTGCAGTTGCCCCTGATGTTCCGCTTCGTGCCGTACATCGTCGTCGGCGCGGTTGCCGGATCTTTATTCGGTGATTTTCTGCCGGGCGATATTCTGAAGGCGATCTTCATGGGCTTCCTCGTCCTGACCGTCCTGCGCGGCATCTTCTACAAGGGTCACGAGACGGTCGCTGGCGGCGGTGACCTGCACAACGTGCGCGGCCCCAGCCTCTGGTCCCACGGTGTGCTGACCGGGATCACCGGTTCCCTGCTCGGGCCCGGCCCGGCGATCATCATCGGGCCGTATCTGCGCAAGCGGCGCTATTCGATGGCGATGGTCGCGGCCACTGCCTCGGCGCTCGCCGGACTGCTCGGCTTGTCGGCGACCGGGGGCTACATCTATGGCGGGATCGGCGAGACCGGACTGCCGGACTTCTCGCTGGGGTACCTCTACCTGCCGGCTGCGGCGGGGCTCGCCGGCGGCGCGCTCATCGGTTCGCCGTTCGGCATTCGCGCCTCGCACTGGGTACCGGACCTGCTGGTCCACCGGTTGTTCGTCGGCTATGTGGCCTTCATCCTCGCCGTGATGCTGATCTGGGGCGGCTAGGCCGGAACGCCGAATCCCGTCGCCAGGACAGCGGCGCGATCGCGCAGGATCGGGATGCCCCGCAAGGTCGGATAGACGACGCCACGCAAGGGCGAATGATAGACCCGGTCCGCCGCGTCGAATTGCAGCGCCGTGTGGGACAACGGGTCGACGAACGCCGGCGCATTCCGCGAGGCGGGTTTCGTCTTCCGGACGACTGTCACGGCAGTCCGGTTCAGCGGGTTGTAGTTCACTTGCGTGAAGTGATACGCCGCGACATCCGCGCCCAGCGCAGCACAATGGTCATTGAGCCCGCGCACATAGCCGTGCCGCGCCATGTTCGCCCGCTGGGCGGCATCCCCCAACTCCCAGGACGGTTCGAACAGCAGCAGGCCGCGGCGCGACACCCGCAGCAGTTCGGCGAGGAGCACGGCCTCGCGGCCATGATTGGGCTCCAGCGCATGGGACGTCATCACCACGTCGATGCTGTCGTCGGGCAGTGGAATGCCGGACATCTCACCGACAAAGACCCGCATGCGCCGTGCGCAATCGGCATTGACCGTGGCGCGGAAATGGCCGAGGCCCAGATGGACCCTGCTCCAGGACAGATCGAACCCGAACAAGCCCGGCACGGCCTCCAGCTTCGAGAACAGGAGCGCGGTGTTGGTCAGTTCGCCACAGCCCGCATCCATCAGGCTCTCGCAATCGGGAAAATGGGTCTGGAGGAGTGCCGCCTGCTCGTCGGTTTAGGCGTCGTAATAAGCGGGTTCGCTGGCGTGGTTGCGAATATACTGACCCGCCTGCAGGTCGTAGGCGATCTCGATCGCCTCAGGAGAATTTGCGACAGCGCCCGTGTTGGCATTATGCGCCTGCATCACATTCCGGCCCTCGCGAAAATCTTCGCGCCGTGACTGAATATCGGCGAATGCCGGCATGATCGAACCCGTCCGCAGCATGTGGAAACTGCGAACGCATCATGGCGTGGTTGTGGTTAACAAAGGCCGAACGGCAATTCGCGCGCGACACTCAGCCGCGACAAAGCATCAGAATTTCGGGATCGAAATCTTCGCCGGACAGCCGTTGAATTTCTTGTCGACACATTCGCGCGCCAGAAACTGTGCTTTCGCGATATCGGTGCGGGTCATTCGTTTTGCCACGGCATCCCGTTTTGCGATGGCATCCTTGTCACCGGATGACGCGACGATGTTGTACCAGACATGGGCGTAAACATTGTTCTGGGGAACGCCCTTCCCTTGGTCGTGCATCACGCCCAGGTTGAACTGCGCCTTGGCAAAACCCTTTTTTGCCGCGGCCCGGTACCACTTCACCGCAGCCTTGAAGTCCTGCGGAACACCCGTTCCCTTTTCGTACATCAAGGCCAGTGAATTCTGGGCGACGGGCAATCCCTGGTCGGCAGCAAGGGTATAGAGCTGTACCGCGGTAGCGGCATTGCGGGGTACGCCGCGTTCGTTTGCATACATCCAGCCCAGATTATACTGCGCCCGGGCATTCTTCTGATCCGCGGCAAGCCTGTACCACTTCACCGCCGCCCGATCGTCCTTCGGCGCGCCGCGTCCGTTGGCGTACATCAACCCCAGGTCAACCTGGGCCGGCGCAAATCCCTGATCGGCGGCAAGTCTGTACCATTTCACCGCCGCCTCCTGGTCTTCCGGGACAGCGCGATTTCTGGCGATTCTCTGTCCAAGCCTGTGCTGCGCAGCGGCAAAACCCTGTTTGGCGGCAAGCGTGTACCACTTCACCGCCGCCTTATCGTCCTTTGGAACGCCCTGTCCGTTCTCGGACATCAAACCGAGATTGTACTGGGCGGTGGCGTTTCCCTGGAGCGCCAGAGGGGTCCACTCCAGAAGCGCGGCGGCATGGTCGCCCCGCTTCATCGCGGCCTCTGCCTTCTGGATATCTGCATTGGCGCCCGCACTCGCAAGAAGCAACGCAGCCGTCAGGCTGACAATGGCGGTAAAGTATCGCATCGGGGTCGATCCTCCGGTGGGTCAATGCTGCTGGGGTTCAGACCTATAAAATGTCTGCCCCTGCCGGTTTCCATTCCCTTTTAGCGCGAAACAAGAACCGCTGCTTGAAAGCCCGACCGGCGCGCGCAAACATCTTCGTGATGTTCACCGGCTGACCGGCCGCCGGAAACGGCTACTCCACCGTCACGCTCTTGGCGAGGTTGCGCGGCTGGTCCACGTCTGTCCCTTTCACCACCGCCGTATGATAGGCGAGGAGCTGGATGGGGATCGCATACAGCAGCGGTGCGACGAACGGATCGACGGCCGGCATCTCCACCGCGGCGAAGGCCTTGTCGGCCAGCTTGGCAACCCCGGCGCGATCGGACATGAAGATCACCTTGCCGCCGCGCGCAATCACTTCTTCGACGTTGGACAATGTCTTGTCGAACAGCTCGTCGTTGGGCGCCAGCACGATGACCGGTACGGCTTCGTCGATGAGCGCGATGGGGCCGTGCTTCATCTCGCCGGCGGCGTAACCCTCGGCATGGATATACGAGATTTCTTTGAGCTTGAGCGCGCCTTCCATGGCGATCGGAAAGGCCGTACCGCGCCCGAGATAGAGCACATCGCGTGCCTTGGCGATATCGCGGGCGATGTCGCGCAGCGCCTCGTCATGGTTGAGCACTTCCGTCATCCGCGACGGCACCTCGGTCAGTGCGCCTGCCAGCGCCGCCGCACCGGCGTCATCCACGACGCCGCGCGCGCGCGCCGCCGCGATGGCGAAACAAGCAAGCACCGCCAGTTGGGTGGTGAAGGCCTTGGTCGAGGCGACGCCGATCTCGGGCCCGGCCAGGGTCGGCAGCACAACATCGGATTCCCGGGCAATCGAGCTTTCGCCCACATTCACGACAGAGACGATGAACTGGCTCTGATCGCGGCAATGGCGGAGCGCGGCCAGCGTGTCGGCGGTCTCGCCCGACTGGCTGACGAACAGCGCGACCCCACCCTGGGGCATCGGCGCCTCGCGGTAGCGGAACTCGGACGCAATATCGATCTCGACCGGGACACGCGCGATCTTCTCCAGCCAGTATTTCGCGACCCAGCCGGCGTAACACGCGGTGCCGCAGGCAACCACGGTGATCCGCGGCACGGTCGCCAGGTCGAAGGGCAGCTCGGGCAGGCCGATCTCGCGCGTTGTCGGATTGATGAAGGACTGCAACGTGTCGCCGACCACCGCCGGCTGCTCGAAGATCTCCTTCTGCATGAAGTGGTCGTAATTGCCCTTGCCGATCAGCGCCCCGGACAATTCCGTTTCGCGGATCGGTCGATCGACCTCGGCGCCGGTCTCATCGAATACCTGCGCGCCGGTGCGGGTGATCAGCGCCCAGTCGCCTTCGTCGAGATAGCAGATGCGCTTGGTCAGCGGCGCCAGCGCCAGCGCATCGGAGCCGATAAACATCTCGCCGTCGCCATAGCCGATGGCCAGCGGACTGCCGCGCCGCGCCCCGACCATCAGGTCATGCTCGCCCGCAAACACGATGGCGAGCGCGAAGGCGCCGTGCAGGCGCGGCAGGGTCTGTTCGACCGCCTCTCTCGGAGACGCACCCGCATCGAGCAACTGCGTCAGCAGCGCCGCGATGGCTTCCGTGTCCGTGTCACTCTCGAAATTGTGCCCGGCGGCCGCGAGTTCGGCGCGCAGATCCTGGAAATTCTCGATTATCCCGTTATGCACCACTGCCACCCGCGCGGTGGCATGGGGATGCGCATTGCTCTCGTTTGGAACGCCATGCGTGGCCCAGCGGGTGTGGCCGATCCCGGCATCGCCGGTGATCGGGTCGTCCTCGAGGATCGCCGCCAGGTTAGCCAGCTTGCCCTGGGCCCGGCGGCGATGGATCGAGCCGTTCACGAGGGTCGCGATGCCGGCGGAATCGTAGCCGCGATATTCGAGGCGCTTCAGCCCCTCGACCAGGCGCGGGGCCGCGTCGTCGGAACCCAATATGCCGATGATGCCGCACATGCGCGTTAGCCCTTCGACTTCAGTTTGCGGAACCGCGCCGCCCAGCCCGATTTCGTGACCTGCTCGGCGCGCTCGATGGCGAGCGCGTCGGCCTCCACATCGCCCGAGATGGTGCTGCCTGCCGCGACGATGGCACCGTCGCCTACGGTCACGGGCGCAACCAGCGCCGAGTTCGAACCGATGAAGGCACCGGCGCCGATGTCCGTGATGTGCTTATTGAAGCCGTCATAGTTGCAGGTGATCGTGCCCGCACCGATGTTGGCCCCGGCGCCCACATGGGCATCGCCCACATAAGAGAGATGATTGGCCTTGGCGCCTTCGCCCAGATCGGCGTTCTTGATCTCAACGAAATTCCCGACACGGGCGCCTGCGCCGATCTTCGCCCCGGGCCGCAGCCGCGCATAGGGGCCGATGACCGCACCGCGCTCGACGTCCGCACCCTCCAGATGGCTGAAGGCGCGGATGTTTACACTGTCGGCGACCGTCACGCCGGGCCCGAACACCACATTCGGCTGCACGACCACGTCCCGACCGAGTTGCGTGTCATGGTGGAACCAGACCGTGGCAGGATCGACCAGGGTCGCACCGCCATCCATCGCGCGGGCGCGCATCGCGTCCTGCACCACCGCTTCGGCCATCGCCAGGTCCGCGCGTGCGTTCACACCCAGCAATTCGTCTTCCTCGCCCTCCACCACGGCGGCGGCGTGACCGTCGGCGCGGGCGAGTGCGACCATGTCCGTCAGGTAATATTCGCCCTTGGAATTGTCGGTGCCGATCTTGTCGAGCAGGCCGAACAGGTGCCGCCCGTCGAACGCCATCACACCGGAATTGCAGAGATTGACCTCGAGCTGTTCGGGCGTGGCGTCGCGCGCCTCGACGATGGCGGTCAGCGCGCCGTCACCATCGGTGATCAGGCGACCATATTGGTGAAAATGGCTCGGGCGGAAGCCGAGCACGGTCACCGCCACATCGCCGGTACAGGCCCCGGCCGCCCGGCGCATCGTGTCGGCGGTGACCAACGGCGTGTCGCCGTAGAGAACCAGCACCGTGCCGGTAAAACCCTCGAGCGCGTCCCGCGCGGCCTTGACCGCGCCGCCGGTGCCGTTCCGGTCAGCCTGCACACAGGTCGGGTGAGGCGCGACCGCGTCCGCCACCACGCCCATGTCCGGTCCGACGACGACGACGACACGCTCCGGCGACAGCTCGGCGGCAGTGTCGAGCAGATGGGCGATCATCGGCCGCCCGGCGAGCGGGTGCATCACCTTGGGCAGATCGGAACGCATCCGCGTCCCCTTCCCGGCGGCGAGCACCACTATGGCTAGGGCTGTATCGGTCATCGTGTCATGCGTTGGCTTGGGGCGGCTCGAGCCAGTGATCAGGGCTATCAGAAATAAGGCAAACCCGGCGCACCGAATCCGCAGAATTCGGCGCGGAACTTGCCACAGCGCCGTGAATCGCACCAAGTCACGAATTGTTCCCGATTGTTTCGTGCCGGACAGACCCGGCTAGCCGTCATCCTCGTCTTCATCCGCCGCGCCGAACACTAGCGCGCCGTCGACCGCACGCGCGCGCACCAGATGGGCGAAACCGTCACCCCAGGGGGTCGACAGTTCGAGCCGCACCGGCACCTGGCCGGGCTCCACGCCGATGTCGGCGAGCCAGATCGCGACCTCCAGGTCCTGCAACCGCTTGCGGTCGGGCTTGAAGCCGGCGATCCGCTCGAAGGTCAGCCGGCACCCCGCGACATGGCCCTCGAAGGGCGCCGCCGGACTGGGCTTCAGGTCGCGCGGCGGCAACGCCTCCATGTTCGCGTCATACCGCCGCCGGCCGTCATAAACGGCGGTGCGCGGGCGGCAAGCACCGCTCATCGCGCTGGTCAGGACCAGTGCGGTCACGGCGGTCGTCGGATCGACCGAGCCGGGGATCAGCGCGGGGTCGACGCGCTTGATGTCGTCTTCGCCATAGGGCGGCTCGGCGGTGACAGTCCGTACGCCGTCCGCGGCATAGTCGATTGCCACTTTGCGCTGGCGGCTGCGCCAGATATTCGCGGTCCGGTATTTCTCCGGCGCGATCTCGCCATCGCGCCAGTCGCCGGCGCTCGACGCCTCGAGGCTCCAGTTGAACAGCGCGCCGATGATCCCCGAGGTCTGCAGCCTGATGCGGGTCTCGTAGCTCGGGTCGGCATCAGAACCCGCGAGATCCAACTCGAAATCAAACCGGATGGCGCGCAATCCGCCGGTATAGACATCATAGGTGAGCGCGAAGCCTTCGGTGGCGTTCGATTGTGTCGCGTTGGCCGGCGCCATCGCCTGCTCGTCCGCGCCGGATACCGTCCCCGCAGACAGAATGACGGCGGCGAGTGCAGCGGTGACCCCGCACACCCAGCGCCTGCTTCCGCCCGAATGTCGATCCAGGAATGCCATCTCACCATCTACGCCCACGATATCGGCAAATTCAAGGAAATCGGTCGCAAACTTGACACCGGCGAAGCGGTCGCCCTATAGGTCCGGTCCCTTATGGAAGGGCGCGTAGCTCAGCGGGAGAGCACTGCCTTCACACGGCAGGGGTCACAGGTTCAATCCCTGTCGCGCCCACCATTTTTCTGTACCGCGAAATATTATTGCCGCGACAGGAACAGCATTTTTGTTGCGCCGCGGACGCGCTCGCACCCTTTCCCACTCAGTATATTCCGATGACCGGTACGATGGCGCACGCGGATGATACAATCCTCCGAAATTTAAGGTCGTCCCACCCCCTGCACGAACGAATGAGCCGCCCATGACTTCCAACAACACCGACGGTGACGCCAACCTGGCGCTGTTCTGCGATTTCGAGAATGTGGCGCTGGGCGTCCGCGACGCGAAGTTTCCGAAATTCGAGATTGCGCTGGTTCTCGAACGGCTGCTGGTCAAGGGCAGCATCGTGGCCAAGAAAGCCTATTGCGACTGGGACCGATACAAGGACTTCAAGGCGACCATGCATGACGCCGCCTTCGAGATGATCGAGATTCCCCACACCCGCCAGTCGGGCAAGAACTCGGCCGATATCCACATGGTCGTCGATGCCCTCGACCTCTGTTACACGAAGGAGCATATCGACACCTTCGTCATCATCAGCGGCGATTCGGATTTCTCGCCGCTGGTCAGCAAACTGCGCGAGAACGCGAAGACGGTGATCGGCGTCGGGGTCAAGAACAGCACGTCCGATCTGCTGATGAACAATTGCGACGAGTTCATCTTCTACGATGACCTCGTGCGCGCGAGCGACACGACCAAATCGCGCAAGCGCCGAAGCACGAAAAAGCCTGCCGGCGATGCGAAACCCGCGCAAAATATGTCGGCGTCGACGCCGGAGCCCGCCACCGAAAAGAACGGCGGCAGCGCCGACGACGCCATCGAACTGGTCATGGAAACCGCCGAGGCGCTGTCGGCCGAACGCGGCGACCCGGTGTGGGGATCGATGGTAAAGCAGACCCTCAAACGCCGCCGGCCCGGTTTCAACGAGAGCTATTACGGCTTCCGCGCCTTCGCGGACCTTCTCGAAGAGGCCGAGGATCGCGGATTGCTGGAACTGGAGCTTGACGAACGGTCCGGCGGCTATCTGATCAGGATCGGCACGCCGAAAGGCTAGCCGCAGCCTTCAGACGGTGCCGTTGGTTCGCGACGTTCGCCGGTCAGCGGCGCTCATACTGCTCGTCGCCGAAATAGTTCTTCAGCGTCTCGGCGTCGGGCTTCTCCGGCTTGCCCAGTAGCTTGGTACCGCGCTGGACCGCGGGCCGGGCGCCGATGTCGTCGAGCCAGCGCTGAACATTCTTGAATTCGGAAATATCGAACCCCCGCCGCTCCCAGGAATAGGTCCAGGCGTAGGTCGCGATGTCGGCGATCGTGTATTCATCGCCTGCGAGATACTTCGTCTCGCCCAGCCGGCGGTCCATCACGCCGTAAAGCCGCATGCATTCCTTGGTGTAGCGCTCGACCGAATAGTCGAACGTCTCGGGCGCGTAGGTCGTGAAGTGGCTGTACTGGCCGAACATGGGCCCGATGCCGCCCATCTGGAACATCAGCCACTGGATCACGCTGTAGCGCGCGGCCATGTCCTGGGGCATGAACTTTCCGGTCTTCTCGGCCAGATACATCAACATCGCGCCCGTCTCGAACACGACATAGTCCTCCCCGTCCGGGCCTTCCGTATCGACCAGCACCGGGATCTTGTTGTTCGGGCTGAGCTTGAGAAATTGCGGCTCGAACTGCTCGCCCTTGCCGATATCCAGACGGTGCAGCTCGTACGGAATGCCGAGCTCCTCCATCATGATGTGAAGTTTCTCGCCGTTGGGCGTCGCCCAGGAATAAAGATGGATCATGTTCGGGTTTCCCTAGTTCGGCATTTCATCGAAATTGGTGAGGTCACCGGAAAGGTCCGCATACGATAGCGCGCGGTCGCAGTAGAAGTTGGCGGTCGGTTTCACGAAGCCCGCATCGTCCATGCTGCCCACCTTCACCGCAATCGCGGGGCGGCCGATGGTCGTCGAGAAGATCTGCGAGCCACAGGTCGGGCAGAATTCCTTGATCTTGGTGTTGCCCGCATCCGACAGGTGTTCGAAGGCGCGCGTCTCTCCCCGGGTAACCCGGACATCGGCTTCATCGAAGAGGATGTTGGTCGCGAACGCCGCGCCGGTGTTCTTCCGGCAATCGTCGCAATGGCAATTCACCATGCGCCGGGGCTCGCCCGATATTTCGTAGCGGATCGCGCCGCACATGCAGCCGCCTGACACCTGCACCATCATTCTTTCTCCTGTCGAAAAACCTGCACCCTGAGCATTGAACGTCCGTGCCGGGTCACCGTTCCGGTCTGCCCAAGTATGCCTCGACCGTCAAGCTACAGGTCAACCGCGGTGCGGAGCACAAAACTTGTTGCCGCGAGGATCGAGCAAACCGTGGAGCCAGACCTGGCCTCACCCCCCGAAACGCGGCTCCGGGACGCCCCGGATGCCCAGCCCGCTGACCTTGAACAACGAGCCCGCACCGAATTGCGGTTTGGTCTCGACCACGAAGGTATCGTGGTGAGCGGCACCCGGATGGTCGATCCGGTTCATGGTGGTGACGTAGATCTCGTCGAGATTGTCGCCGCCGAACATTACGCTGGTGACGTTCCGGACCGGCATACCGATCCGGCGTTCTTCGGCGCCGTCCGGCGTGCGGCGTATGATCTCGCCGGTGCGTATCTCCGCGGTCCACACGCAGCCCTCGGCATCGACCGTCGAGCCGTCGCAGATGGCCTCGCTGGCCTTCGTCGAGGCGAATTCCCGCTGGTTGGACAGCGCGCCCGTCTCGATGTCGTAGTCATAGGCCCACATCGTGTCCTGGAAGGAACAGGTGACGTAGAAGGTCTTGTCGTCGGGCGACCAGCAGGGGCCGTTGGTGCAGATGATGCCGCCGCCGATCCGGGTGACCGACAAATCCGGGTCGAGCCGCCACAGGCCGCAGATCGCGAGCTCTTCCTCATCGTCCATGCCGCCGGCGATGAACCGCCCGCGACGGTCCACCTTGCCGTCGTTCAGACGGGTGCGCGGCTGGTCGTCCTCGATCTTGTGAATCAGATCGAGTTTTTCGTTGTCAAAGTCATAGAAGTAAAAGCCGTCATCGACGGCCATCACCAGTCCGCCATCCTTGCGGATCGCCAGCGCGCCGATGTCGTGATCGGGAATGGACCGCGTCTCGACCTTGCCCGAGCGCGGATCGAGGCGGAAGACATTGTCCCGGCCCTTGCGCCGCCCGGTGCCGTCGACCCAGTAGAACAGGCCGGTCTCCACATCCCAGAGCGGGCTTTCACCCAGATAATTCTCACAGTCGACGAGGCATTCGATTTTGTAGGTCATTGAGTTCGTTTCCTGTTCGAACGTAAAGGGCAGCTATCAGCCATGTTGTGTGCGGTGACGCTGATGGGTCGGCACCATCGCATTCATCGCAAGCTCGCGCGTTGTCGCATCATCGGATTCCATTGCCCAGTCGCGCACGGCCACCAACAATGCGCCGAGCGTCGTGTCACCCCAGAGCCATGTGGCGATCTCGATATCGCTGCCGCGCCCGTCCGGCCGGGCTATCGCGGCCTCGGTGTAGTAGTAGCGCAGATCGTCGGCCATCCGCTTGAAGGCGACGATGACCGGCGTATCCGGCAGGGGAGATTCGCAAGTTTCCGGCGCGACGGCGAAGTCGGCCAGAAAACGCACGATCTCGTCCGGCGTCCTGCCGGAGATCCCGAAACCGGTGCGGCCGCCACGGTTCTCTTTCGATTGCGCGTACCAGGGGCCGAGCAGTGTCACTTCCTGCTGCAACGCCTGATGCAGAACATCGGCGTCGCTCATCTGGGTGACGGGCGCCGCGAAGTTTACCGGGCAGGCCCAGCCGTCCGGCTCATCCGCCACCGCCTCGCCCGGCGGCCCATCGGGGAAGTCTTCGAGGACCGGCCCGGCGGGCCGCGCCAGCAGCGACAGGCAATCGCGCAGCACGCGGCGCTGGAAATCCGGCTCGTTGGGCGCGCCCAGCGGCCGCCCCAACTCGAACGGCACGGCGAGTGCGCGCGGCGGGCGGATTTTTTCCGTGTGGGCGCGGATCAAACTGATCTGCGTCGTCGGGATGCCCGCGCGTTCGATGAAATGTGCCAGCCCGCCCACGGCGCGCGTGCAGGCCGGTCAGACCGGCACCAGCAGCACCGCATCGACCTTGTCGGCCCGCAGGATATCGACCAGATCCGCGACAACCGGCTCCATCGCCGTCGGCGGGGTCGCGCCCATGAATGAGAAATGATGGTCCGCGACCGAGCCGATAACGCCCTCATCGCGCAGCTCGCGCAGCCGGTCGATCGGAAAGGCGACGTTGACGTCCTGATAAAACCCGGTGCGGTCGAAGTTGGTGGACAGGTGACTCATCACCAGATCGTCCATGTCCGTATCGCCGGGGATGATCCGGTAATCTGCGGCGTAACCATCGAAGGTGCGATCGCCCCGGCGGTGCAGGCCCGCGGTGGAGACGATAGCGATCCGGCAGCCGGACAGGGGCGGGCAGTCCGCCCAAGGCGTGTCCTCGAAATCGGGGACCTCCATCTCCATATAGCCTTCGCGATAAAGCGCGGGTAATTCGCTGAGCTTGACCATGTCGTGTGCTGAACCTTCGCGGGGGTGGTGTCCTCGGCAAAGCCTATCAGCAGCCTGACCTCTCCCGGAACCCTCCAACAAAAAAACAGCGGGTGGGATTGTCTGCCGCCAGCGGAACTCACTAATCTGCACCTCCCCTCAGGAGGACATGTTTCATGGGTGAGTTTTCCATCGGCCAGGCCGTCACGCGGCTCGAAGACCCGCGTCTGCTCAAGGGCCAGGGCCGCTATCTCGACGACATCAATTACGACCGCCAGCTCCATGCGGTGATCCTGCGTTCGCCCCACGCCCATGCCGAGATCGTCTCAATCGACAAGGCCGCCGCCGAGGCCGCACCGGGCGTGCATGGCGTGTTCACAGGCACCGACTACCGCGCCGACGGGATGGGGGTCGTTCCCTGCATGGGCAGCTACAACCATCGCGACGGCGGGCCAATGTATGTCCCCGACCGGCCCGCGCTGGCCGTGGGCAAGGTCATGCATATCGGCTATCCGGTGGCGATGGTCGTCGCCGACACCGAAGCCCAGGCACGTGATGCGAGCGAGCTGATCGAGGTGAATTACGAGCCGCTGCCGGCGGTCGTGTCCTGCTACGACGCATTCCAGGACGGGGCGCCCCAGCTCTATGACGACTGCCCCAAAAACGAATCATATTTCTACGAGGCCGGCGACAAGACCGCGACCGATGCCGCCTTCGACGCCGCCGACCATGTGGTCGAGCAGGACATGGTCATCAACCGGGTGACCGCCAACGCGATGGAAAACCGCGCCGTCATCGGCGACTGGGACATCGGCACGGGCCGCATCACGATCCGCTGCGGGTTCCAGCGGCCGTGGCTGTTTCGCCAGAGCCTGGCCGAGCAATCCTTCAAGGTGCCCGAACGCCAGATCCGGCTGGTGACCGACGATATCGGCGGCAGCTACGGCCTGCGCGGCTCGATCTATCCCGAGATGGTGCTGATGCCCTGGGCGTCCAAGCATGTCGGCCGGCCCGTCAAATGGGTCGCCGACCGCACCGAAAGTCACCTCAGCGACGACGACGGGCGCGACAATATCGTCAAGGTCGCGCTCGCCTTCGATGCCGACGGCACGTTCCAGGCGGTGCGTGTGCGCAGCTGGGGCAATCTCGGCGCGTTCGTGTCCTATCGGGGTGCCGCCCCGCCCGCCGTCCACATCGGCACGGTGATCGGCGTCTACACCACCCCGGCGGCGCATGTGGAAATCTCGGGCATGCTGACCAACACCCACTGCACCTCGCCCTATCGCGGTGCAGGCCGGCCCGAGGCCTCGTTCATGATCGAGCGGCTGGTGGAACGCGCCGCCGACGAACTCGGCATGGATCCGGCCGAACTGCGCCGCCGAAATATCATCCCGTCCGCCGCGATGCCCTACAAGACGCCGCTGATCTACACCTACGATTGCGGCGAGTTCGAGAAGAACATGGACATGGCCATGGAGACCGCCGACTGGGCCGGCTTCGAAGCGCGGCGCGCAGAGGCCGCCACCCGCGGCAAGCTGCGCGGCATCGGCATGTCGAACACGCTCGAATGGGCGGCAGACAACACCACCGAGACGGCGGAGCTGCGCTTCGACCCGTCGGGCGACCTGACCTTCGTGGCCTCGACCATTTCCCACGGCCAGGGCCACCGCACGATCCAGACCCAGATCATCGTCGATCTGCTCGGCGTCGACCCCGAGCGGGTGGCGGTGTTGCAGGGCGACACGGACGTGTCCGCCTTCGGCATGGGCACCGGCGGCTCACGCTCGACCATCATGACCGGCAGCGCGCTGACCATTGCCGCGCGCAAGATCATCGAGAAAGGCAAAAAACTCGCCGCGCATCTCCTGGAAGCGTCCGAAGCCGATATCGAGTTCGCCGACGGGAACTTCACCGTCTCGGGCACTGACAAGCTGATCACCGTGCACGAGATCGCCGCGGCGGCCTACAAGAGCAACGACCTGCCCGACGAGATGGAGCCCGGCCTCTACGAGACCGGCACCTACAACGCCACGACCGGCAACTTCCCCAACGGCTGCCATGTCTGCGAGGTCGAGATCGACCCGGACACCGGCGTCACCGAGTTGGTGAACTACACCGTGGTGGATGACGTCGGCACGATCATCAACCCGATGCTGGTACGCGGCCAGATCATGGGCGGCATCGCCCAGGGCATGGGCCAGGTGCTGATGGAGGACAAGACCTACGACCCCGAGACGGGCCAGCTGCTGGCCGGGTCTTTCATGGACTACTGCATGCCCCGCGCCAGCGACTTCTGCCACGTGAACTTCGATGAGAACGAGGTCCCCTCGCCGACCAACCCGCTCGGGGTCAAGGGCGCGGGCGAAGCGGGCACGGTGGGTTCGCTGTCGGCGGGAACCAACGCCATCGTCGATGCGCTGTCCCATCTGGGGGTGCAGCATATCGACACGCCGTGCACGCCGCTGAAGGTCTGGCAGGCGATCCAGGCTGCGGATGCAGCTGCTTAGCTTGCAAGGACGCGCGCGCGAACCTATCTGCTGGGTAACCGAATAACTCGAGGAGACCCGAAATGACCGAAACCGCATATCTCGCCGGCGGCTGCTTCTGGGGCATGCAGGATCTGATCCGGCGCCTGCCCGGCGTCGTCTCCACGCAGGTCGGCTACACCGGCGGTGAATTGCCGAACGCGACCTATCAGCATGTGCGCACCGGCGCGACGGGACATACGGAGGCCATCGAGGTCGTGTTCGATCCCGACCAGGTCAGCTACCGGGACATCCTCGAATTGTTCTTCCAGATCCACGACCCGACGACGCCCGACCGCCAGGGCAACGACCGGGGCACGCAATATCGCTCGGCGATCTTCTGGCGCGACGACGCGCAGCGCGCGACCGCGGTCGATACCATCGCCGATGTCGAGGCGTCGGGGCTTTGGCCGGGCAAGGTTGTCACGCAAGTCACCCAGGCCAGAGATTTCTGGCCGGCCGAGCCGGAGCATCAGGATTATCTGGAGCGCAACCCGGGCGGCTACACCTGCCATTTCGTGCGTCCCGACTGGAAGCTGCCCAAGCGCGACGCGGCCTGACAAAAAGTGCGAGACGCGGTGTGATGTCCGGGCCATACGCCCCGTTTTCATTCGCCTAATCGACGATCAAAAATGATCTGTACGCCGGTGACGGCGCGTCACGGGAAATCTCGTTGCTTTCCTGTCCCGCACCGACCGTGAACGAGTATCGCGCCGAGGGGCCGTGGCAATACCCGGAATATGGAGCGGCCGGGCCGGCCGCGGGGTTCGCTGGTATTTTCAAGACCATCATCACCGCATCCGCCTCGGAGAACACAATTCGTGCGAAGGATTCTTCGCCGGACCACGCCGCCTCATAGAAGGGGTGTTCCGCCGGGTTTGGGCCATCGGGCCTGAAATACGCATATGGCGGGTACATGCAGACCCGGTCCCACGTAAAGTTGGTCAAGTCGCGAACCGCACCGGCGCGCGCCTCTCCTTCGTAGATGTCGAGCAGCCGCCGTGCGGTGAATTCGCTGTGTGCGTCCGACAAGCCCGGCGCGAGCCGTTCAATCAACCGCGGCTTGCGATCGGGCTGCAGCATCAGCACGGCAACCAATACGATGAGGGCGGCGACCGCGAATATTTTGGGGCCCCTCGTCATACGCATCAAAACAGCTCCCCCTGATCGGGCGGTTCGTCTGCCAGGACGTGGGGCGTCAGCAGCTCCGGGCCGTCGTTGCGGATGTCATTGACGGCGCGACCCACGGGCACGACGCGGACGATGTCTTCCGGTGCCGGGTGCAGCAGAGCGCCCGCCGCCTCCCTGTCGAAACGGTCGTCCGTCCCGTTGCCCAGCCAGGTATCGAAGCTGTCGGGGTTGAGGATCACCGGCATGCGGTGATGGAACGGCCGCAGGGTCTCGTTGGCCTCGGTGGTAATAATCGTCGCGGTCTCGAGTTCCGACCCGTCCGGCCCGAGCCACGCGTCCCACAATCCCGCGAAGCTGATCAGCCCGCCGTCGGGCCGGGATATCCAGACCGGCTGCTTGGGGCCGGTGCCGGTGGATTGCCATTCGTAGAAGCCGCTCGCCGGGATGAGGCAGCGCCGCCGCCGGAACGGGGCCCGAAAGGAAGGTTTCTTCGCGATCGTCTCGGCCCGGGCGTTGATCATCCGTGCGCCCATCGCCGGGTCCTTCGCCCAGGACGGCACCAGCCCCCAGCCGAATAGCGCGGGGACGCGGGCAAGTTCATCGATATTGCCGCCCGCATCGTCCCGGCTGGCGGCGCGAATAATCGCGACGATCGCCTGGGACGGCGCGATGTTGTAGCGCGGCTGCAACTCGAAGGTCGCCGACACCAGCCCATAAGCCGCGTGGATCTCTTCCCAGGAATGCATGAGGCCGAATCGTCCGCACATTCCGCTATTTTACACCGTTCCAAACAGGGGGCAGACAGGGTTTTGGCCGCGTTTTGTCGGTGATCCCGTTTCGTTCGCCGCTAAATTCCCGAGTCGCTTTGGGGCCGACCACAAGATTTTGGGTTTCGGAGTACAAACCGGGCACAAAGGATTTGAGTCGATTGCGGCGGCAAGACGTAATGATTTGGCAAATATCGGGGTTTTCCGGGCGCCCATCCGGCTCTCACATTGACTCCCCCGCCACAAAGATTACAATGTTCCCGTCTTGTTCACGGTGACAGGTCGCCAACATTTAGTGTTTACTGAATGTTACGGCTCTAGATGTTGTGGGTTATGCAGGTTTTCCACTGAAAACTGCCCACAAGGTGTGGAGCGCCTGGATTATCGCGTGGAGGGGGCCTTTATAAATGGACGGATCAACCGGGATTCCGACTGAAAACAGCGCTGTGGAAAAGGCGCTCAAAGTGGAAGAAAACAAGGAAATGGACCTGTTTGATTCGCTCGATTTGGAGCCGTCCGAGGCGGAGACCGAGGAACGGGCAGCCGAATCCGAAGCGCAACCGGATGTGGATAACGACCTCGTCGGCAAGGACGACGAGACCGCGAACGTCTACCAGACCGATCGCGTCCGTATCCTGATCGATCCGGCGCGTGACGCCAACCTGACGGCCTTCGGCAAGGAAACCCTGGAAGACCGCTACCTTCTGAACGACGAGAAGGGCTCGCCCCAGAAGCTGTTCGCCCGCGTCGCGTGTCACTACGCCGACGATTCGGCTCATGCCCAGCGCATCTACGATTACATCTCGAACCTCTGGTTCATGCCGGCCACGCCTGTTCTTTCCAATGGCGGCACCCAGCGCGGCCTGCCGATCTCCTGCTTCCTCAACGAAGCCTCCGATTCGCTCGAGGGCATCGTCGATCTGTGGAACGAGAATGTCTGGCTCGCCGCGCGCGGCGGCGGCATCGGCAGCTACTGGGGCAACCTGCGCTCCATCGGCGAGCAGGTCGGTCACAACGGCAAGACTTCGGGCGTCGTCCCGTTCATCCGGGTGATGGATTCGCTCACCCTGGCCATCAGCCAGGGCTCACTGCGGCGCGGCTCGGCGGCGGTCTATCTGCCGATCGACCATCCCGAGATCGAGGAGTTCATCGAGATCCGGCGCCCCACCGGCGGCGATCCGAACCGCAAGGCCCAGAACCTGCATCATGGTGTGCTGGTGTCGGACGCGTTCATGCGCGCCGTCGAGGCCGACGAGGACTGGGCGCTGGTCAGCCCGAAGGACCGCGCGCCGATCGCCACGGTCAAGGCGCGCAGCCTGTGGATCCGCCTGCTGACGGCGCGGATCGAGACGGGCGAGCCCTACATCGTCTATTCCGACACCGTGAACAGCAATGTGCCCGAGCATCAGAAGCTCGCGGGCCTGACGGTCAAGACGTCGAACCTGTGCTCCGAGATCACCCTGCCCACGGGCCTGGATCATCTCGGCAATGACCGCACCGCCGTGTGCTGCCTGTCGTCGCTGAATGTCGAGAACTTCATCGAATGGAAGGACCACCCGACCTTCATCGAGGATGTGATGCGCTTCCTCGACAATGTGTTGCAGGACTTCATCGACAACGCGCCCGACCATTTCACCAAGGCCAAGTATTCCGCCGCGCGCGAGCGCTCGGTCGGGCTCGGCATCATGGGCTTCCACTCGTTCCTGCAGGAACAGATGGTGCCGTTCGAATCCGCCGTCGCGAAGGCGTGGAACAAGAAGATGTTCAAGCATATTCGCGGCCAGGCTGACGAAGCCTCGAAGACGCTCGCGGCCGAACGCGGGGCCTGCCTCGACGCCGCCGATTACGGCATCGAGGAGCGCTTCTCCAACAAGATGGCGATCGCGCCGACCGCGTCGATCTCGATCATCTGCGGCGGCGCCTCGCCGGGCATCGAGCCGATCGCGGCCAACAGCTTCACCCACAAGACCCTGTCGGGCTCGTTCAACGTGCGCTCCAAGGCGCTGCAGAGCCTGCTCGCCGAGAAGGGTCAGAACACGGACGAGACCTGGTCGTCGATCACGGCCAATGAGGGCTCGGTCCAGCATCTGGATTTCCTGACCCAGGACGAGAAGGACGTGTTCAAGACGGCCTTCGAGATCGATCAGCGCTGGGTCATCGACCTGGCCGCCGACCGCTCGCCGGAGATCTGCCAGTCCCAGTCGCTCAACGTCTTCCTGCCGGCGGACGTGCACAAGCGCGACCTGCACCAGATTCATTTCCAGGCGTGGAAGAAGGGTGTGAAGAGCCTCTACTACTGCCGCTCGAAATCCCTGCAGCGCTCCGAGAGCGTGGCCGCACTGGTGCCGGTGACGGCGGACGACGAGGCCGACCGCGCCGCGGCAAGCCGCAACGATTACGAAGAGTGTCTCGCCTGCCAGTAGGCAAGTGACAAAATACCGATGCGTAACGCCCCGGGCCGCCCCTGAAAATTGGCTGCGCCGGGGCCTCGCATCCGAGGGAGAGGAAAGAGGATCATGTCGCTTCTCGAAGAGCGCGTTCAGTACAAGCCGTTCAGCTATCCGTGGGCCTATGACGCCTGGCTGATGCAGCAGCGTGTCCACTGGTTGCCCGAAGAGGTGCCGCTGGCCGACGATGTGAAGGACTGGCACCGCACCCTGAACAATTCCGAGCGCAACCTGCTGACCCACATCTTCCGCTTCTTCACCCAGGCCGATGTGGAAGTGAACAACTGCTACATGAAGCACTACTCGCAGGTGTTCAAACCCACCGAGGTGCAGATGATGCTGGCGGCGTTCTCCAATATCGAGACCGTCCATATCTCCGCCTACTCCCATCTGCTCGACACGATCGGCATGCCCGAGACCGAGTATTCGGCGTTCCTGAAGTATCAGCAGATGAAGGACAAATACGACTACATGCAGGAGTTCGGCATCTCGACGAACCGGGACATCGCCAAGACGCTGGCGATGTTCGGCGCGTTCACCGAGGGCCTGCAGCTTTTCGCGTCCTTCGCGATCCTGATGAACTTCCCGCGCTTCAACAAGATGAAGGGCATGGGCCAGATCGTCACCTGGTCGGTGCGCGACGAGAGCCTGCACACCGCCTCGATCATCAAGCTGTTCCGCACCTTCATCAACGAGAACCCGGAAATCTGGGACGAAGAGTTCCAGCGCGAGCTCTATGTGGCCTGCGAGACCGTCCTGAACCATGAGGACGCCTTCATCGACCTGGCGTTCGAGATGGGCGGCATCGAGGGGCTCGAGGGCCGCGAGGTGAAGCAGTATATCCGCTACATCGCCGACCGCCGCCTGTCCCAGCTGGGTCTGCAGCCGGTGTACCGGATCGAGAAGAACCCGCTGCCCTGGATGGAAGAGATGCTCAACGGCGTCGAGCATGCGAACTTCTTCGAGAACCGGGCGACGGAATATTCCAAGGCCGCCACCGAAGGCAGCTGGGAAGAGGCCTTCGAGTAGGCTGAAGCCCCATCTTCGTCATGCCCGGACTTGATCCGGGCATCTCGCCTCACCGCATTGCCAATCGAATACCAACAGAGATGCGCGGATCTAGTCCGCGCATGACGGCGTTTGTTCATGTTTCAAGCGTGGTAGAAATCATCCCATGACCCCCGACCAGATCATCATCTTCGCCATCCTCGGCTTTTCCCTCGTGTTCTTCATGTGGGGCCGCTGGCGTTATGACATCGTGGCCTTCACCGCGCTGATCCTCGCCGTGATCGGTGGCGTGGTGCCGACCGACCTGGCGTTCCGGGGCTTCGGCCACCCGGCGGTGATCACGGTCGCCGCGGTGCTGGTGATCAGCCGCACGCTGCAGGTCTCCGGCGTCATCGACCTGATCGCCGGCGCCGTCCTGCGGATGGCAAAGAGCCAGGGCAGTCAGATGACCGCCCTGTCGGGCATCGGTGCCGTGCTGTCGGCCTTCATGAACAATGTCGGTGCGCTGGCGCTGCTCATGCCGCTGGCGCTGCGCCTGTCCGAGCGCCCCTCGGCCGTGCTGATGCCGCTATCGTTTGCCACCATCCTCGGCGGCTTGGTCACCCTGATCGGCACCCCACCGAATATTATCGTCGCGACCTTCCGCACGGATGTAACCGGCGAGCCGTTTGCGCTGTTTGATTTTGCCTTCGTCGGCCTGCCCATCGCGCTGATCGGGCTGATCTTCGTCCTGGTGATCGGCTGGCGATTGCTCCCCTCGGACCGGACCGGGCGACGCTCGGCCGAGGAGATGTTCGATCTGGATTCCTACGTGGTCGAGGTCAACGTCGATGCGGAATCCGAATTCATCGGCAAGACCGTGCGCGACCTCGAGGCGCTGGACGAGGACCGCTCCATCGTCGTCGGGCTGCTCCGGGAAGATTCACGACGCCTGACCTATATCCAGAATGAGCGGCTGCGTGCCGACGACACGCTGCTTCTGCGCGTGGACCCGGCGACCCTCGACGACCTGCTCAAGAAAGGCGGGCTGACGCTCACCGGCAGCGAGCATCTCGAAGAGCAAAACATCCGCTCCGACCAGGTCGGCACCGTCGAAGCGGTTGTCCAGCCCGGCTCCCGGATCGAGGGGCGCAGCCCGCAAACACTTGGCATGCGCCGGCGGTTCGGCGTCGCCCTCCTGGCTCTCGCCCGGGAAGGCCAGCCGGTCCGCGAACGCCTGGCACGCACCCAGTTTCGCGCCGGCGACGTACTGCTGCTCCAGGGCAATGAGGAGGAGCTCACCGACGCCGTCGCCGAAATGGGTTGCCTGCCGCTCGCCGAGCGGCGGCTGACGGTCGGCAAACCGCGCGCCGTGCTGATCCCCATCCTAATCTTCACGGCCTCCGTTCTGTCGACCGTGATGGGTTGGACGCCGGTCCATGTGTCATTCGCCGCCGCCGTGGTGGCGCTGATCCTGCTCAACCGGATCAGCGCCAACGAGGCCTACCAGACGATCGAATGGCCGGTCATCGTGCTGCTTGGGGCGATGATCCCACTGGGCAATGCGCTCCAGTTCACCGGCGGCACCCAGCTGATTGCCGAAAGCATCGTCGGCCTGTCCGGCAGCATCCCCATCTGGGCGGTGCTGACCATCGTGCTGGTCGTGACCATGACCCTGTCGGACCTGATGAACAACGCCGCCACGGCCATCGTCATGGCGCCGATCTCGGTCGCGATCGCGAACCAGCTCGGGGTCAATGCCGACCCGTTCCTGATGGCGGTCGCCATCGGCGCTTCCTGCGCCTTCCTGACCCCGATCGGGCATCAGAACAACGTGCTGGTGATGGGCCCGGGCGGCTACCGCTTCGGCGACTACTGGCGCATGGGCCTGCCGCTTGAGATCATCATCGTCGCCACGTCGGTACCGCTGATCCTAATCTTCTGGCCGCTTTAGCTCTGTAAAATCGTGATGCGCGGACTTGATCCGCGCATCTTGTCCCCGCCGAAGAAGAGATACCCGGGCCAAGCCCGGGTATGACGTTTAAGATCTTGGCGTACGGTCGGCTCGCCGTGTTCGTGACAGGCCGTGACTATTCCCCCTAAACTCAACATCGGAGGGAACAGCATGCAAACCATCGACATCAGCCCGGAAGAAATGGCGCCGCACATCGCACGCTTCAATGAACAGGAATCCCAGTCGGCGCATTATGCCGCGGACACCGGCATCCCGCGCGAAGCCTATGAGATCATGGCGGCCGAAACGCTCTACCTGATGATGGCGCCCGAGAACCAGGGCGGGCCGATGGCCCAGAGGCCCGCCGTCAGCGGCGACAGCGGCACGAGCGTGATCATCGCGCGCTGCCCGCCGGGCGACAAACCCTTGCTGCACGCCCATCACTTCACCGTCGAGAGCTTCATGTGCCTGACCGGCAAGTTCCGAATCCGCTGGGGCAGCGCGGGCGAACAGGAGATCGACCTGGAGCCCCATGACATGATCGCCGTACCTCCGGGCGTGGACCGGCAGTTCGAGAACATCACCGACGAAGAGGCGCTGCTGCTGGTGATCATCAACGGCGAAGGCGATGAGGATTTCTCGGACATCTCGATGCCGCCGGGCGAGACAGACTTCATGCGCGAAAAATTCGGTCAGGACGTCCTCGACGCCTACGCGAAGATCGGCACCGCCTGGCGCCACGCCGACGGCAGCATCAGCGGCCCGCAGGTGCCCGCCCCCATCGAGATTTCGGATGCACAGATGGCGACACGCATCGCGCGCATTGCGGACATGCAGCCGCTGTCGGCCACGTCGGGGGATTCCATCGGCGTGCCGCGTGAGGCGCGCGAGATGGTCGCGGCGAAGAACCTCTATCTGCTGATGGCGCCCGAGAATCAGGGCGGCCCCATGGCACATCACGCGGCGATCCAGGGTCCGGACAATATCAGTGTGCTGATCGCCGATTGCCCGCCGGGCGACCGCCCTCTGCTGCATGCCCATCACCACACGGTCGAGACCTTCATGTGCCTGACCGGTCGTTTTCGCATTCGCTGGGGCGAAGAGGGCCAGGACCATATCGACCTCGACCCCTACGACATGATCGCCGTGCCGCCCGGCGTCGATCGCCAGTTCGAGAATATCTCGGACGACGACGCGCGGCTGCTGGTGGTGATCACCGGCAGATCGCGCGAGGACTACAACGACATCTCGTTGCCACCACAATCGACGGCGATCATCCGCGAGCGCTTCGGTCAGGACGTCATCGACGCGTATGGCCAGAACGGGGTGACGGTCCGGGAGGGGTAGTATGACGGTCATACGCGGACTTGATCCGCGTATCTCGGCACCACCTGATGTGAGATGCCCGGATCAAGTCCGGACATGACGATTTAAGGTGAAGGGGCGGGTTTGAATCCCGCCCGAAACCGAGTCTCTAAATCAAATCCTCGAGGGTGCGCTGCTGCTCGGGCTTCCAGCCGACCAGCACCCCCGCACCGGTCTCGATCACCGGGCGCTTGATCAGGGTCGGGTTCTCCGCCATCAGCTGCAGGCCGATATCCTCGGTGACGTTGTCGCGGATGACCTGATCGAGGTTCCGCCAGGTGGTGCTGCCGCGGTTGAGCAGGACTTCCCATCCCACTTCCATCGCCCATTCGGTGAGCTTGTCGCTGTCGACACCGTCGGCGCGGACGTCGAGGAAACGGTGTGGCGTCTCGCGACGCTCCAGCCATTTCAATGCCTTCTTGGTCGTGTCGCAGCTCTTCAGGCCGTAGACCGTCAGCATATCGGCGTCCTCTCGTAAATACGGGTTTGGTGGTTTGGCGCGCTCGACGGGGCGCGCTAACCTGTCGTGTAACACGCGGATATAGGAATATCCGAGTCCCGGACAAGTCATCGAAATGTCAGATAGCACTCAAACACATATCAGACCCGCCGCAATCGCGGGGACGTTCTACCCCGCCGAGCCCGACGCGCTCACGCGCATGGTCGATGCCTGCATGGCCGGCGCACGGGACAACGGGCTGGCGCCCAAGGCGCTGATCGCGCCCCATGCGGGCTATATCTATTCCGGGCCCATCGCGGCCAGCGCCTACCAAACCGTCGCCGACCGGGCGGGCGAGATCAGCCGGGTCGTGCTGCTCGGCCCGCCCCACAAGGTGGCGGTGCGAAAATTCTGCGTGCCGTCCGCGCATGCATTCCGCACGCCGCTGGGAGATGTGCCCATCGATTCGGCCGGCATCGCGACGGCCCTGACGGTGCCGGGTGTCGAGCAATCGGACATCCCCCATGCCGAGGAACACAGCCTGGAGATCCACCTGCCCTTCCTGCAGCGGGTGCTCGGGGATTTCACACTGGTCCCGGTGATCGTCGGCGGGCCATCACCCGACGAGACCGACGCGCTGCTCAAGGCGCTGTGGGGCGGCCCGGAGACCCTTGTGCTGATCAGCTCGGACCTCAGCCACTACCACGACTATGACGCGGCCAACCGGCTCGATCAGGGATTCCGGCGGTCCATCGAGACACTCAGCCCCGACAAGATCGAGGACGAACAGGCCTGCGGGCGGTTCCCGGTCAAGGGTCTGCTCGCGCGCGCCCACGCGCTCGACCTGCGGGTCACGACGCTGGACGTCCGCAATTCCGGCGACACCGGCGGGCGCGACCATCGCGACCGCGTGGTTGGGTATGGCGCCTGGGCGCTGGAATACGCGTCCACCGCCCGCCTGCCCGACGACGACCGGGCCATGCTGATCGATGGCACGAAACGCTCCATCGCCAACGGGCTGCGCACCGGGCGCCCGGCCGAGGTGCAGCATGGCAGCTTTTCGCCGGCACTGGAGACCTACCGCGCCGCCTTCGTGACGCTGACGCTCAATGAAAGGTTGCGCGGCTGCGTCGGCAGCATCCTGCCGCACCGCTCGCTGATCGCCGACGTGGCCGGGAACGGTTACAAGGCGGCCTTCGGCGACCCGCGATTTCCGAAGCTGACAGCCGAGGAAGCCGCGATGATGGATGTCTCGGTCTCGATCCTGTCCCACCCGCGACCGATCGCGTTTGCCTCCGAGGCCGAGGCGGTCGACGCGCTCCAGCCCGATGTCGACGGGGTGATCCTGCAGGCAACGGACGCGGACGGGCACACGCGACGCGGCTTGTTCCTGCCCCAGGTCTGGGCGCAGGTGCCCGCGGCGGATCAGTTCCTGCGCCACCTGAAGGCCAAGGCAGGACTGCCGCAGGACCATTGGGACGATTCGATCCGCCTGTGGCGCTACACCACCGAGACGTTCCACTAGTATCCAAAAGAACATGTCATGACCGGACTTGATCCGCGTATCTCGAGACACCCTCATGGTTCGCTTGTCGTCGTATGGGGGTGAACGGACGGGTCGCAGACCCGCCCCTACATTGTGCTGCGGTGTTCCGTAGGAGCGGGTTTCAAACCCGCCCGTAAGCCACAGCACGTCCGGGCATGACGCTATGATTGGTTGCCCGAACACGGATCACACCGCTAGGATTCCACCTCAATTCAGGCTGGGGGCCTTCATATGAGTGACGTGACGGAAGCACGCAACCGCCGCAAGGTGATCGCCGCCGGTATCACCGGCAATGTTCTGGAATGGTACGACTTTGCGGTTTACGGCTTCTACGCGCCGATCATCGGCCGGCTGTTCTTCCCCTCCGACGACCCGACCGTCTCGCTGATCGCCTCCTTCGGCGCGTTCGCCGCCGGGTTCATGATGCGCCCGATCGGCGGTTTCGTGTTCGGCTATATCGGCGACAAGATCGGCCGCAAACGCGCGCTCGTGCTGTCCGTCATGCTGATGGCGATCCCCACCGGCGTGATCGGCATCCTGCCCGACCACGCCACCATTGGTGTCGCCGCGGCCTTCCTCATGGTGGCGATGCGCATGCTCCAGGGCCTGTCGGTCGGCGGCGAATACACCGGCTCGATCGTCTATCTGGCCGAGCATTCCCCGACCCGTCGCCGCGGCTTCTTCACCAGCTGGACGCTATTCGGCGCGGTCGGCGGCATCCTGCTCGGCTCGGGCGTCAGCGCGCTGGTCAGCGAATTCATGTCGGCCGAAGACGTCTCGGCCTGGGGCTGGCGCCTGCCGTTTTTGGGCGGCATCCTGGTCGGCGTGGTCGGCCTGGTGATCCGCCGTCACCTGCCGGACATGCCCGAGGACGACGCGGCCGACAAACCGAAGAACCCGGTCATCGAGGCGCTGACAACCCAGTGGCAGGCCATGCTCAAGGTCATCGGCTTCAACATCATCAACGCCGTCGGCTTCTACATGATGTTCGTCTATGTGGTGACCTGGCTGATCAAGCAGGTGAAGGAGCCGCGCTCCGACGCGCTCGACATCAACACCATCTCCATGGCTGTTCTGCTGGTGCTGATCCCGCTGTTCGGCGCCTTGTCCGACCGGATCGGCCGCAAGCCGCTGCTGATGTTCGGCGCGGGCGGTATCGCCCTTCTCGGCTACCCGCTGATCTGGCTGATGCACCATCCGGACTTCGAGATGATCCTCGCCGGACAACTCGGCTTCGCGGTGCTGATCGGCGCCTATTTCGGCGGCGCGCCGGCGGCCCTGACGGAGATGTTCCCGCGCCGGGTCCGGGTGAGCGCGCTGTCGGTCGGCTACAATGTGGGGCTTGCCATCTTCGGCGGCACGACGCCGCTGGTCGCGACCTGGCTCATCGCCCGGTCCCACAACGATCTATCGATCGCCTGGTACCTGATCGCCTGCGCGGTCGTGTCGTTCGCCGTGGTGCTGACCCTGAAGGAGACGGCGGGCAAACCGCTGCCGGATTAGAAGCCCACCCAATGATTATCGTCATGCCCGCGCAGGCGGGCATCCATAAACGCCACAGCCAGCCGGGTGAACCGCCTGTGATTATGGGTCCCCGCCTTCGCGGGGACGACGAGTTGGGCTAGCTCCGCAGCTCCACCGGCTTGCGCTTGCGGCCCCAGTTCCCTGGTGCGGCGTCGAACACGCCGGGGATACGCGTCCCGCAGTTCGCACACGCTCCGCCGGTGTTCCCCACCGGGGTGATGTTCCACTCGCTGAGTTCGTACCACTCGCGGCCGATCGTCCGCGCCGCGCAGTTCGGGCAGTAGCTGCTCTGCCGGCCCTTGTCGTGGACATTGCCGGTGTAGACATAGTTCACCCCGGCTTCGAGCGCGATCCGGCGCGCCCGGGCCAGCGTTTCGTGAGGCGTGGCCGGCGTGTCCATCATCTTCCAGTCGGGATGAAAGGCCGAGAAATGCACCGGCACATCGGGGCCGAGATTCTCGACGATCCAGGCGGACATCGCCGCCAGTTCCGCCGGGTCGTCATTCTGGCCGGGGATGATCAGGTTGGTGATCTCGAGCCAGCAATCGGTCTCGTGGCGGATATAGACCAGCGTGTCGAGCACATCGGCGAGCGAGGCAGTGCAGAGCTGCTGGTAGAAATCCTCGGTGAAACCCTTTAGGTCCACATTCGCCGCATCCATCTGGTGGAAAAACTCCGCTCGGGGTTCGGGCGTGATGTAGCCCGCCGTCACCGCGACCGTGCGTACGCCGACCTCGCGGCAGGCCTGGGCCACGTCGACGGCGTATTCGAGGAAGATCACCGGGTCGTTGTAGGTAAACGCAACCGACCGGCAGCCATGCTCGGCCGCCGCTTTCGCAATCGCCGCGGGCATCGCCTGATCGGCCAGGGTATCGAATTCCCGGCTCTTGGAGATGTCCCAGTTCTGGCAGAATTTGCACGTCAGGTTGCAGCCTGCCGTGCCGAAGCTCAGGACCGGCGTGCCCGGCAGAAAATGGTTGAGCGGCTTCTTCTCGATCGGATCGATGCAATAGCCCGAGGAGCGGCCATAGGTCGTGAGCACGATCTGATCGTCTTCGCGTGCGCGCACAAAACACAGCCCGCGCTGTCCGTCGTTCAGCTTGCAGAAACGCGGGCACAGATCGCACTGGATGCGTCCGTCGTCGAGCGGATGCCAGTAGCGCCCGGGGAAATCACCCGGGGCGTCCCCGGATTCTGGTGTTCTCTGTTCGCTTTCTGCGGCCATCACGGGCAAAGAATAACAGAGTATTTGCGCCGGAGGGCTTGGTCTCGACGGATCAAGTCGCATATCATCCTCGCAACGTATTCATACATTCAGATCAAGCCTCCAAGAGGACCTCTCATGGGCCAGTTCGGCATCGGTCAATCCGTCACGCGTATCGAAGACCTCCGGCTCCTGACCGGCGGCGGCACCTACGCGGATAATGTGCAGCTCGACAATGAGAGCCATGCCTTCGTGCTGCGCTCCCCCCACGCCCATGCCGAGCTCGGCGCGATCGATACGGCCGCCGCAGAAACGGCACCCGGCGTGCTTCTGGTACTCACGGGCGCGGATCTGGCGGGCGACAACATCAGCCCCATGCCGTGCATGTTCCCGGTCACCAACCTTGATGAAACCGACAACGTGAAGCCCGAGCGGCCGCTTCTGGCCCAGGGCAAGGTCCGTCATGTCGGCCAGCCGGTGGCGCTCATCGTGGCAGAAACGCTCGATCAGGCGCGTGACGCCGCCGATCTGATCGAAGTCGACTACACCCCGCTCGCCGCTTCGACCGACACCTTCCGCACGACCCAGGACGGGGCGGCGCAAATTCACGACGACGCGCCGAACAACATCTGCTTCGACTGGGGCAAGGGCGATCAGGCGGCCACCGAGGCGGCGTTTGCCAAGGCCGCCCATGTCACCACGCTGGAGCTGACGAACAACCGGATCATCGTCAATCCGATGGAGCCGCGCGCGGCCATCTGCGACTACGACACCGCGAGCGACCGGCTGACCCTCTACACCTCGTCGCAGGGTACCCATGTCATCCGCGACGCGCTGGCCGGCAGCATCCTCAACATCGACAAGGAACGGCTGCGGGTCGTCACCGGCGACGTCGGGGGCGGTTTCGGCATGAAGATTTTCCCCCATCCCGAGCAGCCGCTCGTGACCTGGGCCGCCATGAAACTTAAGCGTGCCGTGCGCTGGACGTCGGAACGCAGCGAGGGCTTCCTGTCGGATATCCAGGGCCGCGACCATGTCACCAAGGCCGAGGTGGCCTGCGATGGCGACGGCAGGTTCCTCGGGCTGCGGGTCACGACCTACGCCAATCTCGGGGCCTACCTGTCCCATTTCGGCACCTACATACCCACCGAGGCCGGCACGACGATGCTCAACGGCCTGTACGCCTTCCCGGCGGTCTGGGCCAACGTGAAGGGCGTGTTCTCCAACACCGTGCCGACAGACGCCTATCGGGGCGCCGGCCGTCCCGAGGCGATCTACTGCATCGAGCGCCTGGTAGACAAATGTGCGCGCGAGCTTGGCCTGTCGCCCGACGAAATCCGGCGGCGCAACTTCATCCGGCCCGACAAGCTTCCGTTCGAAACCGCCTTCGGTGAGATCTATGACAGCGGCAATTTCACCGCGATCATGGAAGAAGGCATGAAGCAGGCCGACTGGGCGGGTTTCCCGGCACGCAAGGCCGAGAGTGCCAGGCAGGGCAAGCTGCGCGGCATCGGCATGGCGACCTATGTGGAGAAATGCGGCGGCGGCAATGCCGAAGTTGCCGATGTGCGCATCGATTCCGACAACGAAATCATCACCTTCTACATCGGCACCATGTCGAATGGGCAGGGCCACGACACATCCTACAAGCAGATCATGTCCGACCGGCTGGGCATCGACACCGACCAGATGGTCATGGTGCAGGGCGACAGCGATATCGTGCCGCCGGGCCTGACCGGCGGATCGCGTTCGGTCACGGTCGGCGGCGTCGCCGTCGCCAAGTCGTCGGAGGAAATCATCGAGAAGGGCCGCGCGGTCTCGGCGCACATGATGGAGGCCGCCGAGGCCGACATCGAATATGCCGCCGGCACCTTCCGCGTGGCCGGTACGGACCGGACCATGTCCCTGTTCGAGGTCGCCAGGGCAGCAAACGACCCGGCGAACCTGCCGGACGACATGGAACCGGGGCTCGATACGTCCGTCTCCCACACGCCCGATGCGGCGACCTTCCCCAACGGCTGCCATATCTGCGAGATCGAGATCGATCCGGACACGGGCATCCCGGAAATCCAGCGCTACACCGTGGTCGATGATTTCGGCGACACGATCAACCCATTGCTGATCGAGGGCCAGGTGCATGGCGGGGTCGTGCAGGGCGTCGGACAGGCGCTGCACGAGCACACGATCTATGACGAAGAGTCGGGCCAGCTCGTCTCGGGCTCGTTCATGGATTACCGCATGCCGCGCGCCGATGACGTGCCCCGGTTCGCGTTTTCCATGCGTAACGAGAAGTGCACGACCAACCCGCTGGGCATCAAGGGCACCGGCGAGGCCGGCGCCATCGGCGCCCCGCCGGCCGCGATCAGCGCCATCGTCGATGCATTGTCGAGCGATGGCGGGTTCCCCGATGTGGACATGCCGGCGACGCCGGACGTCATCTGGGCGCTTGCCAACCGACCGCTCGCGGCCGAGTAGCACCCACGCCGACGCCAACCGCACAACACCGAACACCGGAAAGACAAATCATGACTTCTGACCCGGCGCGCCTGATCCCCGCGGTTCGCGACCTCGCCTACGCGGCGGGAGACGCGATCCTCGAAATATACGGCACCGATTTCGACAGCACCCGCAAGGATGACGGCTCCCCCCTGACCCTGGCCGACACGGCCTCCGAGTCCATCATCGTCCCCGGCCTGCGCGCACTCACACCCGAGATTCCTGTGATCTCCGAGGAAGAATTCGCCAACGGCGAGAGCCCGACGGATATCGGCGACCGGTTCTGGCTCGTGGACCCCCTCGACGGCACCCGGGAGTTCCTCAAGCGTAACGACGAGTTCACGGTCAATATCGGTCTGGTCGATGGCGGCGTGCCCCGCGTGGGCATTCTCTACGCGCCCGCCCTCGACCTGATGTATGCCGGGGCCACCGGCGTAGGCGCGACCCTGATCGAAGGCCAAGACGGGGCGCGCGGCGAAGAACACGCCATCAGCTGTCGCGAAATTCCTGACGAAGGCATGGATGTGCTGGTCAGCCGCTCCCACGCGGTCAACGACAAGCTCGAGGCCTATCTGGCCGACATGAACGTCCGGAACCGTGTCCCCCAGGGCAGCGCCCTGAAGTTCGGGCGTCTGGCCGCCGGCGAGGCGGATATCTACCCCCGCTTCGGCCCGACCTGTGAATGGGACACGGGCGCGGGACACGCGATCGTGCTCGCCGCCGGCGGATCGCTCGAGACATTCGACGGCACGCCGCTGCCCTACAGCAAGCCCAAATATCTCAACCCCGGCTTCGTCGCGTTCGGCCGCCGCTGAGACGCCCCGGCTGTGGATCGCATCGAACCGGCGAATGACGATACGCTCAAAAGCGCCGCGAACAGGCTGCGCGAAGGCGGTCTCGTCGCGTTCCCGACCGAGACGGTCTATGGGCTGGGCGCCGACGCGCGTAACGACGACGCCGTTGCGCGTATTTTTGCCGCGAAAGAACGGCCGAGCTTCAACCCGCTGATCGTGCATGTCGAGGGACTTGCCACCGCGCGCGCACTCGGCGAGATCAACGAACCCGCCGCCACCCTCGCCGCGCACTTCTGGCCGGGACCCATCAGCTTCGTCGTCCCGCGGCTACCGGATTCCGGCCTGTCATTTCTGGTGAGCGCCGGCCTGGACACGGTCGCGCTGCGCGCGCCGGCCCATCCGCTTTCCCGCGATCTGCTCGCGCGTTTCGGTGGCCCCATTGCCGCCCCCAGCGCCAACCGCGCGGGCGAAGTCAGTCCGACATCGGCAGCTCATGTGGCGGACTCCCTCGGCGACGCGCCGGATCTAATCATGGACGGCGGCCCCTGCATGGTCGGGCTCGAATCCACGGTGATCGACCTCTGCAACACACGTCCCGCGATCCTGCGCCACGGGGCGGTGACCCGCGAACAGCTTGAAGAGATACTCGGGCCGATCGACGATGCGAGCGTGGCCGAACCCGGCACGGCGCCACGTTCGCCCGGTCAGATCGCCAAACACTACGCGCCGTCGATCCCCCTGCGGATCAACGCGACGGAAGTCAGGCCGGACGAGGCCTTCGTGTTCTTCGGTGACCCACTTGCGGGTAATGCGGCTGCCACCCGCAACCTCAGCCCGTCCGGCGACATAATCGAGGCCGCCGCCCGGCTGTTCGCGACATTGCGCGAACTCGATCGTCCGGAATTCGCGGGAATCGCCGTGGCGCCGGTGCCTGAAACGGGTATCGGGCGGGCAATCAACGACCGCCTGCGCCGCGCCGCAACCGCGCACAAGGGTTGAGACGAACACGACGCGCGTATTGCCCAGATCGTGCGAGAGGGCTACATCAGTCGCCATGAACAAACTCGCGACAGCCCCCGGACTGCCAGACGGCCTGCTCGACCGACTCGCCGAAATTGTCGGCGATGCCGGTATGGTCACCGACGTTTCGGACATGGAGCCCTATATCGCCGAACAGCGCGGCCTGTTTCGCGGCGAGACGCCTTGCGTGGTGCGCCCCGCCTCCACATCCGAGGTCTCGCAAGTTGTGGCGGCGTGTCACGACGCCAATGTCCCGATTGTTCCCCAGGGTGGCAACACCGGTCTTTGCGGCGGTGCCGTCGCCTCGGGCGAAGTCATCCTGAGCCTCGTCCGCATGAATAAAATCCGCGAGGTCGATCCGGTAAACTTCACCATGACCGTGGATGCGGGCTGCG
Organism: Alphaproteobacteria bacterium; assembly: GCA_039980135.1. Taxonomy (NCBI): domain Bacteria; kingdom Pseudomonadati; phylum Pseudomonadota; class Alphaproteobacteria; species Alphaproteobacteria bacterium. Next base: position 149,967 of record JBDXCV010000009.1, read on the forward strand.
TTCTGGCCAATTTGCAGGACGTTGCCGAGGAACATGACCGGTTCTTCCCGCTTAGTCTTGGTGCCGAGGGATCCTGTCAGATCGGCGGCAACCTCTCGACCAACGCCGGTGGCACGGCGGTGATCCGCTATGGCAACAGCCGCGAACTGGCGCTGGGCCTCGAAGTCGTCCTGCCCGACGGGCAGATCTGGGACGGGCTGACCGGCCTGCGCAAGAACAACACCGGCTATGACCTGAAACATCTGTTCATCGGCGCCGAGGGCACGCTCGGGATCATCACCGGCGCGGTTCTCAAGCTGTTTCCCAAGCCACGCGTCCGCAACACGGCATTCATCGCGTTGCGCGACCTCGAAGACGTTCTCGAGGTGCTCGGCCGTGCGCGCAAGGCGAGCGGTGACGCGGTTTCGGGGTTCGAACTGATCCCCCGCCTCGCCATCGATATGTCAAAGCAACACATCGAGGGCATGTTCGAGTTCCTCGAAGGCCTCCATGAATGGTACGCGCTGATCGAGTTCGAGAGCAGCGACGAGAATTCGGATTTGGGCACGGCGATGGAGAGCCTCCTCGCCACCGCCTATGACGACGGGCTGGTCGTCGATGCCACGATCGCCCAGTCGGACGCGCAGCGCGAACAGATGTGGTTCCTGCGCGAGGCCATGGTCCTGGCCCAGAAGCCCGATGGCGCGAGCATCAAGAACGACGTGTCCGTGCCCATCTCGCGGGTCCCGCAATTCATTCGCGAGGCCAATGCCGCGACGACGGAACTCTGCCCCGGCATCCGGCATCTCGCGTTCGGCCATGTCGGCGACGGGAACGTCCATTACAATCTGGCCCAGCCGGTCGATGCCGACCCGCAGGCGTTCCTCGACCGCTGGGACGAGATCACCGGCCGGGTCATCGATATCGCGCTGTCGATGCGCGGCAGCTTTTCGGCCGAGCACGGCATCGGCAAGCTCAAGGTCCACGATCTGGCCGAGCGCAAGCCGGCCGTGGAACTGGACATGATGCGCATGATCAAGAATTCGCTCGACCCCAAGGGCCTGATGAACCCCGGCAAGGTCCTATAGGGCACACGCCGCGCTCTGGTTGGTCGTCGCCCCGTTCAACGCGTCTGAAGTTTACCCTACTCGGCTAGCTGAGTCTTCCAGGATGGCCGCTGCATGGCGAAATCTTCATAAGTGAATGGTCCGGCGACGACGGGTTCGAACTTGACCTTGTCGCCCGGCGCGGCGAAGTCAGCGGCATCGACCACCTGGTCGAAGCCAGGATGCACGAACAGGGGGATCGACTGGCGGCTGGTGCCCGCACGGTTGACGACACGATGGATCGCCGACACATAGCGGTTGTTGGTCCAACGGCGAAGTAACCGGCCGACATTACATATTATTGAAGCCTGATCGGGCTCGACGGCAATCCACTCACCGTCTGGCCCTTCCACATCAAGGCCGCCGTTCCCGTCCTGAATCAGCAGCGTGATCAAGCCGCGATCCTCGTGCGGCCGCGAACCGAAATCGGTGACATCGACGATGTCGCCAGGCTCGGGGTAATGAATGATGCGCATGTTCGAATAACTGTTTTGCAGCGCGCTGACGAAGAAGTCGGGCTCGCGTCCCAGATGTAGCGCCATTGCCGAGAGTATCGTCTCTCCGACCGCAAACATTGCTTCATAGGTGTCGTGCATCGTCTCGTGAAAGCCGGGTAAATCCGGCCATGGCGTTGGCTTGTAGAAGGGCAGCTCGCCCAGCGCTTCGTCGGTCGGCGGCGTCGGGTGGCCCATACTGAAAGATTCCTGACCGGCCGGCTTTTCACCCGGATAGACCTGATCGTACATCGGCACATAGCCCCGGTTGGCCGCCTGATCACGGATCGCAAGTTTCTCGGTTTCGGGATTGGCGAAAAACGTCGTGCCTTGCGAGAACATATCCGCGACCGTTTGAGCTGGCACGCCGTGACCTGTCAAACGCATGAAACCATACTGTTCTGACGCCGCGCCGACCGCAGCCGCGATAGCGTCGCGGGCCGCGGCATTACCGCTTTCAAAACCTGAAATGTCGATCAATGGAATCGTCAATTTGCCACGCGTCATGTTTCCCCCTCCTGCATCTCTTTCATGCCCCCCCGGGCAATATTGACGCAACTTGCGTGCCACGGCGCCGAGTATGCGTTTATCGTTGAAAACCTCAGCATCCGTTGCACCATGGTGGTTCCGTTACTCCAGTTTGCCCCGTATCATGTCAGCCGATGACCAGTTTGTGAGCAACGCTCGATTGCCGAGGAATACGTCTGATGTCCGACTACAACGCACCCGTGCAGGACATGCAGTTCGTTCTCGAGAATCTCTGCGACATGGACGGCCTGCGCGCCCTCCCGGCATTCACGGAGACAACCAGCGATCTGGTAGAGCAGATCCTCAATGAATCCGCGCGTTTCACGGGAGAGGTCGTTGCCCCGCTGAACCAAACAGGTGACCAGCAGACATCGACGCTGTCGGGCAGCGACGTCAAAACACCAGACGGCTTCAAGGAGGCCTATCAGGCGTTTGTCGAGGGCGGCTGGAACGGAACCCCGTTCGAGCCGGAGCATGGCGGCATGGGTCTGCCATGGACAATCACCACAGCGCTGCAGGAGATGTGGCAATCCTCGAACCTCGCCTGGTCCCTGTGCCCACTACTGACCATCGGCGCGATCGAGTCCGTGATTGCGCATGGTTCAGACGACCTCAAGGCGACATTTCTTGAAAAACTGGTCTCTGGCGAGTGGACCGGCACCATGAACCTGACCGAGCCTCAGGCGGGTACCGATCTCGGCCTGCTCAAATCCCGCGCCGAGCGCGAGGGCGACCATTACCGGATCAAGGGCACGAAGATTTTCATCACCTATGGCGAGCAGGACTTCACCGACAACATCATCCATCTCGTGCTCGCCCGCCTGCCCGATGCGCCGCCGGGTGTGAAGGGCATCAGCCTCTTCCTTGTGCCGAAGTTCCTCGTCAACGACGACGGCTCGCTGGGCGAACGCAACGACGCCCACGCCATCAGTCTCGAGCACAAGCTGGGCATCCATGCGAGCCCGACCTGTGTCATGGCCTATGGCGAGAATAGCGACGGCGCCGTCGGGTATCTGATCGGCGAGGAGCATGACGGGCTGCGTTGCATGTTCACGATGATGAACAACGCGCGCCTCAATGTCGGCCTGCAGGGTGTCGCGGTCGCGGAGCGCGCCTACCAGCACGCCGTGGCCTATGCCCGCGAGCGGGTCCAGTCCGCGCCGGTCGCGAGCGGCGGAGACTCCGTGACGATCATCCAGCACCCGGATGTGCGCCGCATGCTGATGTCCATGCGGGCCCAGACCGAGGCCATGCGGGCGCTGGCCTATTACACGAACTCCGCGCTGGACCGTTCACGCCATCACGGCGACGCCGAGACGCGCGGTTACAACCAGCGACGCACCGACCTCCTGACCCCCGTGGTCAAGGCCTGGTGCACCGATCTGGGCGTCGACATCGCGTCGACCGGCGTACAGGTGCATGGCGGCATGGGCTTCATCGAGGAAACCGGTGCGGCGCAGTATTTTCGCGATTCGCGCATCGCCCCGATTTATGAGGGCACCAACGGCATTCAGGCAATCGACCTGCTCGGCCGCAAACTCCTGCGTGACGGCGGGGCTGCAATGGAGGAACTGCTCGACGAAATCGACGAGATACCCGATTCGGACGATCCGGAGATCGCGACCATCATTGCCGCGCAGAAGGATGCCAACCGGACCTTGCGTCATGCTTCGGAATGGATGCTCGACCCCGCCAACAACGATGTGAACCGAAAATTCGCCGGCGCCCACGCCTTCCTGCATCTGGCCGGCACCGTCGTCGGCGGTTGGCTGATGACCCGTTCTGCACTCGCCGCGAAGAACGGTGCCGCGAGCGGTGAAAGCCCGGAATTCCTGGAGTCCAAGGGAATCACCGCGCGGTTCTATGCCGACCACATCCTGCCCCGTGCCACCATGCATCTGGAGACGATCACCCGGGGCGGCGATTCGGTTATGGCGCTGGCAGAAGATCGTTTCTAGAAATTTTTTCGCCCCTGTGACGGGCATCACATCGCGCCGTCCTGCTGTCGGATAGATTGACCTCATTGCTCCCTTACCCAGGAAGCAAGCTTCCCCTCCGGGGCGGTAGTCCGACAGTGTCGGACTACCGCCCCACCCCCAAATTCCCAAATCGATTTCCCGGCACCGATCCGACCGGACAGTCTGTCGGCCAAGCCGTGTATTTTGGTTGTTGCACGGCTCGAGAATTTCACTAAAAAGCACCGGCCCGACACACGCCTTCTGGAGCAACCGAGGATGGCAATCAACGCGTCTGCGGCCGCAGAACCGGCCGAACTCACCGACTACTTCATCCACGAGAACGGCGTCACATTCGCCGGGCGGCATCTGCTCGTCGATTTATGGGGTGCCGAGCATCTGACGGATATCGACTACATCGAACACGCCCTGCGCAAGGCGGCCGACGCGGCAGCGGCGGCCGTACTGGACGTGCGACTTCATCAATTCTCCGACTCCGGCGGCGTGTCGGGTGTGGCAATTCTTGCCGAGAGCCATATTTCGATCCACACATGGCCGGAACGCGACTATGCGGCCATCGACGTATTCATGTGCGGTTCCTGCAACCCGCATAACTCCGTTCCGCTCCTGAAATCGGCCTTCAACGCGAAATCCGTCACAATGAACGAAACCCGCCGGGGCGTGGTGGCTTGAGCGACGCGGATAACGGTTCCGAAATCGGCTGGGCATGGTTCGACGAGCCGCTCGGGGTCGGGCTACAGCTGGGTGTGGAAATCGAGTCTGTCGTCTTCCGCGAGAAAACCGCGCATCAGGACCTGGTGATATACGAGACAGCCCAATGGGGCCGCGTCATGGCGCTGGACGGGATCATGCAGGTCTGCGAGCGCGACGAATTCATCTATCACGAGATGCTGACCCACGTGCCGATTCTGGCCCATGGCAATGCACGGGAAATCTGCATCGTCGGCGGCGGCGACGGGGGTATCCTGCGCGAGGCACTGCGCCACCCGATCAACCGGGTCACGATGGTCGAGATCGACGCTTCGGTCGTGGAACTTTGCACCACACACCTGCCCTCGATTTCAGACGGCGCGTTCAACGATCCGCGCGCCAATCTCGTGATCGCCGACGGCGCGCGCTTCATCGCCGAAACGGACCAGCGCTTCGATGTGATCATCGTCGACTCCACAGACCCGATCGGTCCCGGTGAGGTGTTGTTCACCAGCGAATTCTACGGCGGCTGCAAGGCGCGGCTGACGGAAGGGGGCGTCATCGTGACCCAAAGCGGCGTGGCGATGATCCAGGGGAGCGAGCTGACCACCACCGTGCGCCGCCTGGGCGAGCATTTTGCCGATTCCAGCGCGTATATCGCGCCGGTGCCGACCTATATCGGCGGTTTCATGGCATTTGGTTGGGGCTCGGACAATTCAGGTTTGCGCAAATTCAGCGCCGGCGTGCTTGCCGCGCGCGCCGAACAGGCCGATATCAACACGCGTTACTACAATGCCGATCTTCATGTCGGCGCATTCGCGCTGCCGACATACATCGCCGAATATGTGGAGGCCGCCCGATGAGTGATCCGATCAAGTTCTACTATGCCTGTATTTCGCCCTGGTCCTACATGGCCGTCGATGCGCTGAAGGCCCTGGCCGACAAGCATGGGCGCGAAATCGCCTACAAACCCACCCATGTGGGGCAGCAATGGGAGAAAACGAGCGCCGGTCGGCCGCTCGGCGACCGGCCCGAGGTGCTCCAGGCCTACCGGCTCATCGAACTGCCCCGCTGGGCCGAATGGCGCGGCGTCCCCATCAATTCCAAACCGAAGCATTTCCCCGCACCGTTCCTCCTGTCATCGGGCGTGATCATCGCCGCCGGGCAGGCCGGTGCGGACATGCACGACATCACGCGCGCGCTGGCACGCGGGTGCTGGGTTGATGAAAGGAATATCGGCGATCCCGACGAGGTCGCGGCCATCGCCGACGGTGTGGGTCTCGACGGCGCGGCCCTCGTCGCGGCGGCCGAATCAGATTCGGTCACGGCCGAACTACAGGCCAACACGGACGAATCGCTGGCCGACGGCGCCTGGAGTGTGCCGTCCTTCGTGGTCGATGGCGAACTGTTCTTCGGACAGGACAGAATCGAGATGATGGACTGGCGCCTGTCCGCGTAACGGCGACCCGACACCCCCCTTGCGCGAAAGGCCCGCGTGGGGATTTACTGTTGCATGGACCTGTTTCTGGAACTGGCGCCGCTCGCCGGTGTCTTGATTGTCACCGGTTGCATCGCGGGCATCCTCGCGGGCCTGCTCGGTGTCGGCGGCGGTATCATCGTCGTCCCGGTGCTGTTCACGATGCTTGGCCTCATCGAGATCGACGATTCGGTGCGCATGCATGTGGCCGTTGGTACGTCGCTGGCCAGCATCGTCATCACATCCCTGATCTCGGCGCGGTCCCACCACCGGCGCGGTGCCGTCGATACCGATCTGCTCAAGAAATGGGGAGTCTGGATTCTGCTTGGCTCCGTCGCCGGCACACTGATTGCCGGCGCTGTCGACGGGCCGGTCCTCAGCATGGTGTTCGCCTTTGTCGCGCTCACCGTCGCCATCTACATGGCAACCACATCGGCGGATTTCCGCATTCGCGACTCCCTGCCAGCCGGGATGACCGGAAGTTCGTCCGGTTTTCTCATCGGCGGTCTGTCGGCGATGATGGGGATCGGCGGTGGCACCCTGTGCGTGCCCTACTTCAATGCCTTCGGATTTCCCGTGCACCGCGCGGTCGGAACGGCGGCGGCAATCGGCCTGGTGATCGCGCTGCCGGCGACCATCGGATTCGTGGCAACCGGCTGGGGCATCCCGGCTCTGCCCGAGGCCAGCGTCGGCCATGTGAACTTGCTGGGCCTGATCCTGATCGCACCCTTCACGTCGCTGACGGCACCCCTCGGGGTCAGGCTGGCGCATCGACTGAGTGCACGCGCCCTCAAGCTGTTGTTTGCCCTGTTTCTGTTTGCCACGTCGGCCCGGATGCTCGTGGCCCTGTTCCTGGCCTAGATCAGTCCGTTCGCTTGCCGAGCCAGGACACCGCATCGGCGAGCGAACCCACCACCGCGTCCGCGCGGGTGCCCGCGGTATCTTCGGTGCCCTCTATCAGCAGACGCACCCCGACACCCCCGTTGATACCCGCCTCTATATCGGTCTCGCGGTCACCGACGATGGCGGACGCGGCCATGTCGATATCGAACGCGTCGCGCGCCTTGAACAGCATGCCGGGACCCGGCTTCCGGTCCGGCGATTCCCGCTTGTACACGCCGATCCCTTCCTCGGGGTGCGTGGGTGAAAAATAGGTGCGGGCAATCTCGATACCGCGCTCGCGGAATTGACCTTCCATCCACGCGGTCAACGCATGGAATTGTTGTTCGGTATAAAGCCCCCGGCCAATCCCGGCCTGGTTGGTCACCACAACCAGCAGATACCCCATATCCCGGGCTGCCTGGCATCCTTCGAAGACGCCCTCACGGAAGATGAAGTCCTCGATCCGCCAGATATAGCCGCTGTCGACGTTGATCACCCCGTCGCGGTCCAGAAAAAGAGCCTTCACCTGTTCCTGCGGCATGTATGGGACTACTCGGCCGCTTTCTGCGCGCGCTCGCGCAGCTGCGTGAGCGTGAAGTTGCTCGCAATCAGCTCCTGATCGACGACCAGCTCGATCACCGCAGGCCGGCCCGCCGCGAGCGCCCGCTCCATCGCGGGGCCGAATTCCCCGGTCGCCTTCACCCGCTCGCCCTGTGCACCGAAGGCCTCGGCCCAGGCGACGAAATCGGGGTTGCGGAGATGGGTCGCGATTTCGCGGCCCGGGTATTCGCGCTCCTCATGCATCCGGATCGTGCCGTACATGCTGTTGTTGGCGATGATCAACACAATCGGCAGATCATGCTGGACTGCCGTTGCAAGCTCATTGCCGGTCATCAGGATTCCGCCATCACCGGCGTAGCAAATCACCGGCACGTCCGGGCAGGCGGTCTTGGCCGCGATTGCCGCCGGCATGCCATAACCCATGGATCCGTTCGCCGGTCCCAGCTGGGTCCGGTATTTCCGAAACTTGAAGAAGCGGCTGGTCCAGCCGGCGAAGTTGCCGGCATCGGTGGTGATGATGGCGTCGTCGGGCAGAATATCCCGGAGCTGAACGAACAATTCCGCCAGGTTCAATGGCCCCGGCACGTCGGTCGGTACGGTCCAGGCGTCGAAGTCCTTGCGCCCGTCGCTGAGCCATCCGGCCCATCTGTCCGGGTCGAGATGAAGGTGCCGCCGCGCCTTCGACACGAATGCGCCCATCCCCGACGCGATTGGCAAATCGGCCTGAAACACCCGCCCGAGCTCGGTATGATCGGGGTAGACATGGATCAGGGTCTGGTCCGGTCGCGGGGCTTTCACGATGGTATAGGCTTGGGATGTCGTCTCGCCCAGCCGGGCGCCGATAACCAACAGGAGATCCGCATCGCGCACACGTTGGGTGAGCTTCGGATTGGTGTTGTAGCCGAGTTCACCGACGAAATTCGGATGGTCGTTGTTGAAGATATCCATGACCCGAAAAGAAGACACGGCCGGCAGGCCATTCGATTCGCAGAACGCCTCCAACTCGGCGCATATCCCGGCCGACCAGCCGCCGCCGCCAAAGATCACCAGCGGGCGCTCGGCAGCGGACAGGAGATCGCGGACACGTGCGATATCATCGTCGCTCGGCTCCGGTGACGCATGGGCCGAAACCCTCGCGTCGGGCACATCCACTTCGTCGGTCAGCATGTCTTCCGGCAGTGAGACCACCACCGGGCCTGGCCGCCCGCCCGCCGCGACGGCGATGGCCCGCGCCGTGATCTCGGGCATGCGCGCAGCGTCGTCCACCTCGACCGCCCATTTGGCGACAGGTGCGAACATCGCCTCGAAATCGATCTCCTGGAATGCCTCGCGGTGGCGAAACTCGCGCGGCACCTGCCCCACGAACAGAATCATCGGCGAGGAATCCTGCAACGCCGTGTGTACACCGATGCTGGCGTTGCACGCCCCGGGTCCGCGCGTGACAAAGGCGATGCCCGGCTTGCCGGTTAGCTTGCCATATGCCTCGGCGGCGTATGCCGCGCCGTTCTCATGCCGGCAGGTGATAACACGAACCGAATCCCGAACGTCATACAATGCGTCCAGCGCGGCGAGATAACTCTCGCCGGGCACACAAAAAACCGTGTCGACCCCGTGCAGAACCAAGGTATCGACCAAAATCTGACCACCCGTGCGCAATTCGCCCTCTGCCACAACTGTTTGATAATATTCGAATATCTCAGGAGTTCACGATCCGGTTCTCCTTCCGTTGAGAATATCATCTTGCACCGCGCCGGAAAACCGGACGTGGTAGTATCATTGTAGGAGTGAGTTTGGTCTGCCGCCAGAAAGGCCGCGTATTTTCATGGTAACGATTCCATCTTCGCCCAAGGGTCCCGCGGTCTATGTGGTGGGTGAAAGGCAGGTCGATGCGACCTTCCGCACGCTGATCGAATTGTGCCTGAAGACCCTGAAGAGCGGCCCCTGCGACGTTGAGGCTGTCGTGACCGCGGCCGATGTCAGCCCGGCAGATCGCAGCGCAATCCTCGAATTCCTGCAGGACGAATACAATGCGCGGGGCGCGTTCATCACCGGTCAGGAATCGCAATTTCTCGACGAATCCAGCGACGCCTACGATGAGATCGACGACGCCAGCCTGCTTCTCGGCGAAGTCGGTGTGGTCGTGCGCCAACCGGGCCAGCTTCGCGCCGCCGCACCGCGCCTTGACGCTGCTGTCCGCGCGGCAAACCGAATCCTGCCGGGCGATACCCCGGAAATTCTGATCCTGGGCGCCGGTCCGGATGCGCGTGCCGTCGCGGCCGCCGTCGCGACAGGGGCCTGTGATGCCAAGCCGCAGAAAGTGACCATCGCCAGCACGGATTCAAAGGGCCTGGCGGACGTCCGCCAGCGCATCGAGAACCGCGTCAACCAGGGCGAACTCGAAATTCGCCATGTGGAAAGCCCCACGGAACATGACCGGCTATTGGCGCTATTGCCGCCACGAAGCGCCGTCATCAACGCCAGCGAAGGCGAGTATGGCACCAATGCCGCCGTCGGCAGCGCGGCGCTCTTTCCCGCGCAGAGCGTCGTCTGCGACCTGCTGGCCCCGGCGGGCAGGTCTCGGCTTCTCGCAGAGGCAGTCCAGCAGCGTAGCGCATCGGAGCTCAAGATCCATGACGGACGCATCTACGCCCTGGAGTGCCGGTTCGCGGTCCTGCAGGCCATGTTCGGCGCCGAAGCGAGCGACGCGCAGCTGGGCACACTGCGCAAAGGCATCGAGAAACTCGGAGCCTAGAAAACGGTCATCTGAGGGCAGCCTCGATGTTCCCGCCGTCCACCGTCAGCACGGCGGCTGTTGTCTTGTCCGCCAGCGCCAAGTCAACAAACGCCTGCGCGACATCCTCGGCCCGGACTTCACGGCCGAGCAGGTTCCCTGCCAGATACGCCTCTTCCGACAGCCCCCGCGCATTCGACCTGGCGCGCACCATCTTGTCCGTCAGGAGGCCGCTACGAATCCGGTCGGCATTCACGGCGTTGGACCGTATGCCGTCAGCGCCATGATCAAGCGCGTACTGGCGCGAGAGGAAGAGCGTGGCGGCCTTCGGCAAGCCATACGGACCGAAATCCCTGCCCGGATTAACAGCCTGCTTCGACGTGTTGAACAGCAACACGCCACCCGTGCCCTGGGCGCGCATGACCGCGGTCGACGCCTGGGCAACCCGCTGATGGGCAAAGAAATTCAGCTCGAAACTCTCACGCAGGGTCTTCTCGTCGACATCACCGATCCGTCCCTGCCACGCCGCCCCGGCATTCGACACCAGGATATCGACCCCGCCGAAGCGTTCGCATACTGCCGCGAAGGCGCGCTTCACATCCGCATCCCGCGTCACGTCACAGGCAACGGCCAGGCCGCGCAACTCGTCGGCAAGAGGCCCGGTCACGCGCCGGTCCAAATCGAGAAGCGCCACGTCGGCGCCGGCGGCGGCGAAGGCGCGCGCGGTGGCCTGGCCAATAGCGCCCCCCGCCCCGGTGATCACGACGATCCGGCGGGCGAGCGGCTTTTCCTTCGCCGAACCGAGTTTGGCCTGCTCGAGCGACCAGTGTTCGATCGCGAATGTCTCGGCTTCCGAAATCGACCGGAACCGTCCGATCGCCTCGGCGTCGGTAATGACCTCGATATTGTTCTCGTACACATCCGCGGCCACGTCCGCCGCCCCGGCGTTCACGCCGGCGGCGAAGAAACCCAGCCCCGGCGCCAGCAACACGCGCGGCGCCGGGTCGAGCGGCGTGCGCGGGTCGGCCGGATCGTTCCGGCGTTTGAAGTAGCCGTGATAGGCGGTCTCGTAGCGGGCGATGGCCCTCGCCGCGCCGTTGAAAAACCCGTCCAGGTCGTCACGCACCGGCAGCGGCAGAATGACCGGCTTCGGCTTGATCCGGATCGCGTGATCGGGTGTCACCGTACCCTGCTGGCTGTAGCGCTTCACGGCCGGGTCGGAGACAAACCGCCGGATCGCGGGACTGGTGCGGAATGTCATGACGAACCGCACCGGGTCTTCCCCGCGCGCTTGCGCCAGCATGCCGCGGAGACGCGGGGCGATATCGGCCGCCTTCGCCACGCGAGGCGCATGGCGCGGCGGCGTAAACACAGGATTGCGCCGCCCGGTCTTCAGACGACGCTCGGCGAGGCTGACGAGTTCGACCATACGCCCATAGGCTTCCTCGGCACTTTCGCCGAAGGTGAAGATGCCATGCTTGAGCAGGATCAGGCCTTCGACCCCCGCGTGCTTCGCCTGAACCCGCGCGCAAGCCTTGGCCAGCGCGAAACCCGGCATGATGTAGGGCACCAGCGCGGCGCGATCGCCAAACAGGTCACGGCATATTTTTGCGCCGTCCGGCTGATCGGTCAGGGCCAGCACCGCAGTCGAATGCGTGTGATCGACAAACTTGTGCGGCAGAAACGCATGGAGCAGCGTCTCCACCGATGGATTTGGCGCCTTTGAATCGAGCAGATTGTGCCTCTGGACGTTGACCATCTCTTCGTCGCCCAGATGGTCCAGCCCGCGCAACGCACGCAACGGGTCGAGGCGTACGGCGGGCAGCCCCGGCGGCTCGATATCGCCCATATCCCAGCCGCTGCCTTTGACGCACAGCACATCAAGCTGCTCTCCGGTGATATCCGCCGCGACCGTCTTGACCGACGTGTTGCCACCGCCGTGCAATACCAGGCGCGGATCACCCCCCAGCAGGCGTGTCGTATAGACCCGCCGGGCAATATCCGCGTTCACCCCCTGCGCGCCATAGCGGCGGACAAACGCCCGGGCGTCGCGGTCGGACCAGAGATTTTTCATAATGGCGTTGCCCTGAACAGGTTGACCGGATTCGACTGCAAAAACCGATTATAGGGCGTCGTACCAGGCGGCAAGCGCCTTGCCGATTTCATGGGGCGAATCTTCCTGGGGATGATGTCGCCCGCGCACGACCACCTCTTCAAAGTTCGACCAGGAACGAAATACCTCGAGGTCACGCTCGAAAACGATCTGTCCGGGATCGACATTGATGAACAGTTTCGGGAGGTTGTTGGTCTGCATCCACGCCGAGAGGGTTTCCATCAGCGCGGCGACGTCGGCAGGATCGCCCTCGATCGGGATCTGGCGCGGCCAGGTAAGCGTCGCACGACGGCTCTCGCCGGGCTCTTTATAGGGGCGCCGTATCTCGGCCATCGTTTCTTCGTCGACGTCCCGAATGACGCCGGCGGTGAAGACCTTTTCGACGAAGAAATTCTCCTCCAGCACCAGCCGCTCGCCCTCTGCCGTCCGCAACATCTTGAGCATATCTCCCACGGCGTTGGGATAGTCGTCGTAGCTCTCATGGTTGCAGGCCAGGACCTCGCTATAGGCAAGCGCCTTGATCCTGTCCGCATGGCGATGTGCCCAGCTCATGCCGAGGGGCCCGCCCCAGTCATGCATGACGAAGGTCACATTGTCGGTGACGCCGAGCGCATCGAGCGCGCCGTCGATGTAGGTCTGGTGCTCGGCCAGCGTGTAGCTGCCGGGACCGGAATCTGGCAGCCGCGCGGAATCGCCCTGGCCGATATTGTCGATCGCGATCAGCCGGCCCCGGCCTTCCATGTGGGGCATGATATTGCGCCACATATAGGACGAGGTGGCGTTGCCGTGGAGAAACACAATGGGATCCCCGGTTCCGTGCTCGGCGTAGGCCATTTTCTGGCCGTTCACCTCGACGAAGGCCTTCGCGTAGGGCATGCGCGGGCTGATTTCATTCATATTGATGTCCTTACCGGGTCCTTGCTGGCGCGTTCAGATTGCAGCGTACCATTTCGCGAGCCCCTGGCCGATCTCATCGGGTGAATCTTCCTGGGGATGATGCAGCCCCCGCACCTTGATTCGTGACTGGTTCGTCCAGCTGTTGATGATGTCGAGGTCACGATCGACGATGATCTGGCCGGGGTCCGCCTCGATGAAGAGCTTGGGGCAGTCGATCGTACCGACCCATGCCGACAGCCTTTCCGACAGCGCCGCGACGAATGCGGGTTTGCCGCCGATCGGAATCTGCCGCACCCATGACAGGGTCGGGCGGCGAGCCTCGCCGGGCGCTTCATACGGGCGACGGATTTCGGCCATCGTCGCGGCATCGACCTCGCGGATCACGCCGCCGGTAAAGACATTCTCGACAAAAAAATTGTCTTCGAGGACCAGCGCCTCCCCGTCCGGTCCCTGCGCACGCTTCACCCGTTCACCGTGCCCGTCGGTATAGGAATCGTAGCTCGCATGGTTGGCGACCACGATCTCGCAATGGGCCAGACCCTTGATCGCATCCGGGTGCCGTTCGGCCCAGGACAGGCCCAGCGTGCCGCCCCAGTCATGCATTACCAGGGTGACGTCTTTTTCGACACCGAGTGCGGCGAACGCCCCGTCGATATAGATCTGGTGCTCCGGGATCATGTAGCTGTCCGGCCCACTGTCGGGCAACTTGTCGGAATCGCCCTGACCAATATTGTCGATTGCGATCAGGCGCCCCAACCCTTCGAGATGGGGCATGATGTTGCGCCACATGTAGGACGAGGTCGCGTTGCCATGCATGAAGACAATCGGGTCGCCAACCCCCTCATCCACATAGGCCATGCGGCGGCCATTCACTTCGATGAATTTCTTCGCGTACGGCATTCGCGCGCTGATATCGGTCATGTTCCCCCTCGATCCGAGCACCGGTTTCCCGACAATATGCGCGGATGGAGCGACGGGTCCAAGCGCAGCTGCCATGCATGTTATCGGACGCTCGCCGGCGTCGCTGTCGTGTTAACCTGAAGAACCTGCAGCCAAGCCGATTCTTCATGACCGAACACCTCCACCACACGCATCTGTTCTGCTCGAACATCGACGAGACCATCGCCTGGTGGTGCGGGATGCTCGGTGCCGAGATCGCATTCGACGGTGATTTCGGCGGTGCGCGCAACGTGTTCATTCGGCTTGGGTCGGGCCGCCTTCACCTCTATGCGCAAGCACCGCGCGACGCCGGCAAGGGTGCTGTGCATCACATCGGTATTCGTACAGACAATCTAGAGGCGCTCGAAGCGCGGCTGCGTGCCAGCGGCATCGCGTTCCGCAGTGACATCCGCGATTTCGGCGCCTGGAAATACATCATGTGCCCGGCCCCGGACGGCGTGCTGCTGGAGTTGTTCCAGGCCGACACCGAAAAGCTCGACGGCGACGCCGCCAGATACTTCAGCGACTGGCTCGACGGCTGACCACGCGCATGTCCAGCACATCATCCGACAACGTCATCCCGCCGATCTTCTTCCTCGGCTTTCTCGCCGCTATAGGGCCGCTGGCCCTGAGCATCCACGTCCAGTCGATCCCGGCCATCTCGGCGGCGTTCGGCACGCCCTATGCCCAGGCTCAGCTGACCGTCTCGGCGTTCCTGATGAGCTTCGCCGCCGCGCAGCTGATCGTCGGGCCCCTGTCCGACCGTTTCGGCCGGAAGCCGGTCTTGTATGGCGGTTTGCTGCTGTTTGGCCTCGCGAGTGCCGGCGCGGCCATGGCCAACAGTATCGAGGTGCTCATCGTCGCGCGCATATTGCAGGGTGCGGGGGGCTGCGCCACCCTGGTCGTGCCGCGCGCGGTCGTTCAGGACACCCATCGCGGCGTCGATGCCGCGCGGGTCATGGCGTTTGTGGCCATGCTGCAATCCACCGCGCCATCGATCGCACCCGTGCTGGGCGGCGGGATCGATGCCCTGATCGACTGGCGATGGATCTTCTGGTTTTTGACCATATTGGCTGCGCTGGCGGCGCTCGGCGCGAGTTACTGGCTGCGTGAAACCCGACCTCTCACGGGCGGCCAGCCCAATGGTTGGGGCACGATATTCCTGCGTTACGCACAGTTGTTTCGCTCGCGCCTTTATATCGGCTACACGATTGCCTTCACCTTTGGGACATCGGGATTTTTCGGTTTTCTCGCGGTGGGGCCGGCCCTGCTCATCGAAACGCGCGGGCTCGACCCGATCTGGTTCAGCGTCTGTCTGACGCTGGTTACGTCCCAGTTCGTACTCGGCAACTACACGGCCAGCCGCCTCGTGCGCCGGTTTGGCATCGACCGGGTGCTGGTCGCGGGCGTGATCGGTGAAATCGTCGCGGGCTTGATATTATTCGGACTGTCCGGTCAGGCGGCAATCGCAGCCGTCGTCGGGCCGGTGATGCTCTACTCCTATTTCAACGGCTATATCTTCGCCAACGGGATTGCCGGCGGGACGGGCGTCGATCCGCGCGTCGCAGGCTCCGCCTCGTCGTTCCTGGGTTTCACCCAACTCGGAACAGGGGCCGCAATCGCCTTCGTCATGAGCCGTCTGCCGCTCGATACCATTCTGCCTTACGCGATTACCCTGATCATCGTCAGCGCCCTGGCCGGTGCGGGCATGATGCTGGTGCGCACGGCGCGGCAGCCGGCCTCGTCGTAAACAAAAGGGCCCCATAGACGAAAAAGGCCCGCAGTGCGAACACCACGGGCCTCCTCTCCTCAACCTGACCAGATCAGAACTGTTCGGCCTCGGTTGAACCCGCCATGGCGGTTGTCGATGCCTGACCGGCCGAAATCGCCGTCGAGACCGCATCGAAGTAGGAGGTGCCGACCTCGCGCTGATGGCGCGTCGCCGAGTAGCCTTCCTCTTCCGCCGCGAACTCCTGCTCCTGCAGCCGGGAATAGGCGGCCATCCCCTCGTCGGCATAGGACCGGGCGAGGCGGAAAGTCGCGTAGTTCAGGCTGTGGAAGCCGGCGAGCGTCACGAACTGGAACTTGTAGCCCATCGCCGCGATCTCGCGCTGGAAGTGGCGCATATCGTCGGCATCGAGATGTTTCGCCCAGTTGAACGACGGTGAACAGTTGTAGGCCAGCATCTGATCGGGATACTCGGCCTTGATCGCTTCGGCATAGCGCCGCGCCTCATCCAGGTTCGGGGTCGCCGTCTCGCACCAGATGAGATCGGCATATGGCGCATAGGACAGGCCGCGCGCAATAGCGCAGTCAAGGCCGCCGGTGATCCGGTAAAATCCCTCCGACGTGCGTTCACCCGTCAGGAACGGGCGATCGCGTTCATCGATATCGCTTGTGATCAGCTGTGCCGCGTTGGCGTCCGTGCGCGCCATGATGATGGTCGGGACCCCCTGCACGTCTGCCGCCAGGCGGGCCGCATTGAGCGTGCGGATGAACGTGGCCGTCGGGACCAGGACCTTGCCGCCGAGATGGCCGCATTTCTTCTCCGATGCCAATTGGTCCTCGAAATGGACGCCGGCCGCACCCGCCTCGATCATCGCCTTCATCAGTTCGAAAGCATTCAGGGAACCGCCGAAGCCCGCTTCCGCGTCGGCGATGATCGGCGCGAAGAAATTGAGGTCGGTCGACGCTTCACCGTCGGCATGTTCCATCTGCTGCACCTGATCGGCACGCTGGAACGCCTGGTTGATGCGCTTGACCACCGCGGGAACGCTGTCCACCGGATAGAGGCTCTGGTCGGGATACATCTGGCCGGACGAGTTGGCATCTGCAGCGACCTGCCAGCCGGACAGGTAGATGGCCTTGAGCCCGGCCCGAATGTGCTGGACCGCCTGATTGCCGGTATACGCGCCCAGGGTCGGGACGAACTCCTCTTCCGCGAGCAGCTTCCAAAGACGCGCCGCCCCCTGATCGGCCAGCGTGTGGGCGATGCGTACCGACCCGCTGAGCCGGGCGACATCGGCCTGTGTGTAATCGCGGCGAATGCCGTTCCAGCGGTCGGCCGCCCAGTCCGGGGCGGGCCAGGCCTCCGTCTCCGGGGACAGGCCTTCGGGTTGGTTGGGCATGAGGGTCAAATCGTCAGGCATCGTCATCTCCGTCTTTTCGCTTGGTGTGTACAATCTCGGTTTCGATTGATGTGAAGAATTGACAATGCATGTGCGAAACGCAATAAATATATGAAATACAATGTGATAAGATGTAATTTTTTGTAAAGTTATTGCGCTGCAACTGAAAACAGAGTCAATCGCGAGCCTCAGATGACAAGCCTCGAAACCGCACAATCCGACAAACCCCAGATGGGCGGACGCGTCCGTCGATTGCGCCGGCAGCAGGGCCTGAGCCAGGCCGCGTTGGCCACCGAACTGGGCATATCCGCGAGCTATCTGAACCTGATCGAACACAACCGGCGCAATGTGACCGTGCCGTTGCTGATCAAACTGGCGGAACGGTTCGAGCTCGAGTTGAGCGATATCGCTGACGGCGACGAGGGGCGGCTCAATGCCGACCTGATGGAGGCCTTCGGCGACGATCTGTTCGGGGATCTGGACCTCACCAACGCCGACGTCCGTGACCTGGTCACGTCCAACGCAACCGTCGCACGGGCCATTCTGGCGCTCTATGACGGGTACCGGAACCTGCGCAACGATGCCGAGATCACGGTGCCCGGCGAAACCGGTCTCGACGCGCGGCCGAGCGACAGGCTGCCGAGCGAACAGGTGTCGGACTTTCTGCAGGCGCGCGCGAACTATTTCCCGGAGCTCGAAGAAGCCGCCAAACGGGTCAACGAGGACGCGTCCCTGTCCGGCGAAGACCCCCTGGTGGCCATGACCGCCTTCCTGTCCAACACCTTCGGTGTCCGGGTGTCCAATTCGACCGCGACACAGGCGCATCTGGTGCGCCGGTTCGACCCCGATAAACGCACCCTCGAATTGTCGAACATGCTGCGCGCCGACAGCCGGAATTTTCAGGCGGCGCACCAGATCGGCCTGCTCGCCGCCGAACATGACCTGGACGCCCTGATCGACGAGGGGGATTTCACCGACGACGATGCCCGAACACTGGCCCGCATCGCGCTCGCCAATTATTTCGCCGGCGCCCTATTAATGCCCTACGGCCCCTTCCTCAAGGCGGCGAAGAACCTGCGCTACGATGTGGAGCTCCTGCAGCATCAGTTCGGTGTCAGCTTCGAACAGGCCTGTCATCGCCTGACCAACCTGCAGCGGCCCGGCCATCGGGGAGTCCCATTGCATTTTCTGCGCGCCGACATCGCCGGCAACATCTCCAAGCGATTCTCGCTGTCGGGAATCCATATTCCCCGCCATGGCGGCGCCTGCCCGCGCTGGAACGTACATGCGGCATTCCTCCAGCCCGGGACAATCAATGTCCAGATTTCCCAGATGCCCGACGGCGCGACCTTCTTCTGCATCGCCCGCACGGTGTTGAAGGCCACGGGCGGTTATGGCCAGCCGCGCAGTTACCAGGCCATCGGCATGGGCTGCGAGATCGATCATGCCTCGAACCTGGTCTACGCGGACGGGATCGACCTCGAGCGGCCCGAGCGGACGATCCCGATCGGCATCTCGTGCCGGATATGTCCGCGCATGGATTGCGCCCAGCGCGCGTTTCCGCCCGTCGCGCATGCACTCGCAACCGACATCAACGCGCGCGGTGTATCGGCCTATGTCTCGGCGGCGGAAAACGACGCCTAGAACGCCCGCTAGCCGCCGAACTTGGCCTTCGCCTCGATACGCCGCGCGTGCAGGATAGGCTCGGTGTAGCCATTCGGCTGGGCCAGCCCCTTGAAGACCAGGTCGCAGGCTGCCTGGAAGGCGATCGATCCGTCGAAATCCGCCGCCATCGGGCGATAACGCGGGTCGCCTGCATTCTGTTCGTCGACCACGCCGGCCATCCGCTTCATGGTCTCGATGACCTGTTCTTCCGACGCGATGCCGTGATGCAGCCAGTTGGCGATGTGCTGCGATGAAATGCGCAAGGTAGCGCGATCTTCCATCAGCCCGACATCATTGATGTCCGGCACCGTGGAACAGCCAACACCCTGATCAATCCAGCGGACCACATAGCCCAGAATACCCTGGGCATTGTTGTCGAGCTCGGCCTGGATATCGGATTCCGGCCAGTTCGGCCGGTCGGCGACAGGGATCGACAGGATATCGTCCAGGCTGGCCCGGCCGCGGGACTTTAGCTCCGCCTGGCGCGCGGCGACATCGACCTCATGGTAGTGCATCGCATGTAGCGTCGCCGCGGTCGGCGACGGCACCCAGGCGGTGTTCGCACCAGCCATCGGGTGGCCGATCTTCTGCTCCATCATGTCTGCCATGCGGTCCGGCATGGCCCACATGCCCTTGCCGATCTGGGCGTGGCCCGGCAGGCCGCATTCCAGCCCGATATCGACGTTCCAGTCCTCATAGGACTGGATCCACGGGGCGGCCTTCATGTCGCCCTTGCGGATCATGGCGCCGGCTTCCATCGAGGTGTGCATCTCGTCGCCGGTCCGGTCGAGGAAGCCCGTGTTGATGAAGAACACCCGGTTCTTGGTCGCCCGAATGCATTCCTTGAGGTTGACGGTGGTACGCCGCTCCTCGTCCATGATGCCGACCTTGAGGGTATAACGTTCGAGCCCGAGTTCATCCTCGATCCGGCCGAACAACTCATTGGTGAATGCCGCCTCTTCAGGGCCATGCATCTTGGGCTTCACGATGTAGATCGAACCGGTCCGGCTGTTGGCGTAAGAGCTGTTGCCCTTGATGTCATGCATCGCCATCAGCGCGGAGAAGATACCGTCGAGAATGCCTTCGAAGGCTTGATTGCCATCCTTGTCGAGAACCATGCCGTTGGTCGTCAGATGGCCGACATTGCGGACCAGCATCAGCGAACGACCATGGAGCGTCAGCGTACTGCCGTCGGGTTGTGTATAGACGCGGTCCTTTTCCATCTTGCGCGAGGCCGGTAGGCCAGCCTTCTGAAACTTCGCAACCAGGTTGCCCTTGTTCAGCCCGAGCCAGTTCCGGTAGGCGAGCACCTTGTCCTGTGCGTCCACCGTCGAGACCGAATCTTCGAAGTCCATGATCGTCGTAATCGCGGATTCGAGCATCACACCCTCGATCCCGGCGGGATCGTGCCGGCCGATCAGGCTGCCAGCATCGATCATGATCTCCAGGTGAAGGTTGTTGTGAACCAGGAGGATGGCCGACGGCGCATCCGCATTCCCCCTGTAACCGGCAAATCCCTTGGGGTCCTTGAGGCCCGTGGTCGATCCATCGGCCAGGGTCACGGAAAGCGCACCATCGACAAGCGCATAGCCCATGGAATCCGCATGGGACCCAGCCTCCAGCGGCGCAGCTTCGTCGAGCAGCGCACGCGCCCGGGCGATGACCTTCGCACCACGGGTCGGGTTATAGAGCTTGCCCGGTTCCGCGCCGCCATCGTCGGAGACGACGTCGGTGCCATAGATTGCGTCATACAGTCTGCCCCAGCGGGCATTCACCGCGTTCAGCGCGTAGCGCGAGATGGTAATCGGAACCACCAGTTGCGGGCCGGCGATTGTCGAGATTTCCGTATCCACATTAGCGGTCTCGACGGTGAAGGCATCACCCTCGGGCACCAGATAGTCAATTTCTTCCAGGAACGCGCGATAGGCCGCCGGATCGAATTCCTTGTCGCGGTTCGCCTTGTGCCAGGCATCGATCTGACTCTGCAGTGCGTCGCGCTTTTCCAGTAGCTCGCGATTGCGCGGGCCCAAATCATTCACGATTTCATCGACAGAGGCCCAGAAGGCATCGGGCTCGATGCCGGTTCCCGGCACCGCCTCATCATTGATGAAGTTATAGAGTTCGCCGGCAACCTGGATATTGCCCACCTGGACCATTTCACTCATGACACTCGCCCCTATGACGTATCTGCTGTTGAATGTTCTGAATTTCCGCCCCGGTCGGGGCGATCAATGAATTCCGTCCCTGAATAGCACGAAACAGGGGTATGGATTCGAGTCCCGATCGTGTTCATTCGCTATATTCTCTTTCAAACAGTTTGCGAAAATTCGCCAGGCCACCAAGGGACCAACAATGATTACCAAGGGCATCAAGGAACTCTGCGCCGAAGCCGAGCAGGAGATCGAGACCATGACCGTCGAGCAGGTCATGGCGGTACAGGACGACGAAGAAGTCGTACTGGTCGATATCCGCGACATTCGCGAGCTGTGGCGCGACGGCACGATCCCCGGCGCCCAGCATATGCCCCGCGGCATGCTCGAATTCTGGGTCGACCCGGAAAGCCCCTACCACCGGGAACTCTTCACCTCCGGCAAGAAGTTCATCTTCTACTGCGCGGGCGGGCTGCGCTCGGCGCTGGCGGCGAAAGCTGTGCACGATATGGGCCTCGCCCCGGTGGCGCACATGCGCGGCGGCTACGGCGCCTGGGTCAAGGCCGAGGGCCCGACCGAGGAAAAAGACGTCAAGATTCCCGAGAAGAAATAGACGGCGTCACGCGTTCGGCTTTTTCGCAACGACGAACGTCGCCTTGCCCCTTCCGGGTTGCCATCGGTGATCGATCTCGAAGCCGGCTTCCATGAGGCCGGTTACGAGCTCCTGCGGTGCAAACACCCTGACAATCGGCAACAAGCCGATGAATTCCCCGATCGGGCCGATAAACTTGAACCACTTCATGGTCTCGCCAAGGCACACGGTGCTGCTCACAAACACGCCCCCCGGCCGGAGCGTCCGGAAAACCCGGCGGATGACGTCGTCCCTGTTGCGCACAAGATGAAGAATGCTGTGCCCCATGACGACATCGAAGCTCTCTTCCGGCATATCCAGCGTATCGATCGCCGCAACGGCGAAATCGACATTCGAAACTTCGGCGGCGTCCGCCTTGGCCCGGGCGATCTCGATCATCTTCGGTGAAATATCGGTCGCCCGAATATGCTTTACCAAGGTCGCATGCACGAGCGCGGTCGATCCCGTGCCACAGCCGAATTCCAACACCTCCAAATCGGGGCGAAGATACGCCCGCGTGATCTCTAATTTTTTCTGATAGGAGGCTTCGTCACTGACCGGGCTTTTCGCGTATCTCGCGGCGTGCCGGTCCCAGAAGCGGCTGTCGTTTTTCATCGTCTGACCTTAAGGCAAGTGTTCGAGACGGCGGATGTACCCATACTTTGATCGAATATAAATTGCCTAATTTCGTTCTTTATATATACATATATGCATGAATTGGCAGGCCATTTCGTTCGACTGGAACCAGGCACGCGCATTTCTCGCGACGGCAGAGGAAGGATCGTTGTCTGCGGCCGCGCGGGCGCTCGGACAGACCCAGCCGACCCTCAGCCGGCAGGTTGCCGCGCTAGAGAGAAATCTCGGTGTGACTCTGTTCGAGCGGGTCGGGCGTTCGCTTACAGCGACCCAATCGGGGCTGGAGTTGCTCGACCATGTACGCGCGATGGGTGCGGCGGCCAGCGACGTCTCACTCGCGGCAACCGGCCAGTCTGAGGCGATCGAGGGCGAGGTTTGTATTTCGGCGACCGACGTCATGTCGGCCTATCTCCTGCCGCCACTGCTTGCTCCCCTGCGGGAAGACGCACCGGGTATCCGGATCGAAGTGGTCGCCTCCAATGTGGTCAGCGATCTGCACCGGCGCGAGGCCGATATCGCCATCCGGCATGTTCGACCCGACCAACCCGACCTGATCGCAAAGCTGATAGGAGAAACAACCGGCCACCTCTATGCGTCACGCAACTATCTTGACCGAGCCGGGCGTCCAGGCTCTCCCGAAGACCTGACGGATGCGGCGTTTATCGGTGTCGGGTCCACAAATCAGCTCATCGCGATCCTGAACGGAAGCGGCCTGGAGCTGAGCGAAGCGAATTTCGGCGTTTTCACGAGTAGCGGCGTTGTCGCCTGGGAGCTGGCGAAACAGGGTCTTGGCATCTGCATGATGGCAAAGGATGTGGCGGCGCTTACGCCCGAAATGGAATGCGTGCTGCCGGAGCTTGGCCCGTTCCAGTTCCCGATTTGGCTGGTGACCCATCGCGAGTTGCACACCAGCAGGCGCATCCGGCTCGTATTTGACTATCTGGCCGACGCCTTCTCCCGCAACTCAGGATACACCTCACCCAATCGGGATCCGGGGTAAAACGCTTCCTCGAAGGACGGGCGGCCCTTGATACGCGCGAACCAGTCGGTGACGGCGGGGGCGTCGTCCCACATATCCGACAGGCTCAGTTCCTCCATTCGCTCGAACAATGGCGCCAAGCAGATATCGGCGATGGTGAATTGCGCCCCGATCAGCCACGGGCCCTCCCGGGTCAGCGCCTCTTCCATGCGCTCGACGGTGGCGCGCAGCTGGAGCATGGAATTTTCATACTCGTCGTCATTGAAGCCGGTTTGGTTCATGCGCATGAAGAAATCGCGGCGCAACGTGTTTGAATCCCGAAACGCTGCATACTCTTCCTCGCTCATCTCCTTGAACCGGTCGAGGAACACGTTCTGGAAAGACGGGACGCGCACCGCCATCGACGGCACCTCGTCGATGAAACGCAGCCAGGCCCGCATCTCGGCACGTTTCTTGGGATCGTCGGGCGACAGCCTCGGCACATCGGGCCAGACCTCGTCCAGATACTCGCACATCACCGTCGACTCGATGATCGGCGTGCCGTCATGAACGAAGGCGGGGACCACGCCGTTGGGATTGATGGCCATATATTCTGGTGCCAGGTTCCCGCGCGTCGAGAAATCAACCGGGCGGCTGACCCACTCGATTCCCTTCTCGGCCAGGCAGATACGCACCTTCTGGCTGCAGGTCGAATGAGCCGCGTGATAGAGCTCGAGAGCCATAGTAACTGCCCCTATTCGGCGGCTTTGGCCGCCGCGTCATCGTCGCCGTCAGCAAAGGCCGGGATGATCTCCTTCGAAAAGGCCCGCAGCCCCTCGATGCCAGAGCCGCCATCGGAAAAGAGCATGTACTTCACGCCCGCCTGCCGGAAACGTTCGACCTTCTCCGCGATCTCGTCGATCGTGCCGAAAAATGCCGCCTCCGCCGTCGTCTGGACGCTGTCGTCATAGGACATGATCGACGCCTTGTTGCTGCCATCCGGTTTCTGGGCGAGATTGTCGACCCGGCGTCGGGCCGCAATACGCCGCTCGATTGCGGCATCGCGGTCCGCCGCGTCCTTGGCGACATAGAGCCCGCGCGCCACGCCGACATTGCTGGCATTGAAGGTGCCACCCCCGGCCTCGATCGCCGTACGATAGGTCTCGACCCGCTCGATTGTCGCGTCGACCGAGGCAAACTGGTCGAGCAAGAGATTGTAACCGCGTTCCGCCACCTTCGTGATCGACGCCGGGCTGCCCGCGCCCATCCAGAACGGCGGGTGGGGCTGCTGCGCCGTCGGCGGCTCGACAATGACATCCTCGAACGACCAGAAATCACCTTCATAGGTCCAGGGATCATCCTCGGTGAAGGACCTGGTCAGAATCTTGAGAGATTCCTCGAACCGGCCCTCGGCATCCTCCATCGGAATCCGGAAACCCTTGAACTCGTTGAAGCGGTAGCCCTTGCCGACGCCGAAGTCGAAACGCCCGCCGGACAGGAGGTCCAGGGTCGCGACCTGTTCCGCCAGAAGCACCGGGTTATGCCAGGGCAGCACCAATACAGCGGTCCCGAGGCGGATCGTCGACGTGCGCGCCGCCAAATAGGTCAGCAGGTTGACCGTTGCCGACACCTGACCGAAGCCCGTGAAATGGTGCTCCACGGCAAAGGTGCTGTGGAAGCCGAGTTGTTCGGCCTCGACATTGAAATCGAGCCAGTCGTTATAGCCCTTGGCACTGTCGACGTCAGGCCCGCCGCGTTTTGCCTGGGCGCTTCCGAAAAGGCCGAACTTCATGCGATTTCTCCATTAAACCAGATGCAAAATATCATGCCCGAACGCATACTGGACTGGCGACAGACAATCGTCTCGACATGTGAGAAGGATGAAATGTCGCCGGCCAATTCATCCGCATTCACGCGATGATAAATAAACTCTCGGGGGAAAAGCAGAATGTTGAATGTTGCATTGATCGGGCTTGGCTGGTGGGGACAGAACCACATCCGAGCACATGAGAATAGCGAGAAGATTCGTATCGATACGGTCGTGGACCTGGACCCGGATCTCTCAAAGAAAACCGCCGATACGATCGGCGCGCGAACCGCACCGAGCTACGAAGCCGTTCTGGCCGACGACGCGATCGACGCGGTGATTTTGGTTACGCCGCACTCCCTGCACACCGACCAGATTGTCGCCGGCGCCGCCGCAGGCAAGCACATCTTTACAGAAAAGCCTTTCGCCCTGTCGAAGTCCGAAGCCGAGCGCGCCGTCGCGGCCGCGGAGGCTGCCGGCATCATGCTCGGGCTTGGCCACAATCAGCGCTACGGCGGCCCGCAGACCGTGATCAAGGACATGATCGACGCCGGCGAGCTGGGCGAGATCATGCACATGGAGGGGAACACGTCCCACGACAGCCTCTCCGGTGCGCACGCATGGCGCCACAATGTCGACGAAGCTCCCGGCGGCGGCCTCTGGCACATGGGCAGCCATTTTCTCGACCTGTTCCAGCACTATGTCGGCCCGATCGAGGGGGTCTATGCCCAGGCTCTGGACGTGGTCATTCCCCGGGACACGGCATCGGCGCTGCTGACCTTCGAATGCGGCGCATCCGCCTATATCGGCAATGTCATGGTCACCAGCGACAATCGCATGGGCAATGTCTTCGGCACCAAGGGTTGGGCGAAAGTCGCCAGCCCGGCGAGCCTGCTGGTCTCCATGCGCGGGGAAGAGCCCAAAACCATCGAACTGGATCCCGTCAATCCGGTCCGCGCCAACATGGAAGGGTTCGCCGACGCCATCGCCGGCATCGCCCCATACCGGTTCACGAACGATCAGATGATCCACGATGTCGCCACGCTCGACGCGATGGCGCTGTCGATCAAATCCGGAAAGCGTGAACCGGTCGCCTGAGGGTAGTACGGTTCAAGGCGATAAACGCGGGGAAGAAAGCATGATCAATGCAGCAATCGTGGGGCTCGGCTGGTGGGGCCAGAACCATGTCACGGCCACGAAGGGTTCGGACAAGATCCGGTTCACCCGCGCGGTCGATCTGGCGCCGGAAAACGTCCAGGGCTTCTGCGACGAGCATGAACTGACCCTGACGGCCGACTATGCGGATGCGCTGAACGACCGCGACATCGACGCCGTTGTGCTGGTCACGCCCCACAGCCAGCATACCGACCAGATTGTCGCCGGGGCCGCAGCCGGCAAGCATGTGCTGACCGAAAAGCCGTTTGCGCTCGAGAAGGCCGAAGGTCTGCGCGCCGCAAACGCCATGAAGGATGCCGGCCTGACCCTGGGGATCGGCCACAATTACCGCTACGGCCCCGCCGTGCAGGAAATCAAGCGGATCATCGAGTCCGGTGATCTGGGCGACATCCACCATATCGAGGCCAATCTCAGCCATCAGGGCCAGATCGGCATCGAAGGCTGGCGGCGCGCGAACAAGGAGGCACCGACGGGCGGCATCGTGCATTTCGGCGCGCATATGATCGATATCATGTGCTGGTATGGCGGCCCGATGCGCGAGGTCTATGGCCAGCTCGCGACCCACATCCTCGACAACGATGTGGGCTCCGTTCTGGTGAAGTTCGAATCCGGCATCACCGGTTATCTGGCCAACCTGATGACGACGCCCGCCACCATGCATCTCCATGTGATGGGATCAAAGGGCTGGGCCCGGGCCAACGGCTGGATGGACACGACGAAAGTCACGACATGCTTCGGCGCCGGCACGCCGGAGGAATCAGGCGGCTTCGCGAACGAGATCGAGTTACCCGAGCGCAGCATCTACACCCAGATCAGGCTCAACGACGAAAACTTCGCCGCCGCGTGCGTGGGCGAAGAAACCTATCTGTTCACGCCCGACGAGATGGCCCACACCGCCGCGATCCACGAGGCGATCGCCAAGTCGGCCGCCAGCGGGCAGCCAACCCAGGTCTGAGAGTAGACACCATGATCACGCTCTATCAGTTCGGCAACTCGGTCTGCGCCCAGAAGGTACGGATCACCCTTTTCGAGAAAGGCCTCGAATGGGAGCCGCGGGAGGTCAATCTGTTCAAGAGCGAGCAGTATTCGCCGGCGTATCTGAAGCTGAACCCGAAGGGCGTCGTGCCGACCCTGATCCATGAGAGCCGCCCGATCTGCGAATCCACCCTGATCTGTGAATATCTCGACGAGGTCTACCCGGACCCCAAGCTCACGCCCGACGACCCCTATGATCGCAGCCAGATGCGCATCTGGAGCAAGATGGTCGATGAGGGCCTGCACGAAGGCACGACCGAGATCAGCTTCTCCGCCATGTTCCGCGAGAAAATGAAATCCCTTTCGCCCGAAGAACGCGAAAAGCGACTGCACAATATCGGCGATCCCCGGCGGCGCATGCGTTTTACATCGACCTACGAGGACGGGGTGGAATCCCCGTTCGTCCTGCATGCCATCGCGGCCTACGAGAAGATGTTCAAGACCCTGGATGAAACGCTCGGCGACGGCCGCGACTGGATCTTCGGCGATCGCTACACCCTGGCCGATATCAACATCATGCCCTACGCCGCGCGGATGGTTTACCTCGGCCTGTTCGACGTCTGGAACGATGACCGGCCGCGGGTCCAGGCCTGGTGGGAGCGCGCCAGCGCGCTGCCGAGTTTCAGGGACGGGATACGCGACCGGCTTACGGCCCAGGAACTCTCCGACATGGAGACCTACGGGCCGACCATCCGGGATCGCCTGCGCGAACTTCGTGCCGAGCATGTCGCGCAGCTGCTGCACTGACCGCTTCGGGGGGTTTGAATCCCGCCCCTGCATTCCTGGTTAAATGCCGGTAGGGGCGGGTCTTTGACCCGCCCGTGGATCCGGACAACCAACGAACGTTCTCCGAAAACCTTGCCGGTTTTGCATTTTCTTATTTGTAGCTATAGCTACATTTTGTTGTGTGTCTTGAATAGTTGACCACAGGCATATAACGCGCTTAACTCCGCCGCACACGCCGGAAGCTGGCACCCTGGTCAGGTTGGACGACAATGATTTCGCGTATTTTGCAATCGGTGACGAACCGGCGCGCCTTTCTGGGCGCAAGTGCCGCGTTGCCCCTGGCGCCGATCCTGGCAGGGTCCGGAATCGACACCGCGCAGGCCCAGTCACCGGGCTCTGTCCATGCCGGCAGCCATCTGGACGGCATGACGACCGTCGGCAATGTCGATCACGTGCGCAATGGGTTCGACCCCCACGAGATTCTGAACGACTGGGATTTGGGCACGGTGACGACCGATGCCAACGGGCGGCGTGTGCGCGAATACGAGATCACCGCGGTCGATATCGAGATCGAGATCGCGCCCGGCATCTTCTTTCCCGCCTGGGCCTATAATGGCCGGGTGCCCGGCCCGACCATCCGCGCGGTCGAAGGCGAGTGGCTGCGGATCCACTTCACGAACGCGGGCAGTCACACCCATTCGATCCATTTCCACGGCATCCACGCCGCCAGCATGGACGGGATCGCGGGCGCAGGCCTCGTGGGACCGGGCGAAAGCTTCACCTACGAGATGCCCGCCGAGCCCTTCGGCTGCCACCTGTATCACTGCCACGCGACGCCGTTGAAACGGCATGTCCACAAGGGCCTGTACGGCGCCTTCATCGTCGATCCCGATCCGGCGCGGCACCCGGAACATACCGATGTGGCGCGCGCGCGCCTGCTCGGGACGCCCGAGAACGACACCTGGCAGGAATTCGTCATGGTGATGAACGGTTTCGACACGAATTTCGACGACGAGAACGAGATCTACGCGGCCAACACGGTCGCCCATGAGTATATGAAACGCCCGATCCAGGTGGACCGGGACCGCCCGATCCGGATTTATCTGGTGAACATCACCGAGTTCGACCCCATCAACTCGTTCCATCTGCACGGAAATTTCTTCGACTATTACGACCATGGCACGACGCTGACGCCGACCCTCAGAACGGTTGATACGATCATGCAGTGCCAGGCCCAGCGCGGGATTCTCGAGATGTCCTTCGCGAACCACGAACCCGGCCGCTACATGTTCCACGCCCATCAGAGCGAGTTCGCCGAACTCGGCTGGATGAGTGTGTTCGAGGTGACGTGATGATCCCCGCCTCCGCAGACCATAGCGTTGCAACGAAACGCGGCCTGGCCATCGGCTTCCCGCTGTTTCTGCTGGCGCTGGTCGCGCTGGCCGTGACCCTGTTCGACCCGCTGGCGCGGTTTGGCACCGGCCTGCCGCCCGATGAAGGCCTCGCCATCGAGCGCGGCACGACCGAACCGAACGGGATCGAAGTCTGGGTCCGGGGCGACGGTCGCGACGATGTTTCCATCGCCCAGGTACAGGTCGACGGGGCCTACTGGAACTTCAAGCAGACCCCCGATGGCCCGCTCGGCCGGTTCGAGGGCGCGCTGATCGAAATTCCCTACCCCTGGGTCGCGGGCGACGCCCATCACCTGACCTTCGTGACCAGCACCGGCACCACCTTCGGCTACTCGATCGACGTGGCACGCGACACGACGCCGTTCAGTCTCGGCGCGTTGTTCGACCTGGCGCTGCTCGGCCTGTTTGTCGGGGTCGTTCCCATCGCACTCGGGCTGGCCACGATCCCGATTCTGCGCCGCATGGGGACCGAAGGCATGGTCTTCGCCATGGCGCTGACTGTCGGGCTTCTCGCCTTCCTGCTTGTGGACACGCTGGCCGAAGGGCTCGAACTCGCCGCGGAGGCGGCCGGCGCCTACCAGACCGACGTGATCGTCTGGGTCGTCGCTGCCCTCACATTCGCGGCGCTGATGGCGCTCAGCCGGATCGGCGGACGCAAAGGCGGCACGGGCGGCATTGCACTGGCGACCTGGATGGCGCTCGGCATCGGGCTACATAATTTCGGCGAGGGCCTGTCGATCGGCACCGCGCTCATCCTGGGCAACGCGGCGCTGGGTAGTCTGTTGATCGTCGGGTTTACCGTCCACAACCTGACCGAGGGCATCGCCATCGCTGCGCCGGTCACCCGCAAGACACCCGGGCTCTGGATGTTCGTCGGCTGGACCGCGCTGGCCGGCCTTCCTGCCGTTGCCGGCGCGTGGATCGGTGCCTTCGCCTTCCTGCCCCACTGGGGTGCGATCTTCTTTGGAATCGCCGCGGGTGCCATTCTGCAGGTCATGGTCGAGGTCATCCGCTTCATCCTCGCGCTCGGGCGCGAGAGTACCGACAGCCTGTCCGGCGGGACCGCGTTTGCCGGTTTCGGCACAGGCGTGCTCGCCATGTACGCCACCGCCTTCCTCGTGCAGGTCTAGAGGGCCGATCCGATGGCCGAGCGCGGCAAGACCCTGACCACGGACGACGCGGCATCGGACAGCGCCGACGAACTGATGGATGCGGACCGCCAGGCCGCCCAGTTCGAGCGGGTCCGCAACGCCCAGCAGACCGAGAAGGCCGAAGACTATGTCGAGATGATCGACGATCTGATCAACGCCTATGGCGAGGCGCGGGTCACCGATCTGGCGCAGCGGTTCGGTGTGTCCCATGCCACGGTCAACAAGATCGTCAAGCGGCTCCAGCGCGACGGGCTGGTCACGTCACGCCCGTACCGGTCCATCTTCCTGACCGAGCAAGGCTCAGCGCTCGCCGACGCCTCGCGCAAACGCCACCAGATCGTGTTGAATTTCCTGCGCGCGATCGGGGTCAGCGCGCGCAACGCGGAGCTCGACGCCGAGGGCATCGAGCATTATGTCAGCGCCGAGACCCTGGCCGCCTTCGCGAAGATCACGTCCGACAGGGACGGGTGAACTCTCTCTAGTCGTCATGCCCGGACTTGATCCGGGCATCTCAGCTCGATTTCAGCCGCGGGGCGCACGAGATACGCGGGTCAAGCCCGCGTATGACGAACCGGGATAGACCGCCCGTCTAGTCCCCCAACAAGAACGGCAGCGCCTTCGCCAGCGTATCCGCCGGGTTTTCCTCGACATAGAAATGCCCGCCATCGACCAGCGCGACTTTGGCGTCGGGCAGGTATTCCTCCAGCCCCTCGTAGTTTTCGACCGGCATCGGCGGCTCGTCGGAGCCCTGCAGGATCAGCATCGGTGCGGTCCAGGCCGGGATCAATCGGGTCAGCCGGTCGATCCAGTCCTTGCGGAAGGTCGAGGACTGAAAATACCGCTCCACCGCGACGCCGGTACCCGGGCGCGAGAATTCCTGCATGGCGCGGATCACGTCCGGCTTGGGGATCGGGTGCTTGCACAAACGGCCGAAGCCCCATTCGAAGACCTTGACCGGGTCCTGGAGAATGCCGCGGGTCTCGAGGTTCGTAAACATCAACTCCTGGGGTGCAAGGTCCGGGTGGAAATGAATCAGATGCTGGGATCCGCGCACCCAGCGAAGGACCCGGTCGGCATGTTTGGCGGCGATGAAATCCGCCTGAACGGTGCCCCGGTCGTGACTGAACAGGTGAAACTTCTCCACCCCGATCGTGTCGAGCAGGGAGACCACCTGTTCCGCGACACCCTCATGGCGGTAGTCGCCGCGGCGATTGTCGGACTGGCCGTAGCCCTTGAGATCGATGGCGATGCAGCGGAAATGCTTCGCCAGTTCCGGCAGGATCGGCCGCCACATGCACCAGGATTGCGGAATACCGTGCATCAGCAACAGCACCGGGCCTTTACCCGCCTCGACGAAATGCCAGCGGATGGTCTCGCTCTCGCCCGGGGCCTCCACAAACCTATGCTTGACGTCCAGCCCGCCGATATCCTCGGTCTCGCCGTCCGTATTCTCGGGCGCAGGCGGCAGGCCTTCGGCCGCGATCTCCTTCAGGGTCGCGACCATCTCCGGGTGGTTATGCCCGGTGCGCATCAGTTCGAGCGCCGCTTCACTCACCGGTCGGTATTCGAGGTCCATGATGTCCTTCTCCCCTATTCTGCAACCACTAAAACCAATCGTCATGCCCGGACTTGATCCGGGCATCTCAGTTCAATTCCAGCCTCATGGCGCACGAGATACGCGGGTCAAGCCCGCGTATGACGGCTTGTTCTGGGTCAAACCGTCAGCAACGTCGAACCCGTCGTCTTGCCGTCCCACACGTCGGTCTGCGCCTGGGCGGCGTCTTGGAGCGCGTAGGTCTGGCCAATCACGGGCTTGATGTCGCCCGCCGCGATGGCCGCAAACAGGGTCGCGGCGCTGTCGTCGAGTTCCTGACGGTTCAGCTGATAGAAGCGCATCGACGCCTTGGTGAAGAACAGCGAGCCCTTCACGTTGAGCTCCACCGCATCGATCGGCGGCACGGGGCCCGACGCGTTGCCGAAATTGACCATGTAACCCCGCGGCCGCAGCGCATCGATCGAGCCCTGATAGTGATCCTTGCCGACGGAATCATAGACCACGTGGACCCCTTCACCGCCGGTGACCTCGCGGGCGACCTCGGTGAAGTTCTCGGTCTTGTAGTTCACCGCATGCTTGGCGCCGTTCTCCAGGATCGTCTCCTTCTTGGCATCGGAGCCCACGGTGCCGATCACGGTCACGCCTTTCGAGGCCAGCCACTGGCACAGGAACAGGCCCACGCCGCCCGCCGCCGCATGCACCAGCGCGGTCTCACCCGCTTGTGCAGGATAGGTCCGGTGAATCAGATACTCCGCCGTCATGCCTTTCAAAAGGCTCGCGGCGGCATCTTCGTCGGACACGTTATCCGGCAGGGCGACGACCTGCGCCGCATCGATCAGCCGGGCCTCGGCGTAGGAACCAGGGTAGGTCGAGGCATAGACCACCCGCTGGCCGACCGAGAAATCATCGACCCCCGCGCCGACCGCCTCGATGACGGCGGCGGCCTCCGTCCCCAGCACCGAGGGAAGTTCCGGCAGCACCGGGTAGAGGCCCTTGCGGACCATGATGTCGAGAAAGTTGAAGCCGATCACCGTGTGGCGCAGGCGCAGCTGGCCCGGGCCGGGATCGCCCACCTCGATGTCCTCCCATTTCAGGACATCGGCCTCGCCGAACTCATGAATTCGAATTGCTTTCACCATCACGGGGTTTCCTCAAACAAATTGACGTCGGTTGATTATGTGCTGTTCGCCGATACGGCGGCGCAGAGTTATCTAGTCCTTCACGCCCGGAAGGACATTAGCCGGTTTCGATTTCTTCCATGCCCTCGGGCATCTCGAAATTTTCGAGCCGGACCAGCTTGCCGTCCTCCACGCCGAGACCGGTATGCTTGGCGCGCGCGAGCACTTCGGGATGCCAGGTGACAGGCCCGCCGCCATCCTGCTGGCCGACCATGGCGAGGATCACGACCTCTTCGTCGTTCGGGTTGCGGAAGCCCCGCATCACACCCTCCGGGACCGATATCGTGTCCCAGGGTTCCAGGGTCAGCTCTTCCTCGCCGTCATCGCCCCAATAGACGATCAGGCTGCCGTTGAGCGGCATGAACACTTCGGCCGTCTCGTGGCTGTGGAGCGCGGCCCCGGTGTCGGGATCGCAGGTGATGAAGGCGACCGTGAAGCCGTGGTCCTCGGCGATCGGCGGGCTCATGCGCGGATCCTCGACCACGCCGCGGCCGATCACCTTGAGGTTCTTCTTGCGATGTTCGGGCAGCAGGGAATCGACGAACGCGACGTTGAACTTCTTGAGGTCCTTGAAACGCGCCACGCGGGTCGCTTCCATCTCCTCAGCTGAAACCTTGGGCGATACATGTTCGGCGGCATTGCGCATCTTGTGTGTCCCTCCTCTTGTTTGCGGCCATCCGGCTGGCTAGGCTTTGATCCAATGTGCCAAACAAGGCACGCGGACACCAAGGGGGAAGTTCCATCATGTCTCGACCCGTGATCATCAGCTGTGCCGTCACCGGTGCGGCCGACTCGAAGGGCGCCAATCCGGCCGTCCCCGTCACACCCGAAGAAATCGCCAACGAGGCCATCGCCGCCAACAAGGCCGGTGCGGCCATCGCGCATATTCACGTCCGCAACGTGGAGACCGGCAAGGCGAGCATGGACACCAAGCTCTACAAGGAGGTGGTGGACCGCATCCGGGATTCGGGCTCGCCGGTGATCATCAACCTGACGACGGGCCCGGGTGGCCGCTTCATGCCCGAACGCGATGACCCGATGAAGGCGGCCCCCGGCTCGGTGATGAAGACCGCAGTCGAGCGCGTCGCCCATGTGGTCGAGAACAAGCCCGACATCTGCTCGCTGGACATCGCGACGATGAACTTCGGCGAACGACCCATGGTCAACACGCCGGAGATGCTCAACGAGATGGCGGTGCTGATCCAGGAAGCCGGCGTGAAGCCGGAACTCGAAGTCTTCGATACCGGCCATGTGCGCCTCGCCAACCACATGCTGGAGACCGGCGCGATCAAGGACGACAAGCCGCTCTATCAGCTTTGCCTGGGCATCCCCTGGGGAGCACCGGCCAACGCCGAGACGATGATGCTGATGCGCGACATGCTGCCGGCGGGCGCCAACTGGGCCTCGTTCGGAATCTCGCGCTTCGAGTTTCCGATGGTGGCCTCGGCCGTCCTGCTCGGCGGCCATGCCCGCGTGGGGCTGGAGGATAATCTCTACATCGCGCGCGGCGAGCTCGCCTCGGGCAACGCCCAGCTGGTCGAACGCGCGGTGCAGATCGTCGAGAGCACCGGCGACACCGCCGCCACCCCGGCCGAAGCGCGGGAGATACTGGGGCTTTAGGGCTGGAATACGGGCGGGTTTCAAACCCGCCCGCCATTCCCTTCATCGTCATGCGCGGGCTTGACCCGCGTATCTCGTCTCAGAACCACATGAGATGCCCGGATCAAGTCCGGGCATGACGTGGTGGTAGACCTAAGCAATCCCGCCCAGGCAGAGATATTTGATCTCCACATAGTCGTCGATGCCGTAGTGGGAGCCCTCGCGGCCCACGCCGCTCTCCTTGACCCCGCCGAAGGGCGCGACCTCGGTCGAGATCAGGCCGGTGTTCACCCCGATGATGCCGGACTCGAGTCCCTCCGAGACCTTCCAGACGCGTTTGAGATCGGACGCATAGAAATACGCCGCCAGGCCGAACTCCGTGTCGTTGGCCATGGCGATGCCCTCTTCGTCCGAACCGAAGCGGTACAAAGGCGCCAGCGGCCCGAACGTCTCTTCCCGGCTGACGTCCATGGTCGGCGTGACGTCCACCAGCAGTGTCGGCTGAAAGAACGTGCCGCCGAGATCGTGGCGCGCGCCGCCGACGGCGATTTTCGCGCCCTTGGCGACGGCGTCGGCGATATGCTGTTCCACCTTCTCGACCGCCGCCATGTCGATCAGCGGGCCCTGCTGCACGTCTTCGGACAGGCCATTGCCGACGTTGAGTTCGCGCACGGCTTCGGAAAGTTTCTCGGTGAAGGCCTCATAGACCCCGTCCTGTACGAGAATCCGGTTGGCACACACGCATGTCTGGCCAGTGTTGCGGTACTTCGACGCCATGGCGCCAACCACGGCGGCATCCAGATCGGCGTCATCGAACACGAGGAACGGCGCATTGCCGCCCAGTTCCATCGACACCTTCTTGATCGTCTGGGCCGACTGGGCCATCAGCACCTTGCCCACCTCGGTCGAGCCGGTGAAGGTCAGCTTGCGCACGATGGGGTTCGACGTGATCTCCTCGCCGATCTCCTTCGACGAACCCGTGACGACCGACAAAACCCCCGCCGGCACCCCGGCGCGTTCGGCCAGTTCGACCATCGCGAGCGCCGAATAGGGCGTCGAGGTGGCGGGCTTCACCACCATCGAGCAGCCCGCGGCCAGGGCCGGGCCCGCCTTGCGGGTGATCATCGCGGCGGGGAAGTTCCACGGCGTGATCGCCGCCGTAACACCGATGGGTTCCTTCAACACAACGATCCGCGTGTCGCGGGTATGGCCGGGGATGGTGTCGCCGTAGATGCGCTTGCCCTCCTCCGCGAACCACTCGATGAAGGCGGCCGCATAGGCGATCTCGCCCCGGCTCTCGGCGATCGGCTTGCCCTGTTCGGTGGTCATCAGGATCGCCAGATCTTCCTGGTTCGCCATCATCAGATCGTGCCACTTGCGCAGGATGGCGGCGCGCTCCTTGCCGGTGCGCGTTTTCCATTCCTTCTGGGCTTCCTCGGCCGCCTCGATCGCGCGGCGGGTTTCGGCCGTGCCCATCTTCGGGATGGTGCCGATGACCGCGCCGTCGGCCGGGTTGGTCACTTCGATGGTCTCGCCCGAATCCGCGTCGGCCCATTCGCCGTTCACGTAGCATTGCTGGCGGAAAAGCGTGCTGTCTGAGAGTTTCATGGCCCCGTCCCCTGAATTGCCTTTTCCAAAGCATAGGCCCGTGGAGACAGGACGGACAACCGACCAACCATTCATTGTCATTCCGGCTGCAGGCGCGTCAGCGCCGGAAGGCCGGAATCCATAGACGCCGGCGTTCAACCGGGCAGACGCTTGTGTTTATGGATGCCCGCCTACGCGGGCATGACGCGGCGTTGTGGCCATGGCATGACGCCACCCAAAGCCGTCATACGCGGGCTTGACCCGCGTATCTCGTCTCGGCGCGTGATGAGATGCCCGGAT
Source organism: Alphaproteobacteria bacterium (assembly GCA_039980135.1). Taxonomy (NCBI): domain Bacteria; kingdom Pseudomonadati; phylum Pseudomonadota; class Alphaproteobacteria; species Alphaproteobacteria bacterium. Next base: position 187,034 of record JBDXCV010000009.1, read on the forward strand.
CAAGTCCGGGCATGACGAACTATGCGGGAAAGAACCTGCTTGCCGGCCGGTCCAGACCGAGATTCTCGCGCAGTGTCGTACCTTCATATTCCGTGCGGAACAGGCCGCGCTTCTGGAGCAGCGGCACCACCTCGTCCATGAACGGGTTCATCAGTGCGGGGATCACCGGCGGCATGTAGTTGAAGCCGTCGGCTGCGGGGCCGCCCCCATCACTTCCTGCGCTGTCCGGGTCGCACCAGTCCTGGATGAGGTCGGCGATCTGCTCGGGCGTGCCCGCCGTCGTGTAATGGCCGCGCCCGCCCGCGAACCGCGCCAGCAGCTCGCGCAGGGTCAGGCCTTCCTTCTCGACGATCCGCACGATCAGCGCCGCGCGGCTCTTCATGGTCTCGAGACCCTCGGGCTCGGGGAAGTCCGACGCCTTGAGCGGCTGGTCGAGATCGATATGGGAGAAATCATGCCCCGCGAACCGCTGGGAGAGTGTGCGGCGGCCGACCTCCGGGTCCATCCGGGCGTTCAGTTCCATCAGATTCTCTTTCGCCTCGGCCTCGGTGCCGCCGATCACGGGGTTGAGCCCCGGCAGGATCACCACCTGGTCGGCGTTGCGGCCGAAATTGGCGGCGCGTTTCTTGATGTCCCTATAGAATTCCTGGGCGGTTTCCTTCTCCAGATGGGCCGTAAAAATCGCCTCGGCGTGGAGCGCGGCGAAATCCCGCCCGCGATCCGACGCGCCGGCCTGCACCAGCACGGGCCGGCCTTGCGGGCTGCGCGGCACGTTCAGCGGCCCCTTGACCTGGTAATACTCGCCCTTGAAATCGATCGGCGTGATCCGCGAAAGATCGCCGCACACGCCGCCGGCCTGTTTGTCAGGGGTGCGGTCATCCACCAGCGCGTCGTCGGCCCAGCTGTCCCACAGGTCCTTCACCGCGGCGACGAACTCCTCGCCCTTCTCGTAGCGGTCGCCATGGGCGGTGTGCTCGCGCCCGTAATTGGCCGCAACCGCCTCGACCCAGGTGGTGACGATGTTCCACGCCGCCCGGCCGCCGGAGATGTGGTCGATGGAGGCGAACTGGCGCGCCAGGTTGTAAGGCTCGGAATAGGTGCACGAGCCCGTGGCGATCAGCCCGACCCGTTCGGTCTGCATGGCGATCGCGGCGAGCATGATCACCGGGTCGGGCCAGAAGCGGCCGGATTCCATGGCGTCGTTGGTCATCATCAGCACGTCGGCGAAGAAGATGGAATCGAGCTTCGCCGCCTCGGCCTGTTTGGCCAGGTCCACATAGTAGGAGATGTCCATCAGCGAGCGCGGATCGGCACCGGGATGATCCCACGCCGTCTCATGATGACCTCGCGACTGGATGAAGAGATTGATGTGGATGGGTTTGGGCATGGTGGGACCGGCAAGTTGTGACGCTGAAATGTCAGAGCCGGAGTTTGCCTTGTGGAGGGTCAAATTGGGAGTCTGTGTGACAACCCAACACACATACCGTCATACACGGGCTTGATCCGGGTATCTCATGCTTCCTTCATCCTGCGCTTCACCGGCGGCATGCGGGGGATTGTAACAATCTGCCCATCATTACCCCGGATCCAATTCTCGAGCCTGTCCATCGATTTCCCAAGAAGATCGTTCCGATCAACCAGCCCGCACTCCCAAACCACTGCCACACGCCAGCCCTCTTTCAGGAGATGCCGAACGTTACGTCCGTCCCTCTCAACATTCCCCTGAATCTTCTCGACCCACCACTTCGTATTCGTACTCGGCGTAGTCGCTTTGGCGCAGTTCTTGTGGTGGTGCCAGTAACAACCATGCACAAAGACTACCGTCCGAAATTTCGGCAACTTGATATCCGGAGCACCTGGAAGTGTTCGATCATGAAGCGTAAACCTGAAACCTCTGGAGTGGAGGCCTCTTCTCACAAGCAGTTCCGGCTTGGTGTTCTTGCCACGAATGCCGGACATCATTCTGGAGCGTGTCTTGCGATCAACGATGTCAGCCATGACCTGCACGCCGCCCTGGTTTGGTTTTACGGTTCCAATATACTTCACAACGCCCCGGTCAACGCAGAAAGCAAGTACGAGAGATGAAATCGCCTATCAAGGTAGTTGACGTATTTGCTGGTCCTGGCGGGCTTGGAGAAGGCTTCTCTGCGCTCACACACGGCTCGGGTGAAGATTGTTGGCGCCCGTTCAAGATCACCATCTCCGCCGAGATGGATCCGGTCGCACGGGAAACTCTTCGTTTGCGTGCGTTTTACCGCCAGTTCCCGGACGCGGCGCATGTTCCAGACGAGTACTTCGATTACCTCGCGAACCCGACCACAGAAGCATTCGAAATACTATCGGAGCGCTTTTCCGAAGAGTGGGCGGAGGCCAACGGTGAAGCACTTCAGCTAGAACTTGGGAACGAAGACGACGACGCAAAGCTTTACAGGTTGCTCGACGCACGAGTTGAAGAAAACAGCGACTGGATATTGGTGGGAGGCCCCCCGTGTCAGGCCTACTCACTGGTGGGTCGAGCCAGGAATCAGGGTAAAGATGACTATGTCCCTGAGGAGGATCACCGCCACCTGCTCTACCGAGAATACCTGAAGATAATTCAGAAGAAGCGCCCTGCTGTCTTCGTCATGGAGAACGTCAAGGGACTTCTCTCTTCCACGCTCGATGGGGCACCGATCTTTGATCGTATCCTGGAGGACCTCAGCGATCCGGACCTGGCGCTGGAGCACAGTCCAAGCGCCGAGGGACAAGGGTATCGACTGTATTCGATGCTGACCGGTGAGTGTTATTCGCGCGACAAAACACTCGCTCGCATTGACCCCCGCAGTTTCATACTGCGTGCAGAGGAGTACGGAGTTCCTCAGCGTCGGCACCGAATTTTCATTCTTGGGGTACGAGAGGACATCGAGCCGGACTTTGACCTTATCCTGCCCAAATCTGAGATGCCGGCGCCGAGCTTGCGCGCCGTAATTGGGGATCTGCCGCCACTACGGAGCGGTTTGTCCCGACGTGGCCGAACGTCGCCAGATACGTATGAACTCTGGTCCAGGGAAGTCATTAACCAGGCTGAGCTAGTAGCCACGGCTCTTCATGAGACCGGCTCGGATACTCTGTTCGAAGCAAATTTCGATGAGATCCGCGAAGTGTTGAACGAGGCGGCCAACAGTCTTCGAACACGCAATGAACCGCTCGAACGTCGACACCAATCCGAAAGAACGCTTCATCCGGAAATGGACCCGGATGTGACGCGCACGCTCGTTGAATGGCTTACCAATGACCGCCTACGTTCGGTTGCCAATCATGAAACCCGCGCGCACATAGCAAAAGATTTCGGGCGCTATCTTTTTTGCGCCGCCTGGGCCTCGGTGGAGAAGTACTCGCCCAAATCCGACGAGTTTCCATTAGGACTGGCACCAGCTCACAAAAACTGGTCGACAGGCAAATTCGCTGATCGATTCCGGGTTCAGGTCGCGGAAGACACGGCCACCACGATCACCAGCCATATCTCAAAAGATGGACACTACTTCATCCACTACGATCCTGCACAATGCCGAAGCCTCACCGTAAGGGAAGCGGCGCGGCTACAGACTTTTCCTGATGACTATTTCTTCATGGGACCCAGAACCCAGCAATACCATCAGGTTGGAAATGCCGTTCCCCCCTTCTTGGCCAAGCAAATTGCTGGGCTCGTGCTTCAGATAGTCTCGAAAAGCTAACGTGTTTGAGACCTCATGCCACCTTCGCTCGGCCTAGGCTGCCTGCCGGGTTGCCTTAACCCGACGGAGCGCTTCATCGCGGCAATTCAGAAGTATCTTGTCAGTCTCCTGATCCGACAGCGACTCGAAAAGCACACCGCTTCCCCGAAGGTTCAGGGCCTTCATGAATTCGCGAAAAGTGGCTTCAGTCCCGTAAACATCCGGCTGGCTTCGCATCGTCCGAATAATTCCGCGCAACAGGCTCGCCCGGTTACTGAGTATCGGACGTTCGACAAGGTTCGAACGGATGTCCGCACTTCTCAGCAACTCTGCCAGCATCGTCACCTGATCCTCAGGGTCTACGCGCCACGCAATGTACGCGTTCCACCAGAGACGGGATATGGCGTTGTCGTCACGGTAACCTGTTCGTCCGCGTGCAAAGTAATGATTTTCAACTTGGCTGATATTGTCGTGCAGAATCCTCATTCGCTGTTCTGCGACCTTTTCATTCGATCCCACAAGGTTGCTCAGCAGATTGTTCGGTTCCTTCGGTTCATCCTTCAGTGGCCAACGTTTCCGGACGTAACCAAGGCATTCGAAATGTGTCAGGCGGCTCCAGATACGCTCTTCGGTCGCGAGCGCCGGGGTCATCCCTTCGAAAGCGTTGAAAACAATCATGGAGTTGCTGACTTCAGCGGCACTTCCACCGGCCGGGTCGAGCTTGCCGAGTTTCTCCGGATCGACCTCAACAGAAGATAATTCCATCGCCCAACCATTCAGATCAGCGCAGTCGTCAAAGCCTGAACTGCGATAACGCTCAAGGTTCGAAGGGACGTTGGCTTTCAGGTCCGCGAGGATACTTTCCGCTACGTACTTTAGTTTAGGCATTGTCCGTCAGCTCCATGAATGCTCCACCAAGCTTCTCGACCGGGGAGCCGAGAAGCCTTTGTGCACTTTCCAGCAGGGGCGCCTGTTCAATATCAATCCCGAGGTGTTCGCACTTCGCTGAAAAAACCCGGTACCAGGGCCGGTCCTCGAACCCGGAATCTCCCTGTCCGCGGATGCTTTCCAGAACTTCCATCACGACCGGCATGTAGACTGCACTCAACAATACAGGCTTGCCTCCTCTGGTTCCGCGCATCTGTTCGATCGACTTGAACAGATCGAGCGGTGCAAGAATGCGGATTGCATCTGCCAACAGGTCCAGCTTCAGCCTGCCTTTGGGAATATCGTCGGAAGGAACAAGCTCAAAAATGCTCTCAAATTTCCGGAGCTTGTCCTGCCCGATGTGGAAGACGGTGTCGTTGGCGAGGCCAATGATTTCGGACCCGCGGATCGAAACGGCGCCACCAAATTCTGGGTTTAGGTTCTCCGCTTGCCAGTCCTTCAGTGGCCTGGCGAGCCAGATCGCCGGCTTTGCCTCGACACGTCCATAGAGGGATCCACGATCAAAACGCCAGGTTCCTGTCGTCTCGTCTATGGCCCGAAGTTCCGAATAGAAGGTGTCCTGACACCGAATAAAAGCGCCCACGCGCGCGGTACCGTCATCTACCAGAGCCTGCACGTCGGATGACGCGAGCGACACAGCGAAATCAACCTCCACATTACCGTCGGTAGACTCACGAACTTCAGCGATCTGAAGATCAAAGCTACCGCTGAGAAAATCATCATTACCATCACTCAGAACCGGATGCGGGAAATGGCTGTTCAGATCGATTTTCATCAACTCGCCCTCCGCACAGCATAAACCTCAACCGGGCCGGTATAGTCGTCATCGAAAGTTACTTCGATCTCGACGCGCGCGCCCTGGTCAACGTTTAGTTCGACGCGTCCGTGTTTCGCCGCACATTTCTTCGCTCCGGAGGCGGTTTCCACTCTGAGTTCGGTCTCGTAGAAGACGCCTGTTGCAAGAAATGTAAGCTCTATGTCGCCAGCTTCATCAGGAGTGAAAAAGACTTTCCTGACCTTCGCACTCTTCTCAACATTTCGTACTGTCGTAAGGCGCACGTCTGGTTTTTGCCCCCAGGTGCCATCGCCACCTTCTCCGGAACCTGAACCATCGCCTTGTCCGTCTGTGCCAGCACCGCCACCTCCATCGTCGTGGCCTGCGCCGCCTTCATCACCTTCACCATGTGGAGCCACGGGCTTGATAGGTTTTGGCCTGACGCGTTTCGTCGGTTTAAAGCTGATCGTTTCAGGATCGTCTTCAGCTGAGGGAATTTTGGCCTCTTCGCTTCCTGCGTCAGCAAAGAACTCGCCGAGCTCATCGAGTTTGGTCGCATCCCCTCCAGTGATTTCCGCGTTTTCCTGGATCATGGTGCGGATCTCACGGATCAGCCGCTTCATTGCCCGGGTGACATTTTTTTGTTTTTTGGGATTATCAAGGCGTCCTGGTGAAAAGGCGTTGTGCTGCGGGTTCTCCAGAGACTTCAAAACCTTGCTGGCCTCATCATCAGCCGGCTCGACCAGCATGATAAAATCCCGTGCACCCGGGAATCTTGCGAATTTATCTCCGAAGTGTTCGAGTGATTGGGCGATCAGCATACCGTTGCGAACGATTGCGACACGCTTGGGCATGCCCTCTTTAACGAGGATCTTTGCCTTGAACTCACCGAGATCGTCGACTTGAAACCTCTTTGTAACAGCCTCGTCTGATTTGCGGCAGCGATAGATCTGCCCGGCAAGGCGAAAATCATCACCATGTGAGGCCTCTTCGGCCACTTTTTCAATGGCTGCGTCATCGAGCAGTGATGCGAGATTCTCACCGTTGACGATGCGCGCACCATCTCCAACTTCGAATTCGATATCGCCGTCGTCGACTGCCACAAAAAAATTTGACAGAAGCGGGACCGTCATGCGGTCGACCCAGTCTTCGCGCCCTCGGAAACCGACAGAAAAGACGGAGGTGCCCTTGCTGTCGCGCTTGAGCCATTCAGGAACCAGGTCCGGCTCCTCAACCGCCGCGAAGTGACCCGGGTGGCCCCAGTAGCCCTTCGCGGTTCGCTCTACACCGGCGGCATCCCGATGTGAAACGAGTTGCACCTTACCCTGAAGTGCGAACTTAAGATCGTTCGCGGGTCCATAGAGTGTGGAATAGAAAACAGTTCGAAGGTCGGAAACTGCAAAGGTTGCGTTCTTCCCAATTCCGAACGAACCACCCGACGTGTCCGTAGGCTTGTCGCTCTTGCCGGAGCTTTTCACGAGTGCGTGAAAATTTGATTCGGCGCTGTTTGGAGGGCCCTCCAACCCTGTCGTGTTGAAATCGGCGATTTCTAGGACCGGAATGACGTCGCTCGAGACAACATCATATGCATTCTCGAAATAGTCCCGGTCTTTCTCGCTTCCTGTCGCACGGGCAGCTTCCAGGCATGACGAAATGGTCTCCCTCAGTTTGTCGATGCCGGGAATTTCGTCCGCAGGCACTTTGTGCTCTCGAAGCACCATCCGGACAGGCCGACTGTCTGCGGCATCTAGCGTGTTCTGGCCCGCTTCGCGGCTACAGCTAACGAAAGGTGTGTCGCGAAATGTCTCGATGCCGGCATGCCCAAGCCCCTCGACCTCGCCCGCCTGATTTTCAAGAAACTCCAGCCGTACGTCCGTCATTTCAACCAGTCCCCGTTTCATCAAATCCGAAAGGAATCATCGTCAGCTTTCTCGCCACGAGAAAATCGACCTTTTGCAATTTCGAGTTCTTTTTGTAACGCGCGGAACATTTTTCGGATGTCCTCTTCGGTGAACTCGTATGCGGAGCGGTTCGAAAGATTACCGATTAGTTTGAGGTCCTTGATTGCCCGGTTGACCCTGTTCTCCGCGAGTTCGATGAACTTCGCCCTCTTGTCTCGTTCCGGCATGTAAATATCAGTCCCATTTTTCTAATATGACGATATTATAATATTCATTTGTCATATTTCAAGCAATATATTCTATATATTTCACATAATATAGATACATCATTCTTCTTATATGACATAAAAATCATATATCATTTATTTTGTAGTATTCTGCGCTCCTTGTGCGACGCACTGGAGGTTGCATACGGCGCCAGACGCTGCACCAGTACTTTGGGGCACCAGAGGGGGTGTGGCGGGGTCAGCGGGTACAAAGCCCCAATCGATGCCGCTTGCTAACCGGATTTGGCGAAGGCGGCAGGATTTCAAGTGAAATTCAAACTCCGAACGGTTTGACCCGCACGCAATTCCATCCCTGTCTCCATCCTGACGATGAGGGACTCCCGGCCCTATCCGTTCGATACAGCCCTGCGTTTAACGCCGCGTATTGAAAACTCTTCAGTTCCGACTAGGCAATCGAGCCCCGACAGTGACAACGACCAATTGTCGACGAGCAACTACGATGTTCAACATTCGGGGAAATTACCTCATAGGTTAGCCCTACCCCACAATCACCCCAGGGTTCAGCACCCCCTTCGGGTCCAGCCGCTTTTTCGCATCCGCCACCACATCGCCGAACAGCGCCGGGCGCTGCTGCTCGTACCATTTCTGGTGGTCGCGCCCCACGGCGTGATGGTGGGTGATGGTGCCGCCATTGGCGATCAGCGCGTCCGAGCAACGCGTCTTGATCTCCTGCCACTGGGCCAGCATCGCTTTGCCGTCCGGATCGCCCGGCGCGTGGAACGCGAAATAGGGCGCCGGGCCGTCCGGGTAGGCGTGGCTGAAGCGGCATGACACCGCCCCGTCATGGCCGGTCACGTCGCGGATGGCCGCCTGGGTCGCAGCCTTGATGGCGTTGTAGAATTCCTCGAACCGGTCCCAGGTGATCGCGGTCTCGAAGGTGTCGGAGATGATGCCCCGCGGGGTCAGCTGCTCGCGGTTATAGGGCATGCGGATGAAGGCCGTGCGCCACGCGCCGACCGCGCCCTGCAGATGGGCCTCCGGGTTATCGCGCCATTCCACGTCCACCACGGCGCCGTGATCGAGGCAGCATTGCTCGGCGCGTTCCATCCACGCGTCCACCGGGTGATCCGCGCTCTCGAACGAGACGACCATCAACGTGAAACTGCCGTCGCCCGCGCCGTTCACCTTGAGTTCCGTGCCGTCGACGATGCGGACGTTGGCCGGGAACAGCCCGGCATGGGAGACGGCGCGCACGGCCCGCGCGGCGTCGAAGAAGTCGGTGAAGCGATAGCCCGCCGTGGCCTTGAAGGTCGGCCGGCCCTGGAGGCGCGCCCAGCCCTCGGTGATGATGCCCAGCGCGCCCTCGGAGCCCAGGGCGACGAAACGGTCGGGGCTGGGCCCCGCGCCCGAGCCCGGCAGGCGGCGGCTCACGATATCGCCCGCGGGGGTGACGGTCGTCGTCGCCTCCACCAGATCGTCGATATGGGTGTAGAGCGTCGCGAAATGGCCGCCCGAGCGGGTCGCGATCCAGCCGCCGAAGGTCGAATGCTCGAAGGATTGTGGGAAATGGCGCAGAGTCAGGCCATGGGGCTTCAGCTGTGCCTCGAGCTGCGGGCCCAGCGCCCCGCCCTGGATGCGCGCGGCGCGGGAGACCGGGTCCACCTCCAGCACCTTGTTCATGCGCCCCATGTCGACCGAGATGGTGCCGTTATATCGGGACCCCACATCGGACGTGACGCCGCCGACCACGGATGAACCCGCGCCCCAGGGGATGACGGCGGCGTTCGCCTTGCCCGCCCACTCGTAGATCTCGGCGATGTGCCGGTCGGTCTCGGGAAAGGCCACGATATCCGGCGCGTGGTCGAAATCGCCGTTATAGGTGCGCAGCGAATCCGGCTGGGACTGGCCGAAGGCGTGATAGACGCGCTCGAAGTGATCGTCGGTGCAGACGCCTTCCAGAGACGCAGGCGCTTCGAGGCGGCATTTCGGCAGTTCGATGGCGTCGAGGGTGGGGAACCTGCCGTCGCGGGACGGCCGGATGCCGAACCCGTCGGCGAAGGTGGCCAGCAATGCCTTCGTCTGGTCGGCGTCGAGGCCGGCGTCTTCGTAGCCCCAGCCCCAGTATTTCAGTTTACGATCTGCCATTGTCTTCTCCTTGCAAATGTCGTTCAGCGCCCGGCATCGAGCGCGGCGCGGGTAAAGCCCGCGAGGTGATCCATCAATTCATCCGACGCCCGCGCGGCCGTGTCCGCATCGCCATCGGCGACGGCGCGCGCCACCGCGGCGTGCAGCGACGCCATGCGCGGCAGGTCGCCCACATTGCGGTGGTGCTGAAACCAGAAGCGGCGCGCCAGGGGGTTCCACTGCTCCATGGAGGCCCGGGCGAACGGGTTGCGGCAGGCCGTGCCGACCAGGTTGTTGAAGGCCTGGTCGAGGGCCATGAAGCCCTCGTCGTCGCCGTCGCGTGCAGCCCGGTCCATTGCGTCGGCGAGGCTGCGGAACCGGCTGCGTTCATCCGCGCTGGCCCGGCGCGCGGCGTGCCGCGCCATCAGCCGTTCCACCTCGCGGCGCAGGTCGAGCAGCTGCAGCTGGGTCTCGACGTCGATCCCGGTCACGAACATGCCCCGGCGCGGCAGGATGTTGATCAGGCCCTGGCGGGCAAGCCGCTGCAGGGCCTCGCGCACCGGCGTCCGGCCGAAGCCGGTCCGGGCGCACAGCTCGCCCTCGGACACGGCGCCGCCGGGTGGCAGCTGGAGGGTCACGATCAGCTCCTCGATCTGCGTGTAGGCCTGCTCGGTGAGGCTGATTCCCGGATTTCCACCCAAAACAAGGCACTCCTGTCTCGTCTACTCTGAAATACTATTGATATATCAGTGGTAAGAAAAGCGGTAATTCACGCATTCGGTGTTTGGTTTCGGGCGCGCGTGTCAGCCCGTGTTGCGGAACAGCTCGTAGCGGTGGGTCCGGCTGGCGGTCTCGAACACGCCGGTGACGACGCCCACCGCCGGGTAGGCCGCATCGTTCGGGCGGGACGTGAACCGGATGCCGGCCGACAGGCGCCAGGTGCGCGTGTCCGGCTCGTGCTGGGAGTAGCCGAGGATCTCGAAGCCGTGCGCGACAGCGGCCTCGTCCGTGATCGTCCCGACGATGGAGAAATCACAGACGTCCGGCGCCTCGTTCTCGAACAGGCTCCATTTGATATCGCCTGCCAGGAGATCGCCGGTGATCGTCCCGTTACCGCTGCCGATATAGTCGCCGAACTTGGTTTCCGGCACCCAGATCGTCTCGCCCAGATACCGGAGCTCCATATCGGCGAATTTTTCGAGCATGGCCTGTTCTCACCCCTTGATGCGCGAACGCGATACCGGTTTGCAGCCAGCGCTGATACTATCGCGCCGGGGAGACGCCATCCACCAACGCGCCAGAGATGGCCGGATCAAGTCCGGCCATGACGGGGCAATGTGGACGACCGATATTATTCTCTCGTCATGCCCGGACTTGATCCGGGCATCCAGAACTCACATGGGCCCGAAGGAACGCGGATGCGCAGACAAAAGGCACTCATCGCCGGGGCGCTCGGCGTCGTCGGGCGGGCGCTTGTCGAGCATCTCGACGACGACCCGGACTGGGAGGTCGTCGGCCTGTCGCGCCGCACGCCGGACTTCGAGACGAACGCCAGCTTCGCATCGGTCGATCTGCTCGACCGGGCCGCGACGCAGTCTGCGCTCGGCGAGATGTCGGACGTGACCCATGTCTTCTTCGCCCCCTACGCGCCGCACGAGACCTTCGCCGCCGAGGTGGCGCCCAACCTCGCCATGCTGGTTAACCTGATGGACGCGGTGGAGCCCGCCGCGAAGGGCCTCGCCCATGTGCAGTTGATGCAGGGTGCGAAATGGTACGGCGTCCAGTTCGGCAAGCCCTACAAGACGCCCGCAAAGGAGAACGATCCGCGCCACATGCCGCCCAACTTCTACTACGACCATCAGGACTGGCTGGTCGAACGTCAGGCCATGGCGCAGAAAGACGGCAAGGGCTGGAGCTGGTCGGCACTGCGCCCCCACGGGGTCTGGGGCTTCTCGACCGGCTCGGCCATGAACATGATGACGTCGCTGGCGGTTTACGCCACCGTGTCGAAGCATCTCGGCCTGCCGCTGCGCTGGCCCGGCAACCCGGCACTGCTCGACAGCGTCTACCAGATCACGGACGTGGCACTGCTGGCCCGCGCCATGGTCTGGGCCGCGACCACGCCCGGCGCGGCCAACCAGCCCTTCAACATCACCAACGGCGACTACACGCGCTGGAAGCTCCTGTGGCCGAAGCTGGCCAAATTCTTCGACATGGAGGTCGGGCCGGTCCAGAGCGTGAACACGCAGACCATCATGGCCGACAAGGAGACCGTCTGGGCCGAGATCGCGGAGGCGCACCAGCTGCGCAAATACGCCATGTCGGACATCGTCACCTGGCCGTTCCTCGACTACGCCTTCGCCAACGGTTTCGACCAGATGTCGAGCCTGACCAACATCCGACAGGCCGGCTGGACCGAGGTACTGGATACGGAAGAAACGGTCACGGATCAGCTGCAGAAACTGCGCGACAACCGGATCATCCCGTGATCATAACAACCACACCGATCGTCGTTCCCGCGAAGGCGGGAACCATCAAATACCGTCATGCCCGCACTTGTTGCGGGCATCCACGTCATCGGATTACCTCGCATCTCCACGTGGATGGCCGGATCAAGTCCGGCCATGAGAAAAAGGGCGTGGTGGCTACCGAAACCCACCACCGTCATGCCCCGGTTTTGCCGTGAGCGTGACAACCGCCAGTTTCGTCGTTCCCGCGAAGGCGGGAACCCATAAACACCTGCGTTTGTACGGGCAGCCATCGGCGTCTATGGATGCCCGCCTGCGCGAGCATGACGATGATGCTGCGGTGCGTACCGAAGGACACCACCCATGACCCAAAACACCGCACTCATCGCCGGCGCGCTGGGCGTCACCGGGCGGGCGCTTGTCGAGCATCTCGAGGACAAGCCCGACTGGGACATCGTCGCCCTTTCGCGCCGGGCGCCGGATTTCCCGACCCGCGCGACCTTTCTTTCGGTCGACCTGACGGACGCGGCCGACTGCCGGGCGAAGCTCGCTGCGCACCGCGAAATCACGCATGTTTTCTACACAGCTTACAGCCAGCAGGCGACGGTGGCGGCGGAGATCCCGGTCAATGTGGGCATGCTCGCCAACCTGATGGACGCGGTCGAGGAAACGGCCAATCTTCGACACGTCCAGCTGATGCACGGAGCCAAGTGGTACGGCACCTATCTGGGTTCCTACAAGACGCCCGCCCGCGAGGACGACCCGCGCCCTCTGCCCGTGAATTTCTACCACGCCCAGCAGGACTGGCTGGTTGAGCGACAGGCGGCTCAGTCAAGCTGGTCATGGTCCGCGATGCGCCCCCATGGCGTCTGGGGCTTCTCGACAGGCTCGGCCATGAACCTGATGACAGGCGTCGCGTGTTACGCCGCGATCTCGAAACAGCTCGGTGTGCCGCTGCGCTGGCCGGGCAACGCGGGCTTCTTCGACCGGCTCTACCAGCTGATCGACGTGGACCTGCTGGCCGAGGCCATGGTCTGGGCCGCGACCACGCCATCAGCCAAGAACGCGGCCTTCAACATCACCAACGGCGACCTGTTCCGCTGGCGCCAGATATGGCCGCGCATCGCCGACTTCTTCGAGATGGACGTGGCCGAACCCCAGCCGATCCCGATCGCCGCCACCATGGCCGACAAGGGCGAATTGTGGGACCGGATGGTCGCCGGGAACGGCCTCAGGCCCTACGCACTGGACGAGATCGTCAACTGGGCCTATCTCGACATGGCGCTCAACAACGACTTCGACCAGATGTCGAGCCTGACGAAGATTTTCAAGGCCGGCTGGACCAATGTGTGGGACAGCGAGGCGACCATCACCCGCCAACTCCAGAAGCTGCGCGACAACAAGATCATTCCGTGAAGTCCCGGTATCCTGTGACCCATGAAGAACAGGAGGCGTGGTGTCCGGATTCACCTATATTCTTGCGAACCGAAAACACGGTGCGCTTTACATCGGCGTGACGAACGACCTCGTTCGGCGGATCAACGAACACCGATGCGATGCCATCCAGGGATTCTCTTCCAAATACGGAATCAGAAAGCTCGTGTACTTCGAGCAACACGCGACGGTTCCGCTGGCAATCACGCGCGAGAAACAACTGAAAAATGGAATCGCGATTGGAAGATTGGACTGATCGAGCAGACGAACCCCGAGTGGTCGGATTTGTACGAAGGCATCACCAAATAATAATGGTTCGTCGTTCCCGCGAAGGCGGGAACCCATAAACACGGACGTTGCCCGTTCAAGCATCGGCGGTTATGGATGCCCGCCTGCGCGGGCATGACGAATGTGATTCGTGCGACCACGGAAAGCCCAAGGAAAAATAGGTATGCCCCTCCACATCGCCAGTAATTTCGACAGCGGCAACATCGTCTGCCGGGACGCCTCCGACCCGGGCGACATCCGGCTGGAGATTTCCAAGGACAACAACTCCGACTTCTACATGTGGTTCCACTTCCGCCTGACGGGCGCGAAGAACACGGCTGTATCCATGAAGATCACCAACGCCGGCGGGGCGGCCTATCCCAAGGGCTGGGAGGGGTATCGGGCCGTTGCGTCCTCGGATCGCGAGAATTGGATCCGGGTGCCGACCAGCTATGCCGACGGCGTGCTGACCATCGAGCATACCCCCGCCGCGGACAGTGTCTGGTACGCCTACTTCGCGCCCTACTCCATGGAGCGCCACGCCGACCTGATTGCCCGCACCCAACTCGACGACCGGGTGTCGCTCGACGTCCTCGGCGAGACCCTCGACGGCCAGGCCATGGACCTGCTGACCATCGGCGCGCCATCGCCCGACAAGCAGAACTTCTGGGCCATCGCCCGCCAGCACCCCGGCGAGAGCATGGCCGAATGGTGGATGGACGGGTTCCTCGCGCGGCTTCTCGATCCCGCAGACAGAACAGCGAAGGCGCTGCTGGAGCGCGCCGTGTTCCACATCGTTCCCAACATGAACCCGGACGGGTCGCGCCGCGGCCATCTGCGCACGAACGCCGCCGGGGCCAACCTCAACCGGGAATGGTCCGAACCCGCCATGGACCGCAGCCCGGAAGTGTTCCTCGTTCGACAACGTATGCAGGATACCGGCGTGGACTTCTGTCTCGATGTGCACGGCGACGAGGCCCTGCCGTATAATTTCCTCGCTGGGATGATGGGTATTCCGTCCCTCAGCGAACGCCAAAAATCGCTGCAGGAAGTCTTCTCCAACGCGCTGCTGGCGGCCAGTCCGGATTTCCAGACCAAATACGGCTATCCCGACGCCAAGCCCGGCAAGGGCAACATGACGCTCTGTTCCAACTGGGTCGCGGAGGCATTCGGCTGCCTGGCACTCACCCTGGAGATGCCATTCAAGGACAACGCCGACCGGCCCGACGCGACCTTCGGCTGGTCACCCGACCGCTGCCAGGCCTTCGGTGCGGCCCATCTCGACGCGATGCTGGCCGTGCTGGCAGCGTAAAACTTCGACGAGATGCCCGGATCAAGTCCGGGCATGACGAAAGCTCGCAAAAGCCGTCATGCGCGGGCTCGACCCGCGTATCTCATCTCGGTGACGAACGGCCCTAGAGCGTCGCGTCGTCGACCGACCAGAGGGCGAATCCCGGGCTCTCGTCCCAGATGCGCGGCTCCCAGCTGTCGTCCATGCGGTCCATGTCGGCGAAATACTCGGTACGCCCGCCCGCCGGGTTGTTGAAATACCAGTAATAGTTCGAACCGAGGATGTGGCGGCCCGGGGTCGTATCCGGGTCCCAGCCCTTATCCTTCATAAACTTGCCGCCCATCATGACCATGTCGAAATTCTCGACCTCGAAGGAGGCATGATCGAAGGCGTTGCGGTCGGCCCGGCTGATCAGGAAGAGATTGTGATGGTCATGCCCGCCCTCGCAGCGCATGAAGTCGCCACCGGTCTTGGTGCTGTCCGACAGGCGGAAGCGCAGCCGGTCGAGATAGAAGCTCACTGCCTTCTCCCGGTCGGCCATCTCGATCATGTAGACCACATGGCCGATCCGGATCGGGTTCGCCTGGGCTGCCGGCGAGATCACGGCATTCATCCGCGGCTCGTTCGTGTTGACGTTGTGGGGGATGATCTCGACGTCGGTTTGTGTCGGTGACGCGACCATGAGGCCCAGCCCGTTGCCGCTCTCATCGGCAAAACAGAGCGTGCCACCCTCGTCGGTCACGTCGCGATCGCTGGCGAGATCCTCGCCCATCTCCTTGAGACCGGCCGCATCGGCCACGCCCCAGATCGCACGCCGCAGCGTCGATTTCGCCGGGTCCGGTGTCGCCGGCAGCGACGGATCATCGGACCGGCGCAGCTCGATAACCTGGCCCGTGCGGGTCTTGAAAACCGTGCGCTCAGGGCCGCTCTCGACCTCGTTCACGCCCCAGTCCCGGTAGTAGTTGGCGCCGGTCTCCATATCCTCGACGCCATAGATCAGTTTCTCGACACGCGTGATGGTCATGGCTGGTTCCTCCCGCCTCTAACTTCGTCAAATCTACTCGTCGACGACGTCGGCCCACAAGGTACCGATCTTTGAAATCTCGACCTCGATCCGGTCCCCCGCCTTCATCCAAAGCGGCGGGTTGCGCCTGGCGCCGACCCCGCTCGGCGTGCCCGTCGCGATCACGTCCCCCGGCTCCAGCGGGGTGAAGCGCGAGATGTAGGAGATGATATACGGCACGGAGAAAAGCAACATATCGGTCGTGGAATGCTGCACGACCTCGCCGTTGAGCCGGGTGGTGAGCTCCATCGCAGACGGATCGGGAATCTCGTCGGCGGTCACCAGCCACGGTCCGAGCGGGCCGGACTTGTAGAAATTCTTGCCCGCCGTGACCGAGTGTTTCTGGTAGTCGCGCACGCTGCCGTCGATGAAGATCGTGTAGCCGGCGACATGATCCAGCGCATCGGCCTCGCTGATATGCCGGCCGCCCCTGCCGATGATCGCCGTCAGTTCGCCCTCGAAGTCATAATTGTCCGAGGCTTTCGGCCGCTCCATCTCACCGCAATGGCCGACAAGCGTGTTGGTCGAGCGCATGAAGAGCTGGAGTTCGGCCGGCAATGTGTTGGCGGTCTCCGTCACATGGTCCTTGTAGTTCAGACCGGCGCAGAGAATCTTGTCCGGGTCGGTGATCACGGGCAGGAAGGTCACGTCCGGCAGCACCGTGTCGGGATCGCCGGTCATGGCGCTTTCACCCAGCGCATCCAGATCGCCGGCGGCAATCGCCGCACGAAGGCTCTTGTGAGGTCCGTGCTGACTGAGGTCTACGACCCCGTCCTCGCGGACCAGGCCGAATGTATCGGGGCCGTCCGCGACCCTGTAGCTGATGAACTTCATGACATTTCCCTCTAAATCTCGTCGATAATATCGACAGCCAGCGTGCCGATCTTCGGCACCTCGACATCGAGCCTGTCGCCGCCCTTCATCCAGAGCAACGGTTCGCGCCCCGCGCCGGAACCCGCAGGCGAACCTGTCGCGATGATGTCGCCGGGCTGCAGCGGCGTGACCTTCGACAGGTACGAGATGATATACGGAATATCGAAGATCAGCATGTCCGCGCCGCAATCCTGCACGACCTCACCATTGAGGCGGGTCGTCACATGCAGCCTGGACGGGTCGGGAATCTCGTCCGCCGTGGTCATCACCGGGCCCAACGGCCCCGTCGCCACGAAGTTCTTGCCCGCCGTCACCGAGTGTTTCTGGATATCGCGGACGCTGCCATCGACCATGATCGTGTATCCCGCAACATGGTCCAGCGCCTCGGCCTCCGACACATGGCGGGTCTCCCGCCCGATGACGGCGCAGATCTCCCCTTCGAAATCGAGACACTCCGACACTCTGGGCCGAATCATGGCGCCGCCATGGGGCACCAGCGTCGAGTTTGCCTTGAGGAACAGCGAGAGATTCTCGGGCATCTCGAAGCCCATCTCCTCGACATGATCCTTGTAGTTCTTGCCGGCGCAGAACATATGGGTGGGATCGGGGATGGTCGGCAGATAGGTGATGTCCGCCAGCGCCGCATCCGGGCCCTCGCCCCGTGCCGCCGCACCGATGTCCATCAGATCACCCGACGCGATCGCCGCCCTGAGGCTGCCATGAGGCCCACGGGCGCCGAGATCGACCACGCCGTCACCGGCAACGAAGCCCCAGGTCGCACCTTTGGCACCGATATAACTCACGAACTGCATGTATTCCCCTGCTTTGACCCGAGCATATCCGTTGGGGACCGAGCGACCAAGCCATGGGTTGAACCAGGAATTAGAAAGAAACGCGTCATACCCGGGCTTGACCCGGGCATCTCTGACAACGGTGCCCCGGATGCGCGGATCAAGTCCGCGCATGACGAAATTGACCAGACCCTATCCCGTCAAATCCGGCCAGAGATTGTCCGCGCCACGCGTGATGATCATTGAGCCCAGCATCTCCGACCATGCGCCTTCGGCCCCGAACTCCGACCGCCAGGCCCACAACCGCCGGGTCAGATGATGCAGCCGGTACTCGTCGGTGAACCCGATCGCGCCATGCACCTGATGGGCGATACTGGCCGTCTTGCCTGCCGCCTCGCCGGTACGGATCTTGGCCGCCGCGATGGCCGACAGCCCCGCGCCATCCAGCCCGAAACGATCCACCGCCCGGCAGGCCTTCCGCGCGGCGACCCCGGCGGCGGCGGCCTCCCCGGCCATCACGGCCAATTGCTGCTGGATCGCCTGGAACCGCCCGATGGGCCGGCCGAACTGCACCCGTTCGTTGGCATAGGTCACGCACAGGTCGAGCGCGGCAGAGATAGCCCCCGCCATCTGACATGACCGCACCAGCGCGCCGAGGGTCCGCAGCGGGGGTGTCCCGATGGACACCTCCCATGCCGTGACAGACGTCTTGTCGCACGTCAGCGCATCGCGCGGGTCGCGGCCGATATTGCGGTCGGCGGTGACGCGCGTATCGGATGTTGCGACAGCGGCCAGATGCAACGCATCGCCCCGCATCGCGTCCACCAGCACATGCGTCGCCGACCGGCCCCACGGCACCCGTTCGAGTTCACCCGTTATCCCGGCTTCCGTCATCGCAACCGGCGGCGCATCCGCGATGGTCGGCACACCCGCGGGGATGTCGTGGCCGCCGCCGGCGAACATCCAGCCCGCGGCGATTGCCTCGGCCAACGGCACAGGTGCTGCGTGTGCGCCGGCGGCGCGCAGAACCACTTCGGCATCCTCCCAGCCGAGCCCGCTGCCGCCTTTTTCTTCGGATACGAGGATGCGGTCGAGGCCGTTTTCGGTGATCACGTCCCACAGGCCCTGTGGAAAGTCGCCCGCCTCGGCGGCGCGGAACACATCCGCGTCGAGATGTTCTGCGAACAGCCGGTCGCAGGTCTCGGCGATCATGGCGCGTTCTTCGTTCATGGGCACGCGCCTTCCACAATCGTCATACCCGGACTTGATCCCGGCATCTCCCGAATAGTTTCCGCCGGATGAACGTGGATGGCCGGGTCAAGCCCGGCCATGACGACGGTGGGAATGGTTTGGAAAGCGATCACCGCAGCCCCAGCCCCCGCGCGATGACACCGCGCATGATCTCGGTCGTGCCACCACGCAACGAGAACGACACGCAGGCCTGCTGCACATAGGCCAGCGTCTTCTCGAAATCGCCGCCGTGGTCGATCCGCGGTGACGCGCCGATCACCTGATGCGCGATCTCGGGGACGGACTGCTCGAACATCACCCCCAGATCCTTGACGAAGGCCGCCTCCAGCGCCGGTTCCGCGCCCGCATCCAACTGGGCCGCGACCGACAGGGACATGGCCCGCAAGGTGGACAAATGGGCATACAGGCGGCCGATCGCCGACGCCGCCATGTCCGTCGGCGCCTCGCCCGCCACCCGCACCAGCTCCTTGAGCAACGCGAAGGCGCTCAGGAACCGATCCGGTCCGCTGCGCTCGAAGGCGAGCTCGGCCGTCACCTGGCGCCAGCCGGTGCCCTCCTCGCCCACCAGCATCGTATCGGGAACGAACACATCATCGAACGTGACCTCGTTGAACTCCGCGTCGCCGATCATGTTGCGGATCGGCTGGACCGTCACGCCGGGCGAGGCCAGGTCGATGATGAATTGCGTGGTGCCGCCATGGCGGTTCTCCCCCGCCTCGCCGGTGCGCAGCAGCGCGATCATGTAGTGGGAATGCTGGGCGTAGGTGGTCCAGACCTTGCGGCCGTCGACGATCCAGCCTTTCTCGCCATTCACTTCCGCCGGTTCGGCCTTCGAGCGGATCGACGCCAGGTCGGAGCCTGAATCCGGCTCGCTCATACCGATACAGAAATAGGACTCCCCCGCCGCGATCCCCGGCAGCAGCGTTTCGCGCTGTTCGTCGGTGCCGAAACGCAAAATCAGCGGCCCCGACTGGCGCTCGGCGATCCAGTGGGCCGCCACGGGCGCCCCCGCCGCCAGCAACTCCTCGATGACCACGTAACGCTCGAGCGCGCTGCGCCCGGCCCCATAGGGCGCGGGCCAGGTCATGCCCAGCCAGCCGCGTTGCCCCAGTTTGCGCGAGAAGTCCGCATCGAAGCCGACCCAGGACCGGGCCCGCGCCGGGACCAGGATGTCCGAGGCCTCGGCGTCCAGAAA
This sequence comes from Alphaproteobacteria bacterium, assembly GCA_039980135.1. Lineage (NCBI taxonomy): Bacteria > Pseudomonadati > Pseudomonadota > Alphaproteobacteria > Alphaproteobacteria bacterium. Next base: position 207,334 of record JBDXCV010000009.1, read on the forward strand.
CGCGCGCACCTCGGCCCGCAACGCGTCGGCGCCGGGCGGCAGTTCGCATGGCTCGAAGGCAAAGGCCTGCATCTGTCCTCCTGTTGAACGCGCATATTAGAGGATGGAACCCGGGTTCGTCGCCTTCCCGAACAACTCAGCCTCATGCCCGGACTTGATCCGGGCATCTCACCACCGGTGCCAGTCTCGAACACACGGGCGGGTCACAGACCCGCCCCGATTAGGCATTTCCGGTCTCTGTAGGGGCGGGTTTGCAACCCGCCCGCGGAAAGCATCACATCCAACCGCGCTTCCCTCGAAGAACGGGCGGGTTTAAAACCCGCCCCTACGGCCTCAAGATGGCCCAACGGAGGTAACTCTGGGGGAGGAAACCAATGAGCGATTTTCTGATCTATGAACAGGACGGCGCGGTCGTCACCCTGACGATGAACCAGCCCGATGCGCGCAACCCCCTGTCGGGCGAGAGCCAGTATGAAGCTTTCGTGGACGCGACCGACCGGATCAGCCGCGACGATTCCGTGAAATGCGTGATCCTCACAGGCGCGGGCAGCGCCTTTTCCGCCGGCGGCAACGTCAAGGACATGCGCGACCGCAAGGGCCTGTCGGAAGGCGGGCCGTATCAGATCCGCAACAACTACAAGCGCGACATCCACAACATCCCGCTTACCCTCTACAACCTCGAGGTGCCGACCATAGCCGCCGTGAACGGTGCCGCCGTGGGCGCAGGCTGCGATCTCGCCTGCATGTGCGACATCCGCATCGCGTCCGAAAAGGCCCGCTTCGCCGAGAGCTTCGTCAAGCTGGGCATCATCTCGGGCGACGGCGGGGCCTTCCTGCTGCCCAAGCTGGTCGGCATGTCCAAGGCCGCCGAAATGACCTTCACCGGCGACATGATCGACGCCAACGAAGCGCTCGCATGCGGGCTGGTCTCACGCGTGGTGCCCCATGACAGCCTGATGGACGAGGCCCACATCCTGGCGGGCAAGATCGCCGCCAATCCGGGCCACTCCCTGCGCATGTCCAAGCGCCTGCTGCGCGAGGGCGTGCATTCCCGCCTCGAGACGGTGCTCGAAATGGCCGCCGCCTTCCAGGCGCTTGCCCATCACACGGGCGAGCATGACGACGCGGTAAACGCGCTGATCAAGGCGATGGAGAAGAAGGGCTGAGGCCCGATTTCGGGAGGAACGAACCATGGCGCACATCACCACCGACGACGTCGTAAAGCTCTGGGTCGAGGAGCATGGCAGCGGGACGCCAATTATCTTCGCCCACGAGTTCGGCGGCGATATCCGCAGCTGGGAACCGCAGCTCCGCCACTTCGCGCGGAACTACCACACGATCGCCTTCAACGCCCGGGGCTACCCGCCCTCGGACGTGCCCGAAGATTTGGCCATGTACGGCCAGTTCCGGGCCGTGGACGACATCCTCGCCGTGCTCGACGCGCTGGGCATCGAAAAGGCCCATATCGTTGGCCTGTCCATGGGCGGCTTCGCGGCACTCCATTTCGGCTTCCGCCACCCCGACCGGGCGCTGTCCCTCACGGTGGCCGGCGCGGGTTACGGTGCCCACCCCGACGTCCACGCGCAGTTCGCAGACGAAACCAAGGAAGTGGCCTCGCGGATCGAGGCCGACACGATGGCCGAATTCTCCAAGATCTACGCCATCGGCCCGACCCGGGTGCAGTATGCCAACAAGGACCCACGCGGCTGGGAGGCCTTCTCCCAGGAGCTCGCCGACCATTCGACCAAAGGCTCGGCGAACACCATGCGTGCCGTCCAGGGCGGCCGCCCGTCGCTCTACGACTTCGCGCGCGAGATGCAGGCCCTCGAGGTTCCGACCCTGATCATGAATGGTGACGAAGACGACCCGTGCCTCGATGTCGGCCTGTTCATGAAGCGCAACATCCGCTCAGCCGCGCTCGTGCTGCTGCCCCGTTCGGGTCACCTGATCAACCTGGAGGAGCCGGGCCTGTTCAACCAGCAGCTGGGCGACTTCCTGGCCCGGGTCGATGCCGGCCGCTGGGAGCTGCGCGACCCGCGCTCGATGACGACCGATATTCTGTGGACACCGGATCAGTAGAGTAGGAGATCGTTAGGGCATGGTGTGACCAACCCAAATTGAGATCACCAATTACAACAACTGCACGACGCACACCGAAAGCGGGAAGAAAACATTAAATAATCCGAGTCCTATTTAGAAAATCGAATACCCAGAAAAATCAGTGTATTTAACGCCTTTGTTTTTGAAGTGATAAACAGAACCACCCGTAGTGGAAGAAAAATCCCCAATGACACTAGATTGATGAATGCCAACATTGGCGTCACCGCGTGCAAAAAAAGCAAATTTATGGATATGGCTCCAATCCTCTCTCGACAACAAATCACTAGCCAGATGCTGTAGAGCGGACAGATTGGTTGATTTCTCTACCTCCGCTATCTCGTGCAGTTGTTGATCGCTCATATCAACAAACCGGACACAGACCATTCCGGATCGTAATCCAGAAAGCTGATCAGACGCAGCTTCCTTAGTCCGCTCCGCCAAATAGTCCATGATTCTTGTGTCCGCCTGACTGTCGACGACAACTGCCGTGACCCCGTGTCCAGGCGTAATATTGAACACTATGTTAGCGTTCTGCGTTTCCGCCAAACTTTCAACTGCGCTCCGGAGACCCGAAACGGATTCCGGATTGATGATGGTCGGAATCTCTGGACATTCGACTGGTCCGACCAATCGATATTCCACACTAAAACCGTCGACACCCGAAGAGCCTGTCTGCGTTCGCAAACTTTCGGCTACCGCATTTGCAATGCTAAGTTGATGTTCGGTTCGACCTTCCAATCGCTTTTCCAAAGTCACCTTGACTAACTCAATCCCTGCCTCACGCTTTCGATCCTCACCAACAATATTCTGTATGGCAGCCCCAAGTTGAACCAACCTTTTCCTGTGAATCGGTCTCCCCGCGTCTCCGCTCAGGTTCTTGCACTCGACCTCAAGGAAAGAGCCATCCCTCTCACATAGAAGGTCGAATTTTTCAGTTCCTTCCAGGTCGACAAATTCGACGGAAAACCCCCTATGCATAAGGTGCGCAGCGACAACAAACTCAAAAGCAACGGGGGCTAAACCACTGTCGTTTTTAAGTGCGTCACGAATTGCACCTTCGAGCCGAACTTTTCCTTGGCTCGAAAGCCGTTGATGAATCCTACTGGTCATACCAATAAACCCAAAAAGGGCTGCTTCATCCGCGTCAATAGGAACTCGATAATTCCTCCCAGTCGATTTCCTCCAACTCAAAAAATCCTGTAATGATATTTCCAAAGGAAACCGATCGACAATGTACTCTTCATAGAACGGATTACTCTTTATTTGGGTGTCGAAGGATTCGAATCGTTTCTTCCAATTTTTGGCTCCCGCAATGACCATGAATCTTGTCAGAAGTGCAGAAAATTCAGCCGGAATCATTTCAGGAACGAAGTGCAAGTTAAGTGTAGCGGCGGTCTAAACCGCCTCCCTGTTCAACTGAAGACCAAAATTGAGATCGAACTGCATGACTAGCTGATTACGCCTCACCCAATCCCGTATTTCTTCGCCCAGCCCAGCCCCGCAACCGTGTCGCCGCGTGGCCTGTATTCCGCGCCGACCCAGCCGTCATAGCCGGCGTCTTCGAGCATCGCGAACAGGAACTCGTAGTTCATCTCGCCATCGTCGGGCTCGTGGCGGCCGGGCACGCCGGCGAACTGCACATAGCCTGATTGGGCGAGGTAACGCTCGATCTTGTCGGCGATGAAACCCTCCGACATCTGGGCGTGATACAGGTCGAACTGCACCTTCACATTGTCCATCCCGGCCTCCTCGACGATCGAGTGTCCCATCGCCTGGCCGATCAGGAAGTAGCCGGGGTTGTCGGTGAAGTTCAGGGGCTCGATGTGGAGCGTTATGCCGCGCGCCGACGCCGCCACCGCGCCCGCGCGCAGGTTGGACAGGAGCGTTTGGCGGTGCGCTGCCGGATCGCCGCCCTCAGGCACCGTGCCCGACATGACGTGAACACGCGTACAACCCAGCGCTTCCGCACTGTCCATCGCGAGCTTGAGATCGGCCGCGAAGGCCGCCTCCTCGCCCGGGATCGAGGCGCGACCGAACTTGGTGGCCTCCGTGTCGCCATAGGGCGTGTTGAGCAGGGTGCATTCGATGCCCGCCGCATCGAGGCGCTTGGCCAGCTCGTCCAGATCCTCGCCATAGGGCCGCTGGATCTCGACGCCCGTGAAGCCCACATCGGCCGCGGCGGTGATCCGCTCGGGCAGCGGCAGATCGGTGAACATCATCATGATGCAGGAGGAGAGTTTGAGCATGGTACGCGGTTCCTTGGCGGGCGTTTTCAGCGCCATTTATCGCGGGTTCAAGGGCTGTGTACAAGATTGCGACGAGATGCGCGGATCAAGTCCGCGCATGACGGTTCATTATGGTCCCGACCGAACTCTTAAACGTCATGCCCGGACTTGATCCGGGCATCTCAAACAGCGGTCAGCAGTCCACCCAGCCGTCGGCGGTCTTGAGGCGGTGGGTGATGTTGTTCTGGGGCGTCAGCATCGCCTCGATGAAGCAGCCCTTCTTGGCCGCCTCGATCAGCCGCAGCTGATCCTCGACCGGCGATTCCGTGTCCATGGAGATGTCCATATGGATGCTCTTGGGCGCAGACTCATAGGGTTCGCGGCCCTTCTGGGTCGCCACCCATTCGCAGCGGCAGGAAATCTTCGGGTCCTCGATGTCCACACGCAGGCGCTTGGAGAAGGCGCGCATCTGGGTCATCAGGCAGGAGGTCAGCCCGGCGATGAAATAGGCGATCGGCAGCGGGGCCGAGCCGTCGCCGCCATGGAAACCATACTCGTCCGACGCCATCTGCCACTCGATGACCTCGGGCACCATCAGGCGTACATCCATCTCGCAGCGCATCTTGCCCACACCCGTGGCATCGCACTCGAACGCCACGTCGAAACTCTTGATATCGTCTTTCGCCATCGTCTTCGTCCCCGGTGTATTGGTGGTTTTATTGTTCGCTGCCCGGATTGTGCCGTAGGCTTGCCGCCATGCAAAGAGGCGGCGAGACAAAGGCAAGATTGAACCAAAAGCCCCAAATCGCTATGCATGGGGGAACATCAAAAAGAACCAACCGGGGGAAGTTCCATGTCGAAAGTTTTGATCGTGACCGGCGGCAGCCGGGGCCTGGGTGCGGCCACCTGCATCGCGGCGGCTGAACAGGGCTATGAGGCCATCTGCGTCAACTATGTGGGCAACAAGGAGCGTGCCGACCAGGTCGTCGGGGCCTGCGAGAAGGCCGGCGCGAAGGCCCTCGCCGTGCAGGCCGACATCACCAGGGAAGCCGACATCGTGCGGATGTTCGAGACCGTGGACAAGGAACTCGGGACCGTTACCCATCTGGTGAACAGCGCGGGCATTGTCGGCCCCTATGCGCGCGTCGACGAGTTGGACGACTGGAATGCGCTGGAAGAGCTCTGGACGCTCAACATCACCTCGACGATGATCTGCTGCCGCGAGGCCATCAAGCGCATGTCGACCAAGCATGGCGGCAAGGGTGGCGCGATCGTCAACCTGTCGTCCGCAGCCTCCCATCTGGGTGGTGCCGGCGTGAACGTGCCCTACGCAGCCTCGAAAGGCGCGATCGATTCAATGAACTGGGGCATGGCCCAGGAAGTGGCCGCCGAGGGCATTCGCGTCAACGCGGTCAGCCCCGGTGTCATCGACACCGAGATCCAGCCCGAGGGCCGGGTCGAGGCCGTAGGCCCGAACCTGCCGATGAAACGCGTCGGCCAGGCCTCGGAAGTCGCCGCCGCCATCCTGTTCCTGCTGTCGGACGACGCGTCCTATATCGCCGGCACCAAGGTCAACGTCTCGGGCGCGCGGTAGGCCCGCCCCGACAAGGCACGTACCAATCGACGTAGGGCGGGTTTCAAACCCGCCCTACTTCGTCATGCCCGGGCTTGACCCGGGCATCTCATGCACCTGCGACGGAGATGCGCGGATCAAGTCCGCGCATGACGAAACTGGTTGATAGTCCGGGTCGGACCGCGGCACGCGCGGTCAGTAGACCTTTCATGTGTAGGGCAACGTGTTGCCCTTTTCCATGACCGCCGCGAATGTGCGCTCGGGCGCAATCATCTCCACACGCACGCCGTCAGGGTCCTCACGGGGCGTCAGTCGATATGACCGCGCCGCGAAATCCGTATTGTCATAGGTCAGGCTGAGGACGTTGTCGGGATCGAGGGACCAGCTGCCGCTCTCGATGGTGCAGGGGAAGTACCAGTCGAAATTCCCGAACCGGCCGAAATGGATCAGGTTCTCCTGCCCGTCCACGCCGGGATAGATCAGCGTGTTCTCGGTCAGGAAGGTCGGCGCGGGCAACCCGGATTCGGCATTCGCCGGCGCGGAAAGCACGAGCATTCCAACCGCGGCAACCGCCGCTTTCAGCCAGTTTGTATATGCACGGCATCTGTTCATGAGCATACTCTCATATGCCATCATCGCACCCGCATTGATCCGGATCAATCGCAAGAATGATCCGCCCCGTTGTGGATTTCATGAACAGGATCATCCAAGCAATGTCGTCATGCCCGCACGCGTTGCGGCCATCCACGTCATCGGGTCACGTGACATCACCACGTGGATGGCCGGATCAAGTCCGGCCATGGCGGTATTTGTCTGAAAATCCGGGCGCACACAACACCATCGTCATGCCCGGACTTGATCCGGGCATCTCGGCACAAATCTACACAAGCCGACCCTACATGTGCCGGAACGTGTTGATCGCGGTGCTGAAGTCGTTGATGCCGAGCTGTTCGCGCAATTCCACGGTGTCGTTGAACATCGGCATGTCGAGGGGAATGCCGAGGGCATTGGCCATCCGGTCGTTCTTGGTGAAATCCCCGGCGATGGCCGAGATGCCGGCGATGGCGACAGGGCCGAGCGCTGCGGCAAGCTCGGTGCGCACCTCGTCCAGCGCCTTGCGGTCGGTGCCCAGCACCAGATCGGAAAACGCCAGCAACAGATTGCCATGGGGGACGCCGCTGTCCAGTTCCGGCCGCACGAGGGCTTCCGGGTTCACATTCAGGTTTATCGCTTTGCCACTCTCACGGAGGTTCCTTGCATGCCCGGTCGTTCAGTAAAAGCAGTCGTTGAGCGCTGACACACGCCCCGCGACGACCTCCGTCTGGGGCCGCGTCAGCCCCTCGTGATAGTGGAGATCGAACTCCATCAGCCTGTCGACGGGCACATACTGCGCGCCTTCGAGTTCCAGATTGGCGCGATACTCGTCGGGCACGAGGCTCAGACAGCGAAATATGAAGGGGCTCCACTTACCGAGGAGTTCCCGGGCGAATTCACCGCCCTCGGGCAGGTTGGGAATTGTCGGCACGAAGGCCTCTTGCTGTTTCGCCTCGGCGGGGCGAACCCGCGACGGCTCACCGGGCTCGGGCGCAGGCAAGGGCCGCAGGGGCACGCCGAGGCCGCGGGCGAAAACATCGAGATTGGTGATGAATGCCACCAGCGCGATGATCTCGGTATATTCCGCATCGCTCAGGCCGGTACCAATGGCCGCCTTGTAGAAATCCTCGTTCACGACCCTGGGGGTCACGGCTACGGTCGCGATAATGTCGCGCACGACCCTCGGCAGTTCGAAATCGCTGACGGCGCCGCCATCCTCCGGCGCCTCGAGCACGCCGGCATCGATCCCCGCCTGGCGCGCGGCGGAAACCACCGCGATGCGCTGCGCGCCGCTGCCCCAGGTGCCGGGCTTGCCGAACCGGTCGAACTGGGCCTGGTGGGCCGCCTCGAGGTGAGGGCGGACCGGAAAGGGTGAATCTTCATACAGGCGCATCGAACATTCGCCATCCGCCGACGGCGTCCATCGTTGAATGTATACCTGATTCAGTACCAGACCCGGGAACAGGATTGCACCCCGTGGCAAACGAAGATGGCAAGGCTCCCATGTGCGTCCGGCATGGCCGCACCCGTTTGCACCGGCGTTACATGTGCCGGAAGGTGTTCGCCGCCGACCGGTAGTTGTTGAGGCCGAGTTGCTCGCGCAACTCCTCGGTGCCCTTGAGGACGGGCGGGTCCACGGGAATGCCGAGGCCGTTGGCGACCCGATCGTTCTTGGTAAAATTACCGGCGATGGCCGCCGCCCCGGCGATGGCTTCGGGTCCGAGTGCCGCGGCGAGCGCCGCGCGGGCCGTATCCAGCGCTGCGCGGTCGGTGCCGATGATCGCCTCGGCGAAGGCCAGCAGCAGGTCGCCATGGGGCACACCGATATCCAGTTCCGGCCGCACCAGCGCTTCCGGGTTCACATTCAGGTTTCTTGCTTGTCCACTCTCACGGAGGAACCGGGCATGCCCGGTGGTTCAGTAGAAGCAATCGTTGAGCGCGGACACCCGCCCGGCGACGACCTCCACCTGGGGCCGGGTCAGCCCCTCATGATGGTCGAAGTCGAACTCCATGATCTTCTCGAGCGGCAGATACTGGGCGCGCTCGAGCGCGATATGGTCGTTGAACTCTTCCGGCACCAGGCTCATGGCCCGCATGATGTAGGGCTTGAACGGGCCGTACATCGCCTTGGCCACCTCGCCGCCCTCGGGCGGGTTGGGAATGGTCGGCACGAAGGCCTGCTCCTGCACGGCCTCGGGCGGGCGCACCCGTGACGGTTCGCCGGGCTCGGGCGCCGGGAGGGGCCGCAGCGGGACGCCAATGCCGCGCGCGAATACATCGAGATCGGTGATGAAGGACACCAGGCCGACGATTTCGGTGTATTCGGCATCGCTCAGCCCGCTGCCGATCGCCGCATTGTAGAATTCCAGATCCACATCCTTGGGTCGCACCGCGACCGTGGCGATGATGTCCTGCACCACCTTGGGCAGTTCCAAGTCACTCGTGGTGCCACCGTCTTCGGGTGCTTCGAGCACGCCGGCGTCGACCCCCGCCTGGCGCGCGGCCGCGATCACCGCGATCCGCTGGGCGCCGCTGCCCCAGGTGCCGGGCTGGCCGAACCGGTCGAACTGGGCCTGATGGGCGGCTTCCAGGTCCGCGCGGACCGGGAAGGGTGAATCTTCATACAGGCGCATCCGGATCACCGTTGGCTTGGTTGAACTCGCGTAACCCTAACAGAAAAAGGCGCCGGCCTGCGCCCGCGCCCTCTTCAATTCCAGTTGTTCGGCGCCGTTCGCTCAGACGACCCAGCCCATGGCCGAGAAGACCAGGCCTTCGGCATTTTCGAGCGTCAGGAACACGCCGACCCCCGCCACGACCGCGCCCGCGATGCGCGCCTGAACGGCGCTCGCCTCGGTGGCCTTCAGCGCCGTGCCGACAAACCAGCCGGCCGCCAGCGCGACCAGATACTGGGTCGCACCCAAACCAATCAGGTAACCGATCAACACGGCATTGCTTACGCCTGCCTCCTGCGCCGCGATCGACCCGCCGAAGGCTGAACCGTGGAACAGGCCGAACAACGTGAAGAGCACGACCGCCGGGCCGATACCGAGCGCCCGGCCGGAAAGCACGAACCCACCCAACACGAGCAGGGAAAGTCCGATGACGATCTCCGCCGCCGGTAGCGCCAGGCCCAGGCTCATCACCAATGTGCCGATCAGCATCGCTGCAATATACGTCGCCGGCGCGACGAGGCGATGGCCGGTATAGAGCGCCGCAATACCGACCAGCGCGATGAAGAAGAGATGGTCAAAGCCGAGGATCGGGTGACCGATGCCCGACAGGACACCATGGGCGAAAGTCTCCATCGGCATGCCGCCGAGCGGATGATGCGCCAAGGCAGGCGTCGAGAAGGACAGCAAGGCACCGGCAGCGATCAGGTATTTTTTCATGATTCCCCTCAGGATATTCGTTCCGCGCGGCAAACGAAGGTTTGCACCGGAATTAGATTCTCAGTGGGGATCAGCATTCGCGAAAACGTGGTCGAAGGCAACAGCTTTCGGCCCGAAATGCCCTGTCCGTGGGGACGGTTTTCAGATTTCGACGACGACCTTGCCGAAATGGCGGCCCTCGCGCAGATGCGCCATCGCGGCGGGCAGCGTGTCGAGACTGAAGCGCCGCTCGTCCAGCGCCGGCTTGAGGCCGTTCCGTTCGATCGCCCGGAGCATCGCTTCGAACTGTTCGCGCGAGCCGCAGGTAACTCCTTCGAGGCGGATCTTGCGGGTCACCACCAGCGGCAGCCGGAATTCATGATTGGCACCCGACAGCACGCCGATCAGCATCACCGCCCCGCCCAGACGGACCGCCTTGATCGACTGCTCCAGCGTGCCGGCACCGCCGACCTCGACGACCAGATCAAGCCCGCGCCCGCCGGAGATCTCGCGCGCCGGCCGCGCCCATTCGGGCGTGTCCACATAGTTGATCAGGTGATCGGCGCCCAGCGATCGCAGGCGTTCGAGTTTCGCGTCCGACGACGAAGTCGCGATGACCTCCGCGCCCGCCATCTTGGCGAACAGCAGCGCGAAGGCCGAAACCCCGCCCGAACCTTGTGTGAGGACCAGGTCCCCGGGTTTCACGCCGCCCTGATCGAATACCGCGCTCCACGCCGTCAATCCGGCACAGGGCAGCGCGGCGGCCTCCGCATCCGACAAGTGCGACGGCGTGTGGCAGAGGCCGTACGCCGGCAACACCCGCAGCTCGCAGGCCATGCCGTCGATCTGCCCGCCCAGCCCGGAGTGGAGGCCAGCCTCATCGGGTTCGCCCGCCAGCCATTCCTGGAAGAAATTCGCCACGACCCGGTCGCCGACAGCAAAACGCGTGACACCGGCGCCGACCGCGACCACCTCGCCCGCGCCGTCGGACACAGGAATCAGGTTCTCGGTGCGCTGGCGCGAGCCGTAGCCGCCCTCGACCGTCAGCAGGTCGCGGTAGTTGAGCGTCGCGGCCCGCACCCGGACGAGCACCTCGCCCGGGCCCGGTTCGGGGTCCGGCAAGTCGACAACCGAAAGATTGTCGAGACCCGCCTTTGAAAGGACCGCCGCGCGCATGTTTGACCGCTACTCGGCGGCGTTGACGTGATGGACCACCTGCTGCGGGAACGGGATCGAGATGCCGTCCGCCTCGAGCTGTTCCTTGAGCTTTTTGGTGATGTCCCAGCGAACGCCCCAGTAATCAGCGGCATTTACCCAGACACGCACGACGATGTTCACCGAGCTGTCGGCCAGTTCGGCGACGGCGACGACCGATTCAGGATCCTTGAGCGCGCGGCTTTCCTCGCCGATCACCCGATTGATGGTGGCCATGGCGGTATCGATATTGTCGCCATAGTCGATGCCCATCATCAGATCCACGCGCCGCGTCGGGTTGGCGCTGAAGTTCTGGATTGCCGTGCCCCAGATCTGTCCGTTCGGCACGATGATCTTCACATTGTCGCCGGTCGCCATTTCCGTGGTGAACAGGCCGACCTCCTTGACCGTGCCCGTCTGGCCGCCGGCGGTGATGAAATCACCGATCTTGAAGGGCCGGAACATCAGCAGCATCACACCAGCCGCGACATTGCTGAGCGTACCCTGCAGGGCGAGACCGATGGCCAGGCCCGCGGCACCGAAGACCGCCACGAGGCTGGTCGCCTCGACCCCGAAGCGCTGCAGCGCGGCGATGATGACGAAGGCGATGATTGCGTAGCGGACGATGCTGCCGAAGAAGCGGACCAGCGTCGCATCAACGCGGCCGGTGCGGCTCAGGGCACGCTCCAGTGAACGGCGCGCCCACCCGGCGGCGATGAAGCCGATGACGATGATGGCCAACGCACCGAGCACGTTCAGCCCGTAGCTCGCCAGCACCGTATAGATTTGTTCGATCAGGTTTTGAATGTCTTCATTGCTCATTGTGCTTACCCCTGGTTTTTATTCCTGGCTGCGCGCCTCCCCACGCTCGCGAACCAGCTGGTTTTCGAAATTCTGTTACCGCCGCCGTGCGATTCTGATCGCTGTCAAAATCACCCAGATCGGGATCACCACGACAGCCCCGATCAGGACGAAGGGCACGGCCCATTCCACAGTGTCCGCGATCACATTGAAGATACTCTCAACCGTCCCGCCCACGGCACCGAGCAGCGATTCCGGCCGGATATCGAACGCCGACAGGACGAGCCCGATGATCAGGGACAGGATAAACAGCCGCAACAATGTGGAGCCGAGATTGCGAGGCATCTGGGTATCAATGTGTGGTGGAAACCCGAGGGTTTTAGGCGACTGCGGGCGTGGCGTCGATAACTTTTCCGCCGCCGGGACGTCCCGCGGCCCGGCGGTCACACATCGCGGTCACACAGCAGAGCGCCCGTGGCGAAAGCCCTAGGTCCGGTAGCTCGGGTCGAGCGCGTCGAGCCGGCGCAGATGCCCCGCCCAGTCACGTGTGGCCACCGGCAGCGCGTTCTCGTATGCCAGCGCCGACTTCTCACAAACCTCGACAGACGGGTAGACCAGCGCGTCGGGCCCGCCGGCCGAGAGCGCCTGGATCTGGCTCTTGGCGCATTTCTCCAGATAAAACATCACCGAGAATGCCTCGGACATCGACCCACCGGCGGCGAGAAACCCGTGATTGCGCAGGACCATGGCGAGATTGTCGCCAAGATCGGCGATCAGCCGCGCGCGCTCGCCCAGATCGAGCGCCGGGCCTTCATAGTCGTGATACGAGATCCGGTTGTAGAAGCGCATCGCGTGCTGGGTGATGAACAACAGCCCGCATTTCATGGCTGACAGGGCCAGGCCGGCATCCGAATGGGTGTGCATCACACACGCGACCTCGGGCCGTGCCTCGTGAACCGCAGAATGGATCGTGAAACCCGCCTTGTTGATCTTGTACGGACCTTTGTTCTCGATCTCATTGCCGTCCAGGTCGACCTTGATCAGGCTCGATGCCGTGATCTCGTTAAACATCAGGCCGTAGGGGTTGAGCAGGAAGGTTTCCTCGCCGGGCACCCGTGCCGAAATATGGGTACGGGTCATATCGGTCATGTCATAGAGATCCGCGAGCCGGTAACAGGCGGCCAGATCGACGCGCGTTTCCCATTCCTCGGGCGACACCTGATTCTCGACACTCGGATACAAATCTACGATTTCGGCATTGGCCATGGCGGGCCTCCTGTTACTGCTCGTCGACTTCGGCGACGACATTGTTGCGCTGGGCGCCCAGACCTTCAACCTCGGTTTCCACGATGTCGCCCGCCTTCAGATAGGTGCCGGCGCCGTGCCCGACCCCTTCCGGGGTGCCGGTTGACAGAATATCGCCGGGATCCAGCGTGATCAGGGTCGAACAATGCTCGATCTGCTCCTCGGCGGAAAACACCATGTCGCCGGTGATCCCGTCCTGCTTTGTCTCGCCGCTGACCTTCAGGGTCAGGCGCAGGCTCCGGTAGTCCGGCACGAAGGCGCGCGGGACAAAATACGGCCCCATGGGCGCAAACGTGTCATGGCTCTTGCCGCCGAACCAGTCCGTCCGCAGGGTCGGCCAGTCGTCACGCATGTTCCAGTCGCGCGCCGAGACATCGTTGGTGGTCATGAACCCGGCGACGTGATCCATCGCCTTCTCGGCCGGAATCCGCTTGCCCGTCCGGCCCATCGCCAGCGCCAGCTCGACTTCCCAGTCGACCTTGGTGGTGTCCGGCGGGATGACGATATCGTCATAGGCGCCCGAGAGCGCACTCGCGGCTTTCAGAAAAGAGTAAGGCCGCACCCGGGCTTTGTCCCGATCGAGCATGTTGTCGCGCTCTTCATCGGTTTTGGCGGTGCCCGCCGCGACCATCTCGCGGATGTGCCCGCCATAGTTCGCGGCCGCGTACATCATCTTGCCGGGGTTCAGGATCGGCGGGAGATAACGAACCTCTGCCGGATCGACCGCCACTTCCGGGCCGGCATTCCCCGCGGCTGCAAACGCCGCCATCTCGCACAACGCCTCGAAATTCATCTCCCACTCATCGAGCAGATGCCGGATGCTGCTGACCCCGAGTAGCGCGCCACCGCGCCTTCCCTGCCGCCACGCCTTGTAGAGTTCGTCCAGCGACCAGCCCTGTTCTCCGATCACCATCATCACGAAGGGCGCATTCCGGTTCTGGACTGTCGCCAGTTTGAAAGCTGTATCCGTCATGCCCGATTATCCCTGTACCCGCTGTCGCGCCGCTACCAATCGTAATCCGTGTCCTGGCGCATCAGCCCGCCATACAGATCGAGGCATCGGTGCACCCATGCATGAACCGGATCGTCGTCGTCCAACAGGACGAACGGACTCACCTTTCGTGTCCAGATGAACGGTGCTATGGCCAGATAATCGGCATAGACCGGCGTCTCGCCACCCAGGAAAGGCTGATCGGCAACGACCCGGCGCAGCGGCTCGAGCCTTGCCTGCAACTCCGGCAGCCGGTCCTCACGCCCCGCCTGCACCTGGTCGATGGGTCGGCCCAGGCGCTTTGCCCGGCTTTCCCAGAAATATGGCTGGTCGGCCGGATCGAGATGCTCGTAAATATCATGCACGACCATCGTCATGACCAACGGCTGAATCCGGGTCACATTCCAGTGGCCGACGAACCGCGCATAATCGACCCCGGCCGCATCGCCGAATAGCGAAGGTGCATCCGGATAGGTTGCTTCGAGATAGGCGGCGATCTCCCAACTGTCACCAAGACGGGTGGCGCCATCCTCGATCACGGGGATCGTCGGGAACGAGCCATCGCCGATCGAGGATATATCGGAGAAACGGGTCGGCACCGTATCGCACGCCAGGCCCTTATGGGCGAGCGCATAGCGGGTCTTGCAGCAATTCGAACTGAACCGCCGGTCGTCTCGACCCACCAGATCGTAGAGAAGGATCGCCATCGCGCACCCGGCTGCGTTAACTCACCGCGACCGGCGCCATGGCCTCCAGGTCGCTCGTGACATCGAGGATCACCGGACGCGTTTTTGCGGCTTCGAACGCCTGCTGCAGTGCGCCCGCAACCTCACCCGGCTTCTCGACACGGATACCGACCGCACCCATTTCCTCGGCGATCCGGGCGAAATTCACTTCGGTGAACTGCCACATCTTGCGTGACTCGTCGGTCTGGTTGCCGCCGTAAACCGTGTCAAAACCGCGCTTGGACTGGTTTCCCGAAGCGTTGTTGTTGACCAGCGTGACCGTGTTGATCCCCCAGCGAGCCGCCGTCTCCACATCGCCGATATGATACCAGAATCCCGCATCGCCGGTGAAACAGAAGACCGGACGCTCGGGTGCGCCACATTTGGCGCCGAGCGCTGCGGGGAACGCCCAGCCCAGATGACCGGCCGAACGCATGTAGCTCTGGCTTGGCGAATTCAGATCGAGCATGCCGCCCATCCACATGCCCGTATGGCCCGTGTCGGCCACGACGATTGCGTCGCTGGGCAGATGCTCCGACAGTTCCTTGCACATGCGCTCGGGACGCATCGGTTCGGCGTCGGATGTCAGCAGGTCGTTATACTTATCACGCCACTGCTGGTCGGCCTCCGCGGCGCGCGCCGCCCAACCGGCACGCCGGCCGGCCGATTCCGCATTGGTCATCGCCAGCATCCGGGTCAAGGCAACCTTCGCATCGCCCTGCACCCCGGCAACGACAGGATAATTGCGGCCTATTTCCATCGGCTCGATGTCGATATGCACGACCTTCCGGCCAATTTCCGGCACGGCCCAGAAGTGGGTCACCATGCCGCCCGTGGTCGAACCGATATAGATGACGAGATCGGCTTCGTTGACGATGATGTTCGCACTCTCGCGCGAATAGGTGCCCACGACGCCCACCGAAAGTGGATGATTGGCCGGAATGCTGTCCTTGCCATTGAGCGAGGTCGCGACGGGAATATTCAGGCGTTCGGCCAGCGCGACCACGTCCGCCTGTGCCCCCGACGCGCGCACGCCGCCACCGGCGACGATCACCGGGCGGTCGGCGGCCTCGATCGCGGCCATGGCAGCACGCAGTGAGTCTTCCGAAGGTTCGGGGCGATAGGCCGGCAGTTGTGCGAAGGCCTCTTCGATCAGCGGCTCCATATCCGCCTCTTCCATATCCATCTGGCCCTCATTGCCGCGGAACTGCAGATGCACCGGCCCCGGCGTCCCTGAGGTCGCCACGCGGAACGCCTGCCGGACCATGTCGGGGAAGCGCGAAACATCGTCGACGGTGGCGTTGAACTTGGTCACCGGCTCAAACGCAGGGACGTCGTCGACTTCCTGATACACGTTTCTGAATTTTGTCTTGGGGTTCCGTCCGCCCGTCATTGCGATCACCGGCGACTTGGCCAGCCAGGCATCACGCAGGCCGGCCGCGAGATTAAGCGCGCCGATCACCTGGGCCATGCAGACGCCGGGCTTCCCACTGGCGCGGGCATATCCGTCGGCCATATAGGCTGCCGTGGCTTCGGAATGGACGTGCAGGCGCTTGATATCCGTACGTTTCTCGATCTCCATCATGGACGTGCGCAGCACGGCCGGGACGTGGAAAATATGCGTGACCCCGTAGCCCTTGAGCATATCGGCCATCACCTGTGCACCGGTCATTTTCGCCATGTCATCGTTCCCCTCAATGTTCCATCGGCCCCTTCTACCGGGTCCGTTTGCAGTTGTTGTCGGTCAAGAATCGTAGCCAGCCCGCGCGCGGGACACAACGCCTGCCGACGCATATCCGCCCGGCGCGCGGCGCACCCTTACCCCTCGGTAGCGAAGGATTTGTCACGCCACAGCAGCACGAACATGATGACCGACAGAACGGCACCGACGGCGTAGAGTTCATGCAGCAACGGGCTGTCGAGACCGAATATCAGCGAGACAATCGCACCGGTCGGCAGCAACAGACAGGCCGAGACCAGCCCCGCCAGCGGCCGGATCAGACGACCGCTCCCGAACCCTTCCAGAAAAATCGCCCAGCCCACCACGCCGAAGACACAGGCAGCGGCCGTGATGGTGATTTCCAGGGTCGTGCCATCGAGCAACAACGGCGTGTACACGAACAGGAACGGCATGATCAGGATCGTCGAGGCCATCTTGAAAGCCTGGTTCCCCGTCGCAACCGGATCCGACTGGGATATCGAGCTGGCCGCGAATGCCGCCAGGGCCACCGGCGGCGTGACCGCACTTACGACGGCGACCCAGTAGCTGATCATGTGCGCGGCCAGGCTGGGCACACCCAGCTCAACCAGCGCGCCAACCGAGAAGATCGCCAGCAGGACATAGCTGGCGACAATCGGGAGCCCCATGCCGATGATGTAGCCGGCAAAGATGATCAAAACGATGGTGATCGGCAGGATGCCGCCACTCGCCGAGATCAGTACGCCGCCGATCGTACTCGGCAGATCGGTCTTGGTCGCCGCCGACAACAGAATGCCCAGCACACCCGCGATGCAGCTCACGACCAGTGTGTTGCGCGCGCCGGCCTCGAGCGAAACCCAAATGGTGCGGACCAGTTCAAACAGCACATCCCGGAGCCCGGTCATCGGCTTTTCGTCCATCGAGACGCCGATCATGTTCTCGTTCGTCGGCTGCTTGGCCAGTTCGGCCGCCGCCACTTCGTCGCGTCCATAGATCACGATCTCGCCGAGCTTCAGAACGATGAAGGTGAAGACGACCCAGTAGGCGGCATCCCCGAAGCCGATGCCCACATAGTCCTCGACGAACCAGCTGAAGGGCGCACCGATTTTCATGCCGAAGAAGTATACGAGGACACCCACGGTGACCGAGATCAACAGATAGGGCTTCCAGGAGGTTTTCGATTTCACCGTCGGTATCGAGACCAGCAGATCAATCAGCTTGAGCATGAGGATCAGCAGGATCGTCTTGGCCGCCGCGAGGAACGGCGAATCGCCGATCACCAGGAAGAAGACCATCGCCGGAATGGGCAACAGAAGATGCAGGCGCGGCACAATATCGTCCCAGCGCGGCAACTCGCTGACCGGCACGCCGTGCAAACGGTCATGCTTGGCGCGGAAATAGACGATCAGACCAACCGACAGATAGTAGAGAATGGCCGGGATGACGGCGATCTTCACGATGTCGAAATAAGGCACTTCCGTCAGCTCGGCGAGCAGGAACGCGCCCGCGCCCATGATCGGCGGCATATACGCGCCCCCCGTGGACGCGGCTGCCTCGACACCGCCCGCGAAGGCAGGCCGATACCCAACGCGTTTCATCAGGGGAATGGTCAGCGTGCCCGTGGTCATGACATTGGCCACGCCGCTGCCCGAGATCATCCCGAACAGGCCAGAGCTGACCACCGCGGCGAGACCGGGCCCGCCGGTCTTGGCGCCCGTCAACCGATACGCGGTGTTGATGATCACGGCGCCGAGACCGGTTTTCTCCAGAAACGCACCGAGAATGACGAAAATCACGATGAATGTGGCGAACACATTTGTGATGAGGCCGAACATGCCCTCGGTCGAGGCAACCAGGAAGTCCATCACCTCTTCGGCCTGGTAGCCCGGATGATTGAGGAGGCCCGGCATCGCCTGACCTATCGCCTCGAACGAGTAGATGAAGAACAGGAAACCAAGCAGCGGGATCAGCGGCCCGACAATGCGGCGCGCAATCTCGAAGCTGACCGCCACCATCATGATCGCATAGATAAACAGCAGCGCCGGAATGGGCCGACCGGTTGCGATGCGCAGATCCTGCACATTCTCGACCCACCACAGAACGGCGAGGATCATGCATATGAGGTACAGAACATCGGAGATGGTGAACCCGTCGCTACGCTTCTCCCCGTAGCCCTCGAAGACATAAAGCGCGATACCGAATGCGGCGCCGATGAAACCGATCATCCGCACATTGTCGTCGAAATAGTTTATCCAGCGGGCCGGGCTGTCCGTGACCTGCCAGTGAATCCAGATGGCGATCGCGGCGGCGATCATCGCGAGGTTGATGATCGCGAACATTTCGTCGAGCCAAACCGTCCTGTCCCGGAACGAACGATGCCGGTTCTTGAATGCCAGCAGCGACATGACGGCGACTCCGAGCACGAAGGTGCCGCGGAACACTTCCTCGACCGGCGGCCCGAAGAAGGAAATATGAATAAAGAAGTACGCGTAGACCACCGCGACCACGGAGAAGATCGGCCGAACGATGCCGGACAAGCCGCGCGGCGGCGTCATCTCGTCGGCAATGATGCCGATCTTGGTCAGTACCGAAAGTGTGGTGATAGCCATAGCTTACGTCCCCCCATGCGCGAATACGCACGTACCCGAATTGTTATTCATGCGGACGAGGCGCGAAGAAGATAACTTCTTCGCGCCTCGATGCACTTATTCAAACTTTTGGTCTGGCTGAAGACCCGGACTAGAAAGCCTTGACTTCAACACCCGCGGTGTCGAAGCCACGTTCTTTCCAGTACTTCTCCGCCGACGGATGCAGCGGAATACCGAGCGCCTTCAGGTTCGAGAAGTCGCCATTCAGCGTCTTCCAGTAACCCGCAACGGCTGCCAGCTTCTTGAGATTGGCCGGATCGGCAACGACCGTCAGCATGTCGTAGATCGCCGCGTCGGACATCGACTTGTTGGCCATCCAGTAGACGTCATAGGAGATCGAACGCGCCGGCGCGTCCATGCCCTTCACGTCAGGCTGCACCGGAATGGTGACCGCCGCATAGAACGGGTTGGTCTTGATGACCGCGGCCTGCTCCGCTTCGGACAAACCGACGTAGCGCACGGGCTTGGTGATCGACAGCTGCGTCAGCGCCGGGATCGTGAACGGCGCACCGGCCGAGCAATACACATCGATCTGACGATCGCCGAGTGCTCGCGCGGAGTCGGAGAAGCCGAGGTTGCGAACATCGACATCACCGATGATGCCCGCGCCTTCCATGATGTTGCGGCAGTTGACGTTCGAGCCCGAACCCTTGTTCAGCAGGTTCACGATCTTGCCCTTCATGTCCGCGTAGGACTTGATCGGGCTGTCCGCGAGCACGGCAACGATCTGCGTCTGCTTACGCACGTTGGCGATGATGCGGAAATCCTGGAGCTTGCCGTCTTCCTTGAAGAGACCTTCACCGTTCCAGGCCTGGTAGACCTGACCGACATGACCCCAGGCCGTGTCGAACTTGCCGTAGGCGGTGCGGCGAACGTTATCGACCGAACCGTTCGACGGCGAATAGTTGAACTTGTACTTGTCGCCAAGCTCGGCGTTCAGCAGCTGTGCGCCGGCGCTCACCGACGGATGCCAACCACCACCGGCGGGGCCGCCGCCGATGCGATAGGATTCCTCGGCCTGCACCGCAGTGCTGAGCGCAACCACACTGGCTGCAGCAATAAGGGTTGTTACGAGTTTCATAAATCCCTCCCAGATCGGAATTTTATGTGATGTGACTTAACGCCACGAATTAGCCCGCACCGCACACTTGTACGGACGGATATTTGAAGGGCGAACGATGGCAGTGAGGCAAAGCAATGGCAAGAGCATTTGTCCTGACAAATTCGCAAAAAGAGATTTTTCTCACGAAAGAGAATTTCGCGCACCCGGTTTGCACCGCGGCGCATATTCCCGATAGATTCTGATTTCAACTACAATTGATCCCAACGGCGGCGCGAGGACGACGAAGATGGTCGAGATCATCCGCGATAATATCGCCACACCGGATGCTTGGGTCGGCCCGGACATCCAGGGCGACAGCCGATGGCTACACCGCCTCAGCGACATGGAAGTGGACGAGATCGACGCCGCGCTGGAGTCCGTGAAATCAGGCGGCCAGCACATCCCGTTCCCGGCCGACGCCTTTCCCATTCCCGCTTTCAAGGCGCGCCTTGACGAGCTGATGGATCGCGTCTCGAACGGACTCGGGGTCATCCTGATCCGCGGCGTCCCGCGCGAGCGCTATACCGACGAGGAATGCGGCCTGATTTACTGGGGCCTGAGCGCACATATCGGATCGCCGGTTTCGCAGAACGGGCGCGGGCACCTGCTGGGTCATGTCACCGATGAGGGCAAGACCCTCGCCGACCCGAACGCACGCGGCTACCAGACCAGGAACCGCCTCGACTTTCACAGTGACCAGCTGCCGGTCGATGTGCTGGGCCTGTTCTGCCTGCGCGGCGCCAGGTCCGGCGGCACCAGCTACCTCGTCAGCGCGCCCGCCGTGCACAATGTCATGCTCGCGGAGCACCCCGAACTGCTGGACGTGATGTACGAACCCTTTCATGTGGACTGGCGCGGCGACCATCCCGATGGCGAACAGCCCTGGTACGACATCCCGATGCTCAGCGCGCGCAACGGCAAGCTCGCGTCGCGCGTGACCAACCGGTCCTTCATGGAATCCGTATCACGCTACAGCGACGATCTCGCTCTCAGCGAGGCCCAGCGTGCGGCACTGGACGCATTCCAGGAAATTTCGAACCGCGAAGAGCTTCGCCTGATGATGGATTTCCAGCCCGGCGACATGCAGTTCATCAACAACCACACCATCCTCCACGCCCGCCAGGCGTATGAAGATCACGACGACCCGGTGTTGAAACGCCACCTGTTGCGCGTCTGGATCGCACTGCCCGAGGGCAAGCGCCGGCCGCTGGCGCCCGTCCTCGACGAACGCTACCGTTTCGTGGCGATGGGCGGCATCCCGAAACAGGCGGCCGCATAATTTCACACTATTCGTAACCGCTGAGATTGTAGCCCGGCGGTTGCATCCGCTCGACAAAGGCGGCGGCGCGGACGACGGATGCCTCATCCAGATAACGCCCCACAACCTGCAGCCCCACCGGCATCCCGTCGCTGGCGATCCCGGCGCAGACCGATGCCGCCGGCTGGCCGGTCAGATTGAACGGATATGTGTAGTAGACCCAGGACACCAGATTGCGGTCCTCGTAACCCGCCGGGACGTTGACCCCGACATCCACGGAGCTGACCGGCAGGACCGGCGAGATCAGCGCGTCATATTTCTCGAACATCGCCGTCATCCGGTCGCGCAGGACATAGCGCTCGAACACCTTGGTGTAGTAGTCGCGCATCTCCTGGCCGAGCGCCGGCTCCAGAATATCGGCCACCGCCGGGTCGAGCATGTCGCGCTGGTCCTCGAGCACGGCGCGCAGCTTGATGCCGACACCGGCATAGAATTCCGCCGACCAGAGGTCCGCCGGGTCTTCGGTGAACACGTCATCGACCTGTTCCACACGGGCGCCCGCATCTTCGAACTTGCGAACCGCCGCCTCCACGATCTCGACCACCTCGGGGTCGGGCTTGGCGTAGCCCAGGGTCGGGCTCCAGGCGATCCGCATGCCTTCGACCGACTGCTCGCACGCAGCAATCACATCGGGCACATCACCCGCGATGCCGAACGGATCACGCGCGTCGTAGCCTGCGATTGCCGAAAACAGCAGCGCGGCATCGCGCATGTTACGTGCCATCGGCCCGACATGGGCCAGCGTCGGGGTCGCAGTGGTCGGCCAGACCGGCACCCGGGCGAAGCTGCCCTTGATGCCGGCAAGCCCGGTCAGCGAACAGGGGATGCGGATCGACCCGCCGCCGTCGGTACCCAGGCCAAATGGCGTGACCCCGGCGGCGATCGACGCACCGGCGCCGGCGCTCGACCCGCCCGGCGTCTTGTCGCGGTTCCACGGGTTTCGGGTGATCCCGGTCAGGGGCGAATCCCCCACCGGCTTGCAGCCGAACTCGCTGGTCGTGGTCTTGCCGATCACGATGGCGCCGGCCGCACGGGCACGTTCGACCGCCGGGGCATCGGCCGGGGCGATGTTGTCGGCCATCACCTTGGAGCCATACGCGAAGGGTGCGTCGCCGACCGCGATCAGGTCCTTCACCGACATGGGCAGGCCATGCAGCGCGCCGAGCGTGCCGCCGGACATGACCGCGTCCTCGGCGGCCTGCGCGGCGTCGAGCGCTTCATCCGGGAACATGACGAAGAACGGATTGAGGTCCGCCTGCACCGCCGCGGCACGTTCGAGGCTATGCCGGGCCAGCTCGACCGGCGAGATGTCCTTGCGGCCGATGCGCAGGCGTAACTCGCTGGCGCTCATATAGTCAAAGTCATGGGCCATGGCGGCGCCTCTTTCCGTGCTTCGTATTATTCGTCGACGATGGCGAAGGCGCGGATGGGCGAGCCGGAGCCACCCTTGAACCGGAGCGGCACACCGAAGAACTCGAACTCGCCCAGCCCGATCAGGTCTTCCAGGTTGACCAGCCATTCCATATGGCTGATGCCGAGCTCCCGGCAGATGCGATGCTGGGCGAACAGGCTGTCGGACGGCTTGTCGGTCGACGGCCCTTCCACCCCGTGCAGGCGCGAACCGCGATCATACATCCACTGGGTGGCCGCGACCGTGATGCCCGCATTCGACAACACGACCTCGCGGTCCGGGTAGTGGCGTTTGTGCAGGCCCGTGCAGAGCAAAATTATGTGCCCGTCGATGGTCACGCCCGATTCCACCTCGGCCTTTTCCATGTCCACAACGTCGATATCGCCCAGGTCGCCGACATGGCGCATGTCGAAACACACGCCCTTGCCGAAGAACCGGTCGATCGGCATCTCGTCGATCGAAGCGCCGGCGGGATCGAAATGGCGCAACGCGTCCACATGGGTCCCCACATGGTCCAGGGTCGAGATGAAGTTGGTCTGGAAGGTGATTGGGTCGTCGGGCGTGCCGAGGTTAAGCGCCTTGGTGTTCTCATGGGTCATCGCCTTGAGATAGACCGGACTCTGGAACAGTTTGTGGGACGGCATGTTGTCCTCGATGTCGAGGCTCAGGTCGATGATGCGTCGGGCCATGATGGCGTCTCCCAATTGTGTGGTTCGCGACTAGTCTTTCTTCAAATGGCCGTCGCGATTGGCGTAAAGGTTTTCGTCGGCATAGCCCATCGTCTCGGGCTGGCCCCGGCCGAGCATCACCTGGAACCAGACCGGCTCCAGGCTGTTGTTGTCATAGCCGTGGATCACGCCCGGCGGGCAGGTGATGCACTCCCACGGCCCCAGTCGCGTCTCCAGCCGACGCCCGTCCTCGTCCTCGACGAACACATCGAGCAGGCCTTTGAGCACGAAGAATGTCTCCTCCACCTCATGGGTGTGGGCCGCGTTCCCCTGGCCCGGATTCACGTACATGATCGAGAGCGTGTGCGCGCGCGCCGGGATCGCGTTGTCGTCGTCATGCTTGCCCGAGCCGCCGGCCCCGATGAAGCGGTGCTGAGCGCGGCGGTAGCCCTCGATCTTGGCGTCCTCGAAGGCTTCCCAGTCCGGCACCCGGTCGCGGTAGCGCGCGACGTAGGTTTCCATGATCTCCTCGAGCGAGGTATCGACGAGTTCGGGCGGGCGCGGATGGCGGGCGACGGACAATGCTTCTCTCCTCGGATTGATTGCACCCCGAACGGAAGCATGCCGAGGGATCGGCGTCAAACACACCATGGGCAGGAATCGGTGTAGTTTCCATCCATGATCAAACGTGCGTTCAAGACCTATCAGTCAATCCTCGCAGGCGAAGGTATCGGCCGGGTCCCGTTTGTCGCCGCGACCGTGCGCGGACTGGCGGCCGTGACCGGCATGGCGGCACTCGGGCGCTGGGTGCTCATGCGCCGCCCGGTCGATATGGGCGGGTTCCAGCTCTATCTCGACCCCCGCTCCACCAGCGCGCCGTTGCTCGGCAAGGGATTCAACAAGAAGGAGGCCGCCTATGCGCGCACGTGTCTCCAACCCGGCGACATGGCCGTGGATGTCGGCGCAAACATCGGTTTCTTTGCCGCCCTGTTCGGCACTCTGGTCGGGCCGGACGGCAAGGTCTTCGCCTTCGAGCCGGTGCCGGCAAACATCGCCATCCTCAAGCGCAACATCGGCCTGAACAATCTCGACAACGTCGTGATCGAGCCTTCCGCATGCGGCGAGACGAACGCGGTCGCCGCCATGCAGGTCGAGGGGAATCTCTCGACCGCGCGCATGGAAACACGCGGGGAAAACACGGATGGCGGATCATCGGGCATCGCCGTGGTCACCATCGATTCAGTCCTGGCCGGCGACCCGCGCCCCGTGCGCTTCATGAAGATCGATATTGAGGGGTTCGAGCTATTCGCACTGCGCGGTGCCGACGAGACCCTTGCCCGCAGCCCCGACATAGAACTGCTGGTCGAATACAGCGAGAGCGCGTTCGCGCAATTCGGCTACTCCGGCGCCGACCTGATCGCCCACTTGGCTGAACACGGATTCCACGCCATCGACCTACGCCGCGGCGAACCGTTCACGCCCCGCGACGGGACGGTGAACGTCCTGTTCAAACGCGGATAGGCAAACACCGCGTCCCGAACGCCGCCTGTCTCTGAGTTCCGGAATGTGGAGTAGTGGTGCCCAGGGGCGGATTCGAACCACCGACACCGCGATTTTCAGTCGCGTGCTCTACCAACTGAGCTACCTGGGCACACGGTCAGTTGGAAGGCGCGGATATACGTAAATTCACCCGGCCTGTCCAGCGCTCACCCCTGATCTTCCTCACCATCGTTCAGCCCGCCTTCATAGACGGTCGGCGCTTCGTCGGTCGGGATGCGGTAATTGCCCCCCAGCCAACGCGACAGATCGACATTGGCGCAGCGCTGGGAACAGAACGGCCGATGCTTCTCATCGACTTCCTTGGAACAGATCGGACAGGTTTTGGCCATCGCGGGGAGAAGAGTTTCTTGTCGAAATATATGCGGATGCGGGTTCGAGTTTCAGGCGGACCCTAGCATGACCTCGAATCGGTCATTCGCACGGTCGGCCTCGGCCACCACGTCCAGCCGTCCGACGGTCCGGGCAGCCTGATCGCAGGCGCCCTTGAGCCGGCGACCGAGCGCATCGGCCACGGGTTGCGCGACCAGCAAACGGTACCCGCCCGACGGTTTTGCCGCCGCCGCGCGCACGACGGCCCGCAAACCGGCATAGGCCACCGCGTCGACCGAAAGCTCCGGCGCGGGCGCCGGTGTAAGCATGCGATCGGCCAGCGACAGGCCGGTGCGCGTGCGGGTCATCTCGATCAATCCCAGATTGGTAATCCCCAGCACATGGCACGCGCCCGGATCATCCTTCAGCGCGTTGCGCAATGCGCCCAGGACCCGGTTGCGATCGTCGCGGGCGCCCATCTTCAAGGCGTCGATGACGATCGCGCCGGCGATGTTACGCAGGCGCAGCTGCCGGGCGATCTCTGGCATCGCCTTCTGGTTCACGTCGCGCGACGCGCGGCCGGACTTGCCGACCGCCGCCGCGGAATTGATGTCGATCACGCACATCGCCTCGGTCGTGTCGAATACCAGTTCGGCGCCGCCGGCGATCCGGATGCGCCGCGACAGCGCCGCCTCAATCGCGTCCTCGATGTCATGCTTGGCGAACAGATCACCCGATCCGCGCGTGATGATCCCGGCGAGGTCGGGGAGATTCTCGGCCGCCCAGGCGCGCGCGGCATTCTCGAGCGCGGCATCGCCGCAGATGACCTGTTCCGTATCGCGATTGGCGAAACGCTCAAGGATCAGTGCCACTGCCGTAGGTGGCGATTCGAGGCAATCGGGCGCGGTCCTGTCCGTGAACATCGGGTTCGGGCTGACCCGGGCGATGCGCGGCCCCTTGTCGGCAAACCCGTCCGCCACCACCCGGACATCGACCTGCATGCCTTCGTTCACCCGCTCGCCGATCCGCGCGTTGCGCGGGGCCTTGTCGGCGGGGTCGGATGCGTTGCGTGCGCGCAAATAGGCCGCCGCGCCCTGCCCGATATCGACGAAGGCGCCGTTCAGCCCATGATCGACCTTGCGGACCCGGCCACGATAGACCGCGCCGATCAGGCTGGGCTCCGCGTCGCGATGGTGGACGACATCCCAGGTCGCACCGCCGCGAACCAGCGCGCCGCGCACTTCGCCCGGGCCGCTGTCGATGATGATGGTCGTCGAGAATTTGCTCACATGGTTGCTTTCCAGCCCAGCCCGATGAGCATGGACTTCGTCAGCGCTAGATCGAGGCCGACAATGTTGGTGTAGGAGCCGTTGATCGTCGGCACGAATGCGCCGGCGCTTCCCTGGATCGCATAACCCCCGGCCTTGCCCTGCCACTCATCGGTGGCGAGGTAGGCCGCGATGTCGGCGTCGGCCAGGCGCTTGAACCGGACGATCGTGGTCGAGACGCGATCCGAACGGCGGCCATCTGGTGCGATCACGGAAATCCCGCCATGCACCCGGTGGCGCCGTCCCGAAAGCATCTCGAGAAATGCCCGCGCCTCGGCCGCGCCGGCCGGCTTGCCGAGCTGCCGGCGACCGACCGCGACGACCGTGTCGGCGGCCAGCACGAAGGTACCGGGTTCCTGTCGGGCGACCGCGTCGCCCTTCAGGGCGGCCAGGCGCTTGGCGGTGGCGAGCGGAAGCTCGCCAGCGCGCGGCATCTCGTCGATCTCGGCGGGCACGACCGCATCCGGGACAATACCGATCTGCACCAGCAGGTCGCGTCGACGCGGCGAGGCGGATGCCAGGATAAGGCGCTGGCTCACGGCGTGCCCCCAGGGTCTTGGAACATTTTAGGTGGCCGGACTCCCGCCGACATATTCGGCGGGCCGGGAATAATCACGCGCTTACTTGAAGCGGAACGTGATGCGCCCCTTGGTCAGGTCATAGGGCGTCATCTCCACGTTCACCTTGTCACCGGCGAGAACGCGGATACGGTGCTTGCGCATTTTACCGGCGG
Organism: Alphaproteobacteria bacterium; assembly: GCA_039980135.1. NCBI lineage: Bacteria > Pseudomonadati > Pseudomonadota > Alphaproteobacteria > Alphaproteobacteria bacterium. The sequence continues at coordinate 234,986 of JBDXCV010000009.1, forward strand.
TGTGCGCCAGGACTTCATGGCCGTTGTCGAGCTCAACGCGGAACATCGCGTTGGGCAGGATTTCGGTCACGGTACCGGAAAATTCGAGCAGGTCTTCTTTTGCCATACCCATCATCACGTTGTTGATATCGGCCCGCAGTTGCACGGGATGGGGCAAGCAACCCGAAAACCACCGCCAATTCAAGCGTTTTCGGGCGGTCTGCGCACACGAATGCCTCAAATGGTCCGGTCGGGGTCGGGAAACCGCGCCTTGATCTTCTCGAAAAGCGTGTCGCGCAGCTCTCGATAGGCCTCGAGCTGAACCTCACGCGGACCCGTGACATCCCCCGGGTCCATCAGGGGCCAATACTCCACGTCGCACGCGATCGTCTGAGTAAATTCAACCGCGCGCAGCTGGGCCTGCGGCGTCAGGGCAATGATCAGATCGACCGAATCGTCAGACAGATCATCGAAGCTTTTGGCCCGATGCGCCGACATGTCCATATCGATCTCCCGCATCGCGGCGATCGCGAACGGATCGGCCTGTTCGTCGGTCAACTGCACACCGGCGCTGTCGACATAGACGCGATGTCCGACCAGATGTTTCATTATCGCCTCGGCCATCGCCGAGCGAATGGTGTTGCGGTTGCACGCAAACAGGATGCTGCCTGGCAGGCCGTCGGTCATGGTCAGGCCCGTATATGCAGCGCGCAGATCAGCGTAAAAAGCCGCCGCGACGTGTCGTGGTCAATCGTGATGCGGCCGTCCAGCATCTCCCGCAGCCGGTCCGAGCCCTCATTGTGGAGGCCGCGGCGGCCCATATCGAGCGCCTCGATCTGGGCCGGGGACGAGGCACGGATCGCCTCATAGTAGCTCTCACAGACGGTAAAATAGTCCTTGATGATCTTGCGGAACGGGGTCATGGGCAACGGCATCGTTCCGACCGCTGCACCGGTTTCGCTCGCGATATCGAATTGAAGCTGGCGGCCCTGGGCGCGCAGGATCAACACGTAGGGGCCGTCGGGCACGGCGCCGAAATGGGCCGCGTCAGGTGCAAACAGGTTGGCCTCGACCAGGTCGTAGATCGCGACCTCGATCTCGCGCTCCACATCGGGATGGTAACGCACGACGCCGGGATTATCGATTTCGACCCGCGCGATCCTGTGTCCGGTGTCGCTCATCGCAGATCCGGCGCCGTCTCAGCCATCGTCCGAACGGGGTGTCGGATCGCCCGCGAGCCGCACCTCAACCGCGCGCGCATGGGCCTCGAGCCCCTCGGCGCGGGCGAGCGTTATGGCCGGCCCGGCAAGGGCGCGGAAACTCTCCTCGTTGGCCGAAAACATCGAGCTGCGCTTCATGAAATCGAGCACCCCGAGGCCGGACGAGAATCGCGCCGTGCGCGCCGTCGGCAGCACATGGTTCGGCCCGGCCAGGTAATCCCCCAGAACTTCGGGTGCGTAGGCGCCGAGGAAGATCGATCCGGCATTGCGGATTTCCGGCGCGAACGCCTCGCTGCGCGGGCCGATCAACTCGAGATGTTCGGGCGCCATACGGTCGATCAGTGGCAAGGCGTCGTCCAGGTCATCCAGCACGATCACCGCGCCGAATTTCTCCCAGCTGTCGCCCGCGATCTCGTGGCGTGGCAGCGCGGGAATCTGGCGGAAAACCTCGGCCTCCACCGCGTCGGCGAAAGCCGCATCATCGGTCATCAGGACGGACTGGGCGCTCCGGTCATGCTCGGCCTGGCTCAGGAGATCGGCGGCGATCCAGGCCGGGTTCGCGGACGCCTCGGCAACGACAAGTATCTCAGACGGCCCGGCGATCATGTCGATCCCCACCACACCGAAGACCTGGCGCTTGGCTTCGGCCACATAGGCGTTGCCGGGGCCGACGATCTTGTCGACAGGCGCAACGGTTTCGGTCCCGTAGGCCAGGGCCGCCACGGCCTGGGCGCCGCCGACCCGATAGATTTCATCGACACCGGCGATACCCGCGGCCGCAAGCACCAGCGGGTTCAGGACGCCATCGGGCGACGGCACCACCATGACGATCCGATCCACGCCCGCGACGCGGGCCGGGACCGCGTTCATGAGAACGGACGATGGATAGGCCGCGGTGCCACCGGGCACATAAAGCCCCGCCGCCGCGACCGGGCGCCAGCGGCTGACGAGCCGAACTCCCAGATCATCGACATAGTCGAACGCATCGGGGCGCTGGTTTTCATGATAGGCGACGATACGCGCATGCGCCGTCTCGAGCGCCGCGAGCGCGTCGACATCGCACGCCCCGCGCGCAGCGGTAATCTCGTCCGCCGTGACTTGCAGGTCATCAGCGGTGAGGCTCAGACGGTCGTGTTTTTCCGTGAGGGCCAGCAGTGCGCCATCGCCTTCCGCCTTGACCCGGGCGACGATGGCCTCGACATCACTGCGCACATCGACACCGGCCTCGCGCCGTTCGGCCAGCAGCGCTGCGAACAACGTGGCGAAATCTGCGTGCGCGGCATCGAGCCTACGCGACATCTCGGGCTTCCTGGGCCGCATCCCGGAACCGGTCGATCCAGCCCGTCATTTCCGTCGCGCGGGTCTTCAGGGCCGCGCGATTGACCACGAGCCGCGAACTGATTTCCGCGATTGTCTCGATCTCCACCAGGCCGTTGGCCTTCAGGGTGGAGCCGGTCGAGACCAGATCCACGATCCGTCGACACAGGCCGAGCGCCGGGGCCAACTCGATCGCGCCGTTCAGCTTGATGCATTCGGCCTGCACGCCACGTCGGGCAAAATATTTCTGGGTCATGTTGGGATATTTGGTGGCGACGCGCACATGGCTCCACCGCGCGGGGTCATCCACCGCGACGACGGATTGCGGCGCGGCCACGGCCAGGCGGCACGTGCCGATGCCGAGATCGATCGGCGCATAGAGTTCGGGATAGTCGAACTCCATGATCACATCGCTGCCCGCGACGCCGAAATGCGCCGCGCCGAAAGCCACGAAGGTGGCCACGTCGAACGCCCGCACACGAATGATGTCGACATTCGGTACCGAGGTCTCGAACCGCAGCAGGCGCGACTTGGGGTCATGAAACGCAGGCTCGGGCTCGATGCCCACATGGGTGAGCAACGGCATCACTTCGCCCAGAATTCGGCCTTTCGGCAGGGCAAGGATCAGTTTCTCGGTCTTTGTCGCCACGTCACACCTTCCATGGACCGCATCCAGTGCCGCCGGTCACCGGAGGCTGGCACCTCGCGCCGTCCGGCGGCCGCTATTTGTCCGCGTGCTCGGGCCGCCACTGGGTCGGCCAAGCTTCGCCGAAATCCTCCAGATGGCAGAGAAGTCCGGTTGTTTGCAGCCGAATAGCCGTATCTCCGGAGAAGGTCAATTGCACGCTGGTCCCTTCGCCCACGCTGTCGGGCTCACACGCGATCGCGAGGAGATTCAAAAAGGCACCGCGGGCGGCGAAATCGATGCCCCGGCGCTTGACGTCAGTCACGTTCGAGAACGTCACGCCCGCGTTGATACGTTCGGCCTTTTCACCCGCCCGGGATGCATCGTCAGCCTCCCAGCGGAACCGGTTGGCGACGAACAGGAAACGCCTGTCTTCGGGCTGAAATGCAATGTCACCAATAGGCACGATCGCGTCCTGCAGCGCCCCGGAGACAACCGCCAGGTCCTTTTCGTCCGTGGCGGCGAGCTTCAGCAGGGGTGCATCGGCAGACATCAGCTGTCCTCGACCCGCTCGACATCGGCGCCGACGAGGCGGAGCTTTTCCTCCAGCCGCTCATAGCCGCGATCGAGATGATAGATTCGCCGCACCTCGGTCACGCCGTCGGCGACGAGACCCGCGAGTACCAGCGATGCGCTGGCCCGCAAATCCGACGCCATCACCGGCGCCCCGTTGAGCCGATCGACCCCGCGCACCACCGCCGTATTGCCCTGGATGGTCACGTCCGCACCCATGCGCTGCAGCTCGGGCACATGCATGAAGCGGTTCTCGAAGATCGTCTCGGTGATGACCGAGGCGCCCTTCGCCGTCGCCATCAGTGCCAGGAACTGCGCCTGCAGATCGGTCGGAAATCCGGGATACGGGTCGGTCTCGACATCGACGCCCAGCAATTCGGTGTTCGCGCGGCTGACAAAGATGCCGCCGTTGCGGGTCTCGATGGTCGTGCCGGTCTTGCGCAGCTGGGCCGCCGCCGCCTCGATATGGTCGAGCCGCGCACCCTCGAGTTCAACCGTGCCGCCGGTGATCGCGGCGGCCATGGCGTAGGTACCCGCCTCGATCCGGTCGGGCATGATCGCATGCTCGGCCCCGTGCAGCCGGTCGACGCCCTGCACCGTCAGTGTTGCGGTCCCGACCCCGTCGATCCTTGCGCCCATGGCGATCAGACATTCGCACAGGTCGGTGATCTCCGGTTCGCGCGCGGCATTCTCGAATATGGTCTCCCCGGTCGCCAGCGACGCGGCGAGGAGAAGATTTTCCGTCGCACCCACCGAGACCTTGGGGAAGACATAGCGCGCGCCGCGCAGGCCGTTCGGTGCGCGCGCACGAATGTAACCGGCCTCGACCTCGATCTCGGCGCCCAGCGCCTCCAGCCCCGACAGATGAATGTCGACGGGCCGGGTGCCGATGGCGCAGCCGCCCGGCAGGGAGACGGTCGCCACACCCTCGCGCGCCACAATCGGACCGAGAACGAGCACGGATGCGCGCATCCGGCGCACCAGGTCATACGGCGCGGTGGTGCTGGTGATCCGGCCGGCGGTCAGGGACATGACCCGGCCCACATGGCCGCCATTTCCCGCCTGGCCTTCGAGGGATACCAGCACGCCGTGCTGGCCGAGCAGGTTCGCCATGGTGGTGATGTCGGCCAGATGAGGCACGTTCGACAGCACCAGGGCCTCGTCGGTCAGCAGGCTCGCGGCCATTAACGGCAGGGCGGCGTTCTTCGCACCGCCGATCCGAATGACGCCGTTCAGCGTGTTGCCACCCCGGATCCTGATCTTGTCCATGAAATCCCGTTACCGGCTGTGGTTGCGTGAGGCGCGTCTGATAGCCGGCGAATGCGGCAATTGCGTGTCGTCGAGTGAGCTTCGGCCCGCCATCATCAGAGTTTGGGCACCGTGATGCCGCGCTGATGCATGTACTTGCCCTTGCGGTCGGCATAGGAGATTTCCGGTTCGCCCTCGCCCTTGAGGAACAGGAACTGGCACGCGCCCTCGTTGGCGTAGATCTTCGCAGGCAGCGGCGTGGTGTTGGAAAACTCCAGGGTCACGTGACCCTCCCACTCGGGCTCCAGCGGGGTCACATTCACGATGATGCCGCAGCGCGCATAGGTGGACTTGCCAAGGCAGATCACGAGGGTGTCGCGCGGGATGCGGAAATACTCGACCGTGCGGGCCAGCGCGAAGGAGTTCGGCGGGATGACGCAGACATCGGTCTCCCGGTCCACGAAGCTTTCCTCGTTGAAATTCTTCGGATCGACCGTGACCGAATGGACGTTGGTGAAAATCTTGAACTCACCCGACACCCGCGCGTCGTAGCCGTAGGACGACAGGCCGTAGGAAATGACCCCTTCGCGGGTCTGCTCATCGACGAAAGGCTCGATCATGCCGTTGTCGCGAGACATCTGGCGAATCCAGCTATCGGGCATGATCGGCATGTAACGAACCCCCAAGGACATCCAGCGGCCTTAACGACGACGCGCGAAGACCTGATATTGCCTTGTAGCCGATGGCCCACGGCCCCTCAAGCATACCCGGTGGATAACAATTATATGTTTAAAATCAATCGATTAATGGCCTAGTCGCCATCGACCGCCGTCCCGGAGTCGGGCGCGGGCGATTTGCGTTCCCGGCGCTGGGCGTTGCGCTTGCGCAGGTTCTCACGGAGCGCCGCTGCCTGGCGCGCCTCGCGGGCGCGCTCGCTTTCGGTCTGGTTGGACTTTTTTGTGGCCGCCTTGTCGGCGTCCCCGGAGGTCTCGTCGTTCATTTAAACCCGCACCTACTTACTTTGCGACGCCACGACTTCGACCTCGACCTTCCAGTTCGGCGCGGCCAGTGCCGGCACCATCACCAGGGTCGATGCCGCCGCATGGCCCGCCATCCACCGGTCGCGGATATCCCGGAAACCACCGACATCGCCGGCATCCGTCAGATAGGCGTTGAGACGCACGAGGTCGGACATCTGCATGTCCATGGCGGCGAGTGCGGCCTTGATGTTGGCGAACACCTGATTGCACTGGCCGGCGAAATCATCCGCGCAGTTGCCGTGCGTATCGAGCCCCACCTGACCCGAAACGAAGATCAGGCGGCTGCCCTCGGGCACCTCGACGACATGGCTGTAGTTGCTGGCCGGGGCGGGCAGCGTGTCCGGGTTTACGAGATTAAGCATGACGGCCCTCCATTGATTTCGTATCGCGGCTATTCGGCAAGCGCCTCGAATGCGCCCGACGTCGCCTCGGGCGCGAGACCGAGGGCCGCGCAAATCTGATCGATGACTTTGTGCTCGTCGGCGCTGTCGCGCCCGTCGGCGAGGCTCATGGCAACGCTGATCCGCAACAACAGATCCGCCGCGCCCTCGTTCTCGGTGCCGGCAGTGATCGTCTTCAGCATCTTGTTATGGCCCTCGTCCGGATCGTCCGCCAGCACGGCCACATGCTCGTCGAACGCATCGACGACCTCGTGGGGATCGAACAGACGCAGTTCGGACAGGCTCTCGACCACGGCGTCGAGCCGCGCGCGTTCGGAGAAGCTCACCTCGCCGTCGGCGGTAGCGACAAGCGCGCAGGCGGCGGCGACAGCTTCGAGAAACGGCCGCTGGCGGTGACGCTGGAGTTCCTTGCGAAATCGGTCGAACAAAGTGGCTGCCTCATGGGGGTTCGCAATCTGAAAGCGCGCGGATTTTTGCACGGCGCGTTTCGCGCGCCAACCATGGCCTTGCTGCACGGGAAGACCCGTGGCATAACCCGCGCGTTTTTCGACCATCGTGCCGCCGTAGCTCAGGGGTAGAGCGCGCCATTGGTAATGGCGAGGTCGAGTGTTCAATTCACTCCGGCGGCACCAGTTCGATCAAGGCCGACCCCGATTGCGGGTATTTTAAAACCGTTCCGCCCAACACCGATTGTGATACGCTCACGGATCAACCACCTGTGGGGGGAACCGGGTGATGCTTGAATTTTTTTCCGGTAGCAGCAGCGCCGTAAATTCAAAGTCGGCCGTCCGTGAATGCCTGGATTTGGCATTTGGCGAAGGCGGCGGCAGCGATGCGAATATCGTTTTCGTCCACTCGACAATGGGCCACAACATGGCCCAGATCCATGACGCCATACAGGCATTTTGTCCCGATGCGGAAATCGTCGGCTGCACCGGCAGTGGCGTCATCGGCCGCGAAGGGGTGAGCGAAAACATGCGCGCCCTTGCCCTGATGGCGGTTGTGGGTGACGAATGCGCCGTCATCCAGAATGCCGGGCTGACCAGCACAAATTCCAGGGACCTGGCCGCGGAAACTGCGCAAGCGCTGAAGGCGAAGCTCGACGGCATCAACATGATCTATGTGATCACCGCAGGTCTGGATGTCGCGGGTGATCGGGTCATCGCCGGGATCGAGAGCGTCTTCGGCCCCGATACGCCGCTGTTCGGCGCGTCAGCCGGCGACAACGGCAAGGCCGCCCGCACCTTCCAGTTTCACAGTGGCGGTGTATTGGAAGACGGCATCACGATGGTCGGCTTCGCCGATCCCACGCTCGAATTGCTGACCGGCGTCCATCACGGCTCCCTCCCGGTCGAGGGCATGACCTTCGACGTCACCAAATCCGACGGCAATCAGATCATTGAACTCGACGGCAAACCGGCATGGCCAACCCTGATGGGCCGGCTTGGCCTGCCGCCGGAAACCGACCCGGGTTCGGTTCTGGGCATGAGCGGCCTGGGAGAGGATTTGAGCCCCGAAGATGCCGATGAATACGACAACAAGCAGATATTGAGGGTCCCGATCCGGGTCACGGACGATCACCAGACCTTCTTCGTTCATTCGACCTGTGAGGAAGGGACCAAGCTGACCCTCATGCAGCGCGATGAGCAACACATCTTCGACGGGGTCGACCGACTGATGTCACGCATGACCGATGCGCTGGTCGGCCGCAAGCCGGTCGCGGTCTTCCAGTCGGACTGCATGGCGCGCGGACGCATGACCTTCAACAAGATCCTGAAGGACGAGATCATTGCCAAGATCCAGTATCCGCTGGCGGGCGACGACGGTGTGCCCTGGCTCGGAGTCTATGGGTATGCGGAATTCAGCCGTTTGTCCGGACGCAACCGATTCCACAATTACACGACATCGCTCTATCCGCTGGTGCGCCGCGAGTCCGCCTGACGCCGTTTGCGGGACCGAGCGGACGTTAGATGACGGACAGCGACAAAAAGCCGAGTTACGATGAACTCGTCGCGAAATGCGCGCGATTGGAAACCGAATCCGGTCGTCGGCTCGTCGTGCAGAATGACCTGATCCGTGCAAAGGATCAGGTCGATGAAGAACTCGCACGGTTCCAGACATTTCAGCGCTATATCGCCGCCGGCCTGAAAACCGAAACCGAGGACGAATTTCACAATCTCACGCTGGAAACGTTGATCGAGGCATTCGAGGTGGAGGTTGCGTTGTTCCTGCGAATCGATGCGGCCGGCGAACGACTGGACGTTCTGGGCCAGTTCGGCTTCGAGGACGTACCGGAGTCCCTTCCCTTCGATCCGGACTGGTTCACGGGTCCCGGGAGCCGGGTCGCGGAGATCGGCGACGAGATGCTTGCCGGTTGGGGCGAGCTCCCCCTCAAGCAGGCGATCGCCTGCCCGTTCCACGACGAGAACCAGTCTGTCGCCGGCATTATCGTTGCCGGCGTCACCCATGACGGATCGGGTTACTACACGGAACCAACCGAGGCTCTGGCATCCGCCTTTACCGTCATGGTCGGTCAGGCCGCGACGATGCTCAACATCCGCAGTCTGAACGGCGAATTGTTCCAGCAGAACACGCGGCTCGAGAAAGAGGTCGGCCAGCATATCGTGACCCAGCAGGGGCTGATCGTCGCCAAGCGCCAGGTCGATGAAGAACTGACCCGCTTCCAGGCAATCCAACGCTACATCTCCGGTGCGCTGGACAGCGACAGCGAGACCGAATTCACGACCCGTACGCTGGAGGCGATCATCGAGGCTTTCGAGCTTGAGGTGGCCGTTTTCCTCCGGCACATGCCGGACAGCGGCACTCTCGCCGTGGTCGACCAGTTCGGTTTCGAGGATGTGCCCGAGAATCTGCCGCACGATGCGAGCTGGTTTGCTTCGGACGAAAGCCGGATCGTCGCCGCGGACGACCCCGCGCTCGAAGCATGGTCGGACCTCGGCTTCAGCGAGGCGATCCTGTGTCCCTACCACGACAAGAACGGCGCGTTCGCAGGCGCCATCGCGGCGGGGGTGACGGCGGCGGGCGCGGACTTTTTCGAGCCGTTGAGCGGGACTCAACTGCCGGCCTTCACGGTGATGGTGCAGCAGGCCGGCGCGCTGTTCATCAACCGGCAGCTGAACGCCGAAATCCTCGAGCACAACCGGGCGCTCGCCAGCCTGACCGATTCATATAGCCGCTTCGTGCCCTTCCAGTTTCTGGAACTTCTGGGTCGGTCGACGATCCAGGAAATTGATACCGGCGACAGCACGGCGCTGGATATGAGCGTTCTGTTCGTCGATATCCGCGGCTTCACCGCTCTTTCCGAGCGTCTCGGACCGGCGGATATTTTCGCTTCCTTGAACGCATTCCTCGAAGTCGTCGAGCCGCTGGTGACGGGCGCGGGCGGCTTCATCAACCAGTATCTCGGCGATGCGGTCATGGCGCTGTTTCCCGAGGACGCCGACGCCGCGCTCGCCTGCGCGACAGCGATTACCGACGCCGCCGGACCATTCAATGCGGATCGCGTCGCGGCCGGGGAAATGCCGATCAACTTCGGGCTCGGGATCAACAGCGGCCCGCTGATGCTGGGTGCGCTGGGCGGCGGCAAACGGCTCGATTCCAACGTCATCGGCGACACCGCAAATCTGGCCTCGCGCACGGAGGGCCTGACCCGGCAGTACGGGGTCGAGGCCTTGTGCACCGAGCACACGCTGGTGCGGCTGCAGCAGCCCGACGCGGTCGACCTGCGCGAACTCGACCGGGTGGTTGTGAAAGGCCGCGCGGCCCCGGTTTCCATCTACGAGCTACTGGCCTGCGATACGGACGCGAGCGCTGCCCAAAAGCGCGCGACCCGCGAGGCATTTGCGGCCGCGCTCACGCTCTACCGGGACGGGGATTTCGCCGCAGCACGCGACGGCTTCGCGGCCTGCACGGAACAGGCGCCCGACGACAATGTCGCCGCGCTCTATATCGCGCGCTGCCAGGGCCTGATCGACACACCACCGGACGGCGATTGGCAGGGCGTGTGGGTGCTCGACAGCAAGTAGACGCAGCAGGCGGCTAGAAAATCTCCGGCTCGGGGATCATCTCCCCCGCATGCAGGAAGTCGAAGTCGCAGCCCCGGTTGGCCTGGGTCACATGCTCGGCATACATCGATACGTAGCCGCGCTCGGGAATCTTTTTCCGGGGTGTCCAGTCGGCCCGGCGTCGGGCGAGTTCTTCCGGGTCCACATCCAGATCGATTTTTCGGCCTTCCACATCGAGCGTGATCATGTCCCCGTCGTGCACCAGCGCCAGCGGCCCGCCGACATGGGCCTCGGGCGCGACATGCAGCACGCACGTCCCGTAGCTGGTGCCCGACATGCGGGCATCGGAGATGCGCACCATGTCGCGCACGCCGGCTTCCAGCAGTTTCTTCGGAATCGGCAACTGGCCCCATTCGGGCATCCCCGGCGCACCCACGGGCCCGGCGTTCTGGAGCACCAGCACCGAATCCGCCGTGACCGGCAAATCCGGATCGTCGATCCGGGCGTCGAGGTCCGCCCTGTCTGCGAACACCACGGCAGGGCCGGTGTGTTTGAGCAATGACGGGTCGGCGGCGGATTGCTTGATCACGGCACCGTCGGGCGCGAGCGAGCCGGACAGCACCACCGTGCCACCATCCGCACTCAGCGCGTTGTCACGGCGGCGGATGACGTCGTCATTGTGGAGCGGCGCGTCTTTGTAGGACTCGCCCAGAGGCCGGCCGGAGACCGTCGCCGCGCTGCCGTCGAGCAGATCGCCCAATTCGCGCATCAGCGCGTGCAGCCCGCCCGCATAGTAGAAATCCTCCATCAGGAATTCGCCCGAAGGGCGGATGTTCGCGAGCCAGGGCGTGCGTTTGGATATCTCGTCGAAACGCGACAGCGGGATATCGATGTGCGCCCGCCCCGCCATGGCGACCAAATGGATGATCGCGTTGGTCGACCCGCCGATTGCCATGTCCACTGTGATCGCGTTGTCGAAGGAGGCCGCAGTCAGGATGTTCTCCGGCCTCAAGTCCTCCCAGACCATCTCGACGATACGCCGCCCGCTGGCGGCCGCCATGACCCCATGGTTGGAATCCGGCGCGGGGATCGACGACGCGCCCGGCAGGGTCAGGCCAAGAGCTTCGGTGAGCGACATCATGGTCGCGGCCGTACCCATGGTCATGCAGGTGCCCGACGAGCGCGACGCGCCGGCCAGCACCTCATCCACCACCGAGGCATCCACGTTGCCGGCGCGATATTCGGCGTAATACTTCCAGTGATCCGTGCCGCTGCCCAGCGTCTCGCCGTTCCAGAAGCCGCGCAGCATCGTGCCCGCGGGCATGTAGATCAGCGGCAGGCCCGCCGAGACCGCCCCCATGATCAGCGCCGGTGTTGTCTTGTCGCAGCCGCCCATAAGCACCACGCCATCGACGGGGTAGGAGCGGATCAGCTCCTCGCACTCCATCGCCAGCAGGTTGCGATAGAGCATGGTCGTCGGTTTCATCAGGATCTCGCCGAGCGTAATCGCTGGCATCTCGACCGGGAAACCGCCCGCCTGTAGCACCCCGCGTTTGATCTGTTCGGCGCGCTCGGGGAAATGGCCGTGGCAGGTGTTCAGATCGGACCAGGTGTTGACGATGCCGATGACCGGCTTGCCGTCGAAATCATCCGGGCTGAAACCGAGTTGGCGCAGGCGCCCGCGATGGCTGAAGGCGCGCATGGTCTCCCCGTCGAGCCAGCGACGGCTGCGGAGTTGGTCGGGGGATATTCTGGACTGTGTCATGGCGAGATCCCTTTGCATGACCGCGTTGGATTGCCGGGTTGCCCGACCGCAGCCCGCGACCGCGCGGCCCAGCCCGGTGCGGCAGCGCCTTTTGAGTAGCAAATGCGGAATCACGAGTCCCGGCGAAAAAGCGCAATCCGAAATGCGGCCTAGCCGGCCATCCAGAGCTGCGCCTCGGCCTCCCGGCGGCGCACCAGCCCGGCAAGTTTGCGTCCGCGCGCAAACACCCAGCGGCGAAACTGCGCCGGCGCATCCGCATATTCGCCCCTGTTGATGACCTTGCGCAGGGTCGACGCCATGAGATTTCCCGACCCGCAATTGAAGGCAAAATCGATCAGCGCGGCCTCCTGCTCGACGGAGAGCGGCACGTCGATCAGTCGATCGACCGACGCCGCGGCCCGCAACATGTCCTTCATCAGCAATTCCAGCGCCGCGTCGCGATCGGGCAACGCCGCCCATTGCGTCAGGTCCGCGCCGGGTTCGCGTGAGAGCAGATGCCCATATCCGATGGTCGGATATCCGACGGGATCATGATACGGCTCGAGGATCAGGCCCTCGAAATCCTCCGCCAGCAACGCCGCTTCTTCAAGCGCGGGGTTGATGCGGGCATCGCCGAAGATGTCAGGCTGCGGGTCGCTCATACGTTATTGTTCGCGCGCCGCCGCACACGGTCACCGAACCAGAAACCGAGGATGACGAACAGCACATCCTGATCAAACTGTGTATAGAAGCCATTCGTGGTGAAGACCTCGAGCGCGCGCGCCGTCACGGAATCCGCGCTGTCCGTGGTCCCGAAAATCAGGCTGAACTGACCGGCCTTGTGCAGTCCGTACAGGCCGAACACCCAGTAGGACACGGTCGGGCGCACCGCCGAAATCAGCCAGTCCAGAACGGCGAACAGCATGAAGGCCAGGTTGAACGACCAGCGCCAGACATGATCCTGATTGGCCGCCGCTTCGAGCAGTTTCACGCCATAGGATTGATGAGGGCGTCGCGCGGATCGCCGGTCGGCGAGTGCCGATTCAACCTCGATCTGCTCGAGCCGGTAGGCGTGCTCCTTTTCCGCCAACTCGCCCTGCAGGCGCAGCATCTGCATTTCCTGCTTGTGGTCCAGCCACTGTTTGCCGAAGCCGAGCACGTCCGGCAGGAAAGGCGCGAGAAAACCCAATATGGCCAGCATTCGATCCCCCAATCGACATTCGCAGCCCCCACAACAGGCGGAAGGCGGCGCATATTCACGAACACGTTTAACGAATGAAAAGGCTGATTGTTTCTATCTCCGGCAGAGACTAATCGACCCAAAAGCGACCGTAAAGGGCGACGCGCAACCCGCCACACCCGACCCGGCCTGTCCGAAACATGTCCAAGTTAGGCATATTCCGACCGTGACAAAAGACGTACAAGTAGCGCCCTGCCCGCCGCCGTCCTCAACCCTTTCTCCCGTTGCTCATGTCCGTATCCGATCCCACACCGCCCGCCCCGCGCAGTGAACTCACCGGCGCGCGCGCCTTCCGGCACCGTGATTTCCGCTACTTCTGGGCCACACGCGTATCGGGCATTCTGGCGACGGAGATGCTGGTCACGACGGTCGGCTGGCAGGTCTACCGCCTGACATCCAGCGAGCTGAATCTGGGCCTGATCGGCTTCGCCCAGTTCGCCCCCTTCGCACTTCTGTTTCTGGTCTCGGGTGTGGCCGCCGACCGGTTGCCGCGCATGCGGATCATTTTCGCCTGCGTGGCGCTGCAGACCGTCTGTGCCGCGGCACTGCTGTGGGGCACATGGTCGGGCGCCATCGACTTCGGGGTGATTCTGGCGATTCTGGTCCTGTTCGGCGTGGCGCGCGCCTTCCAGGCCCCCGCGCAGATGGCGATCGTGCCCAACCTGGTCCCGAAAGAAGACCTCGCCAACGCCATCGCCTGGTCGGCGACCGGGTTCCAGATGGCGCGGATAATCGGCCCCACCATCTCGGGGCTGCTCATCGCATTCGGCGCCGCACGCGGGCAGGACGAGTTCTTCGTCTACGTACTCGCCGTCGGCGTGTTCGTGCTGGCGACGATGCTTGCCGGGATGGTGCGCAAGCCGGTGCAGATCGTCAGTTCGGCCCCGATCACCATCGGCAACATTCTCGGCGGGTTCAAATTCATCGCCTCGCGACAGGTGATCTTCGGGGCCATCGGTCTCGACCTGTTCGCCGTGCTGTTCGGCGGCGCCATCGCCCTGTTGCCGGTCTACGCCAAGGATATTCTCGACGTGGGCGCGGACGGGTTCGGGCTGCTGCGCTCTGCCTTCACCCTCGGCTCCTTCGTCGGCGCGCTCTACATGACCCAAAATCCGGTGACCCGGCGTGCCGGCGTGAAGCTCCTGTCTGCCGTGGGAGTATTCGGGATCGGCGTGATCGTGTTCGGCGTCTCGGAGATCTTCTGGCTTTCGGCGGCCGCGCTGATCGTCATGGGGCTGGCCGATTCCGTCAGCGTGTTCGTCCGGCAGAACCTGGTGCAGATCATCACGCCCGACGAGATGCGCGGCCGGGTGAGCGCGGTGACGGCGGTGTTCATCGGCGCATCCAATGAACTCGGCGAATTCGAATCCGGTGTGACGGCCCACTGGTGGGGCACCGTGCCCGCCGTCGTGGTCGGCGGCGCGGCCACGGTGACGGTTGCGGTCAGCTTCGCCTGGCTGTTCCCCAAGCTGCGCCAGGTGGACTCGCTCGAACCGGATGAGCTGATCGCAAAGTATCGCGACGCGCCGCCGCGCCGGGGGTAGCAGGCGGGATTGCTAGTCCTAATCAATCACCGCGATTGCGTTGACCTCAATGATGCAGCGCGGGTCGGTGGCGAGGCGCACGATCTGCACCGTCGTGGTGGCCGGCTTGGCATCCACAAAATATTCCGCCCAGACTTTGTTGAGGATGTCCTGGTCCTCCATGTCGGTCAGGAACCGGTCGGCGGTGACGATGTCGTCGAAGGTGGCACCCACCGCGTCGAGGCCCTTCTTCAGATTCTCCAGCACCGCGCGGGCCTGCCCGTCCATGTCGTCGGGCATGTCGGCGAACTCTTCGGGCACATGGGGATGGCTGTGATAGACCGGTGCCGCCGTCACACCCGCCAGATAAACAGTCGTCCCGCCCGCCACCTTGATCGCCGGCGCGTAAGGCATCCAGATGTCCGGCGCATCGGGCCAGTGACAATGTTCGATCTTCTTCGCCATGCTTTCCTCCCAGAATGTGAGACCGCCTGCCCCGTTCCGGTTTGCGGATGGAGCACCAATCACTAGGCTGCCATGCTACGCAACGGACCGCGTTTGTGGATAGCCGTTTCAGCCTGACGCTTTTTTGGAACTTCTCCGATGCTGCCCATCGACACACTTTATCGCGGCCGACAGATCAATCCCGACGGGGTCGCGCTCGAAGACGACACGACCCAACTCACTTATCGCGAGCTGGTCGCGCGGGTCGAGGCGCTCGCCGCCGCGCTGCAGGAGCGCCTGCCTGCGCCACAGGCCAGGGTCGGCGCGTGCGGATTCAACAATTTGCAGCATGTGATTGCGATCCTCGCGACCCATCTGGCCGGGCATATCTGGGTGGCCGTCAATCCGCGCTCGGGCAAGGCGGAGAACACCGCCCTGATGGACCTCGTCGCGCCGGACCTTATGATCGCCGATGACGCCGCGCGCGACGCGTTCGACATCGGCGATACGCCATTCGTCGTCGCCGGACCGGACGGCCGGTCCCATGCCGACGATACCGTCGACGGCCTGATCGAGGCGTATCGCGGCAAGCGGCCCGAACGTCATCTGCTGGACCCGAACACGGATTTGCAGGCGATCAAGTTCACCGGCGGTTCGACCGGCCTGCCCAAGGCCGTGATGCAGCCCTACCGCACGGGAACGACGTTGATCGGCACCGTTCTGTCGGTGTTTGGCGTGAACGCCAACGACATCCAGGTGGCGGCAGCCCCCGTGAGCCACGCGGCGTTCATCCTGATGCTGCCGATCTTCGCCGTGGGCGGGCGCAACATCGTACTGCCCTCGCCGGACCCGGACCGCATCCTGCATGCCTTCGAACATCGCGGCGTCAGCACGATCTTCATGCCGCCGACGATGATCTACAAGACGATGGCCGAGCCGAATATCGCGATGCGCAACTTCCCGAATTTGCGCCACCTGATCTACGGCGCCGCCCCCATGCCGCCGGAAAAGGTGCACGAAGCCCAGCAGGTGTTTCCACACGCGCTCGAGACCTTGTACGGCCAGACCGAGGCCTCCTCGGTCTGTACGACCATGACGGCGGCCGAACTGGAGATGGACGCGAACAACGGCTCGGTCGGGCGCGCGACACCTTTGATGCGGGTCGAGATCATGGACACCGAAGGCAACATCCTGCCGCCGGGCGAGACCGGCGAGGTCGTCGTGCGCGGCGGCCTGACAATGACCGGCTATTACAAGAACCCCGAGGCCACCGCGGCAGCGTTTCGCGATGGCTGGCTCTTGACCGGCGACGGCGGGCTGATCGATGAGCGCGGCTACCTGTTCCTGAAAGACCGTCTTCGCGACGTGATTATCTCGGGCGGCTTCAACGTCTACCCGACAGACGTCGAAGGGGCGCTGGTGCGCCATCCCGATGTCTATGAATGCGTCGTGTTCGGTGCCGCCGACGACCATTGGGGCGAGCGGGTCGAGGCGGCGGTGCAGTTGCGCGAGGGCGCGACGGCCGGCGCCGATGACATCATCGCCCACGCGAAGGACCAGCTCGGCTCGGTAAAGGCCCCCAAGGCCGTGCATCTGGTCGATGACCTGCCACGCAGCGCGGTGGGCAAGGTCCTGCGCCGCGAAATCAAGGAACGGTTTTCCACCCCTTCGAACTAATCCATATTTGGCGTCCGCGCCCGAGCATCGTAAGAAAGCAGCCATGCAAATCACCGACATCCGCGAGACCGCGATCCCCCTGAACTCGAACCTGCGCAATGCGGTGTTCGATTTCAGCCAAATGACCACATCGATTGTCGCCGTAATCACCGACGTGATCCGCGACGGCAAGCCCGTGGTCGGCTATGCCTTCAACTCCACCGGGCGCTATGCCTGCGGCGCACAGATGCGCGCGCGGTTTATCCCGCGCATTCTGGATTCGGACCCCGACAGCCTGATCGACGCGGCGCGCAACAATCTGGACCCGGAAGCGATTCTGGCGGCCATGATGCAAGGCGAGAAGCCGGGCGGACATTCCGACCGCTCGGTCGGCATCGGCACGATCGAGGTCGCGGTCTGGGATGCGATCGCGAAGATCGAGGAGAAACCCGCCTATCAATCGATCGCCGACCGCTACAACCCGGGCGGCGCGAAACCCGACATGTTCGTCTATGTGGGTGGCGGCTGGTATGCGCCGGACAAGGGCATTCCCGAGCTGCTCGACGAAATGCGCGGCTATCTCGACATGGGCTATACCCAACTCAAGATGAAGGTGGGCGGCGCTTCCGTCGCGGAAGACATGGAACGCCTCGAAGCCGTGCTGAAACTCGTCGGCGATGACGGCTGGAACCTGGCCGTGGATGCCAATTGCGGCCTCACGGACGATGGTGCGCGTGCTTACGCGAAGGCGCTGTCGCCCTACAAATTGCGCTGGTACGAGGAGCCGACGGATCCGCTCGACTTCGCGCTCATGGCCGAACTCGCCGACATCTACGAACCGCCGCTGGCAACCGGCGAGAATCTGTTCTCCCAGCAGGACATGCGCAACCTCGTCACGTTTGGCGGCATGCGCCAGAATCACGACGTCCTGCAGATCGATCCGCCGCAAAGCTATGGCGTGGTTGCCGTGGCGCGCACGGTCGAGATGCTGAACAAGTCCGGCTGGGCCGCGGGCAGCTCGGTCATGCCCCATGGCGGCAATCAGATGTCCCTGCACATCGCCGCCGGGCTGGGCATGCTGCTGTGCGAATCCTACCCCAACACCTTCGGGATGTTCTCCGGCTTCGCCGACGATGCGGAAATCATCGATGGCTATCTCAAGCTCGATCCGGACCGCCCGGGGATCGGTTTCGAGGCCCAGGCCGATCTTTACAAGGAAATGTCGGAGCTTTCGTCGGCCTAGAAACGACCCGGATTCGCCGAATCAAACACGGGGCGAGAGACCCCGGTACAATCTCAAGGGAGTGCCACGCCATGATGTTCGAATATTTCCCCGACAATTACCCTTGGTCGATGGCCGCCGTGATGGCGATCAATGCCGGCGCGGTGCTTTCGGAAGTTCACGAAGCGCTCGACCCGCTCAAACCGGTGGCCGCGGCGAATGATGATGACGCGAATGATGCGTGGCATGCCCGCTGGATGATGCTCGGCGAACGCAGCGAGCGGCTCGCCAACGAAGACGACGCGGCCGGACGGCGTCTCAGTGCCAGCGCCAAGTACAAACGCGCAGCGGTCTACTACATGACTGCAGAACGCATGTGTAAGTCCGAAGCGCCGATCCGAATCGAGACCTATGAACGCATGCTCGCGATGTTCCGCAAGGGTGTTGAGCGTGAACAGGGCCCGGCCGAGTGGGTCGAGGTACCGTACGCACATAATGGCGAAGACACGACGCTGCCGGCGCTGTTTTATCCGGCCGACGCCAACGCCGTGACCGGCGACGGACCGCCGCCCTGCATCATCCATTTCGACGGCCTCGATGTGATGAAGGAGTTTCTCTATCTGGCCGGCGTTGCGCGGGCCTATGCCGCGCGCGGCATCTCGACCCTGATGATCGACCATCCCGGCGTCGGCGAGGCGCTGCGCCTGCGCGGGCTGAAGCTGTTCCCCGAAACCGAAATCCCGGCCGGGGCGGCCATGGACTATCTCGAGGCGCGCGATGACGTGGATTCGGACCGGGTCGGCATGGCCGGCATCAGCCTGGGCGGCTACTACGTGCCGCGCGCGGCGGGCTTCGAACATCGCCTGAAATGCGCCATCGCCTGGGGCGGCATCAACGACTACGGCAAGATCACCCGCGGCCGCCTGGACGGCACTGGCACCAAATTGTCCGTGTCACACTGGGAAGAACATATGAACTGGGTGTTCGGCACGAACTCGGCCGAGGAAATCCTCGAGGTCGTCGACCGCATGAACCTGGAAGAGGCCGTCCCGAACATCCAATGCCCACTGCTGGTGGTGCATGGCGAGGGGGACCGCCAAATTCCGCTGGAAATGGCCCAGAAGACGATCCGCGAAGCGGTCAAGAGCCCGCGCGCGGAACTCAAGGTCTTCACGCCCGACGACGGCGGCATCGAACATTGCCAGGTCGACCACGGTGCACTGGCGGTCGAGTACATGGCCGACTGGGCCGCAGACGTGCTGGGTTCGGACAGGCGGTAATCCGGCGCATTTGACTCAATCAAACGCTTGATTGAATATCTTTCCTGATCGTCCGGTCAACGGACGGCAGGGAGGAACAGTGACAGCACTTCCACTGGAAGATGCTGGTGTCGCCCCGGAGCCTCGGGGCGAGGCCACGCGCCAACGGATACTCGACGCCGCCGAGCGTCTGTTTTCCGAACGTGGCATCAATGGCGTGTCCCTGCGGGCCATTACCGCGGCGGCCGGCGCCAACTCGGCTGCCGCCAACTATCACTTCGGTTCCAAGAAAGGCTTGCTGCACGCGGTGTTCGAGCGCCACGCGACAGGCATGGCCGCGGAACGCGCGACATTGCTCGCGGATTGCCGCACCGCACCGGGTCGCCCGCCGCTGGTCGAGCAGATCATTTCGGCATTTCTCGAACCGGGCATGCGCGGCGAACATGGCGGCACGACATTCGCGCTGCTGCGCGGGCGCATGCTGGCCGAGAACAGCGAGCAGACCCGCGAACTCTACGCACTCCACCTCAATGATTCGACCGGACGGTTCCTAGAGGCCCTCGGTGAAGCCATGCCCGCGTTGCCGGCGCATGATCTGCACTGGCGCTTCCACATGATGCTGGGCGCGATGGTCTACACCCTCGCGAATCCGGGTCGCATACAAATACTGACCGAGAATGCGTGTGATCCCTCGGACCCCGATCAGGCTCTCGACTACCTCGTCCCGATGCTCGCCCAAATGTTTTGCAGTCCACCGATCGCCCGTACGGCGAAGCCGGTGGAAATGCTGCGAACTGTCAAATCTTCCAAACGATAAGCCAGAAGGAAAAAAACGACGATGGCCAATCCCAATAGCGATATGCGCGTGACGCACGAAGTCCTCGCTGAATATGCCGAGAAGTACAAGAACTGGGGCAAATGGGGACCCGACGACGAGATCGGTACGCTCAATTACACCACGCAGGACGACGTTGTAGGCGCGGCCCAGCTGGTCAAGAAGGGCAAGGTCATGTCCATGGGCCTGAACTTCGACCAGTTCGGTCCGCAGGGCGCCAAGACCCCCTATCCCGCCATGGGGCGCTTCAACCCGATCCACATGATGACCCGCACGGGCACCGATGCCTGGGCAGGGACACTCGACAGCCGCGGCATCCGCGGTGCGGATGATCTCGTCATGATGCCGCTCCAGTGCGGCACCCAGTGGGATGGCCTCGGTCATGTCTTTTATTGGGACCATATGTGGAACGGCTACGAATGCCGTGAAGTCACATCCGCCGGTGCCCAGAAGGCGGGCATCGAGAAGACCAAGGACAAGATGACCGGTCGCGGCGTGTTTCTCGATATCCCCCGCGTCAAGGGCGTCGAATATCTGGAAGACGGTTATCCGATCACATGCGAGGATCTCGACGAAGCCTGTGAAGAACAGGGCGTAGAAGTGCGCAAGGGCGACTATGTGGTGCTGCGCACGGGCATGATGGAGCGCTGCCTGGAAGACGGCAGCTGGGACGGATATGCCGGCGGCGACGCCGCGGGCATGGCCTTCGAGACCCTCGACTGGATCTACAACAAGGAAATCGCCGGTTACGCGTCCGACACCTGGGGCAACGAAGTGCGCCCGTGCGAGACCGACGAAAACATCAATCAGCCCTGGCACTGGATCGCGATTCCGATCCTCGGCCTGACGATGGGCGAAATCTTCTACCTCAAGGACATCGCCGACGATTGTGCGGAGGATAAAGTCTACGAGTTCATGTTTGTCGCCCCCGCCCTGCCGATTACGGGTGCGGTCGGATCACCGGTGAATCCGCTGGCGATTAAATAACGGGACGCAACAGTAAATTTATCTGTCCCGAGTCCACCGTATCGGTAGGATGGTCTGCAATAACGGACCAAAAATACCGGTCACGGATGTTTGTGACGGTTGGCCTTGACCCGTTCCAGGGCCAACCGCAGAGTTAACCCAAGAACGGGGGAGCGCTCAACGTCTCTAGGGAGGATCAAATGCGCAAAACACTACTAGCAACCACCAGCCTGGCAATGGGCATGGTGTTGGCCATTGGATCGGCAGCAGCCGGCCCCTTCGGCAGCACCGTCGAAGAAGCCAAGGGAAACTCGCAGGTCGTCCTCGACTGGCTCGACGGCAAGCTCGACAATTACGGCAAGAATGACGTTTCGTATGACGGACCGGTTATCGAGTTCCGTTCGACGAGCCACATTCCCGCCGTTTCAAGTCTCGCCAAACTCCAGATCAAGGGTTTCAATCAGCTCGAGAGTATGTCGGGCGGCAAGATCAAGGTCTCGACCACATGGTCCCAGTCGGTCCACGGTGTGCGTGAAGGCCGCAAGGCGGTCCGCACCGGGCTGTCCGACCAGGCACCATGCTTCTCACTCTATACCGCGCGCGACTACAATGTGGTTGGCGGACTGGGACTGCCGTTCCTGTTCAACAACTCGCATGAAGCGGTGGCCACGGCCGAGCATCTCTATCCGAAGTATCTGAAGGAGGAGTTCGAGCGGTTCAAGGTCAAGATCATGCGCGAGGCCCATACCGGCCCGTACCATCTGTACAACAACAAGCCGGTCCGCACGCTCGAAGATGTCCAGGGCATGAAGGTTCGCGCCGGTGGCGGCACCCATGCCCAGATCATCGGGGCGCTGGGTGCAACCCAGGTGTCCATGCCGGGTGCTTCGGCCTACACGGCCGTTCAGCGCGGCACACTCGACGCGATCCACTTCAACGACGCCGCGGCACTGATCTTCAAGCTCCACGAAGTCACGAAGTTCCGTACCGAGAACGGCTTCAACGTGCTGACGATCGAGTACTGCATGTCCGGTGACTGGTTCGACGACCTGCCGGCCGACCTGCAGGTTGTCGTTAACAACTGGGGTCGCCAGATGGCGATCGCCGAGGCCGTCGGCTTCTATGACTATGGCGGACTGGTCAACGTCGCCAAAATGGAGTCGGAAGGCCTTGAGAGCCTCAACATGGGTGCAGCTGAACTCGACAAGTGGAAAGCCGCCGTCGCGGGTGTCGAGTCAGCCTGGGTTGCGGATGCCGAGAAGAAGGGCGTTCCGGCCAAGGCCATGATGGCTGATATTCGGGTAGGCGCGGCGAAATACGCCAAGATGTCTCCGAACGAAGTCATGCTCGACGCGATCAACAATCCCGTCCAGGGCATGTACGACATGAAGTAACGGAGGTTTCGTCCGGTCGGCGCACACGCCGGCCGGACACCTTCTGAAAGGCTCCAAAGATGGAAAAAGTCGAAAAAGCATTTCTGTTCATATCCAGAAACCTCGACAAGATCGGCGGGTTGATCGTTCTGCCCGCGATTTCCACAATCGTCATTGTCGATGTGTTCAAACGCTATGCGCTGAATGACCCCTGGATCTGGAGCCTTGAATTCAACGAGTGGATGCTACTGTTAATTTTTGCATTCGCGATCCCCGAGTGCACACGTCAGAACGGCCATGTGCGCATGGAATTGCTGATCTCGAACCTGCCCAAACGCAGCCAGGAGGCGATGGATGTCGTCTATATCCTGTGCGCGATTTCTCTTTTCTATCTCCTTGGCCACCACGCCTGGGAAGAGTTCCTGTTCGATTACGAACTGGGACGCATCACCGAGTTCGTCCGGCTGCCCATATGGGGCCATCATCTGGCGATTTTCGGAATGTGCGTCATCCTGATCATCTATTACGTATTGCGGCTTGTCGCCACGATCTTCAATTTTGGAGAGTTTACGCGGACCGAATCTGTCGGGCTGGAGGAATAGACGATGAACGCTAAAGCGATAAATTTACCCGCATTGGGGGTGCTGGTTGTCATCCTGCTCGCCGCCGCCCTCTTCAGTGCCACAGGCACACTCGAGGCCCTCAAATCCGTCGACAAGAGCGCCATCGGTCTCATTGCGTTCGCGGCCATGATGCTGCTGATCGTGCTCGGCGTGCCGATCGGTTTCGCGATGCTGGCGACGGCCGTGGCCGGTTTCTTCATCGTCGGGCGATCGAATTTTGCCGAAACACAACTCTCGATCACCTTCATCGAGCAGGGTACAAGCTTCGTTTTCGTCGCGGTGCCCCTCTATTTCATGATGGGCCAGATCGTCCAGCGAACGAACATCGCCTACGATCTGTATGAATGCGTCTATCGTTGGCTGGGGCGCTTGCCCGGCGGCCTGGCGATCTCTTCGGTCGTCGCCTGTGGCGGTTTTGGCGCCGTGTCGGGAGGCAGCGTGACCGCGGTCGCGACCATGGCCCCGATGTGTATTCCCGCCATGCGTCGATACAATTACGACGATTCACTGGCAACAGGCAGCGTGAGTGCTGCCGGTACGCTGGGTATCCTCATTCCGCCAAGCATCATCATGATCGGCTACGGCATCCTGACCGAGACATCGATCGGCGCGCTGTTCATCGCCGGTATCATTCCGGGCATCCTGATGACGATCGGGTATTCGGCAACGATCATGGTCAAATGCATGATCAACCCCGAGCTGGGGCCCGTGGGCGAGAAATACAGCATGGGTGAGAAGGTCCGGTCGCTGACCAAGGTGACGCCGATCTTCCTGACATTCATCATCGTGATCGGCGGTATTTACACCGGTGTCTTCACCCCGACCGAGGCCGCCGGCGTCGGCGTGCTCGCGCTTCTGCTCATTTCCATCGCGATGAAGCGGTTGAACATCACCAACTTCAAGGAATCCCTGCTCAAGTCCATGCACACCTCGGCGATGATCTTCGTGATCATCATCGGCGGTCACATGATGGGCAAGTTTGTGGTCCTCACCGGGTTGACCACCGGCGTCGTCGACTGGATCACGGCGGCCCAGTTCTCGCCGCTGATGGTCATGCTGATGATCAGCCTGCTGTTCATCGTACTGGGGATGGTGCTGGACGTCTGGGGCATGCTGATCCTGACCATTCCGTTCACCATGCCGATCATTCTGGACCTGGGCTACAGCCCGGTCTGGTATGGCGTGTATGCGGTGATCATGGCCGAGCTGGCGCTGATTACACCGCCGGTTGGGATCAATGTCTATGTGATGGCAAAGATGGCACCCGACGTGCCGTTGATGAAGATATTCAAGGGTGTTGCACCCTACTTCATCTTCACACTGTTCCTGGTCATGCTGATCACGCTGTTTCCGGAGATCGTGCTGTGGCTGCCGCGAACAGCGGGCATGGGCGTCTTCTAGGCGGGACAGGCGTCAGGAAAGTTCACGCTTAGCGAAGCGCGCGGCGTTTCGGGTCCGGGGCATTCTCCGGGCCCGGCTCTGCATGCGCCGGGACGGGTGCGGTCAGCCGGGGTAGCGGTGTCACCGTTGGTGACGGCGCATCAGAACCCCGCATGTCGTCTTCAACCGGGACCTGCCGGCGGCGACGATCCGGACCGGTGAACGATTGTGTCCGGACAAATGGCCGCGGATTTGTCAGCAGACTGTTCAGGCGCGCACCCACGCCCTTGACCGTGACCGGCTTGGCCAGGAATTCCGTCACACCGGCGTCACGCGCGGCTTCCACATGTTGCTTTTCCGAATAGCCGGTGATCATGAGAACGGGAACCCGGGTCGCCGGGTGGGTCAGATCATCGCGCAGCATGCGGGTGAATTCGAGACCGTTCACCGGTTCCATCATCATATCGGTGATGATCACATCGGGTATCATGAGCTTGCTGTCGTTAAGCGCCGTCACACCATTCCCCGCCTCGCGCACCTGGGCAACTGACAACGCCTCCAGAATGCTGCGCAGCAGGCGTCGCATATGATCATTGTCATCGACAATCATCACCACGAGTTCGGACAAATCACGGCCGTTCAGATTGGTCACAAGCTTCCCCGGTATCAGGCGTCTGGCATCTGGTGAACAGATACGCGTAAAAATAGCCAACAACCGTTAAACTAGGGCTTGTTTGGTTAACAAATGCTTTCGGAAGCCAGATAGTAAAGGCCGGTTTTCCGGCGCACTGAAGGAAGGAAAAAGACATGAGCGACAGTGTCGACATCTATCACAACCCCCGCTGCAGCAAATCACGGGCGACCCTGGAACTCCTGGAATCACGAGGAATCGACGTTTCCGTGATCGAGTATCTGAAAGAGCCGCCGGACGATATCGAGCTTCGCCAGCTGCTCGATCTGCTGGGCATATCCGCACGCGAGCTGCTGCGTACGGGCGAAGCGCCGTACAAGGAACTCAACCTTGCCGACCCGTCGAAAACCGAAGACGAGATCATCGACGCGATACTCAAATTTCCGATCCTGATGGAGCGACCGATCGTAACGACGAGCAGCAAGGCGCGCATCGGCCGTCCCCCGGAAGCCGTGCTGGAAATCCTCTGATCGAACAGCCGACGACGACCGGGCGAACGGCCAGGCTGGTTCGACGATGACCTTGCACACCAACCGCGCAACGTGCGGTTACAGGGGACCGGGTCGGTGAGGGCCTGCATCGTCGGCGCCGGCGCGATCGGCGGCATCATTGCCGCCCGTCTGGCGCGCGCCGGGCATGATGTCTCGGCCATTGCACGCGGCGATCATCTGGACGCAATCCGGGACCGCGGCCTCACCCTGCGTGCGGGCGCCGAAGAATTCACGGTCGAGATAAACGCGGCGTCCAACGCATCCGAGCTTGGGCCACAGGCCTACGTCATCCTGACGGTCAAGGCACCCGCCCTGCCCGGTATCGCCGCATCGCTCACACCCCTGCTTGCACCCGATACGGTCGTTGTGACGGCGATGAACGGTGTGCCCTGGTGGTTTTGCCTCGCGCTCGAAGGACCGCTGGCACGGCGGTCGCTGCACTCCACCGACCCGAACGGCATCCTGGGCGAAACCCTGACGCGAGAACGCGTGCTCGGCTGCGTGGTGCATGCGGGCGCCTCGGTCCCCGAACCGGGTCTGGTGGATCACGCGGCGGGGAATCTCTTCATCGTGGGTGACGCCGGCCGGCTCTTGTCCGCCCCCGCCGTCACGCTGGCCGATGCGTTTACCGACGCGGGGCTCGATGGGCGTAGCTCCGACGACATCCATGGCGAAATCTGGATGAAACTCGTCGGGAATATGGGCATGGGGCCCATTTGTGCCCTGACCGGCGCCACCCTGGCGGGCCTGGCCGGAGATGCCGATGTACGCCCCATCGCGGCGGCGATGATGCAAGAGGCCATGGATGTGGGCGAAGCGCTCGGCCTGCCGATGAACATGAGCGCCGAAGATCGGATCGAACTCGGCGCGGAGCTCGGGGAGTTCAAGCCCTCCATTCTCCAGGATTTGGAGCGCGGCCGGCCGCTTGAGATCGATGCCATGGTCTCCGTCGTCTCGGAGATGGGCGAGATTGCGCGTATCCCAACCCCGACCGTCGATACGGTTCTGGCCCTGCTCCGCGGGCGCGCGCGACGCGCCGGCCTCTACTGATCCCACGCATGGTGCTGCACAAATCTTCGCTCGCGGTGCTGTTCGCGATGATGTTCTCGAGCCAGTTGGCGCTGACGATCTTCCTGCCGGCCGTGCCGGACATCGCGCGCGACCTTGAGACAACGCTCGGCCGGACCCAGCTGATCATCCCGGCTTACCTGATCGCGTTCGCATTCATGCAGCTCATCGTCGGACCGCTTTCCGACCGGTTCGGGAGACGCCCCGTCATCATGGGCGGGGTCGCGCTGTTCATGCTCGCGAGCCTGGCCTGCGCCTTCGCGACGGATATCTGGCAGCTACTGGGCGGGCGCTTTTTCCAGGCGGCGGGGGCGTGTGCGTCCATCGTCGTGGGGCGCGCGACCGTGCGCGACACGAACGACGGCAAGGCGGCGGCCCAGGCGATGTCCTATGTCGCGATCTCGCTGGGCGTCGGGCCCGCCATCGCGCCTCTGATCGGCGCCGAGCTCGTTGAAACCTTCAACTGGCGCGCAACCTTCCTGGTCACGGCACTTGCAAGCGGCCTGTCCCTGCTCGTCGCGATCCCGGTGCTCCGCGAAACGCTGCCGGAACAGGCGCGGGAGCGGATCGATATCTTTCAGCTCGTCCGGGGCTACCTGGCATTGTTCAAGCGCGCCGGGTTCATGGGCTACAGCCTGACCGTTTCATTCCAGAGTTCGACTTTCCAGGTCTTCATGACCGCGGCCCCGATCGTGCTGATCAGCCAGCTCGGGGTCACCCCGAAGCTGTTCGGCCTGTATCTGATGGTGATCCCCCTCGCCTTCATCACCGGAAGCTTCGTGGCCGGACGGCTCGTGCGGTTCCTGCCGGTCGACCTGATCGTCGGGGTGGGATCCACCATGGGGGTCCTCGGCGGCATTCTCCAGGTGAGTTTCGCGCTGTCAGGCCACGCCACCCCGACACATATCGTCGCGGCGATCCTGGTATCCAACTTCGGCACCGGACTGGTGCTTGCCAACTGCTACGCCCAGGCCCTGAACACCGTCCCGCCGTCATTCGCGGGTGCCGCGTCGGCGCTTGGCGGCTTCCTGCATATGGGTGTGGCGTTCGTCATGGCCCTGATCGTGGCCAACCTGCCCCACAACTTGTCGCTGCAGATGGGCATGGCACAGACGGCCACAACCCTCACGAGCCTGACCGTCTTCCTTGTGGTCATCAGGTATTACAGCCGACGGGGGGCTTAACGACCCCGCCGCGCATGGAAATCAGACCTGTGCGGTCAGACCCGCGGCCTCGATACCCGCCACCGCGCAGGTCTCGTCATTGTCCGAGCTGTCGCCCGTCACGCCGACCGCACCGGCAACATTGCCATCCGCATCGCGGATCAACACGCCGCCCGCGACGGGAATGACCCGGCCGCCGGACGCGGCCGCAATCGCGACGCCGAAATGCTCACGGGTCAGGAAATCCGTCTCATTGGCCCGCGAGGACCGGCCGATGGCCAACCCGCCCCAGGCCTTGCCGAAGGCAATCTCGAACCGCATGATTCCGCTCTTGTCCTCACGCTGCATCGATACGAGATGGCCGCCATCGTCGAGGACGACGATGGTCAGCGGGCCGATATCGAGGTCCCGCCCCTTGGCCTGGCCGGCCGCGATGATCTTGTTCGCCTGTTCGAGTGTCACCTTCGCCATGATCTTGCTTCCCAACGGTTTGTTTGTGTTCAGAATGTTGGGCGCAGACTAACTGCCACCCCCGCCGAAAACCAGACCGGGGACGGTGGATATTTCGGCCGGCGAGCCTATCCGGCGGCTTCCGGCTTACGCTTCTGATGGGTGTAGGTGCTGGCCAGATAGTCGGCAAAAAATTTCCCGTATCGGATCGGATCATATTTCGAAGGATTGTCCGCCCCACAGCATCCCGCGACCGGATCGATCACATCGTCGAGGTCGGGATTGAAGAAGAACGCGAGCGAATAGCGGTCTTGCGTGGTCGCGGTCGTCACCCGGTGCGGCGTCGCCACGAAGCGGTCGTTCGACCAGCGCCGCAGCATATTGCCGGAATTGACGATCACCCCCCGGGCCATCGGTGGATGGTCGATCCATTCGCCATCGGGCGTCTTGATCTGCAGCCCCGGCTGGTTGCTCTGGGGCAGCATGGTGATGAAACCGGCATCCGTATGGGAAGAGGCGCCGAACTGATCGTCACGAAGTTCGCCGACCGCGGGATACTTGACCATCCGCACCACGATCGTCGGATCCTTGAAATAGTCGTCAAAGAAATCGTCGGGCATATCCATCGCCCGGGCATAGACCGGCAGCATGCGGTAGCCGAGATCCGACATCATGCCGTGATAGGCCAGTTGGGAGTTCCGGAAACCCGGCGCGTGGCTTTCTTCGGGCCATTGGTTCAGCCCGCGGAAACGTTCACCCGACAGGACCTTGGGATCGTCCGGCGAACGTTCCTGATAGTAGGTCAGGTTCTCCGACGCATCACGCTTCAGGCCCTTCGTACTGTCCACCGCATGGGCTTCGTTGAAAGTAAAATTCATCGGCACATAGCCGATCTGATGCTCGTTCACCCGCAGCGCCATCTTCTCGTCCAGCGGCAGATCATGGAACTGCTGTGCCCCGTCAAATCCGTTCTCGATCACCGACCAGTCGAGCCCGTGGTTGACCCACATCATGAAACCGACCCGCACCAGCGCGTCGCGCACCTGCGCCGCCAGCGCGTCAAGCGCCCCAGCCTCGCCGGCGAGATAGGGGCCGACATCCAGAATGGGAAACTCGTCTCCCGCAGCAACTCGGTAGGGGCGGTCGCTGGACATCGTGGCGGTCATGCTGGAACTCCTGTCGTCGGCATGCGTGGCGATTGGAATGTTCGGCGAGCTTTCCCCAGTCGCCGATGTGCGACAAGATATGAAAATGCTGTGTCTCACCGGCTAAGACTCCCGTCGCCATGGCATGAAGCCGTTTATTCGGTGTGGCAAACCGAATGAACGAAAATTGGACCCTGATCAAAGCGGAAGCGGAGGAAGACGAGATGAGCCGGACGGTTGGTGTTGTGGGACTTGGTGCGATGGGATCCGCCATGGCGATCATGCTGGTCAAGGGGGGCTTCCAGGTCGTCGGCTTCGACCCGCGCGAAGAAGCCCTCGACGAGCTGGAGGAAAACGGCGGTATCCGCGCCGGGAGCCCGCGCGACGTCGCGGAACAGGCCGATGTTGTTATCCTGTCATTGCCGACCGTCGAGGCCTTCCAAAGCGTCCTGCGCGAACAGGGCAGCATCACGTCGAGCGGCAAGGAGGGCCTGGTCCTCATCGACACCTGCACCCTGCCGATCGCGATCAAGGAGGAAGGCGCGCGCATGGCCGAAGCGGCGGGCATGACCCTGATCGACGGCACGGTCAGCGGCAACCGGGACATGATCCTGGCCAAGACCCTCACCGCCTATATGAGCGGCGATGAAGCTGCCTGTAACGCCAATGCCGACGTCCTGTCTGCGTTCACCCGCAAACACAGCTTTGTCGGTGCATTCGGCAATGCGAGCAAGATCAAGTTTGTCATCAACCATCTGGTCTGCGTTCTCACTGCCGCGAATGCCGAAGCCATGGCAATGGCGCTCAAGGCCGGTTTGCAGGCGGATGACGTATTCGATCTGGTGAAAGACAGCGCAGCGAACTCGGTGCTCTGGGAGATACGCGGGCCGATGATGGTCACCGAGGACTACTCCAGCTCGCGCGGGAATTTCGGCATGGCGTCGAAGGACGGCCCGGTCATCGGTGCCTTTGCGCAGGAGATGCATTATCCTGTGCCCTTGTTCCAGACCGCGCTGCAGATGCATCAGGCCGCTGTCGGGATGGGCATGTATGACATCGATACGGCCGCGCTCTGCAAGATGTACGAGACGATCTCGGGCACCGAGCGTGAGACGGGTTGAACACTTCCAGAGGGTTTCAAATGGGCGAAATTGTGTATCTCGACTACGACGCGGACACGCTGTTCGCCGAGTACAACAACCGCGGCAAGGTGGCGGAGTTCGCATCGCTCATTGCCGAGGGTGCCGCGCGCAGCGACAAGCTCCGCGCCGACGCGAAGAACGGGCGGGTCGATCTGGCATATGGCGACGGACCAAGGGACCGGTTCGACCTGTTTCTGCCCGACGTGGTAAACCCGCCGCTCCACGTCTTCATCCATGGCGGGTACTGGCAGTGGAACGACAAGGACGAATATGCGTTTCTGGCCAAACCGTTTCTGGACGCAGGTATCGGCTTCGCAAACCTTGAATATCCCCTCTGCCCCGGCGTTTCCCTCGCGGAACTCGTCGACCATGTCCGCGCGGGTATTGCGCATATCTGGAAGCAAGGCCCCGACCTCGGCTATGACCGGGACCGGATTCAGGTCAGCGGGCATTCCGCCGGCGGACATCTCACCGGCGTGGTTCTGACAACGGACTGGACCGCGTTCGACGATAGCCTCCCGAACGATGTCGTGAAGAGTGCCATGCCGATCAGCGGTGTTTTCGACATCGAACCGCTCCGGCACACGCCAATCGGCGACCCGCTGGGACTCGACGCGGTGAGCGCCGCCGCACTCAGCCCGATGTTTGCACTCCCCCGAACCGGGGCCAAAACGGTGGTGGCACTCGGTTCCCATGAAGGGCGCGAGTTCCACCGCCAGGCCGAAGCCTTTGCCACACACTGCCGCAGTCACGGCACCCATGTCAGAATCGCCAGCATCCACGGCAGCAACCATTTCAGCGTGCTCGAATCTTTGTTCGACAGCGATGGTCAACTGTTCGGTCTGGCACGGGAAATGCTGCTGGGAGACGCCTGACACCTCTTGTGGCGACGCGACCGCCGGGGCCAATATCCCGATCCATCTTCACCGCAGAAAACTGGCGCCGGGCGTGACTCCCACAACCGAGAATATGAGGACGACACACACCGATCCGTGGCGACGGGTCTCGGTTGTGGCGGTAACCCATCACAGCCGCGCGGTCATCGAAAATTGCCTGGCCGGCATTGGCGACGATGCCGAAGTGGTCGTTATCGACAACGCCAGCGACGATGGGACGCCGGACCTCGTGCGGCGGCTGGTACCCCATGCGGATATCCAGGAAAATGCGATCGGCGTGGGCTACGGCGCGGGCGCCAACCAGGGCCTCGCGAAGGTAACGCGTGAGTTTGCGCTTCTGGCTAATCCCGATTCCCGGGTCGATACGATCGCGCTGGAACGGCTGCTTGCCGCCGCCGACGCGTATCCGGACGCCGCCCTGCTCGCACCCTGTGTGCTCGACGACGCTGGCGCATATGAGCCGGCGCACGATGCCGAACTTTTCCGGCGCCACCTGTTGCCGGCACGGGCCGGCGAAACGCCACCCGATGGCCCCTGTTGTGCGGAATATCTCTCCGGCGCGGTGGTTCTGCTTCGCATGGCGTCATTTCGGGACATCGGGCCGTTCGACGACGCGATCTTTCTGTACTACGAAGACGATGATTTCTGCATGCGCATACGCCGCAAGGGCTTCAGTGCCATTCTGGTGCCCGATGCCATGGTCAACCATGGCGGTGGCGGGTCGGTCCGACCGAGCGCGCATTACCGTTGGGAAAAATACTGGCACATGGCCTGGTCTCGGCTTTATCTCGAACAAAAATATCATGGCCGCGTCGCCTGCGCCGCGATCGCCTGGCCCAACCTGCTGCGTTACACCTTGAAAGCAATCGGGAATGGTCTGACCCTGCGCCGCGCACAGGCATGGCGAGACGTGGCCCGGCTGTTCGGGACGGTCGGATATTTGCTTCACATCCCGGCATCCCGGACGGTGGCGCGCGCCAGACCCCAACAAACCGGCATAGAGTGACGATGAGCAATCCCGATCAGGACTTCTGGCGCGGACGGCGCGTCCTCGTGACCGGCCATACCGGCTTCAAGGGCGCCTGGCTGTGCGCGTGGCTGGAGATGCTGGGCGCCGAGGTGCATGGTTTCGCGCTCCCTCCCGAGCCGGGCGCAAACCTGTTCCGTGACCTGGGCGCGTGGACATACCTCACCTCCATGACGGGCGACATCCGTGATCGCGAGGCTGTGGAAATCGCCTGCGCCGCCGCCGACCCGGATATCGTCATTCATCTGGCCGCCCAGTCCCTGGTCCGCCGCGCCCATCGCGACCCGCTGGGCACCTACGCGAGCAACGTGCAGGGCACCGGAAATCTTCTTGAAAAGCTCTCCGCCTGTGCGGGGCTCCGCGCGATTTTGGTTGTCACCAGCGACAAATGTTACAGGAACGACAATAGCGGCCGCCCGTTCGTGGAATCCGACCCGTTGGGGGGCAGCGAGCCTTATGGGGCGTCGAAGGCGGCGCAGGAAACGCTCAGCGCCGGCTGGCGCAAAGGCATCCTCGAAAACCGCGAGCGTGCACCGCGGCTCGCCACCGCGCGCGCCGGCAATGTCATCGGCGGCGGCGACTGGTCGGAGGACCGGATATTGCCCGACCTGTTCCGGGCCATCGGCGCGGGCGACGCGCTCCAGGTCCGCAACCCCGACGCGACGCGACCGTGGCAACATGTGCTCGACGTGCTGGCGGGCTATATGCGCTATGCCGAGGCCCTGGTGCGCGACAAGGATGCAACGCTTCCGACCGCGCTCAACTTCGGCCCCGATGTGGAATCGGCACAGCCGGTGCGCTGGGTCCTGGAACGTGTGATCGAAACCGCCCGCACCGAAGGCATCGACGTCCAGGATTGGCACCACGTGCCGGAGGACGGGCCTGCGGAAGCCACCAATCTGGCCCTCGATGCGACGCTTGCGGCCACGACACTGGATTGGCGACCGCGCCTCTCGCAGACGGATGCCGCCGAGTGGACAGCGCGCTGGCACGCCCGGGCGTTGCAGGGTGCATCCCCGCGCGATCTCGTCGAGGCACAGATCAACGCCTATCGGGATCTCGCATCATGAACGCCGTCACCGGCACACATCCGGCATGCCGTTTCTGTGGCGAGGTCCTGCGGACCAGCTTTGCCGATCTGGGTGCGACACCGCTCGCGAACAGCTACCTGGACAACGCCGACCCCGGCACCCCGGACCCGTCCTATCCGCTCCACGCGCGCGTGTGTGACAACTGCCTCCTCGTCCAGGCGGAAGACGTCGTGCCTGCCGAGGAGATTTTCTCCGAATACGCCTACTTCTCATCTTTCTCGACGAGCTGGGTCGCCCATGCCGAAGCCTATACGAAGATGGCGACCAAGCGTTTCGATCTGGATTCCTCGAGCTCGGTCGTCGAAGTCGCCAGCAACGACGGCTACCTGCTGCAACATTTCGTCAAGGCGGGAATCCCCGTCCTCGGGATCGAACCCGCCGCCAACGTCGCCGAGGCGGCCGAGGCGAACGGCGTGCCGACCATGGCCGCATTCTTCGGCCTCGAACTGGCAGATGCCCTGCGAAGCAAGGGAACCCAAGCGGACCTCCTGCTCGGCAACAACGTGCTGGCCCATGTGCCGGACCTGAACGACTTCGTCGCCGGTCTCGCCCGTCTGCTGGCGGAAGACGGCGTCCTGACCATGGAGTTCCCCCATCTGGCGCGGCTGATCGAGCATGCGCAGTTCGACACGATCTACCACGAGCATTTCTCCTATTTTTCACTGCTCGTCGTCGAAAAGGTCTTCGCCCGGCACGGGCTGCGGTTGTTCGACGTCGAAGAATTACCGACCCATGGCGGGAGTTTGCGAATATTCGCGTCGCACGCAGACGGCGCGGCACGCCCGGAAGGATCCGGCCTCGCAAAGGTCCGCCGCGACGAGGCCGCGATGGGGCTCGACAAGGTCGCGAGTTACGCCGGGTTCCAGGCGCGTGTGGAGGCCATCCGCGACGGGCTGCTCGCGTTTCTGGCAAAGGCCGGGGACGACGGTAAGTCCGTCGCCGCCTATGGGGCGGCCGCCAAGGGCAACACGCTCCTGAACTATTGCGGGGTGGACGCGGCACTTATCGACTTCGTGGCCGATGTGAGTGACCAGAAACAGGGCAAGTTCCTGCCGGGCAGCCATATCCCGATCGTCGCCCCCGCGCGGTTGCGCGACACGAAGCCGGACTTTGTGCTGATATTGCCGTGGAACCTGAAACGCGAGATCACCGTCGCCCATGATTATATCGCGGAATGGGGTGGTCGGTTTGTCGTCGCCGTGCCGGAGCTGACCATCCTGTGATGAAGTTTATGCCCACGGAAATCGCCGGAGTCTTCGTCATCGCGACGGAACCGATCGCAGACGAACGCGGTGATTTTGCGCGAAGCTATTGCACCGATGAGTTTCGGGCAGCCGGCATTCGCTTCGGCATCACCCAGACGAACATCTCGCGCAACCACCGGCGCGGCACGCTGCGCGGCATGCACTATCAGGCCGAACCGTCCCCCGACCCGAAACTCGTCCGCTGTACACGTGGGCGCATCTTCGATGTCGCCGTCGACCTCAGGCCCCGGTCGGAAACCTTCTGCAGCTGGACCGGCGCCGAGCTCACCCCGGAACATCAGAACGCCCTTTTCGTGCCCCCCGGTTGCGCACACGGATTCCTGACGCTCGAGGATAATTGCGACATCGAATATCTGATGGGAGCTCCCTATGTGGCCGAGCTGGCGCAGGGGGTGCGGTGGGATGACCCCGCATTTGGGATTGATTGGCCGCACGAGCCGGCATTGATGTCCGATCGCGATGCGTCCTATCCCGACTTCGCGACCGAGGTCTAGAATGGGGGGCCTCAGCTACAGCCTCCGCCGCCTGTTCGGTGCCCCGCCGCGCAAGAGCCAGCTTCCCGGCTATATCTCGATCGGACGTGGCACCTACGGCCTCGACCGAAACAGCTTCGCCGGCCTGTCGCCCGACTGTCCGGTGTCAGTCGGGAATTATTGTTCCGTCGGGCCCGAAGTCATGATCCTCTGCAAGACCGACCATCGGACGGACCGCCCCGCGACCTATCCCGTGCGCAGTCTCCTGGAAAGCGGCGGGGCCAACCCCGATGCCGTCACCCGCGGGCCCATCACCATCGGACATGATGTGTGGATCGGCGCCCGTGCGATCATCCTCAGCGGCGTGACCATCGGAAACGGGGCCGTCATCGGCGCCGGCGCCGTGGTTTCCCGCGATATCGCGTCATACTCGGTCAATGTCGGTGTGCCGGCAAGGAACGTCCGGAGCCGGTTCGAACCCGCGCAGATCGCGGCACTTGAGGCCATCGCATGGTGGAACTGGCCGGAAACGAAGATTCGCAATTCGGCCGATCTGTTCGAGACCGGCATCGACGATTTCATCGCCGGCGCCGAACGGGCATCCGATGGCTGATTCGCGCCCGGCTCCAGACTTCTCGTCCGCGCTGGTGACCGGTGCGACGGGGTTCCTTGGATTTCATCTCGCCGGCCGTCTGGCCGACGCCGGTGTCGCGATTACCGTGATCACGCGCCCGTCGAGCGACCCGGCGCGCATCGCGGAGTTGCCGGACAACATCAAAATCCACACCGCAACGGGCGACAGCGCCGATCTGATCGCCTGTCTCGACCGGGCGAAGCCCGATACGGTGTTCCATCTCGCGGCGCGATTCCTGGGCGCCCACACGCCCGACGATATCGCGGGACTGATCGAAGACAATGTGACCTTCACGGCCCAGCTCTGCGAAGCGGCCGTCGCCGCGAAATGCCCGGCCCTCGTGGCCGCAGGCACCGGATGGCAGAACGCCGGGAGCGCCCCCGGTGATCCGACACCGGCCCCGAACACGCTCTATGCCGCGAGCAAGCAGGCGGCCGATGACATCATCGACTATTATTGCCGGCAGTCGGATTTGAACGCGGTCACGCTCAAGATCTACGACAGCTACGGCCCCGACGATCCCCGGCGCAAGTTCCTGGCCGTGCTTCGCGAGACCGCAACCCGGGGTGAAGCGCTCGATGCGACTCCGGGCGATCAGTTGCTCCACATGGTGCATGTGGACGATCTGGTCGACGGGTTCGTCCATGCGGGCAATCTTCTCGCGACGGGTGAAATTCGCGGCCGCGCCAGCCACACCCTGCCGTCGGGGCAGGCCGTCACGCTGCGTGAGCTGGCCGAATTGTGGATGTCGACGAACGATTGCCGCGTCGAGATTGATTGGGGCCGCCGGCCCCATCGCGACGGCGAGGTCATGGCGCCGTGGGAGGGTACTCCCTTGCCCGGCTGGACTCCCCGGATCGGCCTGAAAGCGGGCCTGAAGGGCTGCTAGGTCGCCTCACCCGGCCCGAACAGATCGCCGCGCCCGCCGGCAAGGAACGGCCGGGGCGCATAGCCGAAATCCGCCGCCGCCGCGCCCACATCGAAGGCAAGGTCCCGATTCATCCGTCGCGCGACATCCGCGCTTAGCTCGCTGCCGGGAATGACGCCGCCGGCGAGCGCCAGTATCTGCGGCAAGGCCGGGATATTGATCATTCGCGGTGACCGTTCCAGCACCGTGAAAATCCTTGCGATCATGTCCCGGTAGGAAAGGGTCTCGCCGCCGCCGAGGGCGTAGATGCGGCCATGGGTCTGCCTGTTATCCAGCGCAGATAGCGCCGCGGCCGCCAGATCGTCGGCATGCACGGGCTGGCGGGAACCCATGGCGTCGCCATAAACAGGATAGACGCCGAACCGGCGAATGAAACGCCCCGCCGCCGCAACGGTGTGGTCCCGGCCCGTCCCGTAGATCAGGGTGGGCCGCAAGATTGTCAGGGCCATGCCATGGGTGCGGCTTCGGTCCTGCAGTTTTTGCTCGGCATCGAGAACCCGCTCGACCACGGCCTTTTCATGCGCCGTCGACGTATCCGCCTTGCCGAGCACCGATGTGGTGCTGAAACAGACCAGGCGCTGCACACCGCCTTCCGCGAGCGGGTC
This sequence comes from Alphaproteobacteria bacterium, assembly GCA_039980135.1. Lineage (NCBI taxonomy): Bacteria > Pseudomonadati > Pseudomonadota > Alphaproteobacteria > Alphaproteobacteria bacterium. The sequence continues at coordinate 272,748 of JBDXCV010000009.1, forward strand.
CGCGAGGGGTGCGAGGCGCCATACTGGTATTGTCGCGATCGCCTGCCGGGGCAGTTCCGCATCGGGTGCGAACCCCTGTTCGGCCTCGAAGGCGGCCGGCTGCAGGCTCTTGAGCCTGGGGAGTCTGCCGGGCTCCCGCGCCAACGCCAGGACCGGCCGGTCACCCAGACGCGTCAGAATGTGTGCGCCGATCTGCCCCGTGGCGCCGACGACCAGCAGCGCGGCGGGCGTGGCTTCAGTCATCCCGGCCGAACGGTGATTCGAGATCCGCCAGAAGCGGCAGGGCCTCGTCGCGCGCATTCACAATTGCATCGCCCACGCCCACCGGCCAATCGATCGCCAGCGCAGGGTCACGCCACAACACACCGCCTGTCGCCTCGGCGCGATAGGGTGCCGTCAGCTTGTAGAAGACGAGGGTGTCGGGCTCGGTCGTGCAGTATCCGTGCGCAAAACCCGGCGGGATCCATAGCTGCTGCGGCGAGTCACCGCGCAAGGTAACACCCACATGTCTGCCGAAGGTCGGCGACCCCTTGCGGACATCCAGCGCGACATCGTAGATGGCGCCCGAGAGGCATACGATCAGCTTGCCCTGATCATGGGGCGGGATCTGAAAATGCAATGCGCGGATCACACCGACCGCCGCGCTATGGGTCAGATTGTCCTGCGCGAACGAGACCGGGAGCCCCGCCTCGGCCAATACCGCCGGATTCCAGAGTTCGCTCAGCCAGCCGCGATTGTCCATGTGGCGGCCGGGATCGACGATTTTGACGTCCGGAATATCTGTGTCGATGATCTGCACAGGAACGAAGTATCGGTGCGACCCCGGTGCGTCAAGGAAGCTGCCTGCAAGTAGCCATGTTTTCTGGCCCCATGGGAAACATGCCGCCAGTTAAATACAGCCGGATCAATGGCATAGGGTGTATGATCGTCGCAAACCGAGGTAAAGCGCGCACCGAGCAAGAGAAACCGGCCCATCGGGCGGATGAACGGAACACGCTCACGCCGTTGGCCGCATGAACCCTTTTGAACTCTATCCGGACAACCCCAGAATTGTCGGCCTCCGTCACAGTCATCATCGTCAACTTCAATGCGGGCGAACATCTGCGCAGATGCGTCGCGGCGCTGAAGGCGCAGTCGTATACGGATTTCTCCGTCGTTCTCGTGGACAACGCCTCAAGTGACCGGTCCCTCGACCTGGCCCGTGCCGAAATCGGTGACGACACGCGATTTTCCATCTCGCAGCCGCAATCCAATCTCGGTTTTGCTGCCGGCAACAATCGCGGCGCCGCGAACACGCAGAGCAGATGGATCGCCACGCTGAACCCCGATGCGTTCCCCGCCGCCGACTGGCTTGAGACCCTTGTTGGAGCCACGAAGCGCCATCCGGACATCGCGATGTTCGGTTCAACGCAGGTCATGGCGAACGATCCGGCCAAACTGGATGGCGCCGGAGACCGCTACTTTGTCGCCGGTATCCCGTGGCGTGATCGTTCACGCGCACGTCTCGACAACGCGCGCAAGCAGGGCCATGACACGTTCGAGACCTTCTCGCCCTGTGCCGCGGCGGCGCTCTATCGTTCAAATGCCTTTCGGGATGCCGGGGGCTTCGACGAAAACTTTTTCTGCTACGTGGAGGATGTCGATCTCGCCTTCCGGATGCGCCGACGGGGCCACCGCTGCCTGCAGGTCATCGATGCGTTGGTGCATCACGTCGGTGGCGGCGCGGGCGGCGGTCGACGGTCGGATTTCGCGCGTTACCACGGCACACGCAACCTGGTCTGGTGTTTCGCGAAGAACATGCCGATCGGGCCCCTGATTCTGCTGGCCCCGATACACCTGATCATCCTCGGATTCTTCCTGACCATCGCGGCCCTGCAGGGGAATGGCGGTGCGGTCGCAAGGGGCATCAGGGATGGTATCGGCGGCCTGCGGCGCATCAAACGCGAGAAACACGACGCGGCAGCCCGCTCGACAGTCCTGGATGCTGTCGACTGGACCCCGCTCGGGTATCTTCGCCAACGGTTTCGGGGCGAATGACGATGGCGTTGTCGCGATCCCTCAACATGGCGAAACGGCGGCTCGCCCATGCCATCGAAGCCGCCATGGCGCCAAGGTCCGGAGACTACGACAACCCGACGGCAGACCCGACGATCGCCGGGCTGTTTGGTGCGGCCAGCGGGATCGGGGAATCGGCACGGCTCTGTGTCGACGCGTTGCGCGGATTGGGCATCGAGACCGATACGATTGATCTGAGCGACGCGCTTCACCAGAACGACATCCACGCCGAGCGTTACCAGACGACCCGATCCGGAAATGCCGGCCCGCTCATCATCCATCTGAACCCGCCGGAACTTCCGCGCGCACTGCGCCTGATCGGCCGCCAACGCCTCGCCGGCCGCAAGATCATCGGATACTGGGCATGGGAGTTGCCTGAAGCACCGGCAAGCTGGTTGCGCGCGATGCAGTACGTCCATGAAGTCTGGACCCCGAGTGGTTTCTGCACCGCCGCGCTTTCGACCGGCGCGACTGTCCCGGTGAGGACCGTGCCGCATATCCTCCCGGAACTGCCACCTGTTGTGTCGGGAACGGCCGACCGTGACGTCGAGTTTCATGTGATCGCCGGCGGGGACGCGCGCTCCAGTCTCGCGCGCAAGAATCTCGAGGGCGCCCTTCTCGCATTCCGAAATGCATTCGGCGATGACCCGGCTGTCCGCCTCAGCATCCGGCTGGGACACGGGTCGTCAACGGACCCGGTGGTCGCGGCGTTCGAACGGCGTTGCGCGGCGCATCAGAACGTTCGATTGCTCGAAGACACCGTGGATGAGGCCGGATACACCCGTTTCATCGCATCGGCGGATGTGGTGATTTCATTGCACCGCTCCGAAGGTTTTGGCCTCGTGCTCGCCAAGGCCATGCGCATGGGACTTCCCGTCATCGCCACCGGCTGGTCGGGAAACATGGAGTTCATGACTGCGCAGACGGCGTGCCTCGTCGGCTTCGAAGCGACAGATGTCCATGACCCGCAAGGCATTTATCCCGGCGCAGGGCAACATTGGGCGGAGCCTGATCTCGATGCGGCCTCCACATGGCTGAAACGACTGCGCTCGGACCCGGAGCTACGCACCCGGATCGGCGAAAATGCAGCGCGCGCGTATCCTGCGGGACGATTCCAGAAAATGCTGCGCGACGCGCTCGGTCGCTGAATATCTACGCGTAGAAGGCGTTGACCTGCTCGGCGACATAGGAGACCTGATCTTCGGTCAGGCACTGATGGTGCGGCAGCGCCAGCACCCGGTCGCATTGCGCTTCGGCGACGGGCATGTCGCCACGCTTGTAACGCCCCCACTGTGCGGCCGCGTTATGCAGATGTAACGGTGTTCCATAGTAAATCAGGCTCTGAACGCCGTTCTCGGCCAGATGCGCCTGCAGGCCATCGCGGTCGTCGGCCTGGACCAGGAACATGACCCAGGCATTCTGCTCTTCCGGCTTGTCCGCCGGGATGAACACCTGCTCCGTCGTAATCATCTCGCGATACTGGTTCACGTTCTTCGCGCGCCGCGCGATGACATCCTCCAGCCGGGTCAGCCGGTATTTGAGAACTTCCGCGTTGAGAATATCGAGCCGCGAGTTGACGCCATACATGACGCAATCATCACGGCTTTCGAGGCCGTGGTTGCGATACAGCCGCACCTTACGGTCAATCTCATCATCGTCGGTGAGCAGAAAACCGCCATCGCCGAGTGCGTTCAAATTCTTGAGCGGGTGGGTCGAAATCGCGCCGACCTTGCCGAAGGTCCCGCCATGCTGTCCCTTCCAATAGGCGCCCATGCACTGCGCTGAATCCTCCACCACGAAGAGGCCATGGCGGTCCGCAATCGCGTTGACCTCGTCCATGTTGGCGATCCGGCCGCACCAGTGGACCGGCATGATCGCCTTGGTCTTGTCCGTGATCGCCGCCTCGATGAGCGATGGGTCGATATTCTGATCGTCGGTCACATCCACATAAACCGGAACCGCACCCACATGCGCGATCGCCCCCGTCGTGGCAACGAACGAGACCGGCGTCGTGATGACCTCATCCCCGCGCCCCACATCTGCGGCCCAGAGCCCCATGAGCAACGCGTCGGTGCCCGAGTTCAGGCCGATACAGTGTTTGGCACCCGTGAACGCGACGACATCGGCTTCGAACTCGGCCAGTTCCGGCGTGAGCACCAGATGCCCGGACGTCATCACCCGGTCGAAGATCGCGATCAGCTCATCGCGCTCCTCCTGGTAACGCTGCTGGAGATCGATGAACGGAACCTTGAAATCAGCCATGTTACTTACCTTGCGTAGAACTCTTTGACGGTCTCGATCACATAATCCTGCTCGGCCTGCGTCAGGTGCTGATCGACCGGAAAACTGATCATGGTCTCGACATGCCGGTCGGTGACCGGGAAATCGCCCTCGACATGGCCGAGATGGGCCAGTGCCTCCTGCCGGTAGAGCGCGATCGGATAATGGACCTTCGCCTCGATGCCCGCATCGAGACAATGCTGCAGCAACGCATCGCGGTCTTCGGCGAACAGAATGTAGAGAAGATATACGTGCCTGGTGCGCGGGTTGCGCCGCGGGATGACCACTCCGTCGATGGATTCGAAGCCCGCATCATAGTGGGCGGCAACCTCGGCGCGCCGCGCCACGATGTCGGGCGTCTGTTTAACGATCCATTTTCCGACCACCGCCTGGGTTGAATCGAGACGCGTGTTGTAACCGAGGATTTCCATCTCATCGCGGTTGCGCAGTCCGTGATTGCGCAGCAGGCGCAGCTGACGGTCCATTTCGTCGTCATTGGTCACGACGATGCCCGCATCGCCCCAGACATTGATGATCTTGAGTGGATGCATCGAGAATCCGGCGGCAATGCCGAACGTCCCGGCCTTCGCGCCGTCCCATTCGGACAACAGGCTTTGACAGGCATCTTCCACCACCGGCAGGCCATGGGCCTCGGCAATGGCGTTGATCGCCGGCATGTCGGAACAGTCGCCGGTCAGGTGCACGGGCATGATCGCCTTGGTCCGGTCGGTGATGGCGCCTTCGAGCTGCCCCACATCCATGCAGAAATTGTCGTCGCAATCGACGAAGGCAGGCTTGGCACCGACCTCGTTGATCGCGCCGACAGTCGCATAGAAGGTATTGGCCGTGGTGATGACTTCGTCGCCGGGCCCAAGCCCCAGGGCCTTGAGCGGCAGTTTGAGCGAATCCGTTCCCGACCCCACGCCGATGGCATGCCGCACACCCAGCATCTCGGCGAACAACGCCTCGAACTCGCGTACCGGCGCTCCCAATGTGAAATCGCCCGAGGCGACAAGCGCGCGCAACTCGTCGAAGACTTCATCGACGTCGGCGAACTGCTGGGGCAGCGGTGAATAGCGAACATGCATGGTCGGATCGGTTCCCAATCGGAGACTTAGCGCGGCCTTGAACCCAGACCGTGATATCGAAGCCCGTGCGAACTCACGACTTTCGCATCATACAAACGATAGGGATCAATTATCACGTCGCCCCGCATCTCCCGCACGAAAATCTCCGGTTGCAGGGACCGGAACTCATCCCAGGGCGTCATGATCACCGCAGCATCCGCACCCGCCAGCGCCGCTTCCATCGTCGGCATCTCCACCAGCCCGTCATGCCAGGCCCGATCCACCGTAACCACCGGATCGTACGCCACAACATCGAAGTCGCGCAGCGCATCCAGCAACTCGAGTGCCGGTGAATTCTTCACCGAGTCCGAATCCTCTTTATAGGCCAGCCCCAGGACGGCAATACGGGCATCCTCCCGTTCTCCAAGGACCGTCTGCGCAAGGGTCCGCAGCGGCCAACCCTTGCGGTAAGCGCTGTTGGCAACATAAGCCTCGATCGCCCGCGCATCGGACCCGTGACGTTCTGCCAGCGCAATGGCGGTCGCCATATCCCGTTCCAGATTGCCCCCGGAAATGCCCAGACCGGGATTGAGATAGGCGTACGGGCCGATGCGCCGGTCCAGCCGCAAGGCCGGGGCAATCTCGGACCATTCCGCGCCGACACGTTCACATATCTCGGCAATCGTGTTGGTTGTCGTCACACTGGCAGTCAAAAACAGATTGATCGAGATCTTGGCGAGCTCGGCGCTTTCATAGCGCATCGGCAGGAGCGGGCAGCCATAGGCGCCGAGATAGGCCGCCAGCGCCTCGGGCATGCCGGCGTCGCCCTCATGCAGCCCGACGATGAACCGTTCGGGCTGGAGTGTCCGATGCACGGCCTGGCCGAAGATCAGCGTCTCGACCACATAGCAGAGTTTTTCGGGCGAACGATCGATCGAACGCGTAAATCCCGGCGGCACCTGACACAACAGTGTCAGGATCGCCGTCTCGGATAAAGCCTCGGCCAGGTCATCAACCAGCGCGCGGATGGGTGCGAGGTCGCTCTGGCCCGCATCATCGGTCGGTACGTCACGGGCCACGAAGACCAGGTCACAATCGCCCAGTGCGGCAACATCGTCGGTAAACTGAAGTAGTCCGGCGTTCTTCTCGACGAGCGCGTCGAGATCCGGCTCGACGACAGGCAGGTCGCCACGCGTCAGCGCCGCAATCAGGGCCGGGTCCGGATCGTACCCGACAGTGGAAAAACCCTTCTCCGCCGCCCCCGCCGCACTCACCAGCCCGAGATGGGACATTCCGGCGAACCCGACGCGTATTGGTTTCGCGCTCATCCGGCCTTGTCCGCGATCCGGATCGCGGGCGCCGACAGGCGGGCGAGTTCGTCGCTGATCCAGATATCCGTATCGAGGTTGGTGCCCTCGGCTTGAGCGCAGAGCGACTTGAAATGGTCATACTCAAGCGCCCAGGTTGGATCGTCCTGTTCCAACGTTTCGCTGTCCTCTTCCGGACGTCCGGACGGCAATATGCGGGTGCGCTGACGAAATGTCGTCGGGCCCCATTTGCACAGGGATTCGATATGCGCCGAGCCCTTTTCCCCCAGCACGTCGCAGGTGAAATGGTTCCGCCACATCAGCAGTGTCATCTCGAACTCCAGTCGCGGCGAAACAGCGTCGTTGACCAGAACCACATGGTCGGGAGACCGGTTTTCAAAACGGTTCGAGGAAACCACCTCGAACGATGTCGGGCGGGTTCCGAACCAGAAGTTTGCCGTATCGAGGAGATGCGAACCCAGATCCCCCAGCACGCCCGCCCCCTGGTCGCGCCAGCGCGAATCCCGGACCAGCCGCGCCGTGCCGTTCCCGTAAAACATCCGGCAGGAATAGATGCGGCCCAGCACGCCGGAATCGATACATTCCTTCATGCGCACGAAGTGCGGCTCGAACCGGTGGTTATAGGCGGTGTAGCAAACCGCCTCCTTGTCGCGAGCGAGAGCCGCGAGTTCACGCAACGCGTCGGTCGTGGCGGCGACCAGAGGCTTTTCGACCAGCACATGCTTGCCGTGGCCCAGCAGATATCGCAGCAATGTTTCCTTGGCGTCGTCGGGGGTGCAAACGAGCGCGGCATCGAATGTATCGAGCGGAACGTCTTCAAGATTGTCGAAGTCGACGTCGTCGGCGATGGGATCGACCGTGGCCACCACTTCATCGCCGGCAATCATCCGCCGCTTGCGACCCTGAACCCCGATACCGACGACGACGACGCGCATGTTCTTCGATCGCTCAGCGATAATGGGCCTGGCGCTCAAGTATATCGATGTGCCCGCGCACATCGTCGGGCGTGACCGGGATATTCCCGTCATGCCCGCACTCGACCGCAGCGGCGATGGAGCCCAGGATGGATGCTATGACATCGTTACCCGTGGCCTTCAGTGCGAGCGTCGCGTAGGCCAGTAGCGCGTCTCCCGCACCCACCGCGTCTTTCACGTTACCGGCGAATGTCTCGAGCGAGTAAAAGGCACGCGGGTCGCCTTCTGGCCGGTTGCGGAAGGTCAACGTGCCGCGGTCACCGAGCTTGAGAATAAGCAGTTCGCAATTGGCAAGCTCACGCAGGGCCTCGGCCAATGGTCGCACCACGGAATCCTGGTCCCCCAGCGCGAAGCGCGCCTCGCGTTCATTCGGCGTGATCAGGTCAAAATTCTGGAATTCCAGAATATTGCCCCACCGGCTCGCCACCTGGCTGTCCGCGACCCGGAGAACATTCCCGGGAATGGCGTCGACCAGCGCGGGGATCGTTTCGCGATTGAATATGCCGTGGCGGAAATCGCTGAAGACGACGATATCGGTCTCGACGGACCGGATCGCCGCCGTAAACTCATCGCGGATCTTCTCCGATATGGAACGGTTGTCGAGCGTATCGACCTTCAGCAGCCGGTAATTGTCGGCGACGATTGCGTTCTTGTTGGTCGTCGGGCGCGTCGGGTCGATAATCGGCCGGCATTCGACGCCGGCCTCCTTAAGATCCTCGATCGCGAAATCCTTGAAATCGTCGTCGCCCAGGACCGTCGAATACACGACCTCGGCCCCTGCGGCCCGCAGATGCTTGGCCACGATGCCCGCACCGCCGACATAGTCATCCTGCTCCTCGTAGCGCACGCTCATGGTCGGCGTCTTGGTCATGCCGCCGATCATGCTGCACCGGGTCAGGCTGTCGACGATCGTGTCCCCGACCACATGCACCCGCAAATCTCTCATCGCGTCGAGAGCGCCGCGGAGATCCGCAAAACCGATTGATTCGCCGCTCATGACGAGCAGCAGCTTCTCGACGCCCAAATTCGGTGGCGAGGCTTCGATCAGCGCCGATGACGAGTAGACGATGTCCCCCGGCGTGAAAATCACCTCGCCGCCATAGGAATCGAGGACCGCGATCTCCTCCTCCGTCTTCGGATGGATGGCCCCGTGATAATACTCGTAGCCCTTGGCAAAATAGTCCGGCTGGATCGCCTTCAGATTGGCCAGCGGCGTGGGGTCGGAGTCAACGATCACATAGTCGACGAGCTCCAGCGCGGCCAGGTTGATGGCGCGGAGGTCCTGCGGGACATAGGGCCTGAAATTGGCCTTCTCGATATGGGCGTCCGCCGTCAGGCTGGCGACGAGAACATCCGCATGCTGCTTGGCATAGAGCAGATGACGCACATGCCCCGGATGCACGACATCGAAGGTGCCGTGACACATGATGACTTTCTTGTCGCGCGGGAACGGCCCGATCTCCGCGATCAGGTCCTCGACGGACTTGATCTTGTGGTTCACGAGCTCACTGCTCAGTGGATCGATCAACGGCTTTGTCCCCCAGAAATCCGACTAGTCGCCCATAAACTCGAACCAACCCTTGGTCGCGGACGCGATCGAGTCGGGATCCCAGAGCGGCGCATTCTTCCAATAGTCGATATTGGCCAGAATCCGCTCAACGCCCTCTTCGAAGCTGACTTCCGGGCGCCATCCGAGTTCTTCACTTATCTTGGAGATATCCGCCCAAGTGACATCGGGTTCGCCCGGTCGCTTGGGTATGTAAATGACATCCCCACTCCCCAACAATTCGACGAGCCGGTTCACCGATTGCGGCTGCCCGGCGCCGAGATTCCAAACTTCGCCCACCCTATCCGATTCAGCGGCGGCAACAAAAGCGTTCGCCACGTCCGTGACGTACAGAAAGTCGCGGGTCTGGGTGCCGTCCCCGACAACGGTGAACGGCTCGCCGGCGATTTTCTGGCGCAGAAATACGCCGAACACCGCGCCGTAGGCCCCCGACGTGCGCGACCGCGTCCCGTAGGCGTTGAATATTCGAATGGCGTTGACCGGCAGTCCGTAGACCTCATGCCAGTGGAATGCCGCCTGCTCACCCTGATACTTGCTCAGCGCGTAGGGGTATTTCGGCTGAATGCGATGGTTTTCATCGGTGGGCGTGTCCGCCAGCCCATAACAGGACGACGACGCGGCATAGACGAACCGCGAGACCGATGCAGCGCGCGCGCATTCGAGCATGGTCACGGTGCCCTGAACATTGACCGACATATATTCTGCCGGGCGCTCGATCGACGGGACGATGTCGCCGATGCCCGCAAAATGAATCACGATCGACGCGTCATGAAACAGCGAATCATCCGGCGCAAACGCCCGGATATCCCGCTCTTCAAAGGTAACATCGGCATTGTCCGAATGCTGCGCCAGATTCTCGACGCGGCCCCCCGTCAGATTGTCGATCACGCGGACCTGGTAACCCCGGTCTACCAGCCGGTCGACGGCATGACTGCCGATGAACCCCGCACCACCGGTGACGACGGCGATCGGCGACCCGGTCATGCCGCGCCAATCGCCTTCATCGTGCGGACATTGTAGTACCGGTCATCGTCAAAACTGTCGGGCAGCAGGCCTTCGGCAAAGGCTTCGACGAGACCGCGCACCGCATCCTCGACCGTGAATTGCGGTGTGAAGCCCAGCACGTCGCGAATCTTGTCGGAATTGATGTGGTATGAGCGAATATCGTCTGTCGGCTCGACGACGATCGGAATCTCGCCCCGATCGGGATAAATCTCGCCCACCACCCGTTGCACGGTGATGGCGATGTCCATGATCGACATGTTTTCGGTGCCGACGTTGAACACCTCGTTTGCGATCTTCTCCGCCGGGGCGCTCGCCAGCAAGCGCGCCACGGCCGAATAGTCGCGAATATGCAGGTTCGGACGCAGCTGGGAACCACCAAATACGGTGATCTTTCCGCGATTCAACGCGTGGTTTGTCAGGATATTCACCGAGACGTCGAGCCGCTGACGGGGACCAAACCCGCACACCGTGGCCGGACGGAACACGACGCCGACGAATTTCTCATCCGTGTGTTTCAGCAGCAGCGGCTCGCACATGCCCTTGTACTTGTTGTAGAGCGTCAGCGGCAGGAGCGGATGGTCTTCGGTCACATCCGGCGCATCTGAAACGCCATAGACCGAACTGGATGACGCAAAGACAAAACGCGTCACACCCGCCTTCTTGGCCTCGATGACAACCGGCTCGAACGCCTCGAGATTGATCGTCGTCGACAGCTTCTCATCGAGTTCGAAGCTCGAATCATTCGAGATGCAGGCCAGATGGATGACGGTGTCCTGCCCCGCACAGGCCGCGCGCACGGCGTCAATGTCGCGCACATCCGCCGTCACCAGGGACAGGTTCGGATTGTCCGTCGGCAGGTGACCCTGCCCGTACCAGAACGTATCGAAAACCGTCACCCGATGCCCCTCATCCAGAAGGTCGGGGATCAGGACGCTTCCCGTGTAACCACCGCCGCCAAATACCAGGATGTTCTTCATGTTCGGTCCGATTTGCTGTCGTTTGAGTTCAGGCGCGGCCGGCACGGCGGCGCGTTTGATCTATGCGGAAATGTCGTAGCCTGCCGACCGAGCGTCCTGGAAGAACATGTCGACTGTTTCGCGCGAGAAGAGTTCGAGGTCCTTGCCGACACCGGAAAGTTTGCCGAGCAGGTCCGGCGTGACCGTGATGATGTGGCAGCCGCTTTGATCCGCGTGAAACACATTCAGCAACTCGCGCGGGCTGGCCCACAGGACTTCGAGCCCCGGCTTCTCTGCGGCAATTTCAACACAAGACATCATGTGCGGCACGGGATCGACGCCCGTGTCGGCGATACGGCCGGCGAACACCGAGAGAATGCCCGCGGTACCGTCCGCGTAGATATCCGTCATCGCCCGCACCTGGTCGATCGTGAACATCGCCGTCACGTTGCAGACCACACCGTCTCCGGAAAGGCGTTCGACCAAAGGTGCCGCGCTCTCGCCCTTGGTGTTCGTCACCGGAATTTTGACATTCACGTTGGGGCCCCAGGTCGCGATCTTGCGCGCCTGGCGATCCATTTCATCGAACTCGTCCGCAAACACCTCAAACGAGATCGGGCGGTCGGTGACGATTTCGAGAATGTCCCGGGCGAAGGCTTCGTAATCCGACACACCCGCCTTGCGCATCAGGGTCGGATTCGTCGTGAATCCCTTGATCGCCGGATCGGCCGCCAATGCGCGGATCGCATCCGCGTCCGCGCCATCCGCATACAATTTGATCGACAGGCCGGGTATGTCTGGGACTCGTGCCATTTGAATTAATGCCTTCCCGCCTTGCGGCTTCGTCAATCGCGCTCACGCCCGACAATCAAATCCATCGCCGAGGTTATATCCGATACAACTGCGTCAGGGGGTTGTCTCAACTCTTCGTCGTATCCGCAATCGATAAATATGGAAAAACACCCTGCGGCTTGGCCGGCATCGATATCGCGCCATCGGTCGCCGATCAGGTAACTCTCCTCAAGGTCGATTCCAAACTGTTCCGCCGCGTCCAGAAGCATGCCCGGGCGTGGCTTGTAGCGCCGGGAATCCGGGCCTTCGATCTCGAAACAGGCCTGCACATCATCCACACCAAGCGCGCTGGTCAACTGCGCATGCATGGCATCGACTTCCGACCGATCGGCCAGACCGCGCGCGACATCCGGCTGATTGGTTACGACGACGGTGAGAAAGCCGAGTTCGCGCGCGCGCTGCACTGCCTCCCGGGCGCCGGGAAGATATTCCAGGTCCGCCGATTTGCGAATCGCGTAGGGCCGGCCCTCACGAACATCGGTTCGGATCAGAACGCCGTCACGGTCCAGAAATATTGCCCGGACGAGGCCCGTTCCGGCCTTGGGTCGGCCGCCGCGGCCATCGTCACCATTTGGTGGCATAGTTCTGCAAATCCGGATGGCTGACGAGACAATGCCAGACCACGGCCTGATATCCCTCGCTGTGGGGTGTGATCCGCGCATCGTCAACGACCGGAATCACGACGACCACATCCCCGACCTTCTTGGTGTAGCCACCGTCCCGGCCGACAATTCCAAAGACCCTGGCGCCCTTGTCTTTCGCAACCTTCAGCGCCTCGACGATGTTCGCGCTGACGTTCTTTTCCGCGTTGCCGCCACCGACGGAGAACACCAAAATCGCGTCGTCCGCCGTGAGCCTGCTTGTCTGCAGCCAGGCCGCAAACACCGTGTTCCAGCCTTCATCGTTGGTCCGGGCGGTCAGCTCCGACACATTGTCGGTCGGCGCGTAGGCCTCGATCCCGCAAAGTTTGCGAAAATCGTTGACCGCATGGCCGCAATTCGCGGCGCTGCCGCCAACGCCGATGATGAACAACCGCCCGCCGCGCTCCCGCAGCGAAACCAGTTCACCAGCCATCGCCTCAATGGCTTGCTTGTCGATTGCGACCGCGATCTTTGTCGTCTCTGCGAAGTATGTGTCAGCGTGGCTCATTGTCGACTTTCAGCTCAATTGGAAAATGATCCGGGAATCCAACGCGTCGCGGAACGCGCGACGCCTCTCTGACACCTGTTAAATCCCGCCGCAGGACAAGAATCAAGGTGACTTATCCCGATGGCGTTCCAGGCCGTTGCGTTTTAGCAGCCATGCGATCGGAATGTCGGGCCCGCCGCGCCGCCGCCGGGCGCCATATCCCCACGCGACAGAACACAGCAGCCGCCAGTCGGACGGCCGGCACCAGGCAGCCCGCAGAAGCAAACGGCCGAGCGCATGGCCCAAGGCCTGCGGTCCCCTTCGCAGTGCCGCTCCCATATCACCACTTTCGGGGCCGCGAACCCAATCAAGATAGCCGCGTACCACGGCACGCGTTTTCTGCTTGTCCGCGCGCGCTTTTCCACTGAATGAATCGGGACGGCGCAGGACAGTAGACAGAGGTCGCCCGACCAGGACGGCCCCATGACGATTGGCAACATCGTAGAGCGCCGCCCAATCCGCAAACCAGTCCAGTTCCGGTCGCCAGCCGATACCTGATTCCAACGCGTCGCGGCGAAGAAAGGCGCCGCTCGATGCGAGCCACACATAGCGCCAGCTCTGAAGGGTCGCCAGGTCTTCGCCGCTGACGAACAACCGCGATGAATCCAGCCCGTACCGGTGGGTGTAGGCGGGCACCAGCTCTCCGTTAACTTCGTAGGCCACATCCGTTTCGGATGAAATAACGCCGGCATCGGGGTGAGCGATCGCCGCACGCTCGGCTTCGGCGAGCAAGTCCGGAGAAATATGGTCATCAACCGACCACCAGGCGACAAAGTCGCCATCAGCCTTCGCGAGCCCGGCATTGCCGGCGGTGACAACACCGAGATTGGATGGCTGCCAGACGACTTCCAGGTCGGGGTATGCCCGAACAGCCGTTTCAACGATGGCGCGTTGATCGGGATCGGAACCATCGTCCACCAGAATTACCTGATCGGGCGGGCGCGTTTGACCGAACACGCGCGCAAGACCGCCGGACAGATAGTCCGCATCATTGTAGTGACAAATGATGACCGAGAATGTGGGGTTGGTCGCGCTCAACGCTCTGGCCTGTTCGTCAACACCGGTTCGCGGCCGCGCAAACCCATCGACGGCGCACAGGTATCCGTCATGTCTTCAGACCCAACGTCTTGTGGACGGCGCCTATGGCCTCGTCGAGTGAGGTAAAACGGAAGCCCGGGAACGCCCGCGTCAGCCGCGTGGAGTCGAAATGCCGGTGGGTCACCGGCATCGTGCGGTCCGTCGTCACGATCTCCGGCCGATCGTCCATGGCATCGGCCACCATGTTCGCGACATCATGGAACGAATGGGAGACCCCGCTCACAAGATTGAGGGTACCGTCAAAGCGCGCCCGGACCGCTTCGATCACCAGCCGCGCCACATCATCGACCAGCACATGATCGCGGGTTTCCTCGCCCCCTCCGCCCAGAACGATCCGGCCTTCCTCTGTCGCCTGCTTGCGAAACCGGTTGGGGCCATAGGAGTTGTGGGTGTCGCGCGGCGACAGGACGAGCGTGCAACGCAGGACCGCCAGCGGCGCGTCCAGTCCCAGTGACCGGAACATGACCTCGCGTGCCAGGTGCATCACGCCGTAGAGGTCAGCCGGTGCCGCGGGTGTCGCCTCGGATACGACGCCGGGCATGAACGGATAGACCGCGTCGGAACTCATATAGACAAGATGCGCCGGCGGCACCTGTTTCAGCGCCGCCCCCACCGACCGGGCCATGACCAAATTTTTGATGAGCGTCGCCGAATCCCGGCCTTTATCGGGAGTCAGCCCGGACAGCATGATTACCGCATCGTCCGGCCGCAGAAGCGCCCCCAGTTTGTCAGGCGCGCTCTCCGCGAGCAGATCCACATCCCCCGACGACACGGCAACGACCGGCGCGAAACCGTCTTTCATGTTCTGGAGCGTTTCAACGAGGGCGTGGCCGATAACACCCCGGCTGCCGATCACGACGACCCGTCCGGGCGGCGCGAGGGTTTCGTTCATGGTCTGCGCCATCACGCTCTTCTGCCCTAGAAAGGCCCCTTGAAATAGGCGTTCGGCGTATCGATCGGCTGATCGCCGTTCATCTCGACCAGCTTCGATACGACCGCGCCCACATCCGAAGCGGACAATCCGCAGAGTTCCCCGACGGCCTGCGCGATCGATATCGAGTCCGGGTAGAAACCGGGGACCATGCCGCGCGAACTCGGGGTCGGATGATTTGCGAGCGCCATGCGACGGGGCGGCGCCTTCAATGCCGAAAACGCGTGCTCCGCCACCTGGGCGCAGACCTCGGCGCCGGTGCCGAATGCGGCCCAACTGCTGTCCACGGTCAGGAGCCGACCGGTGCGGCCCACGGATTCGAGGATCGGCGCCATATTCAGCGGACGAACCATTCGCAAATCGATCAGCTCGACTTCGCACCCGACTTCGGCGAGCACTTCGGCGGCGCGCAGCGCCTCGAGGTTCATGTAGGAGGTGCCGACAATCGTGACATCGCCGCCGGGCCTCAGGACCGCCGGGCCATCGAGCGCGGTCACGTAGTGGCCTTCCGGCACATGCCCCTCGGAATAGTGCAGCCAGCGATGCTCGATCGAGATGACCGGGCTGTCATCCTCGATCGCGGCAATCAGCATGCCCTTCGCATCCATGGGCATGGTCGGCATCATCACCTTGAGCCCCGGGAAATGACCGAAGATCGATTCCAGGCTCTGGGAATGTTCGGGCCCCTGCCCCCAGCCACGCCCGACGATCATCCGGATGACCAGCGGCACCTTGTGGCGACCGTTGCTGACATAGTGGGACTTGGCAGCATTGTTGACGATCTGCTCGATCGCGAGCAGCGCGAACTCGACCCGATGCAACGAAATGACGGGACGCTGCCCGGAGAGTGCGGCCCCGATGGCGACGCCGACCATGCCGTTCTCGGCGATCGGCATCTCGACCGCGCGGGCCGCGCCGAACTGATCGAGAAGTCCCTTGGTCGTGCCGAAAAACGACGCCGGGTCCGCGATGCCCTCACCCATCAGGAAGACCGACGGATCATTCTCCATGGCGGTCGCGAGGCCCTCGCGAATCGCATCGGCATAATTGATCAGCCGGGCATTGGCCAATGGCTCGCCGTCACCGGCCATACTGTTCGATGTGTCAGGCATAGACATGCTGCACCGCCGCGTCGGGGCCGGGTAGAGGTGCGTTCTTCGCGAACTCGAACGCCGCATCTATCTCGCGCGACAGATCATCGGCCAGCGTCGCAAGCGCTGCCTCATCGCCCGCACCGGACTGGATCAGCGCCGCGCGCGCGGCCGCGACCGGGTCGCGCCCCTTCCAGTTCTCGAACTCCTGTTCGGTGCGATAGCCCAGATGATTGTCCATGTTCGGGCCGCAATGCTCGAACCAGCGATAGGTCTCGAACACCAGGAAACTGGGGCCGCCACCTTCGCGCGCGCGGCCGACAGCCGCCGCCATGGTCGAGCACACCGCTTCGATATCGTTCCCGTCGGCCTGGCCGGATGCGACGCCATGCGCCTCGGCGAGGTCGGTGATGGGACGGTCCGGCTGGCGTTGGTTGAGCGAGGTGTAGATCGAGAACAGATTATTCTCGCAGACATAGATAACCGGAAGCTTGTTGAGCTCGGCGAAGTTCATGCTCTCGTGGAACACGCCCTCCTCGATGGCCGCGTCGCCGATGATCACGACCGCGACATTGTCCTCGCCGCGCTGTTTCATCGCCAGTGCGGCACCGGTCGCAAGCGGGATGGAACTCCCGACGATGGGCACACTAAGCTCCATGCCCACCGACGTGTCGAACAGGTGCATCGAGCCACCCCGTCCGCCGCAACAACCGGCCGCCTTGCCGTAGATCTCGGCCAGCATCGCCTTCAGGTCCCCGCCCTTGGCGAGATAGTGCGCGTGGCTTCGATGTGTGCTGTAGACCTTGTCTTCGGGCCGCAGCGGCGCGCAAACGCCGACGGCGGTCGCTTCCTGCCCGACCGACAGATGGACAGGGCAGCGCATTTCCTGATCCACATAGCGCGCCGCGATCGCCTCTTCGACGAGGCGAATGCGGAGCATGTTTTCGTAAAGTTCGGTAGGTACAGGCAGTACCACGTGCTTCTCCCAACATCGCAATGGCGTCCCGCCCCTCACACGACGCGCGGGGTCACCTCACAAAAAGGAATAAATCACCGGGATGCCAGATGAAAGGGATTAAGGGACTCGTTCAAGCACGACAACCGGTTTTACAGTCTCCAGAATGGCTGAGGCACCGGTCACACCTGGACCCGATACGGCCGCGGGCGCGGGGTATCGACATTTAGCGCGATCACACCAGCATGCTTGCGTATATTGTGTGCCCGATAGGTCCTCTCACTCGGTCAGAGACCGGCAGCGAAAAATATTGGCATGTCATATCGCGAACTACTGAACCAGAAACTGCGCGACGCCCCCGTCCACAGTGCGCCATTCCCGCATGTGCAGTTAACCGACGTCCTGCCAGAGGATGTCCTGGCTGATATCCTGGCCCATTGGCCACAGCCGGATGAATTCGAGCCTGAGTGGGGCAACTCGACGAGAGGCTGGCGGTTGCTGGTTCATGACGACAAGATTTTTGCGCCGCCCGGAGCCCGACATCAGGAGTTTTGGGAGAGCGTCACCCGATCTCATCTCACGCCGTTCATCGAAGCGCTGGCGGAAAGGTTCTCGCCATTCTGGGCGCTCCGCTACGGTGGCCCTGTCCAGCGCCTGAATGTCGTCCAGCTTTGTTGCTTTACCGCCTCGCCCGAGTTTGTGTTTCACCCGCCGCACCACCATTCGAACCACGGGCCGCACTGGCTCTTTACCGGCCTGCTCTACCTTGATGACAACGGTGGGGTCGATCGCGGCACCCGTCTGTACCGCGTCAACGGCCTCGAGACGTTCCGCGATCGGGAATTCTACAATCTGCTCGCAAATGACGGCGCCGCACCGGTCGAACCGGCGCATGATTCCGGCTTTCGCACGAACGGGATGCTTGCATTCCTGGATTCGCCGGTTTCTTTTCATGGATCGACGCCGTTCGATACCAATGTTGACGCCCGGGGGGAACGCAAGATCATTCGGATGCATGTCGCGGCATCCCTGGAGGATTTTCAGCGCGCGTTCGGTATTCCATCGCCCGACGAGTATCGGGAGGCGGTTTCCCGATACCGGGAGACCCACCAACCCGAAACGCTTGAGCCTTACCGCAACCAGATCGAACGCGAAGAACAGCTTGTGATGTCGCGGAACCAAGGTCCCGCCACCCACTACTGATTCGCGCCAGCCGAAGATACATGCCCGACCACATGCCCGATTATGACATTGCAGAAGATTAATTTCCTCGAATCCGCCCCGAAGATTGCCCGGAACATCGATGCGCGCAAAACCGACAAAGAAGAGAACCGTCGAATCGCACTCGAGTTCGGTGAAGCCTATTTCGATGGCCCCCGCGAACAGGGATATGGCGGCTATGGCTATGACGGTCGCTGGGTCGCCGTCGCGAAACGCTTGATCGAAACCTATGAGCTGAAACCGGGCCAACGTGTGCTCGATGTCGGCTGCGCAAAGGGCTTCCTGGTCAATGACCTGCTTGAGGCATTGCCGGGGCTCGAGGTCTACGGGCTCGATATCTCCCGATACGCTCTCGAACGGGCCCACGGGAGATCCAGAGGCGAACTCATCCGGGGTTCGTGCGACCGCCTTCCATTCCCGGACGCCAGTTTCGACCTGGTGCTGGGAATCAATACGATCCACAATTTGACGGAGGATGGGTGCCGCCGGGCGCTGCGCGAAATTCATCGTGTCTCGCGCGCGAACGCATTCATCCAGGTCGACGCCTACCGAAACGAGAGTGAACGCGCGATATTCGAAGACTGGATGCTGACCGCACTGACCTACAAGACCGAGAAAGGTTGGCTCGATTTATTCGATGATGCGGGGTATATAGGTGACTATTACTGGACCGTTCTGCTTCCGGACGGGCAGGTCGCCTGAAACCTCCGCCGACAAACGCGTTTGTGGAGCGTTTTCAACGGCATTAGGTGCGGCATACCGCAGGAGACAAGTATGGGTGAAATCAAGACCCCTATCGCCTTCGACGAAACCGCCGCGGCTGCGAAGAAGAAGGCTATTTCGCGCGCCATCAAACCCGACGCGAGTCTGACAACGCTCCCCCCGCTGACAACGGCACCCAAACGTATTCTGCTTATCGTCCCGCCGGGAACGATGGAGGAACATTCGGGTCGACTTTCGGGCGCAGCGGGTGAGTTGCCCATGCTTGGTCTGGCCTTTATTGCCGCGGCCCTTCGCGACCAGGGCAACGAGGTCAAGGTCATCGACTATGAGGTCAACGGCTGGCCGATGAGTCAGGTTGCCCGTGATATCGAGGAGTTCAAGCCCGACATGATCGGGATGACCATCTATGTCACCAACATGCGGCGCTGCGCCTCGGTTGCCCTGATTGCCAAGGAGGTCAATCCGGATATTTGCGTGGTGTTCGGGGGGCCGCAGGTCACCATCTTCCCGGAAGAAGCCTTTCTCAGCCCCGACGTCGACGTGGTCGTCTTGTCGGAGGGCGAGATCATCATTCGGAATGTGGTGAACGCACTCGGCGACGATGACGCCATGCGCGAGGTGAAAGGCATCTGGTTCCGTGCAGAGAATGGTGAAGTTGTCCGCAATCAGCGTGAAGGGCTGGTGGACAATCTCGACATACTGCCCTATCCCGCGCTCGACCTGTTCGATATGCAGAAATACTTCCCGCCGGTCTATATCCGCGGAAAACGGGTCGCCCACCTTCTCACCTCACGCGGCTGCCCGTTCAAATGTACCTTCTGCGAAACGAAACTCACCTTCGGGCGAAGCTTCCGTTACCATTCCACTGAACGGATGCTCCGGGAACTCGAGAAACTCGTGGCCCAGGGCTATGACGGGTTCCAGTTCTACGACGACATTTTCACGGCCAACAAAAAGCGTGTCTTCGACCTCTGCCAGGGCATCATCGACCGCGGTCTCAAGATCAAGTGGATGTGCTACTCGCGCACCAACACCGTGGCGCCGGATATGCTCGAGATCATGCGTAAGGCCGGCTGCTACATGATCAGCTTCGGCATCGAGACCGCAGACGATGCTTTACTGGATGTCATCAGCAAGGGCCTCTCGGTCGAACACAACAAAGCCGGCCTGCAGATGACCAAGGATGCCGGCATCCAGACCACCGGCACCTTCATGCTCGGACTGCCGACAGAAACCGCAGCGCAGACGCAGAAGACGATCGACTTCGCCATCGAGTTTCCCGTCGATTATGCAATCTTCGGCATCACCGAGCCTTTTCCCGGAACCGAGTTGTGGGTCGATGCTCAGAAGTACGGCTATTTCGACACGTCGGGCAAATACCGCAACGCGCTCCTCTCAGAGAACGCGGCCGTGTGGATTCCGAACGGGCGGACCCGCGAAGAACTCAAGGATTTCGTCGAGAAGGCGATGTGGCGTTTCTATGTACGCCCGAAATCGATCTGGCTCGGCCTGCAAAATTTCCTGCAGCTTCCGCCAGGTCGCGCCTTTCGGTATTTCTGGGCCGGTTTCGTGTTCTTCGTCATGGGGCGCCTGAAACCCTCGCATCTGGCGCAGCGGAACTAGACTCCTCTGCGCGCGCGTGCGCCGACACGCGTCTAGAGATCTGGCCTACGGGAAACTCTAATGGTCGTCGATACCGAAATCTCAGCTGCTGACCAGCTCACCCCCAACCTCATCCACCCGGCCGCACTCAGCCAGACCGAACGCGTAAACCTGGAGACTTGCCGGGCGTCGCTTTGGGCGAGTGAAGTACAGGTCGATCCCTGGCCGCATTTCGAGGTGGATGATGTACTGCCACCGGACGTGTACGCCAAGGTGATGGAGAATTGGCCCGAGACGGAGGCGTTCGACAATCTGCCGTCATTGGTTCCCGGTCAGGAAATGCACTACATCATCGTGGAGGACGGTCGCCAACCGTCCACGATGAGCGAGTCCAAAGCGGCGTTCTGGCGCGAGTTCACCGACGCCTGGGCCTATCCGCTGGTTCTGGCCAATCTCGAAAAATTCGTTTGGCAGACTGCCCTCCGTTTCGATGGCTTCCTCAGCCGTGTCTCGATCCAAACCTTCAACCTGATGCATCACGGCCCGGACTATGCGGGCCAGGACCCGCACAATCACTACAATCACAACGTCAATTGGCTCTTCACCTTCCTGATTTATGTCGGCGATGAAACGGACCCGGGGGCCGGAACCGGCCTGCATCGCATCGTCGATAACGACTGGTATCTGAAGGATCTGCGGGCGCTCGACTATACGGTCCCGTTCGGATCACCGATGCAGGGAACGGCGCTCTCCCGGCGTTCGGAATTCAGGGGCAACAAGCTGATCTCGATGATCGATTCCCCGGTAACGCTTCACAGCGGCACCCCCCCTGCGACACCGCCGACGGGTCTCAATCGCAGGATCATACGGTTCCATGTGGGTGTGCCGAACGAGGATATCGAACGCGTCTATGGGTGCAGCCGGCAGGATTTCCTGAAACACTTCTCGGAACAATCCGTCGAGGGCAGGATGCGAGAAGGCATCCTGCGCGACATAAACATCTCGCGCCTTTCGACCAATCCGAACAAGCATCGCGAACTGACGGCAGAAACTCAGCTCGTGCTCGAAGCACGCCCGCCGCTTGCCGGGTAGAAGGTCCGGGCTTCCGGTTTCGGCTGTGTACAAATTCTCGGTTCGCAAGAAAGTCGCGGCACGCGAATGACCAGAATTGAAGTTGAACCCTATCCGCATGCGGTCGTGAATGACGCCATCAACAATCACACCCGATTCTCGATTCTCGACAACTGGCCTGCCCGTGACGCATTCAGCCCCGAGATCGAGGGCAACAATGCCTGCTGGTTTAACGACACGCCCCCACCCAAACCCGTGCATGACCTGCTGCGAACCGAGATCGGGCGTCTGGCACAATCCGTCATGACGGCATTCGCACCCTGGGCGCATTGTTTGGACCGTTACGGGGTCAGCGAAGTGGAATATTGCGAATTGCACCCGATCGGCACTTTGGCGACTGATCCAAGAGCGCGTGAATGGGCCGAGATGGACCTGCAGGCATTGCGCGCTCCCGTCCAGCGGGACTGGACGGGTTCGGTGAACATCATGCTGGCGGAAGAGGACAAGCTCGTCGGCGACGATCGGCCGATTGAGTCAACGAATCCAAGCCTGTCGGTTTCGTAGGACTGTTCTGTTAACCCGCATCAGGGCACCTGAACGTAGAAGCACTCGCGCAGCGACGGGTCCTTGGCGCAATCGATGAACTCTATATCGCGAACACCATATAGTTTCGCCAGCCCGCTGCGGTAACTGTCCGCGCCGGGTCCCGATGGCGGCCATCCGATCACCGGCGCATAGGGGATCGGTGTACCGGTTCCCGAGCTGAGCATCATGAAAACAAGCGGATAGCGAACGACTTTGTCGCGGCCCATTTTCAGCAGATCGTCGCGTTTCTCGTAGCCCTCTGCCAGCTTCAGGCCCGGCCCGGTCGCAGAGCTGAAAGCGACGCGATATACCGGGTCCGCTGCGACCAATCCCGCAACCGCAAGAAACCCGACGCCGGCGAGCACCCGCGCGCCCAACAGACGCCGGCGTTGAACCACTCCCGAAGTGCCGACATAGATGCCAAGGCAGAACACGGCGATGACCAAATGCAACCCGGTATAGTTGAGCAGGCGCGGAATCGCGCTTCCCGTTTGCATGTAGCTGCCGACAATGGTCACGAAACTCACCACGAAAAACACCGGTATGGGGACCAGAAGAAAATTCCTGTTGGCGCCCTTCATGAACCTGGCGAGACCATAGCGTCGCGATACGACCACCGCCAACAGGAACAGGATCCCGAATAACGGGCTCGAAACGAGATATGTGTTCGGCACCAGGTTCACCAGATCCGCCGCTGCGCGCGCCATGGCTTCGACGGGTGTCGCTTTGGTGGTGTAGCCGGCCCGGTTGTCGAATGCGTGCACGGTAAGATGCAGATAGACGAACGCACCGGCGATCAGAACCATCACAATGCCCGTGAGATAGACCAAACGGCTATGCATCTCGGGACGCACCCGAATCATTCGGCTGACCCGGGAACCGCCATCTATCGGGCTGCTTCGACGCGCCCATCTGAGGCTCACCAGTCCTGCGGCGCCCACGAAAACGAGGCCGCCTACCACATTCACCTCGTGCGTACCGGCATACAGGACGAAAGCGAGGAGCAGGAGAATGCTTATCCACTTGCGCAATTCCAACTTGGACACGAACAGAAAAAACGAAGCCAGGAGCGCACAATAGAAGGCGAAGCCGGGGAGATAATTGCTCACCACCCAGGCCAGCAACACGTTGCTGAAGACGGGAGCGGATAACGTAAGGCTCGCCAGCAATGTCGTCAGGATCATGGCAACCGCAAAGGCCAATGCGAGCGCAAACGGCATGCGCGGCAGGACCACCCGCACCAGCCATGTGGCCGCGGCAATCGGCAGCAGATAATCGACGAACACGACGATCCGGATCCAGTCGAGGGGCGTCAGCCCGAGGGAAAATGTCAGGTCCGCAAGCCCGCTGTACAAACCGATGAAAACAGGCCGAACCATCGAATAGGTGGCGAACCACTTCGTGGTCTCGATCCACCCACGGTCGAGCACGAGATTGAGCAGGCCGACATCATCGCCGTTGACGAAATTGAACGTGCTGAGCAGCGCAATCGGAACAAGAAGCGCCAGCAAAAGAACCGCGGCAATCGCGAAAACCACGTTCCAGAATCGTTCCGACCCGGCATGTGAATTGTCATTCGCGCGCATGTCAAATCAAGCTAGATGTCAACGCACCCGGCGAGCGTGCCGAACAGAGTTCGGCTGCCTTGCCGCGCGGGAGATACCTCAGGCACAGAATGCGATCCGGAAACCGATATGCGGCCCAAAGGCTTCACGTCCATAATTCAGATTGAGGCAGAATATCCCGCTGCTGTGCAAGTGGTAATAGTCGCCGGCCCTCAGCACCGACCGTTCGCCGAACGAACGCGCCCACAGCCCAACACCGCCGCCGGTCACCTCCGGGTCTGGGGGGAATATTGTGAGGGATTTGAGCAGCGGATAATGGGGGGCGGGGATATCGGTTCCCAGCGAACCAAACGGCCCGGATAGATGTGCGTCCTCGTCGGAATCGCGTTGCAGGAAGTTGTCCGTCGTCGTCGAGAGCTTGGGCATACCGAGATTGCCGGAGTGTCCCGGCTCCACGCCATCGAACTTGAGCGTTCCGGGCGTGGCCGGTTCGACCATCGTGCCGTCAGGCATCAGCGCGCGCCAGGCACTCGAAACCAGGTCGCAGATCGAACCGCCCACGGCGGCATCATTATTGGGGACGATCTGTATTTCCCCGTCGATAAGACGCAGCCCCGCATTCCACTCCCAGACATTCCCGACCATGTCGGCGACGCCGAACGGCGTTCCATCGTGGTTCCAGGAATCCGGCCCCGAACCCGTCAGCGTTCGCGGTGTTTCGACACCCTCCTCCGTTATTCGATCGGGCGTCAGGACACCCTCTTCTTCCGGCGCGTCATGGGCCTTCCCGGCCACCGTATTGCCTCGCGGCAAACTACCCGCCTTCCACGCCTCCAGAGCGAGACACGCCCATTCGGCGTTTGTCATGAGATGCCAGCCCGGGCCCTTTGCGCTCGCCGCCTGTGCGGCCTCGTCGAAGTTCATGTCGATGGCCGGGTCCAAATGGGGCAGCGATACCGCCGAACCCGATACCATCGCGGCCTTGTACTTGCCGACGAAAACATCGCCGACTTCGACGCCATGTCGCACGAATGCCGGCTGTACACCCGTTCCGAGCGACGGATCGATGTCTTCGAGATTGACCTTCGGCAGCAACACCATCACCGAAGGGTTACCGTGAATGTCATAGAGAACGGTATTCCGCCCCGCGGAGGCTTTTTCGACATACAGGCGAAAGCTGTCGGGTATGTAGAAATTCAAAGACATGTCGATCCAGCCCCCACTTCCGATCCTGTCCTAACGCGCCGCACCGGATTGGCGGCCCTTGTTCGCTCTTCTACACCATTCGGTATCACGGGACATCCACATAGAAACACTCGGCGATCTCCGATGTTTTCTCGCAGTCGACAGGCTCAATGCCGCCAACACCATAAATCTTCCGGAGCCGGGCCAGATAGTTCCGCGCGATTTCACCGTCCGCATGCATTCCCACGATTGGTGCATAAGGAACCGGGCTCCCGCCTGTATGCGACAGAAACAGAAAGAAGACCGGAAATTTCACGGTTTTCCCGGCGCCCAAATACAGAAGATCTTCGCGGCGCTGCAGGCTCTCGGCAAACTTGTACCCGGAATCCACCGCCGATCTGACGACGGTCCGGTAAACTGGATCGTTGACCGCCACCACGATCACCGCAAGCAAACCGACCATGGTGAGAAACCGCCCCGCCAGAAGACGACGACGCATGACAAACCCGCTGGTCCCGAGAAACACCGCCAGTCCGACGAGCGCAACCGCGAGATGCATGGCCGCAAACATCGTGGCGCGTGGCTGCAGGTTGGCCGTCTGCATGTAGCTGCCTGCAAACGTCATCCAGCTGACGGCAAAGAAGACGGGTATCGGGACGAGGAGAATCCAGCGCTTGTGTCCGCTAAAGAATTCGCTGGCCCCGAATTTGCGCGCCAGCAGAAGGACAACCACGAACAGAATGAGCAGGTATGGACGGTCGACGAGATAGGATACCGGCAAAGTGCCAGCCAGGTCCGCGAACGCCGTGCTGAAGCTCTCCACGGGCGACACCTTGTCCGTGTAGTCGACACGGTACCCGAAAGACACCACGTTGAGATGCAGGAAGATCATCCCCACCGTCATGAGGATCGGCAGGAATACCGCGCTGGTCAGGGTGCCCCGCGACACTTCGCGACGGCGCGTGTGCGGAAAGGCCGACAGAACCGACTGGCCGCCCGCGGCACCCTCCAAACTGGCGAGCCAAACCAGTCCGACAATCACGAGGCCCCCCAACAGGTTCACGTCGTGGGCGCCGGCGTAGGCCAGAAAGGAAAAAAACATCAACAGGTGGGCCCGGCGCCGCTGCGGATTCTGATACAAGAACAGGAGTGCACACAGGACCAGGCAGTAAGCGGCGACAGCAGGAAAATAAAGGACCACGACCCAGGACAGCAGCAGGATGCTGCCAACCGGTGGCGTATCTGCAAGTGTTGTTATCAATACCGAGAATATCAGGGCCGCCGCGAGTGCCAGCGACACGGTCGCCGGCACCGCAGGCATGACCATGCGCAAAAGGGCGTAAAACGACCCGACGATCAGAAAATAACTGAAGCCGACACTGATCTTTTGCCAGTCGAGCGGTGTCAGGCCGAGTGCCAGATTAAGCTCCGCGAGGCCCGCGTAAATGACAAAGAATGTCGGCCGCACAAACAGATGGCCCGTGAACCAGGACACCGTCTCGACCCAACCGTCCTCCATCACCCGCAGGTAGAGCCGCGACGATTCATCATTGATGAAGTTGTAGGTGCTCAGCGATGCGATCGGCAGGAGAAACAAGCATAGCGCCATGGCCACCAGCGCAAATCCGAGCCACCAGATTCTCGACTGGGCGCCCATCAGGAAATGGCTCCCGCATTTCGCGCAACGGCCTGGCCGGCCCGGCCAACCGAGACGTCCGAGGTGGCGAGCCGAAACCAGTGCTTGTGGTGCGCGAAAGGGTCCACGTCGTGAACGGTCATTTGGGAATCAGGCCAGACGCGCGCGCAAACGGCGCCATATCGGCATGACACCGGGAACATTCCGCAGTTTCTGCAGACGTGCCATCCGCACGACAGCAAAAAGCAATTTTAATTTGATGCCGGCGCCCTCGGGGGCCACGGGCGGCGGCGGAGCCACCGGCTCGTAGAAGCTGTGAAAAACAGGCTCTCGCCAGCCACGGAACCTGGCGCGCCGCCGGGCGCGCGCGGCGTACGCGGTCTCATCCTCGAACCGCAGAATGGAATCCGGCGTCGCCAGCCGGTCCCGGATCACGTCAATTGTCTCGGCGCTTTCCGCTTCGACGGCTTCCCACAAATCCTCATCCTCAATTGCCTGGCCGTGCCAGCGAAACGGAATGGTCGAAAATTCTCGGTGGATCAGCGCTGCATATTCCTCCGCCCAGTGCGCAATATGTACCAGCCGGATAGGTACATCGAGCGGTTGTGGCGGTGAGGTTGGGGTCCGGATGCTGCACATCGCGAACTCATCCGAATCGCGCGCGAAATATACGCCGTCGAGCGAACGGAAGAGCCGCGGTACATATTCTTCGTCGAGGCTGACAATGAACTCGTTCAGATAAAACGGATTGTCGCGCTGGACCCGGATCACCAGCGGATGCAAATGAAAACATCGAAACAGCATCCCCTCATCGGGGACATTCCAGATCATGTAGGCCGGGCCGATATTGCTCCGCTCACCACCCATGATGTAGCCCGATATCATCGGATGAAAATGACGTGTCGATGCATCGACCAGGAGACGCGGCGGAATTTCGATCACCGCACCTTCACCCGTCGGCGTGATCACCTCATTCTCGACGATTGCCGGGTCATCGAAGATGGATTTGAGAACGGCGGGAATCGGGAACATCACCGCATCCTTGCCTTCAACGATGCGCCGTGCGGCGTTGGTGATCGTTCCGGTCGCGCAGATAAAATCCGGGTACAGAAAAAAGATCGCGTCGAAATTACCCGACCGTTTCAGAGCTTCCAGCTGTGCCATGCTGGCGCCGATATACTTGTTGTGCCGCGGGATCTTGTCGATCTCCACATACTGCACATCGATCAAACGCTTCAGGCGACGCATGATCGGTGCCGCTTCGAGAATTTTGCGATCCTGCGCGGTCGTCAGGATCATGTACTGGGACCCTTCCAACCACGGAAAACCCGAAAGATTTCCATAGGCGAGCTGGGTCGGAAGCGACTGCTCCAGAAACTCCCGCACATAGCTCGGTCCCCAGACAATCAGGGGGAATAGAAACCTCATGGTAAATGCACCTCAACCTGATCGTCCGCCCATTTGCTCATCTCGCGATGCCAGTGGTGAACGCCGTAGCGATCGATCTCACGTTTCACATACCGCGGCAGCATACTGGACGGAAGACTGCACAACGCCAACAGCCGCAAGTTTTCACGCGATAGCGGCACACCATGCTTGATTGCGGTTTGCAGGAACTTCCAACCTCGAATCTCGGGCTTGAATATCTTCCGCATCTCCAGAAGCGTGCCGTCGCCGAACCAGCCAAGCTGGTAACCCAGCTTGTTGCGGACATAGTTGAAGATTATCGCATGCTTCATTTTCTTCTCGAAGTACCGCAATACGAGCTGATCGTAGGGGTCCGCATCGCGTAGCGGTTTCGAAAACGCAATGTCGATCGATACCAGGCAATCATTCATATGCAGCAACTGCGTGCCACGGAAACTCGCGCTGCCGATATCGACATTCGCGGCAATTGAAGGCTTGTCGAAATAGTAGGAATTTCCCTGCGTGCCGACCCCGGTCGTCAGTTCGTAGCCTGCCTGCCAGCGTGATGCCTTCCGGGCCTGAAACACACCCGCACGCTCAAACGCGCTACGCCGGTACACGGATGCCCCGGTCAGGATATTGCGGGTGACGGGCATCTGTGCCTGCAGGTCTAAAAAATCGTCGCGCGGGATCAGGCCGTCGGGGAAAATCCCCTTCATGAACAGCCCGTTCGCAATTCCTGGAACCCATTCATAATTCCACGGTTCTTCGATGTGCGGAATTTTCCGAACCGGGTCGGGATAGATCTGGACCTGCCCGCCCATGACCTGGACCACGGACGGGTCCGACTTCATGACCCCCATCGCACGGCTCAAGAGACTCTTCGACACCCAAAAATCATCATCACAAAGGTAGATGAAATATTCGCCCGTGGACCATTCATAGACAAAGCGTCGAAAGATCTCGCGATCCCCAAGCTTCGATCCGACATTCTTGGGCAATCGAATATAGCGAATTCTCGAATCGATTTCGGCTGCGGCGTTGACGACTTCGGGTGTCGCGTCCGGCGAGCAATCATCGACGATGATCAGTTCGAAATCCTCGAAATCCTGTTTCAGGACTGAATCGATGGCGCGCTGGAGGATGCCGCAACGCTGATATGTCGCGATCAGAACGCTGACTTCAGGCATCGGACAAATCGGTCACTGGGCGTGATTGAGCGGCGCGCGCGATCCTCATGCTAGAGCCCGGTGTTTCTGTGCATGAAGTAGCCGGAGCGTCGCTGGCGCGCCTTGTAGGCATCCGGGTCTTCGATCGCGAGAAGGGAGTCGGGTATGGTGAGGCGTTTGCGCAAATTTTTCATGAAGCGCCGCGCTTCGACGGATTTCTCCTCCCATTCGGAAGACGTCATATCGCGGTAATGCCAATAGAATTGCTGGCGGGTGAAGTATCGGAGGATCAGGCTCGAGCTCTCCTCGGCCCACAATGCCGCGCGGGCCAGGTTGAGCCGGCTACCTTCCATCGGGTGGGGAGGATCTTCGACGCTGCGTGTGCTGCACATGGCAAGATCGTCAGAATCGTTGATGAACGCCAGCTTGTCGCCAATTGTGAAGACGCGTGAGATGAACTCGTCGTCCAGGCTGATTTCGAAGTGACGAAAGAACTCCGGATTATCCTTTTCCAGAAGCAATCCGGTCGGATGCAAATGAAAACTGTGAATGATCTGACCCTGGCCGATGATCGGCCAGACAAAGAGTGCGGGCCATTCGGCGTAGACCCCGCTGTCGGTCTCGTAACCGCGATTGACCGGATGGGGATAAAGGATATCCAGCTCGACGAGCTGGCGTGGCTCGATACTGATTTCCTTGCCCTGAGCGGTCCCGACCTCCATTCCGTGGGCTCTGAACAATCCCCCACAAACCGCTTCCTGCGAAATATAGGGAATTGGGCACAGCACCGCGCGGTAGCCGTCTGCAAGCTTCTCGGCAACCGTCCGCAAGGATCCTGTCGAGTAGATGAAGTCGGGATACAGGAAAAAGATACCGTCACAGGTTTCTGCCGCACGTTTCATGCCCGCAGTCTGCGCGATCGAGACCCGATTATACTTATGGATATCGACAGAGGTATCGACCTGGATGTCGTCGATGAACATCACATCGACTTCCAGCAGACGTTCCAGGCGCTGGTAGGTGGCCGCTTGCGAAATCTCCGCAAAATCCTCCCGGGTGGTCATCAACTGATACACAAAGTGCTCAGTCCAGGAATTCTCCAGAAAGTTTCCGCGTGAAAACAGTGTCGGCAGCGAGTGGTTGACCAACAAGTCGACATAGGTGTGCCCCCAAACGACTGTGTTGAGCGCAAATCTCATTCATCACCCACAACCCGGTTCTGTGTACCGGGTTTCATCAGCAGCAACATGCCGTTCGACACGGGAAGAAGGACGCGCCGCCAGCCGGAAAGCTCCTTGGCGCGCATCAGAGCAGCATGCACACCGCTTCCCTTCTCGGTCGAAAAATCTGCATTCATCACATCGCCATGGAACAGCGCATCATCGATGACGACGATCCCGCCCGGAGTGACGGCATCGACAACCATGTCCAGATACGCGGCATATGCCTCTTTGTGACCGTCGATGAAAACCAGATCGAACTTGCGATCAGCCACCAACGACGGCAGCACTTCATCTGCACTGCCGTTGATCAGCTCGATTTTGTCCGACAGACCGTTGCGCTCGAAGTTTCGCCTTGCGATCGCCGCGAACTGATCGAATTTCTCGATCGTCACCAGGTGCCCGTCGTCCGGCAGGGTCTTTGCCATATATAGCCCGGACACCCCGATGAACGTGCCTATCTCCAATATGGAACGTGCGTCACGCAGGGTTACGAGGCATTGAAGGAAGCTCAGCGCCACCGGGCTCGAAGCCATTTCCTCGATCGTTTGTGAATCCGGCACCTCAAGATCGAAGGTATCCTGTGGCAATCTCAGGTCACAAACGTCGAGAATGAGATCGAATATGGATTGCTCGATGGGCACATCCGCATTCGCATACAGGTTGGCGTTGAATGCCTGGTTTGGAAGTATTTTCTGCCAGCTTTCCATATCGCCCCTGCGCTGTCACAGCCCTGTAGGCGCAACACACGAATTTGCCCACGTTACGCGCATTTTCCGCACACATGCTTATACTTGAAGGCACACGATTGTTGCAGTGCTAGTTTACGTTTTTGCCCCGTACCGACGGCGAAAAAGAAGACCCCCGCGAAAGGTCAGGACCGAAGCATTGGACCGGAACCATGTATTCATCACCGATGATTCGACGCTCGTACCCGATGACGCGGCCGTCGCCATAATCCGCGACGACGAGGGCAAATACCTGCTCCAGCACAGAGATGAGAAGCCCGGCATCTTTTTCCCCGACCATTGGGGTTTCTTTGGCGGCGCCCTGGAACCCGGGGAGACACCGGCTCAGGCATTGATTCGGGAACTGGCCGAAGAGCTTGATATTCACGTCGAGGAACGCACACTGAACCAACTGACCGTGTTTGGCTTCGACTTCGAGTTTGCCGGCGGCCCGAGGATCGACCGAACCTTCTTCGAACTTTCACCCGGCAACGACCAGCTCCGATCGCTTGATCTCGGGGAGGGCCAGGATTTCGGTTTTTTCAGCGGTGACGAAGCACTGACGCGACTTCGCTTGGCACCGTATGACGGCTTTGCACTCTGGATACATTCAAATCAGGACAGGATTGCGCGCGGCTAACGCAATCGCCCGCGGCCGGTCTCACCTGCGACGGCGAACTGCTCAGTGGCTGCTAACTTCCGCCACCCGCTTTGCATAGACTTCGATTGATTCTTCGACCGCACCGAAATGAACGAGGTTTCCTTTTTCCAATACAATCGCCTGGTTGCAGAATTTTCGAATGATGTCATTGGAGTGAGACGCAATGACAAGAATGTTCGCATCCTCGAGCATCTGCTCGAGGCGCTCGTTGGCCTTGTTCATGAACGCCGCATCACCCGCGCCAATGACCTCGTCAAGCAGCAGAATGTCCGGCTTCAGGGCGGTAGCTACGGCAAACGAAAGACGCGCACGCATGCCGGATGAATAGGTGCGAATGGGCAGGCTCAGAAAGTCCGACAACTGCGTGAACTCTTCAATATCGGGCAGCGCGTCCTCGATCTCGTTGGCGGTCATACCGAACACCAATCCTTGCAACCGGATATTGTCTCGGCCCGTAAGATCCTCGTCGAGCCCCAGGGAGATGCTGAAAAGAGTCGAGATGATGCCGTCTGTCG
The DNA here is from genome assembly GCA_039980135.1 of Alphaproteobacteria bacterium. Lineage (NCBI taxonomy): Bacteria > Pseudomonadati > Pseudomonadota > Alphaproteobacteria > Alphaproteobacteria bacterium. The sequence goes on from JBDXCV010000009.1 coordinate 305,383, forward strand.
TGACCGATCCGCGCGTCGGCGCATAGATATTGGCCATCACGCGAAGCAGTGTGCTTTTACCCGAACCGTTATGCCCGAGTATTCCCAGGCGTGTACCTTCGTTGATGTCGATACTGATTCCGTCCAGCGCCGATATAATCAGCTGGTTGCGCGCCGTAATTCCCAGTTTTCCGCCCAGAAATTCACGGAAAAACTCGGGATGCAGCAACCGGTTCTGGCTTACATGGCTGATGCGGAAATCCATACCCACATCTGTCAGCTTAATGGACGGCATTGATCTACTTCTTCGGGTCGCGGGGCGTCAGCGCCACGCCATATCGGCGCGCAGCTTGTCGTCAAATTGTTCGATGGTTCTCTCGGCCTGCTCATCCGAAAGCACCTCCGTCCAGTTCATATCCTTATCCACGGGCACACCTTCCCACACACTGTCCGGCACACCCAGCGTGGCTGCAATCTCGCGACGCCGGTCCGTGTTGTCACCATCGGCCTCACTCATGAGGATGATCGGCCAGTTGGGACGTTTGTCGAAAAACTCGATCCACCCCTGAATCCAATCTGCCATCAATGGAACAAAGTTCTCGATCTGCCAGTCGACCAGTTCCGATGCATTTGTAAACTGTCCCTCCTGCAAGGGCGGGCTCAATCCCGCCTCAACAATCTGAGACTGCCCCTGATCCTCGAAGTAGAGGCGCGTCCGTCTGGCGACGATCAGCCGCGGGTCGCTGACATGTACGATCACCGCCGCGAGCGCCAGTTTCAGGCCATCGAGATTCCTGGGGGAGGCGTCGAGATACGTCGCCGCAACGCATCGTCGGTCCTGGAGGAACGCATCCGTCGACAGCAGATCGTTCGGAAAGTATCCGTTGCACAGTTCCACCGGCACAAACTCAGCCGCATCGCGCATCGCTTCCGCAAGTGACTCACTTCGCGAAAACGGCAACCCCGCGATAACGATGTGACTGTCATGGAGTGACGGGCTGTCCGCATCATCGTCCGCCGCCGTCCGCAACTTCCTGAGCCGTTCTATTTCCGCTTCCGCCTCGACGAATGCGTGTTTCGCCCCCGCAAGCTCCTCGAGCGTTTTCTCATGATCGGCAAGAACCTGTGCCACCTCGTCGCTCACGTCTTTCTGCAGACCGGCGACGAGACCACGGACTTCATCCAGTTCCGTACGCAACTCGGTTTCACCGCGACGAGCTTCGTCGGCCGAAGCCTGCAACGCACCAATCTGAGGTTCGAGTTCATTGACGCGGTCGCGCGCGGCCGCCAGTGCCGCCGTTAACTGGTCAATTTCAGCTCTCGAAGCTTCGGCCAATTCGCCAGCAGCACGGAGTTCTTCACTCTTGCGCTCCAACTCCTGCTGAATTGCGCTGGCATTCGCGCGCGCGTCATCGAGTTCAGCCGCGCGCGCCGCAATGTCTGCTTCCAACCCCTGCCGCGTTGCTTCTGATTCCTGCAATCGGACCACCAGAGCCCCGTTCTCGGCAGACAATGCTTCAGCCCGTTCGGACAATTCGTCGGCCTGTTTGGACATTTCGTCAGCCCGTTCGGACATTTCGTTAGCCCGTTTGGACATTTCATCAGCCCGTTCGGACATTTCGTCAGCCCGTTCGGACGATCCGATCGCCCGCGCAGTTGCCTCTTCTGCTTCAATCCACGCCTTCCCGCGATCTTCGAGGATTTCAACATGCTTCTCGTAAATTCTGTCGATCGCCTCGAGCCCCTGCTTCAACTTGCCGCGGAGACTCTTAACTTGGCGTTCAGCCTGGTCGGCCCGGACGACCACGGCAGCCAGTTCATCAGACAGCGATTCGTTTTGACCGAGCGTCTCGTTGCGTTCGCCCAGAACCCGGTGGAACTCATCGTTTTGCCGCGCAAGGCTCGAAGCAATCTGATCACGATGCGCGATGATGTTCTCAACTTCGGCGTCACGCATATCTGCCTCCGCACGAAGCGCTTCGATCACGCGCATCGCATGCGAATGACTGTTTCGCACCTCCTCGAGTTCGACGATTTTTACGGCGGTGTACCCGAACTCGCCGAGAACCCTTTGTATGCCGCGCCTCAGCATTCGGGCGCCCCCTCATCTGATTGATCTTCCGCCCGGTCGTGGCGCGTTGTTCCATCCGCGCTGGTGATCGCATGCTGCAGTCGTGCGGTCAGACGTTCAACAACGTCTGGTTCATGGCTGTATCGATCTTGCAGCTCCTGCACGATGAATTCCACCGCATAGGCCGGATCACGAACCGCTTGCATAATATCGAACGTCTGCCACACGGTTTCGATCCGCCGACGGTCTTCGGTATCCAGGTCCGAGATATTTGCAGTCCCCATCTTGTGTACATGTACCGGGGAAGGCCGATATTTCCAATCGGGATTGACGAATTTCCCGATTTCGTGGACGGCCTCTGGTTCGCTCAGATCCTCCGTGGCGATCGTCAGGACATTTCTGAAAAGGTGGATGTTCTTGTCGGTCAGTCGTGTTTGCTTGTCGACAAACCAGCCGAAACGTTCCCGCAGGCTGATGGCGCGCCATTCCTCCTCGGACATTTCGTCGAAATCCGGTGCGGTCAACCGCTGTATCGTTCTCATCCCTGGGAATTCACTCTCGTCGAACGAACTGTAGCCCAGCCAATGCTCCGGATCGATTTGAGACTGATTCTCAAGGGAGCGTGAATGCGGTTCGCGCTGTCGAGTGACGCGAATGATTCGGGTGTCCGCGCCCAGAACCGCTCGGACTGCAGGCAGTGCGAAACCGAGACCATGACTAACTTCGAAACGTTGTTCCCATGACATCATCAGGCCGTAAAGCGGCGCAGGGTCCGACTCACACACATAGGCCCTCAAACTGGGCCAGAGATCGAATGTGTCCGATACATACCCGCAATAGGACAGGCTCTCGTTGTTGAAGAAGAGGTAACTCTGAAGGATGTTGCGTAACGATGTTGATCCATCGCGCGCCTGACAAACTGCCACACATTCAACCATGGCGAACTAGACCCAACTCGCAGCTCGGCGGTGATATCGTTCGTACAGCGGAAGTGCGAGAGCCCAGCCGACAAGCGTCACCGCGCCCACAACCATCCATGTCTCACTTTGCGGACTCTTGCCCAACAGCGGCAAGCGCGCCAGATCCAGAAAATGCGCGAACACGTTGAGCTTGACGATTATCTGGGCGTCACCGAGCGTCTCCGAAAACCAGAAAATTGGCGTCACGAAAAAGAAAATCAGCATCACGTTCTGGATGATTTGCGGAATATCCCGGTAGCGGGTGCATACGACACCCAGCAACAAAACCACCCAGACGGCGTTCAGGAGGTAGAGCAGCAGCGCCGGCAGAATCAACAGGGTGTTCGTATTCAGCGGCAAGCTGAATATGAAGAATACTGCAATGTAGATGATGAAATTGTGCGCAAAGAGGATGGCATTGCGCGCAATGAACCGAAACACATGAACAGACATGGGCAAGTTGATTGCCTTGATCACATGCGCACTGCCGGCAAAAACCGCTGTTCCCTCGTTGACGGACGTTGAGATGAAGGTCCAGAGAATCAGGCCCGTCGCCAAATGGGGCAACAGCGCATGGGTTTCAACATTCCACAGGATCGAAAACACACCGCCAATCCCGACCACCGATACGCCGAGGCTTATGGTGGACCAGAATGGTCCGATGACCGATCGGCGATAGCGTTGCTTGACGTCGATCCAGGCCCAGTTCAGCCAGATACGCCAGAGCAGAAATCCACGAATAACGTCCTTGCCGATCATGACTGCGTAATTGCCGGTTCACGCTGCATGGTCGAAATCCAGCACCACACTGGCGCTGCTCTCCGGCGGCAACTCGACAGGCTGACCAAGCAATTTTCCGGCGCGCGTCTTTGAGCGCTCGTTGACCGCCAAAATTGGTGCGTTGGCGGACAGTGAAAATTCCGATAGATCGCTCCAGATGGCCTCGTTCAGTCTGTCCGCCTCCGTTTCTTTCACCTTCTGATAAAGTTCCAGATCGGCATCGACAAATTCTTCGAACAGCTTGCACAGCTCATCGTAGCGCAGGCGATACTCAAACTGCCGCTCCGCGCTCCCCTGGCTGTGGATGCGCGGGAAGGCCACGCTGGGGAAATTGTATCGAACCAGATAGGCACGTACGAACTTCTCATACTCGTCGAGCGTTCCCACCAGGGTAAAATCGTTTGCGACGTTTGCTATCGCCGCATCGACATGCGAGCCCGAGAGGGGCTCATTGCGATCGACATTCCCGAGTATTGTCCGGGTCATGTAATTCTTGACGAGAACCGGCCCCTTGAGAAGCTCGTCGGCATTCCGCCGTATTCTTTGCCCGACCACATCAATGAGTTCGTCGATCGTCGTCGCCACATTGTGACTGGACAGATTCATGAACAGGCATTCCGAAACCAGGCGCTCGATCGGGTCGCGCAGGATCGTGACCGCGTCGATGGCACCGTAAGCGCGCGCTTCTACATGTAGCGGTGCATGGCCGAACATGAAGTTCCGACGTTCGGCCTCAAAAACCGAATTGTACAGTTCGCCGCAATCGTGGGGAAACCGCGCGGCACCGCTCATCCAGACATGGGTGAAACCAAACCGCGCGCAGAACGCAGAATTCAGCGTTGCAAACGTCCCGCCTCCACATTTCTGCAGATGGACGAAAGCCACGCTGCGTGCATCCAGTTCCGGTCGCCGGTCCGGATTGTAGTGCGGGTTGATGACAACGGTGGTGTCGTCCGGGCTATTCACGGCAAGCATCCTGGCAACAGATCGGGCAGACCGTCCAGAGACCGGATCGCGCAAAACGCAATGCAGGAGTCACAACCTCAGGAGGGTCCGTCGCCGGCAATTGATTTGAAGATGTGATTATTTTACGTAGACCGATTCTGCCAGTTGCAGTCCCATTTTTGCCTTGCGGACAAACTCGTGGAAGCTGCTGAGTTTCCGAAGTTCACGCACAACGTATCGCGGGCGAAAGTAAAATTTCTGGACGGCGTCGTTTCTGATCTTCTTCAACTCATCCAGCGATGCGTAGGTCTCGATAATCTCGGGCGGCAGGAAATTGGGGACCGGGCGGCACGCATATTCGCCCCAGAAGTCCGCCTTGATAACCCCCATGGAAAGGCCTTCCGTGTACATCTCCGTACCGGCATAGGGGATCGTGATGGAGAATTGGGCGTAGTCGGCATCGAGTTCCTTGGCGAACTCGATGGTCTGGTACATGTCGGCTTTTGACTCGTCGAGATTGCCGAACATGAAGTAGGTCAGAACCGTCATCCCGGCGTTCTTTGCCAGTCGCACGGCATCGCGTGCCTGGTCCAGCGTGATCTTCTTCTTCATACGGTCGATGACATGCTGCACACCCGACTCGATTCCGAAATGAATTCGGCGGCAGCCGGCCTTGTGCATCAACTCGAGCAGGTCATCATCCACGGACGCCGACGAAACCCTGTCGCGGATGGCCCATTCGACTCCCAGATCCGCTTCGATGAGCGCCTCGCAAATTTCCCGCAGTCGTTTACGCGACCAGGTGAAAGTGTCGTCGTAGATCTCGACTTCGCGGATGCCCAGTGCATGAATCTCGCGAAACTCGTTCACAACACTCTCCGCCGAGCGGGCCAGGTTCTTCTGGAAGTTCAGTTTGCAGAAGGTGCACCGGTGCGGACAACCGCGGCTTGTGATCATGGTCGTCACAAACTTCTGTTTACCGAGCACGGAACTGTAATTCTTTATCGGCAGCAATGTCCGATCGGGCTGCGGCAGGCTGTCGAGATCGCCCTCGACGAAAAAGACGTTCTGGACCGGTTTGATCCCGTGCTCCTTGAAATGCAGCCCGTCCATGGAATTGTCCAGAATGCCATGGGACACCATGTTGCAGAGGTACAGGAAAGGTGTTTCACCATCACCGCACACAACGCTGTCGACGAACGGCACGTCGAGCGTCTCTTGCGGGTAGATGCCCAGATGCGGCCCGCCGTAGCAAAGATGTGTGTCCGGCAGGGCCTGTTTGATCAGCTCCCCTGTGCGGTAGGCCGGATACCAGAAGTCGGTCCAAGCCGAAATTCCGACGACATCGGGACCGAACGCAACGGCCCGCTCGACGATCTCGTCGAACGAAAGCTGTTCGGCAATCGTATCGATAACCTCAACAGTGTGCGGCGAATTCTTGGCAATGTTGGTCGCGATGTAGAGAATTCCGAGCGGCGGCTTGTAACCGATCCCCTCACTCCCCTCCTCGACCTGCGGCAGAAAGGACTGCACACCTTCGATCGTCGGCCCCTGCAAAAGCAAAACCTTCAGCGGGCGCGCGGCAGTTGTCATGTGCACAGGCGCGCTGTCCGCGGCGTGCTTTGCCTGCACCAGAAAGGACTTCAGGGTATCACTCATGCCTTCAACACCGCGCCTTTATCGTATCGGAACCAACGCTCGAATCACCCGCCGGCTCGCGGCGGCGGAGAGAAGCAATTGTTTCTGTGCTCTAAACTTGCAACCAACTCGATTTTATAGCCGTTAACGCGTTCGAGGTCACCAACTATCCTTTTCTTCCGGCGCTGGATATTGTTGCAAACAGCCTAGGAAAACCGTGGCAAAACAGCATATTCACCGGTCGGCATTGCAAAATCCGGCGCCGAGCATTTCCACGTGGACACCCGCACTGCCATGACCGCAAAAACACCTGAAAAGCTCGCCTGGTGTCATGTGGACATGGATGGCCTGGAGGCCATTTACGCGCATCACGGGCGCGAACTGAAGTCGGTCGATCCCGACCATTACTTTGCCAGCGCGGTCGAACATTCCCTCGAATTCTTTGCAGAACATGCCATCAAGGCGACCTACTTCGTTATCGCAAACGACCTGGCGAAGCCGGAGCGCCTGCGTGCCGTGCGCCAGGTTGTCGACGCCGGCCACAATCTGGCGTCCCATTCGATTTCGCACGTAAAACTGCGGTTTCAGTCACCCGAGGTAAAAAAGACGGAAATCTTCGATTCAAAGAAGATCATCGAGGATGCCACCGGTGCACCCGTTATTGGATTTCGGGCGCCGGACTATGAAATCGACTTCGAATCGCTCGAACTCATCGCGCAAGCGGGATACCGCTACGACACGTCTCTATTCGCCGACTACAGTTTTTACGAAAGGGTCGGCCTCTACCGTCTCTTTTCGGGGCCGTTTGAAGTCATTCCCGAAAGCGGACTGATCGAACTTCCCATGCCGCGGCGCGGCCTCGGAATGACGCCCTTCCATCCCTGCTATGCTTTCGTCCTGTCCAGGCACTACCACCGAATGGCCCTCAACAGGTTCGCCCGCAGCCATGACCACCTCACCTATCTGTTTCATCTGACAGACTTCGCCGACAAAATCGGGCTGCGGGGCGACCTCAAACTCAAGATCTACACCAACGATATGTCATGGAGCCGCAAGAAGCCGTTTCTAGATACGCTGGTGGGTCAACTCCGATCGCGTTACACGATTTCCAACAGTGAAGACTTCATTGCCGATTGGCCCGCACATTCGCGCGCACGCGCACCACAAACGATTCTCGGCCTCAGTACGACCCACGAAACCGCCGCATGCGTGGTCCGGAACGGCGAAATTCTGAGCGCCGTTTCCGAGGAACGTATATCGCGCCGCAAATTCGATACGCAGTACCCGCCGAAGGGCGCCATTCGCGATGCCATCACGAGCGCCGGCATCGCGCCAGCAGAGATAGACGCGGTGGCAATCGCCGGACTGCAACGGCGCGATCTCGTCACGCGGTCGCTGAAAAGCCAGATCGCCGACATTCGGGATTTCCACGGAATTAGTGACTATCTGCCGCATTTCGCAAAATTCTTTTACCGGCTGTATTACTTTCTCCGCGCCAATCAATATGGCCGTGCCCTCTCGTTCCTGCGGGACGAGTTCGGGATTACGCCGCAGGCCTATTTTATCGAGCATCACGAGGCACATGCTTCGAGCGCATACCGGACAGGCACCACAAAGTCGGCTGTGATCATGACGGCCGATGGTGTCGGCGACGATATTTCGGTCACGATTTCCCACGGCAGAGCCGGTGTCATCCATCGTGTCTATCACCAGTTCTACCCAAACTCCTTCGGCCAGTTCTATTCAGCTCTCACACAGGTAATCGGGTTTCGCGCAAACCGTCATGAAGGCAAAGTCACCGGTCTCGCGGCTTACGGCATGGAGAACTCGGGCGCCCTGGAAACGATACGAAGCACGGTCAAACCGAGAAGCGAATTCGTTCCCGACAAGCGCTACTATTGCGAGGGCTTCCCAAGAGGACTGAGCATTCGAACATTGTTGACCCGGGGCCTCGGCACTGCGGCACGTTCGTTCGACTACCGGAACTACAAAGCGCCCTTGCGGCGACTGCTTCGCGGATACCGACGAGAGGATATTGCTCAGGCGGGCCAGCAAATACTCGAGCACGACGTCGGGCGCGTACTGATCGAGCACGGACATCTGCCAGACTCGGAATTCGACCTGGCACTTGCCGGCGGCGTTTTTGCGAACGTCAAACTCAATCAGGCCATGAGCAATATCGAGAACGTCCGCTCAACCTATGTGTTCCCGAATATGGGCGACGGAGGGCTTTGCATCGGCGCCGCCCTCGCCGTCACCGCGGCTCCTATTGTGCCGCTGGCCGATGCCTATCTCGGCAACCGGTATTCGGATGCCGAGATCGCCGACGCGATCGAACGGCATGACTGCGGACCCGTCTCGATGCCGGAGAGCATGGCAGAACGCGTTGCCGACCTGTTGTCCGAAAAGAAAACAATCGCGCGATTCGACGGCCGTATGGAGTTCGGCCCGCGAGCCCTCGGCAATCGATCCATCCTGTTTCACTGTGCCGATGCCACGGTGAACGACTGGCTGAACGAGAAGCTGGGGCGCTCGGAATTCATGCCCTTTGCACCTGTTTGTCTGTATGAGGACGCCGACGCCTATTTCCGGATTCGGCCCGGAGACCGCCGTGCGTGTGAGTTCATGACCATCACGGTTGATTGCACCGATCACATGCAGGCCCAGTGTCCTGCCGCGGTCCATGTGGATGGCACCGCCAGACCGCAGCTTTTGCGCCGCGACACAAATCCGGAACTCTATGCAATTATCGAAGCCTACAAGGCGCGCACCGGCGTTTCCTGCCTGATCAACACGAGCTTCAACATGCACGAAGAACCGATCGTCAGAAGCCCCGACGACGCGCTGCGCGCGTTCGCCGCGAGTGGCCTGGACTACCTGATCCTCGGCAACCGCCTGATCGCCCGGGCGCCAGCGTCGGCGCCGTTGCAAGCGAATTCCGCCTAGATGGACCGGCGCATGCGTGCAAATCGCGCAAAGAACAGCAACCCCGGAAGCGACCCCAGAAACACCCCGGCACCGACCAGCAGTGACGCCGCAACCGCCTGGCTCGGATCAATGTTTCCGACCGAGGTCAGCAGCACGACGGCCACCGCCTCGCGTGATCCCCACCCGAGGTAGAACACCGGGATGTTCTGGGCAATCGACAGGCTTGGCGCAACCGCAACCAACGCCCAATATGGCGATTGCGTGATACCGAGCGCCTGTAACGCCAGCCAGAGCATGGCGCCGTACAACATGACAGACATCGCCGCGAGAATGACCTGCCGGACCAGATATCTGGGCCTGACAATATTCCCGACAAGTCGTTGCACCAGTTCGTTGATGCGAACGACCCACGGCCATGGGACGCGGTTGTGAAAAGCGGATATCGAAATCGTCCCGATGAACAGCGCAACCAGAGAGCCCCAATAGAAAACCGCCTGGGTGAACAGATATTCGGGCGCATCCGCGTCCTGAAACAGCACCAGAATCGCGCCAAAGAAAATGAACCCCAGAAGCGCGATGACGCGGTCCTGGAGTGACAATTCGACGGCCCGCGACGGCGAAATTTTCATCTCGGCCCAAAGCACTGCGGCACGCACGCCATCCGCCATGACGGCAATCGGAACCATATATCCGACGATCGCGGTAAAGAAGTTCAAGCGCAGCAGGAAGGCGACAGCCATTCGTCCGCCCGAGATTTGCTCGAAGATGAGGTTGATGCGAATGGTGGTAAGCGCAATCATCGTGGCCGCAACAAGCGCAATAAGCGGAAGGAAACCGAACTGCGCCGCCCCCAGGATCGAGAGCAACCGGGGTACGTCAATGAAGAACGCCAGCAGACCGAAAGCGATCAGCGTCATAACCAGAGGCACCAGCATTCTCAACCGCGCGCCGGGCGCACGGGAGACATTCACGTCATCGTCCGACATCCGCGCGCTCCCGTATTTCTACCGGGGCCAGAACCGGGTTGTGGGTCGGGTCGGAACGGATATGGTTTGCTGCGGAATTCATCGTCACGTCACATCGGGTTTTCCGGTCCGTGTGAACCGTACAGAATGATCGAGGGTACGGCTGGGGAACCCGGAAACCTGTATACAGGTATGACCAGACCCACACCACTGCGGCAGCGCGATTGAGGGACGATAGATGAAAACGATTGTCTGTATCGTTGGCGCGCGCCCAAATTTCATGAAGGTGGCGCCCATCATGCGCCAGTTCGCGCTGTGCGACGGAATTTCCGTGCGCCTTGCGCATACTGGTCAGCACTATGACGAAAGCCTGTCGGGACAATTCTTCCGGGATCTCGAAATACGCGCGCCCGAGATCAACTTGAACGTGGGGTCCGGGTCGCACGCCGTCCAGACGGGCCGGATCATGGCCGGGCTCGACGAAATTCTTGATCCGGACGGCGTCGATGCTGTCCTGGTGGTTGGAGACGTGAACTCGACTCTGGCAGGCGCACTCGTGGCCGCGAAGAAATGCATTCCCGTCATTCATGTGGAATCGGGCCTGCGCAGTTTCGACAGGACGATGCCGGAAGAGATCAACCGGATTCTCACGGACCGGATATCCGACGTTCTGTTCGTCACGGAGCAGACGGGTGTCGACAACCTGTTGGCCGAGGGCATCGCGGCCGAACGCATCAGGCTCGTCGGGAACGTCATGATCGACAGCCTGTTTCACGCACTTCCCAGGGCGATCCCGGCATCCCGCACGCTCAGCAAGTCGGGACTGGATCCGGAGGCGCGCGAGATTTCCCGGGACAAGTATGCATTGTTGACACTGCATCGGCCGTCCAATGTCGACGATCCGCAGGTGCTCGGGCCGCTTCTGGAGGCCGTGGTGGAAATCGCCGATGAAATGCCGGTGATCTTCCCGGCGCATCCGAGAACGCGTGCCGCAATCGACGCCGCGAACTTCACGGAATTGGCAACCCATCCACGCCTGGCCGTGATGGACCCGCTTGCCTATTTCGAGATGGTGGGCCTGCTGAAGGATGCCGCGTTGGTGCTGACCGATTCCGGCGGCCTGCAGGAAGAAAGTGCGGCGCTCGGTATTCCCTGCCTGACCTTGCGCGAAAATACCGAACGGCCAATCACGGTGGCCGCGGGAACCAACACCATCGTCGGGAACTCCCCCGATGCCCTGCGCGCGGCATTCCTTCGATATCGCGAGACAGATACCGCAGAGACGACAATCCCGGACCTTTGGGACGGGCGCGCCGCCGAGCGAATAGTCGCCGAGATCGTCAATTGGATTTAACCGGTGGGAAAAATCAGATAGACAGGTGCTGCGTGAGTACCCTGATCGCCTGATTCTGGGCGTGACAGACATATGATTGCCGACAGATTGACCGTGACTCAGGAAAATCCGATTGCCACGCCATCCGGTTCACGCCGGGGTTCCGTCACTGTCGTTTGCCCGTTCTACAACGAAGAGGCGATTATCAGGACGGCGGCCGAAGTGATGGTCGCCAAGCTTTCCGAATGCTTTGACGACTGGGAGCTGATCCTGGTGGACGACGGGTCGACCGACGGTTCGTTGGCGGAAATTCTTGCATTCCGGGATTCGCTCGAAGCCGGCCGGGTTGCGGTGATTTCCTATCAGCCCAATCGGGGACGCGGGCACGCGCTGCGCCAGGGCATCGATGCCGCCCGTGGCGATATTATCGTGACCACGGAGGTCGATCTGTCCTGGGGCGAGAACATCGTACCGCAATTATTCGACGCGCTGGCAGCCGACGAGACAGCCCATTTCGTCATCGCGTCGCCCAATCTTTCGGGGGTCGGGTACATCGAGGTCCCGATAAGCAGGCGCCTGATCAGCCGTCTCGGCAACAAGCTGATCGGCCTGTTTTTTTCCGGCGGGATCACCATGCATACCGGGATGACCCGCGCCTATCGGAGCGAGATCATCAAGCCGCTCCAGTTCAAGTCCGACGGCAAGGAGTTTCATCTCGAGGTCCTGTTGAAACTGCTCACGCTGGGATTCAACGCGATCGAAATTCCGGCGGCGATCAGCTGGGAAATACGCAACAAGACCGCGCGTCGACAGCGACCCGGTGCGCATGTCCTGAACCGGCGCATGCTCGGCACTATTTCGTCGCACCTCCTGTTTATCGCGTTGGCCCGGCCGATGGCCTATTTCGGTGTCATCTCGGCCATCGCGGTGTTGGGCGGAATTCTGTTTGCGCTGGCCGCGATCTGGAACCTTCTGACGGGCGGTGTATCGGCATTTTTCGCCGTGATTTCCATGTTGCTGTTCCTGTTCGGCGTGCTGTTTACCGGGTTCGCCGTGGTCTTCACCCTGCTTCGGGAACTCTCGCGCGACAACTGGCTGCGGGCCTATCCCAACCATCGCGAACTCCTGACGAAGGTCACACGTCACGATTCCGTGGACCGTTGATCCGTGTGTGGTGTTATCGGGGTCGCGGGCGAGAATTGCCTCGAGCAGGTTCGCGGGATGCTCGACCGGATTGCCCATCGCGGACCCGACGATTCCGGCGTCTATGCCGACGACCACCTGACCCTGGGTCATTGCCGCCTCGCGATCATCGACCCGGCTCACGGGCAACAACCCTTCACCACCGAAAACGGCCGGTACGTACTTTCGTTCAACGGTGAAATCTACAACTACCGGGATCTCGCAGCCCGCCTGCACGCGCGCGGCGTGAACTTGAAATCCAACAGCGACACGGAAACCCTCGCCTACTGGTTTCAGGAATTCGGGATCGACGGGCTGGCCGACCTCGACGGGATGTTCGCGTTCGCCATCTGGGACCGGCAAACCCGCCGCCTCGTGCTTGCGCGCGACCGGTTCGGGATCAAGCCGATGTACACCGCCCGGGTCGGTCGCAAGCTCGTGTTCGGATCCGAGATCAAGGCGATGCTGCCCTGGATAGAGCGCAAACCGAACCACCGCGCGATTGCCCAGTTCCTGACGTTTCAGAACGTTCTCACCGAAGAGACCTTCTTCGCCGGTGTCGAAAAGCTCGAACCCGGCGGCTGGGTTGAATGGCGACCGGATGGATTCCGCAGCGGACAATTCTGGTCCCTGGCGTTTCCCGAGGACCCCCAGGAGATGTCTCTCGGTCCGGCGTCCGAGCGCTTCGCCGAACTGTTTGACGCGTCGGTAGACCGCCACCTGATCTCCGATGTGCCGGTCGGCAGCTATGTGAGCGGCGGCATCGACAGTGGCTCGGTCGCCACCCGGGCCGCCGCGAAGCGCCCCGGAGACGATTTCCCGGTGTTCACGGGGGCCTTCACCGACCGGCCCTACTATGACGAGCGTGACGGCGCGCGCGCGGTCGCAGCCAATATCGGCGCCAGCCTTCAGGATATCGTCATCACCCCGCAGATGTTCGAGACGGAAATGCGCCGCGTGATGTGGCACCTGGACGAACCGACCCTGGGCACGGGCGCCATTCCCCAATTCATCGTCTCCCGGCTTGCCGCAGAGCATGTGAAGGTCGTGCTCACGGGCCATGGCGGCGATGAGCTTTTCGCGGGCTATCAGGTCAACAAGGCGTTTCAGATTCGCGACGGGCTGCGGCACGGCCCCGTGGGCCTGTTCCGTGCGCTTTCGTCCGTGCGGCCCGACGAGCTCACCCGTGTGCTCTACTACTTGATGTTTCCGCTCATTCAGCCCGAAGTCGGAAACGGCATCTTCATCATGACGTCGCGCAAGGGCTGGCCGAAGACCGCCGGTCCCGCGCTGATCGAGGGGTTGGAGCCTGACTATGTTCCGACCTCCACGGTGGCCGACCGGTATGGCGGCAACGGTTACACACCGGCGCAGCTCCTGTTCACGCTTTATCTGCGCACCTATCTTCCGACACTGTTCATGCAGGAAGATCGCGTCGGCATGGCCCATTCGATCGAGGCGCGCATGCCGATCTGCGGAAACGACCTGCTCGATTTCGCGACATCGCTGCCGCTGTCGTCGAAACTCGCAGGCGGGTCCCTGAAGGCCATTCCCCGCGCCGCGGCACGGGACTGGTTGCCGCCGATGATTTTCGATCTCCCGAAACGCGGCTTCCCCACGCCCCTGGCCCGCTGGTTCCGGGAAGCCCCGCTGAATGAGGTCATCCGTGACCTGGTCGGATCACGCCGCACCGAAGAGCGGGGAATCTTCGACACGGCGCGCGCACGGTCGATGTTCGATACGAATGCCCACGCCTCGACCGATACGCTGGCGGACTATGCCCGCGCCAACAAGCTGTACTCGCTGGCGATGGTCGAACTCTGGTTCCGCACCTTCATGGATGCGGATCCCGCGGGCCCTATCGGGGCCGCCTGACCATGGGAACCGTTCGCAGCTTCCTTGCCCTGTCTGTCGCGATCGGCCACTGGGGGCCCTTCTTTGGCGTGGTTCTGATCAACGCGCAGATTGCCGTCCTGCTGTTCTTCCTGATCTCCGGCTTCTACATGTCGATGATCATCAACGAGCAATACCGGCACATCGACCGCTGGCGGCGAAAGTTCATTCTCAACCGGATCCTCCGGATTTATCCGACCTACTACGTCGTGCTGGCCCTGATGATCGTGCAGTTCACGGTTAACAACGTCGAGAACGTGTTCACCATCCCGAGCGATGACATGGATGCGGGACAGCGTGTGTTGTTCATGATCCTGAACATCACGTTGGTCGGCGAGGACATCATTTCCGGTCTGATTCCGGCCTACGATTCGGTTCAGAGCAGTCTGATTCCGCAATCCTGGACACTCGGGAGCGAGTTCCTGTTCTACTTTCTCGCACCGTTCCTCGTTCTGGCGACACCGCGCAAGTACCGCGCCATCGTCGCCGCGCTCGCCTTGTCGAGCCTGGCGTTGCGACTGGCCATCTTTCAGTTTCCCGAGGAAATTTTTCGGTTCCTCACCGGCCAGGCCGGCGTGAGTGAGCAGATATCCCGGCGCCTCGTCGCCTCCGATCCCGGCCGCTACAGGTTTATTCCAACCACGCTCGTCATGTTCCTGATGGGGTATTTCAGCTACCTCATCTATGCGCGCCTGCGCGATTCCGATACCGCCAGAAACGTCGGCAAACTTCTGTTCATTCTGGTGATCGCGGCTGGCGTCTACTATATCGTCGGGTTTGGCGAACTCGACAGCCCCCTGTACATCGCCGACAAGGATTCGGGCCTCGTCTGGTCCCTGTATCTGTTCGCGCTGGTGGCAACGCCGTTTATCTTCCTGGCCACGAAGAACAGCCGGCTGGACGATTTCATCGGCGCACTCAGCTTCCCGATCTATATCTCGCATATATTTGTGAAACAGTTCATCGGCGGCAACTGGCACCGCATTTCCGCCGTTCGTCCCACAGAAAACGAAATGGCGATCATGGTGTTTTTGCTGACGATCGCGCTATCAATCCTGCTCGTCTATATCGTAGAAAGGCCCATCGATAGTTACCGGCGGCGGGTGTCGCAACGCGCGCGACGCACCTTCGCCGACGCGGGCTGAACCGCAGCCGGCCGACGGTCACCTTTTAGAGTGTTTTGGATGGAAGATTCCGATTTGACGACGCAGGAAGATTTCTGGTCCGCGCATCCATGTGGAATCGACGCCCCGCTCGCGGAGCGGCGGCGACACCGGCATATCATCGAGCCGTGGCTGCCGGCATATCTGAAAAGTCTGGCGAACGGTGGCCGGCTGGACTGTCTCGAAGTGGGTTGCGGCCAGGGGACTGATGCCATCGAAATCTGTCGGCACCTTGCCCCCGGCTCGTCCTACCATGGCATCGACTTCTCGCCGGAATCGATTGCCGTATCGGAACGCAGCTTGCGCGAGGAAGTTCCGCCGGAAATGCTGAACACGGTGCCACAGTTTGCCACCGGTGACGCGCTCGATCTTGATTTTCCCGACGATCGCTTCGATCGGGTTTTCAGTCTTGGTGTCCTGCACCACACGCCGGATCCGGCGGCGGCCGTTCGCGAGGTGCATCGCGTCCTGAAGCCCGGCGGGACCTGCCACGTCTTCCTGTATCGGACCTTCTCGGCAAAGGTCGGGGTCGCCAAAATTCTTCGCGGCGTGCAGCGGGCCAGCGATGTTCTGACGCGTCGGGAACGATCCATCTACGCCATGTTTCTCGAGAAACGTTCCGCCCTACCCGGCCTGGGCACCATGTTGCACGAATGCTTCGGCGTGCCGCACATGTATTCCTATACGCGCCCGCAGGTGACCGAGTTGTTCGCGCCCTTCGCCTCGTGCGAGGTCATCCCGTTCGGATATAATTTGCCGTCGCGACGTCCGCGCAGCGGGCACAATAGCCTCGGCAACTTCTGGAATATCACCGCCACCAAATAGGTCGCCGGCGACGCGTATTCCCCGACTCCCGATCGCCATAATCGGTTGGTTCCCGAAAAGAGGTATATCCGGGCGCGGATTCGCGCCTTGAGGGTGTCGTTCCTTCACGCACCCGTGAGGAAGAAACCGTTAGAATTCAAACGGTTGTGGAATACCGCCATGGCCGACTGCGAATCCGGGTGGATCACTTTGCAAACCGGCGCGGATTTGCTAATATTTGCTAAATAAAACAATAAGTTAGAGTATTTCGTTTGTGACGAAGCACGTATGAGGGTTTGGCAATAGGAACGCGTCGTCCGCTTCCCGCATATTGGGGGGTCGAAGGTAAGTTATGGCCGTTGAGACGACCGCTGGTTTTACCGGAAATATCCTCCTCGACGGGATCATGTGGGGGGAAGGTCTCGGCACGTCTAATGGCGTCAAATGGAGTTCCCCCGACCTAACCTATTCCTTTTCCGGTTCCTGGCAGTGGTGGGAAAAAGCGGCAGTTACCGACGCTTTCAATTTCATTTCCGAGGCCACGAACCTGACGTTCGACCTGAGGTCCGGTTCGACCGACCTCACCTTCAATCAATACACCGCAAACGACGGATCCCTGGGATTCGCCCTACCTCCGGATCTCTCGGTCTTTACCGAATTCGGCACAGGGCAGGTGTATCTGAACGACTACTACACGCAAGTGTGGAGCCACAGTACGCTCGAGCCCGGCGGCTACGGGTTTATCACCGTTATCCACGAGACACTGCACGCGCTGGGTCTCGGACATCCTCACGACAACGCATTCGTGTTCCCGGGTGTTTCCGACGCCTACGACACGGGCGATTTCGGGCTGAATACAAACTTCTACACGGTCATGTCCTACAATGATTACGGACAGACGCTGGCCGATGGCACACCGATAAGTCCGCTTTCGTTCGATTTTGGCCACCAGGTTCTCGGCGCATTGGATATCGCGGCGCTGCAGCATCTGTACGGCGCCAACGACACCGCGCGTTCGGGCGACAACGTTTACTTCCTTCCGGACATCGGCACCGGAGGACACTGGTACGAGTCGATCTGGGACACCGGCGGTACCGACGAGATGCGCTACTCGGGCTCCGATAGCGTCACGATCGATCTTCGTGCCGCTACGCTGGACATCGCGGACGGCGCTCTGGCCGGTGGCGCTGTCTCCAAGGCGGATGGTGTTTACGGTGGCCGCACGATCGCAAACGGCGTAGTCATCGAAAATGCGACGGGCGGTTCGGCGGCGGACATCCTGACCGGCAACAGCGCCGACAATCTGTTCATTGGCAATGCGGGCGACGACGTGATCGACGGCGGCGCGGGCAACGATACGTCGTCATACGCGGGCGCCGGCTCGGGCGTGACTGTGAACCTGACTTCGGGGTCCGTATCGGGCGGTCACGGCAGCGACACGCTCACCAGTATCGAAAATGTTATCGGTTCCGCCTTTGACGACATACTCACCGGCTCGTCGGTTGCGAACACCCTGCTCGGCGGCGGCGGCAACGACACGATCACCGGCGGCGGTGGCGACGATATTCTTGGCGGCGGGTCGGGCGACGACCTGCTCGACGGCGGCACAGGTTTCGACGCCGTCAGCTACGAAACCGCCAGCGCCGGGGTCACCGTTGATCTGATTGCCGGAACCGTGGTTGGTGCCGGCGCCGACACGCTGATCAGCATCGAGAGTTACATCGGATCGGGTTTTGCCGATGCGTTTGTCTCGGGCGCGGGGGCCGATACGCTGGATGGCGGCGCGGGTTCGGATTCGATCAGCTACGCATCTGCCGGATCGAGTGTCTCGGTAAACCTGCTCGCGGGCAGCGCATCCGGCGGTGGTGGCAACGACACGCTGGCGAATTTTGAGTCGGTCATCGGTACGGCCTTCAACGATACGTTGGTGGGCAATGCGGCCGCCAATCTGTTCCTCGGCGGCGCCGGCAACGACATGATCGACGGTGGCTCCGGGTCGGACACCGCATCCTACGCCGGTGCTTCGGCGTCGGTGGTCGTGGACCTGAATGCCGGAACGGCGACCGGCGGTGCCGGGAACGACACGCTCACAAGTATCGAGAACATCGTCGGTTCGGACCATGACGATACGCTGACCGGCACCAGCGGCGCCAACATACTCGACGGCGGCGCAGGTGTGGACACTGTTAGCTATGCGGCAGAAGCCAGCGGAATTACCGCCTCGTTCACGAGCGGCACGGTTGCCGGCGGCGGTGTGACCGACACGATTTCCAACATCGAAAACCTGACAGGTACCGCATTCGCGGACTCGCTGGCGGGCGACGGTCTGGCCAACGTCCTGATCGGCGGAGATGGTGACGATTTTCTCTTCGGCGGCCTCGGCGATGACACGCTGAACGGCGGCGCGGGGACGGACCGCGTTTCCTTCGCCGGCAATTCTGCCGTCGTCGCAAACCTGGCCGACGGCACGGCAACCGGCGCGGCAGGTACCGACACGCTCTCCGGTATCGAGGATTTGGTCGGTTCGGCCTCCCACGACACCCTGACCGGTGATGCAGGTGCCAACGTTCTGATGGGCGACAATGGCAACGACACTCTGATTGGTGGCGGTGGCAACGACATGCTGGTCGGTGGCAGGGGGACCGACATCCTGGATGGCGGCGCGGGATCTGATTCAGTCAGTTTTTCCAACGCCAGTTCGGGTGTCACGGTCGACCTCAATGCCGGCACGGTATCCGGTGGTGGAACCGGGTTGGGGGCGGACACGCTAATCAGCATCGAAAACGTCGTCGGGACCGTCTATCACGATACCTTCGTCGCCGGTGCTGATACCGACAGCCTCGACGGCGGCTCCGGGAGTGACACCGTCAGCTTCGCGTCAATCGCCACTGGCGTTACCGTCAACCTGGATACGGGTGTGGCTACCGGCGGTGTGGTCGCCAGTCTCGTGAATATCGAAAATATCGTCGGTTCGGCGTTCGACGACATTCTGACGGGCGGTTCGTCTTCGACGACATTGGTCGGCGGGCTCGGCGACGACATTCTCGATGGCGGTGCGGTTGCACCCGGTGCCGGCGCAAACGACAACTATGCATCCTATGCAGGGGCGGCATCAGGTGTGACCGTCGATCTGGTGGCCGGAACCGCAACCGGCGGGGCGGGGAACGATACTCTAATCAACATCGCCAAGCTCATTGGCTCCGACCACGACGACACGTTCATCGGAACGAATGACAGCAACTTTTTCATGGGCGGTCAGGGCGTCGACACGGTCAGTTATGTGGCCGCGCTGTCGGGGGTCACGGCGGATATCGGCGGGTCAAGCGCGTCGGGCGGCAGCGGGTCCGATGTCATTCTCGATTTTGAGAACATTATCGGTTCCGACCACGACGACATCCTGACTGGATCCTACGGTGCAAACCGATTGGAAGGTGGCGCCGGCAACGACAGCCTCAGCGGAGAACAAGACGACGATACCCTGCTCGGCGGGGCAGGAAACGACATTCTCGACGGTGGGGCCGGTGTGGACACGGCGGAACTCTCCGGCGTTGTCGATGACTATATCTTCGATCGGGATGGAAATGGCAATGTCCGTGCCACACATGCCGGCTCCGGCGACGTGGACACATTCATCGACATCGAATTGGTGAGCTTCACCGGCGGCGGCGCTTTCAGCGCAGAATATGTACCGCTGACCTTGACCGCCACCAGCAGCAGCTTGGGAGCCCCCACGCTCGTCAGTCATTCGGCGGGCAATGACAGCCAGACGGCGAACGGCCCCACCTGGGGCTATTTCACTTCGGGCGGGTCGTCCCAGGACAACGTGGTGTCGGCGACGGGGCAGTATATTGCGGTCCACAGCCGTGCGAGTGACCTTGTGAGCAGCGGAGGCGGCCGGGGCGCCTACCTCTATGACCAAGAGACCAACGACTTCACGCTGATCTCGCCGAACAGCTCCGCCGTCGACATGACACCGCGAATGATCTCGGCGGACGGCAACCGGGTCGTCGTTCAGTCAGCTACCAGTCTAGTGTCGGGGATCAGCGACCAAAATGCCCGTGATGACCTGTATCTCTATACGGTCGACACGGACACGTTCCAACTGATTGATGACACAACCGCACCCGGGTTGCGCACACCCAACGCCATCTCGAACATATCGCTGCCCAATGGCGGCATGTCGGCCGATGGCCGTTTTGTGGTCTTTAACGTTCAGAACACCAGTTCAGACGGAATGATATCCGGCGGGACCGACGGAAACGGCAACACGGATGTGTATCTGTTCGACGCGGATACCGGCACAGTCACCCTCGTCAGCCACGCACCCAACAGCGCCACCACGACTGCCAATGACCACAGCCAAGCCGTGGACATATCAGCCGACGGCCAGTTCGTGCTCTTCAACTCGGAATCATGGAACATCGTTTCCGGTGTTTCGGACAACGCGAACTCTCTGGACACATATCTCTTCAACCGGCTGACGAACGAAGTAACGCTTATTTCGGACACGCCTGCGACGGGCCTCGCGACCTCACGCGCGGCGACCGCGGGCATCGATATGACACCCGACGGACGCTACGTGCTTCTGGAAAGCCAAAGTGTCGGATTGGTCTCAGGCGCGACCGATCTGAACGGCAACTCGACTGATGTGTTCGTCTATGACACGCAGTCCTCGACCTTCGATCTTTTGACGGCCAGCAATGCGCCATCGAACATGAATGCCGCCGGAAGGTCGACCGCGCTCGAGATCAGCGACGATGGCCGTTTCGTGCTGATGCAGAATTTCGACAATGGCGGCGGTGTTTCGTCGATTGGAGACATCTACCTGTTTGACCGGGAATCCGATCAGGCAACGCTCGTCACCCATCAGTGGAGTGATCCGTCGCTGTCGATCGGTGAAAATGCCATCAACGGCGCAACCATGTCGGCCGACGGTCGCTACGTCATGTTCGCTTCAAGGGAACCGACAGTCGTCCCCAACGTCACAGACGGCGCCAGGTCTTACGATGTCTTTCTGTACGATCATCAGGATGGTGAGACGACACTTCTCAGTTCTGTAGCCGGCAACTCCAACCAAGCTGCAAACGGCTACTCGTCGAGTTTCGGCATCTCAGATGATGGCAGCCGTGTCTATATCTACACGCAGACGACGACTATTGGCGCCGGTGTCACGGATGTAAACGGAATCGATACGGACATCTATGTCTACAATCTCGGAATCCCGGAACTTGTCGGTGCACTCGGCAACGATGTACTCACCGGATCCGACGGCGCAAATATTATCCGCGGTCTCGCCGGCAATGACAGTCTCGACGGCGGCGCGGGCGACGATACTCTCAACGGCGGCGACGGCAACGACACGATCGACGGCGGGACCGGGAACGACACCCTGACCGGCGGCGCGGGCGACGATATCTACATTGTCGACAGCCTGGACGACGTGATTATCGAACTGGCGGGCGGCGGTACCGACACGGTGCGCACCACCCTCACCGACTATGTTCTGCCCGACCATGTCGAATCGCTCGAACTCATCACCGATGGGGTGGTCAATGCAACCGGCGGTTCCGGCGACGACAGCCTGAGTGGCGGCAGCGGCAACGACACATTCAACGGCGGCGCGGGCGGAGATGCTTTCACGGGCGGCGCCGGCACCGACGCGGCCACCTATGCGGATGCCGGCAGCGGCGTGGCCGTCGACCTGGCCCATGGCGGCGGCTATGGCGACGCGGCCGGCGATACCTTCAACGGGATCGAGAATATCATCGGCAGCGAGTATGGCGACTCGCTGGGCGGCGATGGCGGCGACAACACGATCTGGGGCAACGGTGGCGACGACTGGGTGTTCGGCGCCAACGGCGACGATTTCCTGTTCGGCGGCGCCGGGCATGACTGGCTGAGCGGCGGTCGCGGCGCAGACGCGCTCGACGGCGGGGACGGCACCGACACGGCGGCATTTTTCAGCGCCGGCGGCGCCGTCGCACTGGACCTGGCAAATGGCGGTACCGGCGGTGAGGCCGACGGCGACACATATATCCGGATCGAGAACATCGTCGGCTCGCGTTATTCAGACACCCTGACAGGCAATAGTGCGGCGAACCGAATCGATGGTGGCCGCGGCGCCGACCGGATCGACGGTGCCGGCGGTAACGACTTCCTGACCGGTAGCGAAGGCAACGACCGCTTCGTCTTCGGCACCGGCGGCGGGCACGACACGATCGTCGACTTCAACGGCGGTACCGGCCTGGGCGACCGGGTGGATGTCATCGATTTCGGGATCGCGCTGCATTCGACCTTCTTCGCCCTCGCCGCGGATGTCGGCTCGAACGTGGTCGTCACCTTCGACGCGAACACGACGCTGACGATCCTCGGCACGAGCGTCGCGGGCCTTGCGGCCGACGATATCATCCTCAGCGCCGTCACGAGCCATCTGGAAGACAACACCGGCGACGATATCCTGACCGGCGGCGCGACGGACGACGTGCTGGATGGCGGCGCCGGCAACGATATCCTGGAAGGCGGCGCCGGTGCGGACACCATCCATGGCGGCGACGGCATGGACACGGTCAGCTATGACGAATCTTCCGGCGGTGTTGCGGTCGACCTCGCCCATGGCGGCAACCACGGCGACGCCGCCGGCGACCTGTTTACGAATGTCGAGAACATCTCCGGCAGCGCCCATGGAGACTCGCTCGTCGGCGACGGCGGCGCCAACGCCATCAGCGGCAATGACGGCGCCGACTGGCTCAACGGGGCCAGCGGCGACGATGTGCTGCGTGGGGACGGCGGAAACGATTCCCTGTTCGGCGGCGTGGGTGACGATGTTCTGTTTGGCGGGGCCGGCAGCGATACGCTCAACGGTGCGGGCGGATATGACACCGCAAGCTATGAAGATTCGACCACGGGTGTTTCGGCGGACCTGGCCAATGGCGGTAATCTCGGCGACGCTGCGGGCGACAGCTACATCGATATCGAACGGCTGCAGGGTAGCGAGCATGGTGACTCGCTGACCGGTAACAGTTCGGCAAACCGGATCGAGGGCGACGCCGGAAACGACTGGATCAACGGTGCGGGCGGCGATGACGTGCTGGTCGGCGGTCGCGGCAATGACTGGTTCGCAGGCGGTGCGGGCGATGACCTGTTCATTTTCGAGAACGGAGATGGCGCCGATGCGATCACCGACTTCGTCGCCGGTGCGGGCACGGACGACATTCTCGATGTGAGTGCCTTCGGCTTTTCGGACATCAACGATCTGCTTGCGGCGTCCAGCGACGTGGGCGCCAATGTCTCCATCGCCCTCGACTCCGACGACAATCTCACCCTGATCGGCGTCAACCGTACCGACTTGCACACGGACGACTTCCTGTTTTCGTAGGACGAGCCACGAAAACGAAAATCAACCACGGCCCGTACAGGGCCATCGGGAAACCGAAAATACGTCCTCTCTTACCCGCTATCATTGACTCCGCACATCAATGGTTGCGCCCACGAACCAGATGTTGGGCGGCCCCGGCCCGCGCACGCACCCTGAGGGGCGCGTTGCCATCCTGACGCTTGTTTCGCGCCGCCAGATTGATGTTCTGAATATCTTCCGGCTCCATCAGGTCCAGCAGACGATCCAGAAACACGCCCCCCGGCTTCGCGAGGGCCGCAGCGCAACATAGCCGGTCGCGGATTCGATCCGGAAACACCGGCAAAAGCAGGTCCAGGGTTACATCCTCCTGGTCCCGGGGCGAAAGCCCGGTGAATATCCGGACCGCGCGTGCGCGCTCGTCACGGTCGTGAAACAGCAACCGCAGCAGCTCACGCCCCGTCATCCAGGGCAATTCACCACGCCAGGGGCGGAACCGCGTCAGTCCTTCGCCCGGAGCCTGATCATGATCATGATCATGATCATAATCGTGATCATGCAGCCACAGGCCCGATCGCAGTGTGAGCGTCTCAACGCGCGCCCCGGACTCCCCAAAGCTCGCCAGCAGCGTCGGCTGGCCAAATCGCATCCGCAGCATCGCGGCCGCCACGATGATGACAAATGCGACCGTCCAGGGCAGCACCTCAAGGCTGGGCGCCCGGCCGAACCAGAGCGCGTTGTGGTAGGCGGCAAGCAAATGTGACCCGGGATTGAAGCTGGTAAGAATCCGGCTTGCCGCGAGCGGGATATCGGGAAACTGGTAGAAAACCGGAGATATGATCAGGAGCAACGCAAAGCCCAGGAACACGGGCATCTCCGAAACGAACCAGCGGTGGGTGCGCATGTAGAGAACCAGCAAAACCAGGAGGAAGTTCCAGAATGCCTGCACACCAACGGCGTACAAACCCCACCAGATGATCGGGGTGCTGCTGACACCCGAGCCGGTCAACAGCAGGACGGGAATCAACAGACCCATGGACAGCGCAAATATGAGGGTCGGGTGGCCCATGGCAACAATCGCCGTCGACACGACCGGATATCGCAGGAAAGGACGGGAAATCTCTGTGAAGCCTGCCAACCGTGATGCCTGGACGGCGCAGCCGAGCGACCAGCGCACCACGATCAGCCCCAGAAGCATGAGGATGAAGCGATCCCATCCCGACAGGGAAAAGATCGTGCTCAGAACCACCGAAAACGCGCCGGCGTAAAGCAGGACATCGAACACCGACACCAGAAGCAGTGCCATGTTGCGCGTCGAGACGGGAAGAATACGAAACGCGACTGCCGAGCCGGCGACGCGAACGAGATGCTTCAGGTTACTGGTACGATCAGCCGTCGTCATCGCTCGACTCGCGCTCCGTCACCGGTCCCCGCTGTGGCTTCGGCGCACCGGCATCCGCAAAGAGGCTGGGCCAACCACGATCGCGCCTTTTCGGGCCGCGCAACGCCAACCCGGCGACAACCGCAAGAAAGCGCGCATACACCACCAGCGCGACAAACAGGATAAAGGCCGACGGGTAATACTGCGCGAAGTTGCCGCGCACAAAGCGTATCAGCGAGGCATGCTTGTGTGCTTCCACCCGGATCGGAAATTTCCGGCTGCTGATCCCGCCGACATGATGGGCAACCGCATCTGGTACGAAGAGAATTTCATGCCCTGATTCCCCCGCGCGCAGGCACCAGTCGAGATCCTCAAAATGCAGGAAATAGCGTTCGTCGAGCAGCCCCACCTGCTCAATCGTCTCATGGCGAATGAGAATACACGCACCCGACACGCTCTGCACACGGACAACCTCGTCCGGCAGTGCCGCCCCCTGCTGGTTGAAGCTGCGAAACCGCGGATGGTTCGGCATCAAACGATGCAGACCGATACCCACACAGAAGATCTGCCACGGTGTGGGAATATCCCTGCGGCAACCCCGCTGCTCGGTCCCGTCCATGTTCAGGATCAACGGCCCCACAGCCCCCGCATCCTCATTCTCGGCAAGCGCGGCGACCAGACGTGCCAGACTGGCATCCTCGAGAAAACAATCCGGATTCATCAGCAAAACGAGCTCGCCACGCGCCTGCGCAATACCCCGGTTGCAACCGGCGGCGAATCCCAGATTCGACTCCTGTTCCAGAATGGTCAGCCGCGGGTCCGGGACCCGCGATCGCAGTGTCGAAATGCTGTCATCGCGCGATGCGTTATCCACCACAATACACTCGACAGGCGTGGCGCTCTGCGCAAACACCGACGCGACGGCGTCGCTCAGGAACGCGCCCGCGTTGTAATTCACGATGACGACGGACACATCAAGCGTCGCTATATCGAGCGAATTCGCCCCCGCCTTGTCCGCGTTACGACGACCCGTCTTGCTGTTCTTCTTGGGGCTTCGCACCAGGTGGCTCTCTGAAAAATATCCAAGGGGAGTTCAGGACAATTCGGATGCACCATTTTCCCACAAAAGGCGAGCCCGGACCTAATAGGCGACGCCTTATGGTTTGCGGACCCAGTCCCGGTATAGCGCCGGCCACGCATCCTGCCAGCAACAATAGTGATCCGTGCCCGGCACCGTGACAAACGCGACATCGCCGCCTTCGGCATGCACCCGTTCCGCAAATCGTTTGATAACGAGTTTCGGGACCAGGCTATCGTCCGCACCGGCGAAATGAACCTGGGGCACGCGCTTGATAGTCTGGACCTGATCGATTGCATCGAGGGAGCGGTCCAACGGAGAGTAACGGCCGATACGCGTCCACTCGCCATGATCGAGCGGCGCGGCAGCCGTTGCCAGAAACACGACATCCGGGCGTTGACCCGCCAGCAGCGCGGCAATCACCCCGCCACCGGAATAACCGTAGAGGCGCACCCGGTCTGCCCCGGATGCCTGAACAATCGCGTCGACGGCAATGTTCATCTCCCTGACCAACTCTGGTGCGAAACGGGCATTCGTCCAATAGGCATAATTGCACCGGCTCAGGCGTTCGGCTGTCTGGAATTGGCACGGGCGGGCCAGATAGGCCACGTTCGCTGACGGGTCATGCGCGGCGAGCCGCAAAGACACCGGGTCGCGCGGTGTCGGGTCGCGGGAAACCGTCGTTGCGTCCAGAAACGCGAGACCGTCACCTTCGATGTAGATCGAGACCTCGCGTGATGATGGATCGCGGAACCGCTTGTAACCGGTCAGCTCAAACTGGCCCGTCTCGACAAAGAACGGCTCCATCTTGGCACCGGTTGCAATGTGTGCGGCCACATCGGCGCGTTCGCCGAACACGCCCGTGACGGACTCGCAGCCGGCAAGCACCATCATCACGATGGCGGGTACGAAAAAGGCCCGCCCTTTCGGGCGGGCCTTTCGGCGCAGTTTGCGCGGCATATCAGAACCTGAGACGCAATGTTGCGGACAGGGA
Organism: Alphaproteobacteria bacterium; assembly: GCA_039980135.1. Classification (NCBI taxonomy): domain Bacteria; kingdom Pseudomonadati; phylum Pseudomonadota; class Alphaproteobacteria; species Alphaproteobacteria bacterium. The sequence continues at coordinate 332,827 of JBDXCV010000009.1, forward strand.
GTAGGCCGAGAAGTTCTCACGTGCCAGAGCGGTTGTGCCGGCAAGAGTACCGGTCGCCCGTTCTGACAACTGGACCGAAGCACCCGCACCCAGGGTCGCACCGACGTCATCCTCGGGCGGCCGCGTTGCAGCGTCGAGGGCGGAGTAATCCGCGCCGACGAAGTCATACTCGCCCTGGATCGAAAGATAGGGGATGAATTTCGGGTTTTTCACATAGTCGATCCGGCCACCGAAATTCACCTGGCCCAGCTGGGAATCACCCGCCGGGACATCGACACCACCGGTGCCCGATTCCGTGTAACCGTCATTGCTGGATTCAAACCAGAGGAGCCCCGCCTTCGGTGCAATGGCGAAGTTCGAGTGACGCAGAAGATAGGTGAGGTTCGACGCAACGAAATACTTCGATGAATCGTAGTTGCCCGTGATTGCGCCGTTCGCACGCGTCGCATCGTTCTCGGTCATGCCATAGCCGGCCACGACGTCCAGAAGCAGGTTTCTGTTCTTGCCAAGAATGGCAACGAAATACGGTGCAACGGTAAGGCCTTCGCTATCCAGCGAGCCGTCGTTAAAGGTCAGTGTCGTTTCCGTGAACTCACCCGATACCGACAGGCCGCCGATCAGGCGGTCCGTGAACAGCCAGTCGGCGCCCGCGGAGACCGAGTAGGTGTCGCCATCGGCCTCAATCGCCACCGAGTCCTCCTCGAACTTCGAGTAACCGGCATTCAGCCAAACGGCGAGTTTTCCATCCACGCCACCGGCCGCAGCGCCGCGCGTGAGGGTCTTGAAGCCGTCCTTGCGGTCAAACCTGTATTCAATCTGGCTGGTTTCCCCGGGGCCACCGCCTGTGTCACCGCCACTCGGAAAGGTGCCGCCCGTCGCTGTCACGAACTGCGCGACCGTCCCAGTCACACCGGTCTGGGTCGTCTGAACGGTGTTCTTGGTCGTGGCCGTGGTCGCTGCCTGGGTCGTGTCACTGTTCGACGTTCCGGTCGTCTTGTTCGTCGCCGCCCAGCTTGACGTGCCCGCGAGTGCGAGAACAGGCAGCGCAATTGCCATTGCACCAAACGTGTTTATGAATTTCATCCGACGATCCAGTACCAACAGTTGGAATTACACAGGTTTTTGTACATTCAATACCGTGCCAGAACAACCATATTCGAAGACGATTCGATACACCGAATCGCCTTTAGATGCAATTTTGCAACAGTGTGTTTCTTCGTAATTTAACAACCATAACATATGGTTAATGAAACCCGAAAAGCATCCTGGCTGGTCTCACGCATTTAACCTTCCGGTTCGCGCACGACGGCAACCGCATGTTGACGAATTTGGGCCTGAAGTTCCTCGGGTATCTCAAGAACCTGCGTGACGCCGAATTCGAGTGCACGCGCGAGCAGAAGCAGGCCCTCCGTACGCCGGTCCTGCTGTTCCGCGCGAAGCAGAATTGTTCCCAGATACCACATACCGATCGGGTCATCCGGGCTGATATCCAACAGCACCCGGGACAGGAGTTCGACTTCTCTCCAGTTTTCAAGTTCCAGATTCTTTGCGAGGTATCCGATCGCAATATCGAAGCGCCGTGGCACCAGGATCAGCGAACGCGCCAGTTTCTGCGGCCAGTTCTCGAGCGAGCCTTCGTATCGTCTTCGAAGCGAGCCTGCCTCACCGCCAAAGGCGACATCGGTTCTGAACGCTTCCATTGCCAATTGCAGCGCCACGGATTGGCTCGTCGCGGCGCGCGACTGGGCGGAGCAGACATAGGCGTCGATCAATCGCAATGTCTCGGTCGGCGCCTCATCCGCCTGTCCATAGCGTTCGAACGCCGGCCGGTAGGATGTGATGAGGCCGCGGGCAAGATCCATATCCGCGAACACCGCACTGGCGGGATGGGTTTCACAGGCAAAAGGGCTTTGTGCCCCCCTTGCCTGAACATCGGCCACCCGCAACCGGACATCATTGTCCCGATCGAACAGCCAGAGCCCCGCGCCGATGAAAATCGCGGCCATCACCGGCAGGAGCATGGCCACAGCTCGTGCACCATGGCGCGACAAAACCTGGGACGGGGATGCCGTTCGCCGCGCCGTCACAATGCCCAGCATCAAGGCGCTTGCGCCGACGGTTCCCGCCAGTTGTCCGCTCAGCGCGCCGATGCCGGCGACCGACGATGCGGCAAATATTGCAACCGGGATGTCCTCACGCCGGGCACACAGAACCACCGCCGCATGGATCGCGACAACGCCCAGAACAGCCGGAAAACCGGCACCAAACAGGGCCTCAAGATAGATACTGTGCGCATGGGATGTGCCACGTCCGGGCAAGTCCCAGGCGGTCCCCCACACCGGCGCGTTGGCGAATAACAGGAAGCGGTCGAATGTCAGCTCGATTTCGCCCCACCCCTGTCCAATCGCAAATATCCAGGGATCCGCCTCCAGCGCCGTAAACAAGACCTGATTGAGGAGCTTTCGCGAGAGTATCGAAGGCACTTCGACCAACTCGGGCAGGAGCCAGGTTGCAAAGATACCGGCGAACGGCGCGAAAAAAATCGCGGCCGCCGCCACCAGACGAACGCGCCATTCCATATTCGGCCAGATACGAATCACCGTGTAAGCGGCGATCCCGGCCGGAACCGCAAGAAACGGGATGAGAATCAGGGCCGACAGATTTACCGAGAAAGCCAGCGCCGGGATCATCGCCGCCGCAGACGCCAGGCAACGTCGCTTGAGCGAAAACTCAGGGGTCAGGAACCACACGCCGACCGCAGCGGGGGCCGCAAGTCCCCCCAACAGATCCAGACTGGTGAAGAAGGATTGCCCCCAGATGACAAAAATGAGAGGCGCCCCGGCACCAATGGCAACGAGCACCGCGAGCAGAATACGCATGCGCGCCCGGTCCGGGCCGAGCACCAGCGCCGTCGCGATCAAGATGGCCAAACCAGCGTATCGAAGAGTTGCTTCGCCGATATCCGTGGTCCCAAAGATCGACAACCATGAATAGTCGGAAAACGGCGCCAGTGCCCCGCTCCACAATGCGACGAACAAGCCCGCGAGTACCGCCGGGTGCGTCAGCGCGGCCTCAACGGGATCATGGTCATCGAGCCAGACGAGAACCAGCCCGAGCGCACAAATGCCGACAGACAGATACAGCGTCATGCTCATCGGGGCCAGGCGCGGCCAAACACCGAGTTCGATCGGCGCGAACGCCGAGAAAATCGAAAGGAGCGACAGCACCGCGCCAGCAAGCGCAATGTTTGCGCCCACCGAGCGCAGTAGCGGCCGGGGCGTCGTCTCGCCTACGGCCCCCACTTGCGCCCCTCCACCCGGCCATGCCGGTTGAAATGCTCGCGCGCACCGAACACGCCCAGCGTACTGGCAGCACCATATACATCGTCGGCGGCAACATCCGGATTGCGCCGCCAGTACGCCTCGGCAAGCACCTTTTCACGGACCTGATCGATCGAACCGGCGCGCGCATAGTTGTTGATGATCGTTTGTTGTTCGGCTTGCCGGGCATCAACAAGTGCAGATCCGGCAAGGCCGACAGCGAAAACAGCCAGTGCGGCGGCAAACAGTGTCAGCCCGGCAAGCTGCCATCGTATCGTTGCGAGCCGCACCATTACCGCTCCAACTCCAGTTCGAGCCACGCGCTCCAAGATTCGGATGCCTCGGACGGACGAACCCGGAACCGCACGCTTTTGTAGGGCACCACCCATGTCTCCCAGTATTTCCTGCTCACGGGGCCGAAATCGTGACGTGTCCCTTCAACCTCCAGCTCCCCCGACAATGAAAGCAGGCCGGTTCCCGCCTGATACTCCACGACATAGCCCGCGTTCGGATCGCCCGTCCACGCAAGATATGTGGCCTCGGCGATATCCTGATAGCCGATCCGCCGGCTGACTTTTGGCCGCACCCAACTCGGCCCGACACTTCCGCGCGAAACATCGCCGCCGCCATCGCCGGCCGGCGGCAGCCGGCGGACTGCGAAGTCGCGCAGCAGTTGCGCCGCGATCCGGTCGGCTTCGGCGGGACGCGGGTTAAGCGCCATGCGCTCTCCCGGGTCACGGGCCAGATCCCATGCCTCGATCCCCGGCGTCGTCGCCGCATCGACGGTCACATGTACTTTCAGATCGCCCTCGACACCCGCGAGCACGAACGCGTTCACGTTCTCCGGATCGGTCTCGGAAAACCCGGCGCGACTGGAAAAGCCAGCCCAGGCCAGGGCTGAACGCGCGTCGAACAGGTCCGGTGCCTTGGCCTCAGGCATCGTGCCGAACCCCAACATGGCCGCCAGTGTCGGCGCGATCATGCGATGGTCGGTCGGCCTGTCGACCACGGTGCCGGGCGGCACCGGCAGCAGGTCTTTCGGCGCCCAGACAAACATCGGGACCCGCACGATTTCCGCATGCAGATGCCCGGCGCGCGTCGTCGACGCATGGCCGACATGCCCCCGTTCGAGCAGCTCCTCCCCGTGATCGGCGGTCACGATGAGAACGGTCGTATCGCGCAGACCGGATTGCTCGAAAAACGCCCAGAATTGCCCAAACCAATTGTCGAAATCATCAATGCCGCCACCATACAGCGCCTCGATCCAGGCCCGGTCGCCTGCGGCGAATGCAACAGCGTCATCGGGAATGGCCGGCAAGGTCCGTACCATCTTGCGCCGCGCGGTTTCGGACGGGCCGGCAACGGGAAACTCGGCAAGAATTTCATCTGCCTTCGTCGGGCTATACGGAAGATGGGTATCGAGATAATGGTGCCAAAGAAAGAACGGCTCCTTCTCTCGCACGCGACCGGCCAGCCAACTTCGCATATCGGCACCAAGTTCATATTGGAATCCGAGATTGCGAAACAGGTCGATCTGCATGAACGCCTGCAATCCCGCAACGCGCCACCCGCGCGCCGACAGCTGCTCGGTCAGCACATCATATTCCGGCGGCAGCGAATCGCCGCGTGTGTCGGTGCCTTGCTGGAGCGGCGACACGCCGGTCAGCACCGAGATGATATTGGGTGCCGTCCACGCGGAAACGGCCCGATGACGGTCGAAGCGGACCCCGGCTTCCGCGGCGGCTAGAAGTCGCGGCATCCCATCCGCGGTCACGGTGTCTGCGCGCCAGCTTTCGACGGTCAGCACGATCACGTTGAGCGGCTCTTCACGAACAACGTCGCGAAGCGCGAGCACAAACATCACCGCCAGAACGAACATCGACAGGCCCGGTAGGATCACGTTGCGCGACAAAAGCGTCTTCCCTTGGTGCGTCATCACCCTAACGATCCGCGGTCGTTAACTTCAACACGGCGGTTCCGAATCCATCGAGGCTGCCGATAACCAGACCATCCCTGACGGTGACACGGGCATCTCCGGCCAGTCGGTCGATCGTCAGGATCGGATCGTCGAGCCGCACCCGAAACTCCAGCGATCTGTCGTCAACACTTACCACCACCAGGACCAGGTCCGGCCCCATCGCCTTGAGCACCGTGCGAACGGGTGTCTCGCTGTCTGCCTCACCACGAACGTCGACCACATGGTCGATCGCGGCGGCCGGCGAAAGCCAGACGTCGCGCAGTTCCGTGATTTCGCGATTGAGCGCCACGACGGCGCGCCACAGCGCCTTGCTCTTGCCGATCACGTCCCTGTTTGCCGCAAACGGCGTCGCACCCACCAAGCTTCCGGGCAGGATCGTTTCATACGCCGGAAGCGGCTCAGGTCCGATCCCGGTCACCAGCCCGTTGCGCGTGACGAAGCTGTCGAAGCCGAACCAGATGATGCCCGTAGCCCCGTGGACAAGCCCGGTATAGGCCATCGACCGGGCTTGGCGTTCGTCGGGCATCAACCACCCGAAAGAACGGCTTTCGAAGGCCTGGGCCACATACCAGACGGGCTTTTGCTGAATGCTCGCCTCGACCGCAAGCGACGTCACCGGACCAACCCCCTCTCGACCATCCAGTGTCGCCATCGTGTAGTCCGTAACGGGATAGGAAAAGAAGGACGCGACGTCTCCCGCGCGCTTCCAGGTCCGCCAGAGGTCGAGATGCGGCGCCGAGACCGTCGGCGAATCAACAACAAACACCGCGCGATCGGGATCTATCGCTCTGATCTGCGCGCGGCGCGCCAGAAATCGATCGACGCGCGCGTCCGCCGCGGGCCCCGGCAGATCGAAGGATGGTTCGTGATCGACATCGAAGGCCAGGACATTCGGATGACCCTTCGCCAATCTCACGGTCTCATCGCTCGGCAACGACATCACGACCTGCAAGCCGGCATCACGCGCGGCATCGAGCACGTCGGTATTTTTCAACCCGCCCCAGGCAACGACCGTGTTGAATCCCGCCGCAACCAGCGGCGCAAACCCATACTCTATCTCGCCGAAGGTCCCGGTAAGCCCGTGGTAAATCCCGACGGGAAAGAAGGATACCTCCGGGTCATACCCGTTGCGGGGTCGGCCTTGCGCATCCGTGTGCGGCACCCCTTCGCGGTAAATTACTTGCGGGGCATCCTCGAGAACGCGCCAGCCACCCCCCATCTCGACAACGGGTGTACATGCCGCAAGTGCCAGGGCGGCCATGATCACGACCCGCCTGGCGCGCCTAGGCAAATTCCAGCACCGCAAAAGTGATCGCGGCCGGATAGGCCGCAAACAGGAGACAAATCACGACGATGGGTCGAAGTGCAGCTCTGTCGCCGGCCGACGGGAGCCGTTCCAGCACGAGGGCCAGCGCGACCGCGCCGGCAATTGCCGGCAAAACGGTCCAGTCGGGAAGAAGGTCATACCGAAAGCCCGTGGCAGCGCTGGCAAACAGCGAGACACCGATCACAATCAGGACAATCGCGACTCCAACGGACTTCGACATCCGGTACTCGGCCCCCTCGAGGGCCGGCCTGCCGACAGTCGATGTGAACGCGCGGATCGCGAGTGCGCCCGCCCCAGCACCGCAAAAATTAATGAACATATCGCGCACGCCGAATGTACGTCTGTCGTGCAGCCCCTGCAGAAACTCATCGTGAACACCGTAGAGAGCGGCCGCGACGAGCACGAAAAACAGCGTCCGATTGGTTCGCAGACCCTTGGGGAGCGAGAAGGACAGCAGAACCGTCAGGATCAGATATTGGGGTACATGGATTCGTTTCGCGGGAAACGCGGGGTCCGTCGACGCCAGCCCGATGAGCGCAACGACCAATGCGGCGGCAATATACTTCCAGCCGATCACGGCGCCCCGTTGTCGGCTCCGCATCCATGCCGAGACGACAATGATCAGGACAAGGAGGACAATCACCACAAAGGGTATCGCGTCGCGAAACCCCTTCGATGTCACATTGCTGATCGCCTGCCAGATCACGAAAGTGTTGACGTAGGCGATGACGAGACACACCGCCACACAATGAAAAAGGAAGGTCCGCACAACTCGGGCTTTCGCAAGAAGCGAGATCGGCTGATTTCCCGGCAATGATGTCACAGTGAACAATGCGCGACAATCGAGAGAGCCGCGCGCGCCTATTTCACAACCCCATAGAGATCGTCGAACAGCCAGCCAATCCTGTCGGAAAACGCGATCAGCGACCAGCCGTCCACACGGTCCAGTATAACGGACGGATAAACCCCCCCATCGATCTGCGCCACACGGCTGCATGCCGTCGTTGCACATGTGCGCAGGTTCGCCCGTGACGCCTTGATTTCGACACGAACAACGGTCAGCGGATCATAAGAATCGGGGGTCAGGGGAGATTGGGCCGAGACATGGGGCACCGCGCTGCCGCGATCATTCTTTATTCTGACCGGGTGCGAGCCAATCAGCGGCGCCAGAAACGGCGGGGTGGCCTGAACAACAGCCCAGGCAGAAAGCCGATCATCGTCGCATAGGGGCAAATCCGCCACGACAATCTGCGCCTCCCAACCCGACCGGCCCAGATTCGGGTGGACGGCCTCGGCCACGTCGGGACGGTCCTGACTGACTTGCGCGCGGGCGACAACAAGACGACACATGACCAGAAGAACATCCTTGTAGCGGATGCCGACCTGCCGTTCGCCGGCCCACCCTTGCGCCACCAGAACATTCTCTGCCCCGACAATTTTCTGATCGACCAACACGCCGCCCTCACCGATCACCGCAAGGCGGTCGAAATGCCCGGATGCTTCATCCGTTCGACGCCAATCGTCGAACTGCGTCTGGCGGCCGGGAGGGAAGGAATCGACGATAATCTGAGGCGCGGAATTCGAATCGAGGTCGAGCGCCGGCCGGTCCAGAGACTCATCCAGGCTGCCGGGACTTCCCGACCCGGATTCCCCGGGACCCTTTTCAGGCGCGATCTGGCCTGATCTTACCGGCTTGGGCGCGGTGCTTTGCTGTTCGTTCGTGAACACGGCAAAGAGAGCCCCCACGCCGAACACCAGCCCAAGGACAAAAATCCATCGATAGATGCGCATCAGTTTCTCGTCGCCAAACGATGGGTGAGTTCTGCACTGTAAACTGCAGACAATAATCCGGTTCGATGGTCTAGCGCGCACCGGCGGTCGGGGACAAGGGCAGCTCGGACAGCATCCGTGCATTTGTCATCACGTCTGCCGGATGGAGACGTGAAATCCGCGCCGTGAGGTCCTGTGCCGGCGTCAGGCCGGCCCGGCTAGCACGCAGGAGCCACGAGATGGCTTCGGCCATTGCATCATCGGTTTCCGCCCTGTTCAGCAGCATGACACCGAGATTGTACTGCGCCGACGGATGCGCGCGAAGTGCCGCCGCCCGGTACCAGACCTCGGCGGCCGCCATGTCGACCGGCCGCCCGCGCCCGGTTTCGAGGAACGTCGCGAACTTGAACTGCGCATCCGTCAATCCCTGGACCGCGGCCCGCTCGTAAAGATCGGCGGCGCGCGCAATGTTTTGCCGGACATCGGTCCCGGTTTCATACTTGATCGCAAGGAGGAACTGGGCGCGGGCATTCCCGGCTTCCGCTTGCTGGTGGTACCAGTTCAGGGTGCCGGTATAGCCCTCGGGTGCAGCGGTTTGGGCCGCGGCCGGCACCGCAAAGGCAAGACCCGCGAAAACCATGGTTGCACGACCCAGACGCCCCAAATGCACCATCCGACGCTCCACCTCATCCGTCACGCGCACGGGTGTACGCATGTTCGAGGGTCAAAAGCGCCACAATTTTACGTTTGTTGCAAGTCGCAGGCGGCCCGGCGAAACACGCGCTAGCGGTCGTCCATCATGTTCGGCGGCGGGCCTTCGAATCCCCGGAGCCGGTTCCCCGCGCCTTCCAGGGGGGCCTCATAGCAATCCGCGGCGCCGATCGTGTCATAGCAATAGACCGGGACCACCGGCAGCGGCGCCTCATCTTCCAGCCACCCTGCCGAAAGCACCCCGTCGAAATCCGGCAGATATTCGCGCCATGGGTTTTCGCACGCGGACAGCAGCAACGCCGCGCCAAGCGCAGCCCCGACCTGCCATCTGTTGTTCCTGGAAACCATGCACCCAACCTCAGTTGGGCTCAAACCTAGCGCCCGCGGGTTAAGAGAGGATTTACCCGCCCCGACCCGAACGCCCTCACGCGTTGACGTCGATCACCGTGCGGCCGCGCAACGCGCCCTTGAGAATCGCCTTTGCGAGATCGGGGACATCGCCGAGTGGCGCCACACTCGTCATGGCATCGAGCTTGTCGAGCGGAAGGTCCGCGGCAATCCGCTGCCAAATCCGTGTGCGATGTTCCTTCGGTTGCATCACCGAATCGATGCCCAGGATGTTCACACCGCGAAGCAGAAACGGCAGCACCGTGGTTTCAAGCGTATTGCCACCCGCCAACCCGCAGGCCGCGACCGAACCGCCATACTTCATCTGCGCCAGGACCGTCGCGAGTGTCTTGCCCGCGACCGCATCGACACAGCCCGCCCAGCGCTCGCGCTCCAGGGGTTTGGATTCCGCCTCCGACAGCTCGGCCCGATCGATCACCTCGCTCGCGCCCAGACCCTTGAGATAGTCGTCAAGCTCCCGGCGTCCCGAAGACGTCACGACCGTGTAGCCGCGCTTCGCCAGGATGGCGATAGCCACGCTGCCGACCCCGCCCGCGCCGCCGGTGACCAGAACATCTCCCCTGTCGGGGGCCAGTCCATGCGCCTCCAGCGCATCGACGCACAACATGGATGTAAATCCCGCCGTCCCGACCGCCATCGCCTGTTGCGTCGTCAGCCCGTCGGGCAGCGGCACCAGCCAGTCGGCCTTCACCCGTGCCTTCTGTGCCAGGCCGCCCCAGTGAATTTCGCCGACCCGCCAGCCGGTCAGGACGACCTTGTCGCCGGCGGCATAGTCGGGATGGTCGGACGTCTCGACCGTCCCGGCGAAATCGATGCCCGGCACATGGGGAAACTCCCTTACCAGGCGGCCGATATTGCCGTTCACGACCAGGCCGTCCTTGAAGTTGATGGTCGAATACTCGACCGCCACCGTCACATCGCCGTCGGGCAAATCGCCAACGCCGACATCCGTGACGGACGACGACGCCTTGTCATCGTCGCCCTGCGCAAGCAGGACGGCCTTGAATGTATCGCTCATGTCGTCGCAATCCCGGTTCGAAGTGCCGTGGGTCTAGCGCAGCGGCTCGAGAATCGACACATAGCTGGAGACCGCCGACCCGCCCATGTTGAACACCGCACCCAGTTTGGGGCTGTCGAGCTGCAGATCGCCTGCCATGCCCGTGAGCTGCATGGACGCGATGGCATGCATCGACAATCCGGTCGCGCCCAGAGGGTGTCCCTTGGACTTGAGACCGCCGGAGCGGTTCACCGGCAGTTTGCCGTCGGCATAGACCCAGCCTTCCTTGATCGCGGTCTCGCCCTGGCCCTTCCCGGTCAGGCCCATCGCCTCGTAAGACAGGAGCTCGGCGCTGGTAAAACAATCATGGACCTCGGCGAACCCGAGATCCCCGATGGAGATACCGGCCTCGTCGAAGGCGCGCGCGAAGGCTTCGGCCGGTCCCTCGAAATCGATCACGGTCCGGCGCGACATGGGCAGATAATCCTGGACATGCTGGGCGGCACGGAAATAGACGGCCTTGTCCATCTTCAGCGCGGTATCGACATCGCTCAGCACGATGGCCGCGGCGCCATCCGACACCAGCGAGCAGTCGGTCCGCTTGAGCGGTCCGGCGACGACCGGGTTCTTTTCGGACACGTTGCGGCAGAACTCGTAGCCGAGGTCTTTCTGCAGCTGGGCGTAGGGATTATCGCAGCCATTCTTGTGGTTCTTCGCCGCGATCATCGCCAGCGCGTCGGACTTGTCGCCGTATTTCTGGAAATAGGCATCGGTGATCTGCCCGAAGATCTCGGCGAAACTCGACGCGGATTCCTCACGCAGGTAGGAGGCCTTGGAGAGAATGCCGCCGAGCACCTCGCCGCTGACCTCGGTCATCTTCTCGACGCCGACCACGAGCACGATACGCCCGCGCTTGGCGGCGATATGATTGAGGCCCTGGTAGATGGCGGCCGACCCGGTCGCACAGGCATTCTCGACATGGGTCGAGGGTTTGAAGCGCAGATCCTCATGGGCCTGCAACACGAGCGAGGCCGGGAATTCCTGGCGCACGAAACCGCCGCCAAACGTGCCCAGATAGATCGCGTCCACATCCTTGGGTTCGACCCCGGCATCGCGCATGGCGCCCGTGGCCACGCTGACGATCATGTCCTCGATGTCGTCATCCGGGCGCTTGCCGAATTTCAGATGGTCCCAACCGACAATGCATGCGGTCATGAGTGGTTCTCCTCGGTCTCGAGGGGCGACTGTGGCCCCTTCTTTTTCACAATGGTCGGACGAGTCTATCGCCGGCAAACTTGGGTGCGGCGCACAATATGAACGGAAAATATAGGCCCGCAGGGGGCAGAAGTCAGCCAAAAGTCGGAGACCATCCCATCCCGTGAACAACAGTTTGAATTATTTGCAGAAATCCTGCGTCACCCGGCGCCGGCGCTCGATTTTCCGCTGCCGCGCAACCCTGTCCGGCGACCCGATCAGGACGCACTGACACGCCGCACTGTCAGGATACACTGTCAGGCTGCCCGGCGCCCGGTCTCGAGCGCGTCGCGGACATTCTCGACATCGCGGATACCGAGCATGTGATGGGCGTGCCACAGCGCATAAAACAGCAACACCCAGGCGGCAAAGCCCGGGCGCTTGCCCTTCTTGGCAAAAAGCGCTTCCACCGCGCGCGGGTCGCAGACCTCCAGAACACCCGGCTGGTACGCGACCAGCTGCCCGATCTCCACCGCGCCGGATTCCATCCATTCGGCGACCGGCACGCTGAAACCGCGCTTGCGTTCGAACGGACGCGCCTCGGGCAGCACCCCGTCGAGCCATTTGCGCAAAAGCCATTTGCCGCGGCCGTCGCGCACCTTGAGCTGGTCCGGCAGGCGAAACGCGACCGCCGCAACCTCCGGGTCCAGGAACGGTGTGCGTCCCTCCACGCCATGGGACATCAGGCAGCGGTCGACCTTGATCAAAAGATCATTGGGGAGCCAGTCCGCGCAATCCGCCGCCTGCGCTGATTGCAAACGGCTGTAGGTGCCGGTGTCGGCGGTCTGCTCCGCGGCAGCGATACCATCGCGCCAGCCGGTGGGTGAATCACGCAGCACGCCAAGACCATCGAAGACGCCGCGCGCGCGCATGGTTCGCCCGCCGCGCCACCATGGCCGCATGGCGCTGCGGTAGCGCCCGTATCCGGCAAACAGTTCGTCGCCCCCCTCACCCGTCAGGACCACTTTCAGACCGGCCGCCTTCACCGCCTCTGCGAGGAAATAAGTCGGCACCATCGCATAGTCAGCCGTCGGGTCATCCATCGCCGCGGCAATCTTCGGCAACGCGCGCCAGAACATGTCCGCATCGATCGCCAGGTCTGTCATCTCCGCACCGGTTATCCTGGCCAGTTCGCGCGCGCGGGCGCGCTCGTCCGGCACGGAGGTGCCAACAAATCCCGCTGTGAATGCCTGCACCGGCTGGCTGTTGAGCTCCGACATCAACGCCAGCAGCGCGGAACTGTCGACCCCCCCGGACAGGAACATCCCATAGGGCACATCGGACCGCTGATGTACCTCGACACTGTCACGCAAAGCCGTATCGAGAAGTTCGAGCGCCGTTTCCTCCGACCAGTCCGCCACCCCATCCGAGGGCAGGACGGACCGGCGGCGCCGGGCGACCACGCGACCGTCGCGCACGACGACCGATTCCCCCGGCAATACGCGCGTGATGCCGTCGAATACCGTCTCCGCGCCGGTCGTGAACTGGAGTTGGAGCAATTCGGACAACGCCGTCGGATTGACCCGCGGCGCGACCATCCCGGATTCGATGAGCGCGTGGGGTTCCGATGCGAACGCAAAACCGCGGTCCGTCTGGGCGTAGTAAAGCGGCTTGATGCCGAACGGGTCGCGCGCCAGCACGAGCTGCCCTTCGATCGGGTCATACAGCGCGATGGCATACATCCCCCGCAGATGATCTACGAAATCGAGACCGTATTTCCTGTAGAGATGCAGGGGCGGTTCGCAATCGGACTGGGTGGAGAACTCCTCGCCCTCCATCTGCGCCCGCAGTTCGACATAATTGTAGATTTCGCCGTTCGCCACCAGGACCGCCCCGCCCGGTTCGTAGAGCGGCTGGTTGCCCGTCTCCAGATCGATGATGGCGAGGCGCGTCTGGCCCAACGCGACATTGCGCGCCGAATAGGCACCCTCGCCATCCGGCCCGCGGTGCCGCAGCGCGTCGACCAGTCGCTGCAATACGCCTGCATCCGCGGTCGAGCCGTCAGCTCCCATGACACCGGCGATTCCACACATCGTCAGGAAACCCGCTCGAAGAAGTTCTGATACTGCGCGACGACCGCCGCCTCCGTGTAACTTTCTTCATACCGCCGGCGGCCCTCAACGGCCAGGCGCGCCGCGTTGGCGGGGTCGGCGACGAACGCCTGGATGCCGGCCGCAAGCGCGTCGGTATCATCCACCGGCACAATAAGACCGGCCTCATCATCTCCGATCAGGCTGACAGGCCCGGCGGCCGCAGCGGCCACGACGGGTTTCCCGGCCGCCCAGGCTTCCAGCACGATATTGCCCAGTGGCTCCTGGCGCGACGGGCAGACAAAAATATCGCAGGCTTGCATCAACGCATCGGAATCGTCGCGCCACCCGAGGAATCGCACACGATCATCTACGCCAAGCTCGGCGGCGAGTTTCGACAGGTTGGCCGCCTCGGGGCCTTCACCGGCGATCCAGAGCCATGTGTCCGGCAGCTTCGCGAGCGCGCGCAAAAGCACATCGAAGGCCTTGTTTTCATGCAACCGCCCCATCGCCAGCAACAGCGGTGCGTCCAGCGGGGTATCGAAGCCGATCCGCGATATCGCGGGGCGTTGCGGCGGGTTCACGAAATTCGGCAGATAGACAATCCGGTCCTGGTCGAAGCCCTGCTTGGCGATGTGCTCGACAATCTCCGGCGTATTGCCGATCAGATAGTCACAGTGTCGGTAATATTTGAGATCGTAATAGCCGCCGAGCCGGGCGACCAGTTTGTAGCCGTCGGGGCCCTCAGATTTGGGTGTGGCCCAGCTGGCACGGCTCATCCAGCTCAGGACGATATCGGGTTTGTAGCGATCTATCTCACGCTGCAATGCGGGCCGGGTTCGGAAATCCATTCGTCCGCCGAACGGCAATTCCAGCGGCTCCACCCCGCCCTTGCGCAGCGCACGCGCGCGGACCGAATCCCGACGGATGATCACGCGCTGTTCGATATCGATGTTGGCAAACGCAATCGCCAGCCGGACGAAAAACGCCTCCGCGCCCCCCACTTCTGCACCCGCCATGGCCTGGAGCAGTCGCAAGGTTATTCATCCTCCAGATGGGCTTTGAGGTAGCTGAGGATCGGGTAGAGGCTGGCCATCAATGCAATCAAAAATCCGTACTGACCCTCACGATATCCCCGCCGCGCCACGTAGCATTTCCAGAAGCGCGAGAATATCCGCCGCAGATTATGTCCGAAACTGCCGATATCGCCGGATTCGCGCAAATCGCGCGCACGCGCGCTCGTGTAACGGTCCAGCCGCTGGATCATGTCCGAGATATTGCGGTCCACATAGTGAACCATCGGGGCCGTCAAACGTCCCGAAGCGCCCTTGAGCTCCAGGGCGGGATGGATGCGCTGATCGCCCCATATCTTGGCCGGACCGCGCGCGGGGTCCTTGGCGAACAGGCGGACCGTCGCACTCACGCCCCAGGCCGCGCCCCAGCCGAACTCGACAAGCCGGTCACCGACGTAATTGTGGAACGGGATCAGGAAATGGCCGTAAGGCGCTTGCGCAATCGTCTCGCGAATATCCTGCGCCAGATCCGTCGTCACGCGTTCGTCGGCGTCGACTTCAACGATCCAGTCGCCGGTGCAGAGATCGATCCCGCGGTTCCTGCGCGCGCCTTCAATCTCCCAGGCCCCGGCCTCCACAACGGCACCGTGCGCGCGCGCGATCTCTTCGGACCCGTCCGTGCATCGGTCGAGAACGACGACGATCTCGTCGGCGAAGCCGAGCGCGGTCAGGCAATCGGCGAGCTGCGCCTCCTCGTTGTGTGCCACGACGAGCGCGGACAAACGCGGCATATGTTCGTGATCGGTCATTCTCGGTCTTCACCCACGCGGCGCCACAAACGCGCCGATGCACTGACGACCGTATCGACGGAAAGGCTGTCCATCAGTGTTTCGGTCGTGCGGTGATCATAGCCCGCCCCGCCGACAAGTTCGGAGAAGGGTTTTTCGGTCGCAACCCATGTCGCCCTGGAACCCCATGGCGCATAGCGTTCCGTGCGGCTCGGGCCAAACAGCCCCAACGTCGGAATTCCCGCGGCGGCGGCCATGTGCATCAGGCCCGAATCATTGCCGACAAACAGCGCCGAGCGCAGCAAACAGGCCGATATCGTCGGCAGGTCCTGCGTGCCGACCAGGTCGATCCGGCGCGCCGCCGGGATGGCATCGAGCACCGGCATCGCCGCATCACGCTCATTCTCGGCGCCGAGCACGGCAATCGCCGCGTCCGGCAGGATCGTGTCTGCGTCAGGTCCGGCGATACCCGTTAATCGCTGGAGGGTTTCGACGAACCGATCCGCCGGCCAGGTCTTGCCCCGCCAGTTCGCCGTCGGTGCGACAGCGATGACCGGCGTTTCCGCCGGTAACAGTTCGGCAGCCGCAGCCCGATGTTTCTCGCCGGTCCAAAGGTGCGGGATCGGCGGATTCTCCGACAGACCCAATGTCCGCGCGAACGAAACGACCGCATGTTCATCATGCTGCGAGCGCGGGGGTGCCACCGCGCGGCGTGACGACATGACCGTCCAGGGAATGATTGAACGCCGCAGGTCCACAACGAGCGACCAGCGATGGCCGGCAACCTGCCGCCAGAGCGACCGCCAATGGCCGGCGCGCGGTTTCTTGTGCATGGGGATCAGGCGTTCGAGGCCCGGAAGCTCCTCGAACAGGGGCGCAGCCGAAGCGCCACAGGCGACGGTGAATCGCGCGTCGGGAAAGTTCCTGTTCAGGAAGCTCAGCAAACCCGAGGAGAGGACGGCATCGCCAATCCGGTTGGGACCGACATAGAGTATTCGCATGACGATGAGGCTTATACCCGTGTGCCCAGCTCCGTGCCAATTCTTGCTGAAAAAAGAATGCGCGCGCGCCTTGCCAGACCGGCGCGACAAGCCAATTATCAATTCGATCCCGATGAACAACGCTTGGCCGCCGCCGGCCGCGAGAGACGTCTCATGACCATTTTCTCCGTCAAACTGCCGCGCGATGTCGTCGCGATCAGTGGCGCCGACAACCGGACATTCCTGCAGGGACTGGTGTCGCAGGACATGGACCGGGTCTCGGCCATGTTGTCCGTGTACAGCGCCCTGCTGACGCCCCAGGGGAAGTATCTGCACGACTTTTTCGTCGCCCAGTTTGGGGACGGCTTGTTGCTGGACTGCGAGGCCGGGCGTGGCGCTGACCTGATCCAGCGGCTTTCGCGGTTCAGGCTTCGTGCAGACGTCCAGCTCGAACCGCGCGACGATCTCGGTGTTTTCGCGATTCTGGGCGAAGGCGCCCACGATGCACTGGGATTGTCGCCGGTGGCCGGGCAAACCGCCCCGATCGCCCTGAACGATCGGGTAACCAAGGGGCTGGCCTTTACTGACCCCCGCGCCCCTGCGCTGGGATGTCGCCTGATCGGACCCGACGTGGAAACCCCGGATTGGTTGACCCGGGCCGGCATCGCGGAAGCGGATTTCGATACCTACGACGCATTGCGCATCTCTCTGGAGGTACCCGACGGCTCCCGCGATATGGATATCGAGAAATCAACACTCCTCGAATCCAATTTCGACGCGCTGAACGGGATCGATTGGGAAAAGGGCTGCTACATGGGCCAGGAATTGACGGCCCGGACGAAATATCGCGGCCTCGTAAAGCGCAGACTTGCAGCCTTCAAAGCCACCCACGCGTCCCAGATCCCCGGCACGGATGTCCTCCTGGGGGACCAGAAAGTCGGCGATATACGATCGCGCAGTGGCGATCATCTACTGATCTCCATTCGCCTCGACGCCCTGGAATCCGGGGGCCAACAGCTGACCGTCGGCGGCGAACCCTTGATCGCGCCAGGTGTTTCACCGGCCCGTTAATGTTCCTGTTTGGAATAAATTAACGTATTTTTAGCAAACTACGTTCATATATCGTCACCAGATATGCATATTTTGCATAATACATATCTTGATGTACCACTATTGCTGACCTAGATATGTGGGGCACAACGATTAACCCGAGCGTAGGAGTCACACGATGAAAAACCTCAACACTTTCCAGTCGGATGTGGAGATCTTGCGCCAGGCAGAACACGAGCGTGGTGAGGCAATGGTCGCCTTCTTCCGCTGGCTGTTTGCCGAGCGTAACCACGACAAACCGACCGAGGTGTCCGGAGACGCAGTCGCCGCCGAATAGCGCCGATTCCGGACCCCAAAACAACAAAGCCGCGCCCCTTCCGGGCGCGGCTTTTGCGTTTATAGTACCTGAAAAGAGGCCCGGTCAGGCCTGAAAGGCGATTAGGCCTTGGGTTCCGCGCCGGCTTCGACGCTGGCTTGCGCCGCCGCCAGGCGCGCAATCGGAACCCGGTAGGGAGAGCAGGACACATAGTCCAGCCCGGTCCGGTCACAGAATTTGACCGAAGCAGGATCGCCGCCATGCTCACCACAGATACCGAGTTTGATATCGGGACGTGTCTCGCGCCCCCGTTCGGCCGCTATCGACACCAGTTCGCCGACCCCGTCGACGTCGATCGACACGAACGGGTCGATTTCGATGATGCCCTGACGCTCGTAATCGTTGAGAAAATTTGACGCATCGTCGCGGCTGATACCGAACGTCGTCTGGGTCAGGTCGTTGGTCCCGAAACTGAAGAATTCGGCGGATTCGGCAATCTCGGCAGCGCGTAACGCCGCGCGCGGAAGCTCGATCATGGTACCGACCTGATACTCGACGCGCGTGCCCGTTTCCCCGAACACGGCCTCCGCGACCTGATCAATCGACGCCTTGAGAATATCGATTTCCTTTCGCGTCGCCGCGAGCGGGATCATGATTTCGGGCAATACCGTTTCGTCGGAATCCTTCGCGACGATCACGGCGGCCTCGAAAATCGCCCGGGCCTGCATCTCGTAGATTTCGGGATAGGTGATGCCGAGCCGACAACCGCGATGCCCCAGCATCGGATTCGATTCATGCAACTGGGTCGCCCGGTCGGTCATCGCCTGCGGATCACGCCCGGCGGCGCGCGCCACCTCGCCAATCTCTTCATCGGACTTCGGCAGGAATTCATGCAGCGGCGGGTCGAGCAGCCGGATCGTGACCGGCAGGCCCGCCATGATGTTGAACAATTCGACGAAATCCTGCCGCTGGAACGGCAGGAGCTCGTCCAGCGCGGCGCGGCGGCCCGTCACATCTTCGGCCAGGATCATGCGCCGCACGGCGACAATCCGCTCGGGGTCGAAAAACATGTGCTCGGTCCGGCACAGCCCGATGCCCTCGGCCCCGAAATCCCGGGCCGTCTTGGCATCCACCGGGGTTTCGGCATTGGTGCGTACCTTGAGCCGCCGGATCCCGTCCGCCCATGTCATCAATTTCGCAAAGTCGCCGGACAATTCAGGCTCGATCGTCGGCACTTCGCCATCGATGATCTCACCCGTCGCGCCGTCGATCGTGATGCGGTCCCCCGCTTCGAGCGTGCGTTCGCCGACACGCACCTGCCCCTTGTCGTAATCCACGTTGATCTCGCCGGCGCCGGCAACACATGGGCGTCCCATACCGCGGGCCACAACCGCCGCGTGGCTGGTCATCCCGCCACGGGTCGTCAGGATGCCGCGTGCCGCGTGCATCCCATGGATGTCCTCCGGGCTGGTCTCGATCCGCACCAGGATAACGTCCTCGCCCTTCTGCGCCATATCTTCGGCGAGATCGGCGCTGAGCACGATTCGTCCGGATGCCGCCCCCGGCGACGCCGGAAGGCCCTTGCTCAAAACCTTGCGGGGCGCGTCCGGGTCGAGCCGCGGATGCAGCAGTTGATCCAGCTGTCCGGCCTCGACCCGCATGATCGCGTCGGACTGGCTGATCAGCCCGTCATCCACCATCTCCACGGCGATCCGCACGGCGGCAGCCGCGGTCCGCTTTCCCGAGCGGGTCTGCAGCATGTAGAGCTTGTTGCTCTGCACGGTGAACTCGATGTCCTGCATGTCCTTGTAGTGCGCCTCAAGCGTCTCGCGGACCTCGGCCAGCTGACCGAATACCTCCGGCATGACCTCTTCCATCGACGGCAGGTCGGAGCCGTTCCGTTCCTTGCCCGCAATCGTCAGATGCTGGGGCGTGCGGATGCCCGCCACCACGTCCTCGCCCTGGGCGTTGACGAGATACTCGCCGTAGAAAATATTCTCGCCGGTCGACGGGTCGCGGGTGAAGGCGACGCCGGTCGCACAATCGTCCCCCATATTGCCGAACACCATCGCTTGCACATTCACCGCCGTGCCCCATTCCGCCGGGATGTTCTGCAGCCGGCGATAGGTAATCGCGCGCTGGTTCATCCACGAGCCGAACACCGCGCCGATCGCCCCCCAAAGCTGCACGCGGGGGTCCTGCGGGAAGGGCGTGCCCAGCTCCCGCTCGACGATGGCCTTGAACTCGGTGACGATGGCCTGCCAGTCGTCCGCCGACAGGTCGGTGTCGAGCGTCAGGCCGCTGTCCAGCTTGTGCTGCTCGAGCACCTCTTCGAACATGTAATGGTCGACGCCCAGAACGACGTCGCTGTACATCTGTATGAAGCGGCGATAGCTGTCGAACGCAAAGCGCGCATCGCCCGAACGGGTCGCCAGGCCCGCCACCGTCGTGTCGTTCAGGCCGAGGTTCAGGACCGTATCCATCATACCCGGCATCGAGGCGCGCGCGCCCGAGCGCACGGACACGAGCAGCGGATTCTCGGCGTCACCGAAACGCGTGCCGACATCCTTCTCGATCGCCGCCAGCGCCGATTCGACCTGCGCATCGAGGGTGTCGGGATACGTCTCCCCATTGTCGTAGTAATGGGTGCAAAGGTCGGTCGTGATGGTGAAACCCGGGGGAACAGGCAGCCCCAGATTGCTCATCTCCGCCAGGTTGGCGCCCTTGCCGCCGAGGAGATTCTTCATTTCGGCATTGCCGTCGGAAGACCCGGCCGCGAAGCTGTAAACCCATTTTTCCGTTGTAGCGTTCATCGAGTTTCCATCAGCCTTCGACTTTGGAGAAGTCTGCGACATTGTTCATAACCCCTTGGATTCGCGCGAGCAGGCGCAATCGATTCCCTCTGACGACAGAGTCGTCAACATTTACGGTCACGTCATTGAAGAGCGCGTCGATCGGCTGACGCAATCCGGCGAGGCTTCTCATGGCGGATTCAAATGCTTCGCCAGCCAGCGCCGCCTCGATTTCGCTTTCGGTCCGCGTCAATACGTCCCAAAGCGCACTCTCGATCGGTTCGTCGCCGCCCAACCCGGGGTCATATGCCGCCCCATCATATTCGGTGCCGTCTTTCTTTTCTTCGGCGCGCACGATGTTCGCGGCACGGCGAAACGCGACCAGCAGGTTGTTGCCGTCATCCGATTGCAGAAATTCGCCCAGCGCGCGTACACGCGCGACCAGTTCGACCAGGTCGCCATCGCGCTGCTGTTCAATCACCGCCTCGATATGGTCGTGGCGCACGCCGTCATCGCGAAGATGGACCTTGAGACGGTCGGCAAAGAACGACAGGAGGTCGTCATCGATCACCGCGTCATTGCATTTGTGATGTGCCCGCGCCTCGGCGAAGGCCGCGCGCAGGCTGATCCTCAGACCGTTCTCAAGCACGATCCTGATCACGCCGAGCGCCGCACGCCGCAACGCGAACGGGTCCTTCGAACCGGTCGGTTTTTCGTCGACCGACCAGAAGCCGATCAGCGTGTCCACCTTGTCCGCCAGGGCAACCGCCATGCTTACAGGCACCGACGGGCAGGCGTCGGACGGGCCTGCCGGCGAATAATGTTCGGCGATGGCATCCGCCACGTCGCCGGGCTCACCCTGCGCCGTCGCATAGTAACGCCCCATGGTGCCCTGCAGATCGGGGAACTCCCCGACCATGCCGCTGACCAGATCCGCCTTGGCGAGACGCGCGGCGCGCCCGACCGTCTGGGGATTCGCCTCGGGGATCGCCCCGGCAAACCACATCGCCAGCGCCTCGACCCGCCCGACCTTGTCGCCGATGCTGCCCAGCTTGGCGTGAAACACGATCCCGTCGAGAGATTTGCCCATCTTTTCGAGCGGAAATTTGAGGTCCTGGTCCCAGAAATACTTGGCATCCGACAGGCGGGCCCGCAGCACCCGCTCGTTGCCCGCAACCACGGCGGCCGGATCATCGGCCTCGATGTTCGAAACAAACGCAAATGAAGGCGCGATCTCGCCGTCGGCCTGTTTCAGGCCGAAATATTTCTGATGCTCGCGCATGGACGAAACCAGCACTTCCGCCGGCAGTCCCATGAAGTCACGATCGATCGACCCGATCAGAACCCGCGGCCATTCGACGAGACCCGCCACTTCCGCGTAGAGCCCCTCATCGTCGGGCACCTGAAAACCGGCACCCGCACACAGCTCGGCAAGCTGTTCACGGATCGACTGCTCCCGCGCGGCGGAGTCCGCGACAACCTTGGCGTCGCGCAGCCGTGTCTCGTAGTCGGCGAAATCCCTGACCGCGAAAGGCGCGGGCGCGTGAAATCTGTGACCCGCCGTCCGGTCGGTGAATGCGAGGATGCCATCGCCCGTATCCAGACCGCCCGACAGGGGCGCGCCGCCGAACAGGGCCAGAACGCCATGCAATGGTCGGATCCAGCGAAAACGCGACTCCGCCCAGCGCATGGATTTCGGCCAGGGCATGTCGTTGGCGACTGCGGGAATAATTTCCGAGAGCACGTCGCGGGTCGGCCGGCCGGTTTCCTCCCAGACAGCGACATAGAAGGAACCCTTCTTGTCCTCGCGGACCTCGCAGTCTTCGAGCGCTATCGCGATCGACCCGACGAACCCCTCGATCGCCTTTTCAGGCGCGTCCGTGCGCGGCCCCTTGCGCTCGACCGCGCGCGACGGCTGCGTCTCGGGAAGATCGTCGACCCGGATGGCGAGGCGCCGCGGCGTGGCACGCACATCAACCGACCCATGCGCAAGATTATTGTCCTTCAGCGCGGCCGACAGCAGCCGCTCAAGATCCGCCGCCGCCCGGCGCTGCATGCGCGCGGGAATCTCTTCGGACAGGAATTCAACAAGAAGCTCGGCCATTGCGCTCAGCCACCCGCCTGCGCGTGGAGCCACATTTCGCAGCAGCTCTTCGCCAGTTCGCGCACCCGCAGGATATAGGCCTGGCGCTCGGTCACCGAGATCACGCCACGCGCATCCAGCAGGTTGAATGTGTGGCTCGCCTTGATGCACTGGTCATAGGCGGGCAGCGCCAGTTCCTGCGCGATCAGCGCGTGGCACTCTGCCTCGGCATCCGCGAAATGCCGGAACAGAATTTCGGTGTTCGCATGTTCGAAATTATAGGCGCTGAACTCCTGCTCGGCCCGCAGGAAGACGTCGCCATATTTGGTGCCGGCACCATTGAAATCGAGGTCGTAGACATTCTCGACGCCCTGCACATACATCGCCAGCCGCTCCAGGCCGTAGGTCAGTTCGACCGCCACGGGATCACAATCGAAGCCGCCGACCTGCTGAAAATAGGTGAACTGGCTGACTTCCATCCCGTCGCACCAGACTTCCCAGCCCAGGCCCCAGGCGCCCAATGTGGGGCTTTCCCAGTCGTCTTCGACGAACCGGATGTCGTGTGACTTGGGGTCGATACCCAGCGCGCCGAGGCTCTGCAGGTACAGCTCCTGGCTGTCCTGCGGCGACGGCTTGAGGATCACCTGGAACTGGTAGTAATGCTGCAGGCGGTTCGGGTTCTCGCCGTAGCGGCCGTCCGTCGGCCGTCGGGACGGCTGTACGAAGGCGGCGCGCCAGGGGTCCGGACCCAATGCGCGCAGCGTGGTCGCGGGGTGAAACGTGCCCGCACCGACCTCCATATCGTAGGGCTGGAGGATGACACAGCCATGCTGCGCCCAGAACCTCTGCAGGGTGAGGATCAGGTCTTGAAAGCTGTGCGGCGACGCCGCAGAGCGAGCTGCATCGGGCTGGCTGATCGCGATTGTCCGAAGTGGTGCACCAATGCCTTTCGGCGCGGCGGAAAATAGAAGCGCCCCCACCCCCGGTCAAGGCGCGGGAGACGACATTCTGTGTGCAATATTCAACGAGAATGCGCGGTTCGAATTCGCGCGATAACTTTCAGCGAAACCGGCACCGGCGATCCGGCGGCTCAGTCCGGCTTCGCGTCCTTGTCCCGCACGACGTAGGTATCGCTTTCCGCGTCATATTCGGTATCGAACGCGTCGGGTTCGGGCTTGCTTGCCGCGCCCTTCGAATTGCCCTTTGTCGCACCCTGTGACGCGACGCGCCCGAACAGGCGGAATCCGATCATCACCGCGCCGACGATGAGGGCCAGAACGAGCAGCTTTGAGAGCGAAAATCCGAACATGGCCAGCTTTCCGAATGACTTCGCGTCACACCCGTGCGACGCGTTCAGGCAGCTTCATAGCACTAGCTTCGCCGGTTCCGCCAACCGTTCGCAGCGCGCCGCCGGGGTTGTGCCTACCCGGGCGCCGCCCCGAACCCCAGCCCGCCGCCGGCTTCGATAATCTCCCGCGCCTCGGGTGCGTAGCCGCCGTCGGGCCCGTGCAGGACCAGGCCGGGGCAAAGCGCAGTCGGCGCGTGCACGCCAACCCGCCCGGTGATGATGACCCGCTTCGCCGGGGCGCCCGCGCGCGGCCAGATCGGCAGCACCCTGATCTCGCCGCTGCATCGGGCAAAGGCGGTCAGCAGTTCCTCGAGCCGGTCGGCACGGTGGACAATCGTCAGCCGCCCCTTCGGCCTCGTACAAGCCGCCATGAACCCCAGCCAGTCTTCGAACGGCACGGATTCGATCGTCGCCGCGCCGGCCGCATCCCCGATCGTGCGCTTGTCCGCGCGGTGGACCGGCAGGTAGGGCGGGTTGGAAAAGGTGTGATCGAACGTGCCACGCAAATGGTCGGGCACGCCGCCGGCAACATCCAGGGTCTCGGCCCCGACGCGTCCGTCAAAACCGTTTGCCGAAATATTCGCGCGCAGATAGCCGGTCATCCGCGCGTCCCGGTCGATCCCGAGTACGTCGCCATGGGGCAGGCGCGATGCGAGACATAGCGTCGCACCGCCCGCACCGGAGCCGATGTCGAGCGCGCGCTGCCCGGGGTCAAGCGCCACAGCCGCCGCCAGCAGGACCGCATCGACCGAGACCCTGAAACCGGCGCCGGGCTGTCTGATTTCGACACGCCCGCCGAGCAATCGGTCCGTGGTTTCCGCCGCCGCTGTCACGCCGGCCCGTCCCGGGGCGCCGCGCGGGATGGCCGGGAATCAAGCAGTTCCGCGCCCACCAGCAACTCGCGGGCCACACCATAGTCTTCATCGAGCACCATCATGCGCTTCTGGATGGCGGAGATACTGCCCTCGATGATTGCGGCGTGCGTGTCGAACATGACGCATTCGATACCGGCATCCTTCAACAACGCCATCGCCAGCGACAGGGCGACATGATCGTTCGTCCTCAACAATTCGCGCAAGCTTCGCTCCGTCCCGTCGCGGTAATGTGGTCGGCACCTTACTTGACGCCCCTATCAAACATCATATGCTCGCCGCACGCCGCTGGCGTGGACATTCTTGCTGCGCCGACCAGCCATCCGGCAAACAATCTTGGAGAACCTGTCGTGGCCGTCATTGCCCGTCTGGAGGGGTCGCCGTCGAAGGGAGCGCCGAACGCGCTCGACGATTTGCGTGATCTGTGCGCTTCGGATTTTGCCCGGGTAAACCAGCTCATCGTCGACCACATGCAGTCCGATGTCCCGCTGATCCCCGAGTTGGCCGGCCATCTCGTCGCCGCCGGCGGCAAGCGGCTCCGGCCCCTGCTCACCCTGGCCAGCGCGCGGCTGTGCGGTTACGACGGCGACAAGCATATCGGCCTCGCAGCCGCCGTCGAGTTCATCCATACCGCCACGCTCCTGCATGACGACGTGGTCGATGAATCCGATCTTCGGCGCGGGCGCGACACGGCCAATGCCGTGTGGGGTAACCAGGCCAGCGTGCTGGTCGGTGACTTCCTGTTCAGCCGGTCCTTCCGGCTCATGGTCGAAAGCGAATCCCTCAAGGTGCTCGACATCCTGGCCAATGCCAGCGCGGTCATCGCCGAGGGCGAAGTGGCACAGCTCACGACGGCCAATGACACGGCGACAACGGAAGAGGATTATCTCTACGTCATCCGGTCGAAGACGGCGGCCCTGTTCGCGGCCGCCTGTCAGGTCGGCGGACATATCGCGGCCCGGAACAGCAACGACGAAACCGCGCTCGAACAATATGGCGGCAATCTCGGGATCGCCTTCCAGCTGGTCGACGACTATCTCGACTATTCCGCGACCGACAAGGCCTTCGGCAAGGGCGTCGGCGACGACTTCCGTGAAGGCAAGATCACCTTGCCCATCGTCCTGGCGCTGCGCCGGGGCAATGACGAAGAGCAGGCCTTCTGGAAGCGCACCCTCGAGGATCTGGACCAGCGGGACGGCGACCTGGAGCGGGCGGTTGAAATTCTATCCGCCCATGACGCGCTGTCGGACACGCTCATCCGCGCCCGGGGCTACGCCGATACCGCCCGCGCCGCGCTCGCAAGCCTGCCGGACAATGCGCACCGCACCGCGCTGGAGAATGTCGTCGATTTCTGCGTCGAACGCGCCTACTAGCGCGCCCTAGGACGCCGCACGCAGCCGCTCGGGGAGCGTCAGAAACCCAAGCAGCACATGAAAGAAGCGGTGGCGGTTCAGGCCGAGCGCGCCGACATGGGCCTGATCGGGCAGCACGACCATCTGCTTGTCGTCCGAGCGCAGCGCCCCGAAGAACGCCACAATATCCTCTTCCGTCGCGATCCCGTCATGTTCACCGCGCAGGATGAGCACCGGGCAGTCGATCAGTTCGGGATCGACGACCGGCAAATTGGCGCACATGTCCAGATAGGTGCCGGTCGGCATCGTCGTCCCATGTTCCAGCTCTGCATCGGCGAACGCGTCCGCCACCCCGTCTTCGACCAGGCCGGGCCGGTCGCGGTTGAAGATCGAGTGGAAGAAGGCCCGGTCGACATCGCGCGTGGGATGGGCCCGGAAGTGGTCCAGATTCTCGCGCCGTTTCTCCAATGTCGGCGAGCCTTCGCCGGTCCACACGAAGGCATCGAGCGTCAGCGAATGCACATTGTCGGGATGGCGGGTCGCGAACAGCCCGGCCCGCAGGGCGCCCGACGAACTGCCGAAGAAATGAAACGCCTTCTGACCCGTTTCCGCCTCGATGGTCGGCATCGCCGCCGCCAGATCGTCCGCCCCGCTCGCTATGTCGGAGTTGCTCTCGGTGCGGTCCGAACGGCCGTAATTCTCATGGTCCATGGTCCAGACATCGAAGCCGCGTTCGGCGAACCAGTCCATCATCGAGAAACCGGGCTTGCCCGGTACGTCGAGATCGAACCCGGTGCGCGCGCATAACGACGACCCGTGCACAAGAAACAGCACAGGAGCCTCGCCTGCCGGCGTTCCGGCCAGCCGTTTGCGGAACACAAACAGGCGTATGTCGCCCTTCTGCACCCAATATTCCTGCGCGTCGATTTGTCCCTCGGCCATCACAGTCCCCCGCTTTGCTATAGGTAAGGCGAGAACAATCTTGCCACGCCATCGCGCAGGCGCACAGACAAGGATCGCGCGCCGAGCTCGTCGAGCGTCAGGAGCCGGGCCCGGTCGCGTTCCGCCTCGAAGGATTCCGACAGTTCCTCCACGAAGGCAACGCCGGTGCATTCGACATTCAGTTCGAAGTTCAGCCGCAGGCTCCGCGGGTCCCAGTTCGACGACCCGATGAGGGCCCACTCCCGGTCCACCATCAGCAGCTTGGCGTGGTTGAAGGGCCGGGGCCCGAGCCAGACACGGCACCCGTCTTTCAGCAACTCGTCCAAACGCGCCCGGACCGCCCAGTCGACAAACCGGAGGTTGCTCCGTTCGGGGATCAGGATATCGACCTTCACACCCTTGATGGACGCGATCCGCAACGCCGACATGAGGATTTCGTCGGGCAGGAAATACGGCGTCTGGATCGAAATTCGTTCCCGCGCCTCGATGATCGCGGCGTGGAGTATCCATCGCGTCCGGTCGATCGGTTCGTGCGGACCGGTCGGGATGGCGCGGGCGGCCACGTCACCCGCCTCGGCCAGCGGCGGGAACCATTGTTCCCCCTCCAGGGTCTCGTCGGTCGTGAACGCCCAGTCGTCGGCGAAGGCGTCCGATAACTGCCCCACGACGGGACCGGAAAACCGAAAATGCAGGTCGCGTACCGGCCGCCGGGGACCCGCGTCCAGCCGGTTGTTCTGGGAGATATTGATGCCGCCGGTGAAGCCGATGGCGCCGTCGACGACCAGAATCTTCCGGTGGCTGCGCAGGTTGAGATACGGCATCCGCCAGGGCCAGAAGGAATGCATGTATCGGGCGAAGGGGATTTCGGCCTTCCGCAACGCCCCGATGATCGAGGGCAAGGAATAGATCTGGCCGACCCCGTCGACAAGCGCCCGCACGTCCACGCCGCGCGCCCGGGCCCGGGCGAGTGCGGCGACGAATTCCAGGCCGGCGGCATCGCGCTTGAATATATAGACCGACAGCATGACCGATCGGGAAGCCCCGTCAATCGCCGCGATCATCGCCGGGTAGGCCGCGTCGCCGTTGCGCAGCAATTCGACCCGGTTTCCCCCGACGGCCGGGTTGGGCGCGAGATTGTCGATCAGGCGGTCCAGGGCGGTTTCGGCGTCGGGCTGGCCAGCAAGCGATCCGACCGGCGTGCCCGACGGCGGCCGGGTCCGCGCGGCGCGGCGGCGTATGCGGTTGATCCCGAACAACAGATAGGCGACAGACCCGATACCCGGTGACAGCAGGATCAGACCAACCCAGGCGATCGCGGCATTCTCGTTGCGCTTGTGGAGGATCACGGTAGCCGCGAGTGCAATCGGAATGACGCCGAGCACGAAGGTCGTCGCAAACGGCCAGTAGAACGCAAACAGTTCCAGCATCGCTCCAGTAAATCCCGGAGCTCCGTATATCCCGAAGCCCCATGCTCACCTGTTTCGCGGGGAGGTGCAGACTGACGGCGAAGACCCGAGGTTACAACCCCGGGCACGCCCCGCACGCCCGCATCCGCTCAGTCCGGCGGCGGCGGCGCGGTGCCCGAACCCGGCGGTCGATCCGGGGCCGCAGGCCGGGTTGCCCGCGGGCTGACCACGGCAAAGATCGCATCCGCCGTCTGGCCGACCTGCCGCACCCGCGCGCGCAAATCGCCAAGCTCGAGCTGCACGACATGTATTTCCTCCCGAAGCGCATCGACGCGGTTCCACAGCCGGTCGCGCTGTTCGAGCTGAAAGCGGGCGGAACTGTCGATCTCCTGTGCCAGTTCGTTGCCCTGTTGCGCCACGTCGCCGCGCACCAGCCGCACCTCGTCGAACATGAACCACCATCCGCTGACCGCGATAGCCACGAGCGTCGCCAGAATCTTGGCGAGAATCCGCACGGTCACGGGCTGATCCACCAGGCGCAGAACCCCGTTTTGCATGATCTTCCTCCACATACGAAAACGGCCCCGCGATGCGGGGCCGTCTGCGCGAACATTCGAATCGCCTACTCGATCGCGAACACGACCGAGACCTGCGCCCGCACGGTCAGTTCTCCCGCCGCGACCGGCACGCCTTCGGCCGCCGCGCGGGCCAGGAACTGGCGCGGCGCCGGCCCCACGCCGCCGGCGTTGATCGTCAGGACAGGCCCCAGTTCGATCCCCGCCGCCGCGGCGATGTTGCGGGCCTTCGCGAAGGCATCTCCCACCGCGTTCGCCATGGCTTTCTTTTCCAGATCGTCGCGCGCCGCGATATCGAAGCTGATCCCCTGCACCATGTTTGCACCGGCCTCGACCACCCCGTCGAGGACCACGCCGAAGTCGGCGAGATCGCGCACCGTGATGTGCACGTTGTTGCGCACCATGTAGCCGATGATCTCCGGCTGGACGGGATCATTGCCCCGGCGCGGCCGGAACTGCGGGGACACCGATATATTCGTCGACTGCATGTCCCCGGGGCCAACGCCCGAGGCGCGCAGGAACGCGAAGACCTCCGCCGTTTTTGCGTTGTTGGCCGTCAGCGCCTCGCGCGCGGCGGGCGCCGTCGTCGTCACCCCGACGGTGATGGAGACCAGGTCCGGCGTCGCGGCGACCGTCCCGCTGCCGGAAATGGACAATGTCCTCGGCACCGAAGAATCGTCATCGGCAAACGCGGCACCTGTCCCGAACAGGGAAAACACCAGCACGAACGAAAGCAAAAACCGCATGATCAACTCTCCGGACAACTTGATGGAACGGTAAACCTGCCAATCAAATTTGGCGAAGCTGTGGCCGATCATGCGGTCATTCGCCCCCGATTGCCATTCGTGGTGCTATTCGTCGAACGCCTCCGCGTCGCCCCCATAGGCCGCGCGGGCAAGATCGGAGCGCCGCGCCACCGCCTGCCTGTGCTCGGGATGGGCCCGATCGAGCAGCGCTGTACGAAACTCGGGGTCGGCCTCCAGGGTCGATAGCTCGGCACGCGCCGCCGATGACGAATGTCCGATCCGCGCCTCCTTGCCGCCGACGAATTCGTCTTCCCCCATCAGGCTGCCCAGCTTGGCAAACGCCCGCACCATGTCCGGGTGGTCGCCCAGATGCTGCCCGTCCGCGAGCCGCAGCTGGCGCACGTCATCCACACGGTCACCAAAAGCCGCCGCGAAGGCGCGGTTCGCCACGTCGATCCGCGCGTCGAAACTCTCGCCCCATTCACGGCGCAGCCCGGTCTCCGCCGCGTCGAGCGCCCGGCCCTGCGCGGCGGTCGCGTCCTGCCAGGCCGCACCCTGCAGCTCGACATAGCCTTCGAGCAGCGCCCGCGCCTGCCCGTCCGTCAGGCCCGAGGCATGCATCCTTTCGAGCATCCGGGTTTGGAAATCCTCGTCCCAGGGCATCCCGTCCGGTCGTTCCAGCCCGTCCAGGTTATAGTCGTCCGGACGCGCGGGCCGGCCCAGCGCGTCATGGAAACGTGCGCGTTCGGCATCGTCCGCGTCCGCACCTGGCGGCACGATACCCTTGCGCCCGATCAGCTTCTGCAGGTTCACATGCTCGCGCGCCAGCGCCTCGACATCCGCGAAACGCGCCAGTACCGGATGGTCTCGATAATCCTCGGAAAGCTCGGCGCGCCAGCTCTCGGCAGGCCCGTCCGTCACCGGGACTTCAGCCTCTGAAACATCGATCTGTGCGTCAGTCATCGTCATTCTCCTGTCCGGTTTGAAATTCATTCAACATCGCGTCCTCGTCCGCCCGCGCCATGGCCGCGATGCGGCGGAACACCCGCTGCATGCCCATCGTGAACACGGCCTCATTGGCGTCGGCCGTGGGTGCGGCGTACATGCAGAACCGGTTGAGGTCGCGCAGCACGCGCTTTCCCTCCGGCGTCGAAAACACGACCCGGTAGTCGTGCTTCAAGCGCCACAATTGTTCGACCGTCCGGCGCATGGCCACGCTCCTGTCTGTGATCTTTGAGAAGTTGCCCGCCCCCGCTATCGCAGACCGCCGAGCAACGTGGACCCCGCCCGCAGCAGACCCGACCGCCGTGCTGCGGCCGCACGCCGCCGAAACATGCTTGCCCGGGACAGCTGGTTGACCGCAACCAGGTTCCCGGCATCGGCGCGGCGCAGGGCATCGAACTCGGCGTCGCCACCGATCTGGCCCAGCAGATCGAGCGGCGTCCCCGTCGCATCCGCCCGCGAATGCGCCAGCCGCGCGCGCTGCGCCGCCGCCTTGGCCGAACCGCGCCGGCGTTCCTCGTCGGCGTTCACGGCACCGCGTTCTTGCGCAGTCGCCGCGTCACGCGCGGCCGTGCGCGCGGAAGATTCCGCAGCTGCCCCGGCCGCACGCCCGTCCTCGACCGCACGCAGCGCCGAAAGCGCCGCCGTCGCCAGAATCACCTCGGGTCCCGTCATATCGTCCTCCCATACATCCAGTAATCGCCCGCACCCCCGGGTCCGTAATTCAACAGCAGCCCTTCGAGCTCGAAGCCGAGAAACGACAGCCAGCGCGCCCCGGCCCCGTGCCCGTCAAGCACCGTCGCCTGGACCCGCCGCATGTTTTCCACCGCCATGATGTGGTCCAACGCGCGTTCGGTCGCACGGGTCAGCGCCACCGGGTGCGTCAGAAGCGCATCGGAAAACACCGCCCAGGCCTGACCGACGCCGGGCCAGAGCGGCACGACCCCGGCGCATCCCAGCACCCCTGTGTCATCTCTCGCGGTAAAGGCAGCACCGGGCTGCACCAGTGCAGACAATTCCAGGGTTTCCACATAGGCGGCGTGTTCGGCCTGCGCGCATTGGGGTGCGACCGCGCGCAGATGCGGCGGTTCAAACGGGACAATTTGCATGGGTCCTACCTCGAGGCGAGATTTACACGGGGCGACAGGGACAGGATGGTCATCGGCAGCGGCGCGTCCTGGCGCAGCGCCACCACCCCCTCGACGTCATACCCGGCGGGGAAGCCGACGATCTTGACCCCGCTATAGGGCGGATCGCCGCTCTCGAACGGGACCCGGTCTAGCGTGGCGAAATCGGGTCCGGTCTTGGCGCCGCTGGTCCGGTGGAACCGCACCACCACGTCGCCGATCCGCTTGGTCTTGCCCTCGCCCGACCCGTCCGGGGTCCGCGCGGCGATGGGCAGGGTCACCACATCGGTCGTATAGCCGAACCCGGCATGAACCCGGCTCGCCGGGGCCGCCAGGGCGATCACCCCCGCGACGGGTGTGTTCGTGCCCAGATGCGCCCCGTCGGCCACCACCTCCACCGCCGCACCATCCAGATGATCCGCGCCCGCGATGGTTGTGACCGCCTTGCGGACCACACCGCCCGATGCGTAGGCAACGAAACCCGTGCCATCCAGATCCTCCAGGGCGAAAGCGTCCGTGCTGGCGCTCGCAACCGTGTAGCGGTTGCCGTTCAGCGCGGTCATGCCGACCACATCCTCGATATCCACCAGATCGCCGTTCGAGAATCCGTGTCCCGCAACCGTCAGCACGACCGGGTCCGCCCGGGTCGCGCCGGTGATCGCCTTCGGGTCGTCATAGGAAAGGCCGCAATCGACGAAAAATGCGTCTGAGAGTTCGTCGTCCCCGTTCGCATCGAAGTCCCGGACCATGAACTCGACACAGCGGACATCCGCGCCGTCGATGGTCCGCGCCGCCACGCCCCAGATCTGGTCGTGGGACCGGTCGGGGGCGGGGATCACCGCGACCGATTCCCATCGCGCAATCCCGCCCCGATAGGCCCCACCGAGCACATGACGCTGCCAGCCGATCACCTCATGCTCGCGGTTGTAGGTCATGGCCAGCAGCATGCCGTCGGCCCGGCACATGACCACCAGCCCGTGGGGCTCCTGGGCGAAATCCATCTGCACCACCCCGCCCGCGGTGATGTGTTCCGACAGGATCGACAGATCGGGTGCCGCGAAATTGTCCCGCTCGAACAGGTACGCCAGCTCGCGCAGCTTGCGCCCTGTCGGCGACAGATAGAGCGTCACGTCCCCCGCCGTCACCGGCTGGATGTCCGCGCTTCCATAGGTGTTCGCGCGCTTGAACTGGATATTCGTCGGCGTCAGCGGCTCGTCGAGCGAACTCGCCCGCACCGGCCAGGTCCCGCCCTGGGTACCCAGCACCAGCGAGCGCTGGGACTGGAGCCACAGGATCGCGTTCGCCTGGTCGGCGCCGATCCGGTAATTGAGCGCGGCGTCGTCCTCCACCGCGCCGTCGGTCGTGGTCGGCGCCATGTTCTCGAAATCGCCCGACTTCGAGGCCCGGAACATCTGCGGGCTGTTCCGCTCGCCCGCCCAGCACAGCCGCTGCTCGTGGAAACTCACGCAGGCCGGATGGCCGACCGCCAGATACTGATCGCCCGGCACCTGGTCCACTGACGGCGACGGGTCGACCGCGCCCCACGCCCCCAGCCGCCAGGCCGCCGTCGCACCTGAACCGCCGAAGTCCGACCTGATGTCGATATTGACCTCGGTCGAGCTGACCACCTCGACGATCACGCCCCAGCCCCAGGTCGACCCGTGCTTGAGACGCAGGCAACGCCCGGTATCCGTGCCGGTGAAAATGTTTTCCTGCGAGGTGACCAATACATGCCGCCCGCTTGTCGCCGCCGGGTTCATGGTCTTGCCGCTCGTGTTCTCGTCCAGATACGGCCCGTCCCGAAAATCCACGCGCTCGAGCGACCATTCGTCATCCGCGTAGCGCAGCAGCTTGTAGGGCGGATAATCCGGGTGCGCGAAATAGAGCGTGTCGGCCGACTGGGCGATCTTCAACCCGAACACGTCGGCGGCGGCATAAGGTGTCGCCAGCTCGACGGGCACATCGTCCAGCACCGCCACATTGTCGATCTGCACGGTCTTGCCGAGGCTGTGCTCGAACATGACGTGGAAATCATCCGCCGGCGGGCCCGACGAGGCGGGAAACGCCACCACATGGTGTCCCACGCCCGCATTGCGGATAAACGCGAACCCGCCCAGCGCACCCGTGCTCACCCCCACCCGGTCTCCCGGGTCGCCGATCACGTCGAACGCCACCAGCGCGTCGTTGACGGACGCGTTCGCATTCGTGACCTGCTGGCTCGCCGCCGCACTGTCCGATCCGGACCCCACGAGGCTCAGCCGGCCATTCGCCGCGTCATGGGCGATCGACGCCCCGCCGGCAGACTGGTCCGTCCACCCGGAAATGTCCGACGTAAAATCGCCGTTGCTCACTGTGGCCCCGTTTATGTCCGGGCCTGTGACCTGCCCCTCGTCGCGGTAGAACCGCACATAGCGATCTCCAAATTCGAGGACATAGGCCTGCGCCTGGTTGAACCGGAACGGCGCGAGGCGCACCGGGTCGGTCGCGTCCTTCGTCTTCGCGACGAACCGCGTGCCCGGCCTGCGGGTCACGCCGCCGTGGGGCTGGATGATCGCGTTGAGGAGCGTGCCCGCCCCGTTGTCGTAGCGCGCCAGGTCGCGCCGCCCAAAAAGACGCGGGCTCAGCTCCCCGGCGGTGAAATTCGTCTGGGCTGGCTGCAAATCCACCATCAGATGCGCGCCTCGATCCAGGAGTTCGCTTCAAGAACATCGAGAACGCCCTCCTGCCCGTCCGCCGAGCGCGCGCCGCGCAGGCTGTTGTCATACAACCGCGCCATGGCGTTGTGCAGCGAGGTGGATTTGCCCCACGGCTCGGCCAGCGCCATGGCCATCCGGGCCGCCAGCGCATCGAGTGCCAGCGCATCCCACAGCGCGTAATCGGTCACCCGCCGCAGATACAGAATCCGGATCGGGCTCGAAAGATCGCTCACGATCTGCCGGGCCTCGATTTGCCATGCTCCCGGCCCCGCATCCGCCTCGCCCTCCACCGAGATCACCCGCAAACAGACATCCGGCGCGCCCGGCAGGTCATAGGCGTTGGCGAAGCCCCACAGGGGCGCGGTCTCGTGCGCGGTCAGCTCGGCCCGCGCCAGCGCGAAGTTCCACGGATGCGCGCGCAACACCACGTCGCGCTGGTCGGCAAAGATCGCATTCGCCAGCCGCGCGGCCTTCACGTCATCGGCCAGGCTGGCAATGGTCGCCTCGCCAAGCTTGATCAGCCCGGCGTTGACGATATCGACGTCGGTGGTCATGGGCAGTCTCCTCAAAAGAAAACGGGGCGCTCCCGAAAAGAAGAGCGCCCCGCAATGCGCGGTGATACGCGTCGCCGCTAGTCCATGACGTAGGCGAGATAGCCGTCGAGCGTTGCCCCCGCCGGGATCGTCCCGTCGTTGACCTGGCCCGTGATCACCACCCCGTCGAGGCTCTCGAAAAGTTGTGTCTCGTCCCCGCCGAGCGTGCCGCCCGGCACGAACGCACCCGCCGACGACACGTCCACCCCGTCATCGAGGCCGTTCGGATCGGCCGCGACCGCGCCCGATCCGTCGTCGCCGACATGGGCCTCCCAGCCCAGGTCGAGGGTCCGGCTCGCGCCCAGTGCTGAATGCGCCAGCCGCGACAGGGGCAGGATCACCCGCACTTTTCCTTTCGGCAGCTTCACCAGCCGCGCGAGCGAACCCGCATCGCCGGCCGCGGCCCCTTGCGTGAAGTTGAACCGCGCAAACCGCAGCCGCCCGTGGGCGTCATGGGTCGGGTTCGCCACCCGCGGCTCGGCCAGCGTGTTGGCGTACTGGGTACTGTTTTCGGTCGTGATGGCCATGCGTCTTTTCTCCTATCCCTCAACCACATCAATCTGCACGATTTTCTCTTCCTGCATCCGGGTCGCCCCGATATCCATCGAGGCGTAGACCTGCACCGCGTAGTTCTTGTTCGGCAGCGGGTCGATCCTGGCCGTGATGTCCTGCCCCAGCCCGAGCAACAACCCCGACTTGGCCCAGGCGAAACACGAACGCGTGCTGCCTGCCTTGGGCAGCAGTGTCCCGTCGGCGGCGTCTTCCAGGCGGATGAACTTGAACCCGTAGAAGCCCTCGACCCCGCCCGAGACCAGCACCTTCTGGGTGTTGTAGTCGACGGATTTGACCTCGTTGGTGTCCATGAACTCGTCCTCCTGGGCCGAGGTCCATGCCACATACAGATCATCGCCGGGCATGATCGCGTTGTTCGCCTTGAACAGCTTCATGGCGCTGCGCAGTTTCGCCAGCGTGAAGCCCGCCCCGCCCGCCGCGAGCTTCTGGCCCGCCGGCAACGTCACCGCGTTGGTCCCGGTCTCGCCGGTGTAGGCGGTGCCGAGCGCGGCCGTCGCGATCTCCCGGTCGATGGCCCGGTTGAGCGCCGCAGCGAAGGCCTGGCTGTAGGCGTTCGTCGGGTCGTTGAGGGTCCGGATCAGGTCCGGCACATCGACCAGGTCGGCCACCCGGTAGGTCTTGGCCGCCACCGAGCGCCGCTTGTGGGGCGTACTCACATATTGCGTGTCGCCGTGGCGCTCGGTCGCCTCGCTGGCCGCGACCGCACCCACCTGGTCGAAGAAGGCGCGCTTGGAAGAAATCGCCTCCTCGCGCACGGCCCCGCGCATCTGGCTGCTCATCTGCTGCACCAGCATCTCGATGCCGCTCTTGTATTCCTGCCGGAAGGCAGTCGTGATCTCGACGGACATATCCGTCCTCCTTTCGATTCAAATGATGTAGGGGCGGGTTTGAAACCCGCCCGTACGGCCGACTGAAGAATCGAAGGGCTGCCCGCATCGCCCGGAGGCACGGCGGACCCGTCTCGCGTTTCACACCCGCGTCGGGCGGCCCGGCTTTCGGGCAGGTCACCGGACCCGCCCCGGCTTTGACCGGGCGGCGGGCTGGCCGGATTAAAGTAATTGCGTCATGCCCGGACCCCGCCCGCGCGCTTTGCGCGTTGGCGGACAAAGTCCGTTCCGGGGATCTCATGCACCAGCAGACGGACAAGCACCAAGATGCGCGGATCAAGTCCGCGCATGACGGCAGTGGGTGTGACCAGACCCGGCCTTTCTTTATGCCGTCATGCCCAACTTTTCCCTATTTCGTCATGCCCGGCCTTTCCTTATTTCGTCATGCCCAACCTTTCCCTATTTCGTCATGCCCGGCCTTTCCTTATTTCGTCATGCCCGGACTTGATCCGGGCATCTCATGCGCCGCCCTCTAAACCGCCCGCAGCGCCCGCATCACGGCCACGTCCTCGGCCCCGCGCAGCGCCTTCGCCGGCACCCCGTTCGCCTCGGCGATCAGGCGCAGCCCGGCGTCGGGGTCGATCAGGTCCGTCACCTGCGGATCGATCGCCGCCATGGCCTCGGCCGCCTCCAGGGTTCGCAACACGGCCTGGGCGTCGCCTGCCTTCTGGGCCCGCGCGATCGGCGAGACGTGATCGACGCGCAGCGGCACGCCGATCAACGCATCCGGCAGCGGCGGCAGCATCCCCGCCCGCAGCAATATCCCGAACACCCGCTCGATCATCGGCTCCAGCAGTTCCGCCTGCTGGCGCCCCAGCATCGGGCCCAGCAGCCGCTGCATCTCCTGCACCAGCTGCAGCACCTGGGTGGCGCTCATCCGCGGGTCCTGGAACAGCTGCAGCAGGCCGCCGTGAAACGCCGCGCGCACGGCCTCGCGGCGCTGCTCCATCATCTCCAGCCCGATATCGATCCGGGGTGCCGCCGGCAGCGGCCGCAGCGGGTCCTGGGACAGCGCGCCCGCGCGGACCACGTTGATCCCGCCCGGCTGGGTGCGCAGCGGCATCACCACCCCGTCGTCGGCGATCAACAGCGGCGGGTCGACCGCCTTCTGCGCCGCCTTGAGGGTGGTCCGGCTCATCTCGTTGAGCATCTTCTGGTCGGGCAGCGCGTTCCAGCCCGGCGCCCGGCCGTAGATCTCGCCCGCATCCTTCGACCAGCGCGGCACCATGTAGGGCATCTCGTGATATCCGCCCGCGGCCACCAGCGCGCGTTCGTCCAGATTCACGTAATACGACCCGAAGGCGAACGCCGCGCGCGTCCCGGTTCGCGGCCCGGAGCGGGCCGCATCCGAAAACGGCTTCACGCAATGCAGGAAGGCGAAGCTGCGCTCGCCCTTCCCCGCTTCCAGCGCCGCCGTCACCGCCTTGCCCGCCGCCGGGCCCCAGGCCTGATGGGCCTGGCGCGCGGTGAAACGGAACCGGCGAAACACCGTATCGACCCGCCCCTCGGCGTTCTCCGCGATATGGATTTCGCCCAGCGGCCGGGCGGAGAACAGCAGCCCGCGCCCCGGCCGGTCGCCCACATACAGGGCGGCCGTGCCGAACGCCACCTGGTCGAGATAGACCTCGTGGATCTGCGGCGCGAAGTTTGCGTCCGGGCCGTTGAACGCGGCATACAGCACATCCTCCGCCGCCCCGAGCCAGCCCCGCACCGCATCATCCTCCGCCAGGAAATCATCCTCCGGCCGCAACCCGAACCAGCGCAGCGCGGGATTGGTCAGGAACGAATGCAGCGCGGCCGCCAGCAGGTCGGCGGCCTGCAGCCCGGTCGTGTCGTAGATGCGCGCCATGCGCTTGCGGCCGGGCGTGGCTGGAGAAGCGCCCGCGCCGGTAAAGTCGCGCCGGCCGAGCAGGTGATCGGCGATCTCCTGCCAGACCGACTGGAACCCCGCGCGGCCCGCGGCCACCTCGTCCCATTGGCGCAGGATGTCGTTCACGGAAACGCCCATGTGCGTGGTTCTCCTGTTGAGTAAGTTTGTGGATTGGCGTCACCGCGCGGCGGGGATACCCTGCCGGACATGCCGGATAATCACATTGTTCTCGTGTCGATGCCGAAAAGCGCGACGGTTTTCATAACGCGGTCGCTGCAATTGTCGGCGGGTCTGGAAGAAATCCAGATTTGCAATTCCGGCCCGCTGGTTCAGCAAATTTCGCCACAAGGACTCTGGCGGTTTGCAAATGCACCGTCCGCAATCGGCGGCCAACACATGCCCGCGAGCGATTACAACATAGAAATGCTGCGACAGGCTGGCATCGAACGGGTGACATTGCTGTTGCGCGACCCAAGAGACGCAGTGATATCCTGGTGGCACCACCTATATCGACCAGACGTACGAAGCTTCGGCTGGCACCACGCAATGCTTGTTGCGGCAAGGACGTCACCGGATAACTTCTACGAACTCGCACCGGAGAATGCCCTAGACACCTTGATCGAGATGTACCTTCCCCGGCTTCTGTCCTGGCAAAACCAATGGGAGGCGGAAACGCGAGTTTCAAAACAGATCATTCGCTATGAGGACTTTGTCACCAATAAGACGGAGACAATCTCGAAAATATTAGGTTTCCACGGAATATCGGCGGGCAAAATTGAATTTCCCGAGATTGACCAGTCCGACTCAATAGATAGCACAACGCATTTTCGGAGAGGCGAAATCGGGTCTTATCTGGATGAAATGTCGACCGCTCAGATTGAGCGGACAAATCAGATTTTGGAAGACGTGATTTAGGCGCTACCCGGCTGATAATGAAAGAAAATATACGTTTACCCGTCTTTCTTCACATCCCCTCGACAGGGGGGTCGGCGTTGTCAGCGACCCTAGAATCCTTGTTGCCGGGCACACTAGTAATACGCAACCAAACTCAGTTTGATGGGTTCTGGACACTCAGCAAAGACAAGCGGGCGCAAGTACTAGGAATTTCCGGGCATGTACCCCACGGGATTCATCGTGTTCTCGGACAAGAATGCGCATACGCGACGATGCTCCGCGACCCTATCGAGCGTTTGCCCGGTATTTTCGTGAAGCACCTTTTAAGTAAGGGGTTCGACCCCGCATCAGTTTCGTTGCGAGACTACGACTTCTCCGAGTATCCGATCATTGACAATATGCTCACGAGGCGCCTTTGCACCTACGACTGGCCTGTTACCAGTATCCATTGGGCGCGGCGCACGCCTCTCGGCTGCGTCACACAAGAGATGTACGAACAAGCTGTTGGGGTTTTGCAAGATTGCGCCGCCATTGGTTTCTATGAAAACTTCGACGTTTCAACAGAAGTTATACTGCGTGGCCTCAGTCTTCCATCAAGCCCAATACCTCGCGTCAACGTCGGCAACTATGATCGATCTCTACTGGATATAAGCGATGCCGATCGAGAATTTCTTGAGGAAAGAAACGCACTAGATATCGCCTTGTACGAATGCGCCAAGAAACTTTCTACCGATTCTCCGGCTAGTAAAATTGCTCAACCACCAAAGTAGATGTGCTCGTAATTTGTGCAACCTTCACGGTCGAGAAATCTGTTCTATCTCCATCCAGAGACCCATTCAGGAGCAGTTAGCTTGTCTATCGAGCAAAGCACTTACGATATCGAACTCTACGAATGGGCTATAGATCAGTTTGGTAAATCAAGACGGCGCTAACAGTTGTGTCGTTGCCAATATCCACATCTGTCACGTTCGTGGACCCCACATTGTCACCCGCCATCCCCATGATTGCGTCTGTCTTTCCATTGGGTCGAACGCGAATGATGAACTGTGAGTAGCCGGCGTCGAGATTGACGTTGCTCACGTTGTTAAGTGCCGAGGGGAAACCTGATGCAGTCCCCGACATGTACGGCAGCCCCGCAATCAGGATATTGCCGGACGTGGCTCCATCCTTCGCCGTCATCGTAATCGTCGCCCACGCAACAACCAGCTTACCCAGCTTGATGTAAACGCCATTCTGCACCGCATACGTCTGCACCCCCGCCACCGTCGCGCCGGCGATCGTCGGTGTCCAGGTGCCGCTCTCATAGTCCGGTGCGCCGGCGATCAGCCGGCTCAGTGCCTTCAGTCCCATCTAGGCGCCCTCCCCGAATGCGAAGTACAGATCCGCGCTGTCCGCGTCGGTGATGCCCGAGACATGGGTCGCCCAGGCCGGCCGGGTCAGCGCCAGCATCGCCCCGGGCGGCACGGGGATATCGGGCGTGGCGGTGCCCCCTGTCGCGGCGACATCGCTGGTGCCGAACTCGACAAACGCGAGCGCGCCGCCGTCGTTGTAGACCAGCACCTGCGCGCCGCTGCCATAGCCGGGCAAGGCGACCCGGTCGCCGGGGCTCGTCGTCGCCTCGAGGTACACGCCCGCGGTCTGTATCTTGATCGGTGTGCTCATCGGTTCATGCTCCCAGTAATGTTTTCTTGCTGATCGGTGTGTCGCCCGGAAGACCCGCACCGCTTGCCAGGCCCCTGTTTCCGGTCAGGACGGTCGCGGACCGGCCGCGGGCATGGCGCGCGGCGATCACGGCGCGCCGTCGCGCCGCCTCCACGGCCGGGTCGTCGCGCGTGGGTGCCGGCGGCGCCGGGGGTGGCGGGGGCGGCGGTCTGGAAAACACGGCGCTCATGCTTGTTTCTCCTGTGCAAAATCGTGGGAAGTTGATCTGGGACATTGCCCGGACCCGTCGTCGGTGCTTGGATCGGCCCATGGCCTTCTCGTGCGAAATTTCGGCATCGCCCCGGCGCACCCGGTGCAACAGGTTCGCCGGCATGGTCGCGGTCCTGCTGGTCGCGAAGGCGCCGGCTGCCCCCGTTCAACCCTGAAACAGGAGACTCCATCATGAGCGAAGACCTCCAGCCCCACGCCAAACTCACCGTCGCCGGCGCGCGCAAGATCATCCGCGGCGCCGTCGCCAGGGCCGAGGAGATCGGCCAGCCCCAATGCATCGCCGTGGTCGATGACGGCGGACACCTGCTGGCCTTCATGCGCATGGACGGCGCGTTCGCCCTGTCAAACGACACCGCCATCGCCAAGGCCGTGACCGCCGCGATCTACCGGGACCCGACCGGCGAGATCGCCGACGGCCCCGACCTCCGCCTCGCCATCGCCACCCAGGGCAAGCGCATCAACCTGCCCGGCGGCCTGCCGATCATCGTCGGCGGCAAATGCGTCGGCGGCGTCGGTGTCGGCTCGGGCACCGGCGCGCAGGACCGGGAATGCGCGAATGCCGGGCTCGCCATGCTCGACAGCGCGCAGACCTTCTGAAACTTCGCGCAGCCTGTAAAGCAGGACGACCGACGCGCCCCGCATTGGGTGAGATCAGAGCATTCAGAACCCTGGCCCGTTCCCGCTTGAACCGAACCGGGCCGAAATCCGAAAAGAGAGAATCAGGCAACCATGCGTTTGGTGACATTCGAAGTTCAGACAGTGCTCGGCCGCTTTGAGCGGATCGGCGCGCTCGCCCACGACACGATCGTCGATCTGACCTCCGCCTATTTCGCGTATCTCGCGCAGTCCGGGGATCTCAACGCCGCCCAGCGGACGGCCCTCGGGCTCGTGCCGCCCGACATGATCGGCTTCCTCGAAGGTGCGGAGGTCTCGCGCGCGGCCGCCCAGGCGGCCATCGATCATGTCGGCGACTGCCTGAAGTCGGGACCGTCGCCCGTCGGGCCGGAGGGCGAGCGATTGACTTTCGACAGGGCCGATGTGCGTCTGCTGGCACCGGTGCCGCGCCCGCCGATGATCCGCGACGGCATTCTCATTCTCGACCATTATCTCGTCGGCATGGAGCGGCTGTTCAAGATTGCCGAGCAGGACCGGATTCCCGAAGCCGCCAAATCGATGCCGATCTTCTGGAAACCGAGCCGGGGCTCGGTCGCGGGACCGGACGACGATGTGATCTGGCCGAAATACTCCGAACGCCTCGACTATGAGTTCGAGCTCGGCATGTATATCGGCAAGCGCGGCCGGGACATTCCCGCCGAACGCGCCTGGGATCATGTCGCCGGCTATACGGTCTTCAACGACCTCGGCCTGCGCGATGTCCAGCCCGATGAACTGACACTACGCATGGGCCCGGCCAAGGCCAAGGATTTCACGACCTCGAAGGTCATGGGGCCCTGCCTGGTCACCGCGGATGAAATTCCCGATCTCGACGGCCTCAGGCTGACCACAAAGGTCAACGACGAGATCTGGTTCGACGGGGCGATCAGCGGCTGGTCCTTCACCTTTGCCGAGCTGATCGCCTATGTCTCGCGCGACGAATTCGTCGAAGTCGGTGACTTCTTCGGCTCCGGGCCGCCGGCCTACAGCGTCGGCTTCGAAATCGACAAATGGATCAAGCCCGGCGATGTCGTGTCCTGCGAGATCGAGGGCATCGGCGTGCTGTCGAACCGGATTGTAAAGGCCCAGGCCTGAGCGGCAGCCGGATTCGCTATTCATCGTCGAAGGCACATGCGTCGGCGGGGTCGGCGGCGCGTAATCATTCCAAAGCTTTACCGGATCAATTAGCGGCCCGGCCGAATCGCGTCGCGAAACATTCCGACAAGGTTCTGGGTCGGTGGCTCCGCGGATTTATCAAAACCGATGGAATCCGGAGAGAGCGTCGCCATGAGGTCCGTAAACGGAACGCCCTTCAGAATATCCTGCGCATCGGGAGACGCCGTGAGGAGCCTGATCGCCTGTGCCCGTCCACGGTAGAATCCGGAAATGCGCTGGAGATACCGGTAGCGGTTCACGATGATCTGAACGAGGTAGATCAGCAATGCGACGATGGCAATTCGCGTTGCGATCCGGCTCGCCCGGCGCAATTCGTCGGCGTCGGTCAGCGCGCGCGACAATTGCTCCACCCCGCCCTGAACGCTTGCCAGCGTGTCATTCTGCTGCGCCAGCGCGTTACTCGTATCGTTCTGCAATGCGGTAACCCGGCGTTCGGAATCGAGATTCTGAAGCCATCGGTTGCGCGTATCGGTCGCCAGACTGCGCTCAAGGTCCGTACCCGGCGGATACCCGGAAGTCCCATCCGACAGCAACTCGACCATGCCGTTGAGCGTATCCGTCACCAGTTCCGGACGGTCGGTCCTTTCTCCGTCAAGCGACCACGCCTTCCAGGGGCCGTCCTGATCCGAACCAATCCAGAGCTGCCAGATGCTCTCGCCGAGCACGTAAAGTTCGTTTGATCGAACGGCGCTGAGCGCCGACGGCGTACCGGAAACCCGCTCACCAAAGTCATCCTCGGGCCGCACAACCTCCCACATATCTCCATCGCGGGAATAGATCAGGACGGCACCTCCGGCGCCTCTGCCACTCTCGCTGCCTGCCGCGACCACCACGCCGTTCGACATCCTTGTCAGACCGAAAAGCGAGCCACCGATTCGATTTCCGTTTTTGTCGACGGGACGAACGGGCGACCAGTCGACTCCGTTTTTCGATCGCAGAAGAAGCGCCCTTGATTCGAAAAAAGAGGCCCCTTCGCGGCCCACGGCGATCAGGCTGCCATCGGACAAAGTCTGGGCATTGAAGAGACTGCCCTGAATCGGCTTTCCGGTGACGCTCAGGGGTCGCACGGATGTCCAGTTTCGACCGTCGGCCGACCGCAGGATGTCGATTTCAAATTCGCCCGACCTTGC
Source organism: Alphaproteobacteria bacterium (assembly GCA_039980135.1). Classification (NCBI taxonomy): domain Bacteria; kingdom Pseudomonadati; phylum Pseudomonadota; class Alphaproteobacteria; species Alphaproteobacteria bacterium. The sequence goes on from JBDXCV010000009.1 coordinate 377,419, forward strand.
GTTCTCGGTCCGAACTTCCTTGTTGCCAAAAGCGATCAACGCATTGTCGGGTGCAACGACCAGAGAAAGTACAACGCTGTCGATCCGCGTAGCGTTCGCAGTCTGCGCCGCGACCTCCGTCCATGCCTGGCCGTCGGGAGACGTCATGATCAAGGCGGATGCGCTTTCATCGAGTTCAATGCCGCCGTTGCCTTCATGCTCCTCGACCCCGCCGGCGACCAACGTTCCATCCGGCTTTAACGTCACGGTGAACAACGTACCGTTGATCAATTCACCAGCTGCGTCGTTCGGGCGGACAGCTTCCCAGTTCACGCCGTCAAACGAGCGCGCGACAAACACGGTATTCGTATCGAATTCCGAGACCTCGCCCCCGACGGCGACGAAACCGCCTTCGGCGGTCTGCACAATTCCGTAAAGCACTCCCGGAAACTCGTCGTCGAAATCATCCCCGAGGTTTGCGGCAGACCAGTCTGTGCCATTCGACGAGTTCAGGATGATCATGTCGCCGTCGAAGCTCGTGTCGCTCGTTCCGACGGCTATGATGGTCCCGTCCCGCGCCACGAGAGATGCGAAGATGTCGTAGTCATACTCGTCATCCAGATCCTCCGCCTGGCTTCGCCAGAATGCGAACGGTTGGCTCAGGCTCGCGGACAATCTTTCAACAAGCTCGCTGCGCACCATCGACGATTGATCGAGATCGGCCTGGATTTGCGCAAGCTCGTTTCCAAGCGCATCGAAACGTTCCTGGGATTGCCCAACTTGAACTTCCAACTGACCGACAGCCCGTTCGACATTCTCGACAGCCTCATTCGCCGGCGCACCACCGAATTTTTCGGTCGTCCAGAAGTCGATCTGGCCAACCAGCGGGGGCAGGATCAGGATCAATCCCACGCCGACCACGACGATAAGCAGAATAAGACGAAACTGGACGGCGGCCTGCTTGCCGAGGGCCTCGGCGCGTTCCTCGCACCACGCGGCAATCCCGTTTGCGGATTCGATTATCCCGGTGTGGCCATTTCCATCGGTCATAGAACCCCACAGCCTGGATCACCGCCCCGGCGCGGGACGAACAGGCTACCCCCTGATTTCCGGGCGCACCAACCCCCGACCCGTTACCGGGAATAGGTGCAAGCAATAGTTATCGCCCGTCAAAATTGTGCGCCATCGTCGCGCCAACCTCAAGTCCGCATCTCTCCGAGGCGAGTCCGCCGCCTGTACGACGTGGCCCTCATGCAAACGGGTCCCAGTCCATCCCCACCGTCGCCGGGAAATCCTGCACCGGCGCGGGCGGGTGATACCCCACGGCGAACATCCGGAACGCGTCCGCGCCGTGGGACGCCCCGTCGTGATGCGGCCGGTCGCGCCACACCCCGCGCTTGTCGTCCCAGGCCCGGCGATACCCGTCCAGGTGCCGCAGCCCCGCGTCGCAACGGCCGCCGTCGAACCAGCAGCGCGCCAGCGCATTGCGTACCGCCTGGATATCCGTGCTCATCTCCGTCGTGCGCGGCACGGTGACGATCGGGCGCAGGCCCAGATCCTCCAGCATCCGCCGGCGCGACAGCCCGCTGCCCAGTTCGCGCACCTCCACGTCATGGGGCAGATAGTGACGCCCATAGGTATAGGGCCGGTCGCGCAGCGCCTGGACATAGTGCGCCAGCCCCTCCCCCTCGTTTTCGTAATAGTCGATGAAGCGGTCCTCGCGCCCGGCGCGCTGGTGAAACCAGATCGCGTTCACATCGTTGATGCCCAAATCCCAGAACGTGTTGACCGGCAACGCCGGATCATGCGGCAGGCCCAGGATACGCCCCTCGCCGCGCACCCGGTCCATCTCGCGCGCGTAATACGCCCCCGTCACCGAGGCGGCGAAGGCCTCGTCCGGGGTCGAGGGAAACTCGCGGCGCATCGCGTCGCCCTGTTGCGCGGCCTTGCGCACATACCAGGCCTTCTGTTCGGGGCCGAGCGCGATTCCCGCGGCGGCCAGGTCGGCGAAGTACCGCGCCTGTCGTTCGGGGATCACCACATCTTCGGGCGCCAGCGCATAGCCGGGATGGCGCCACCAGGGGAAAAAGTGAAACCGGAAATCCAGTGCGGTCAGCGGCGCGCCTTCCTTCGCCCGGTTGCGGGCTTGCGTGCAGAATTCGTGGAAGTCTCCCTCGCGGCCTTCCGCGGTGGATTCGATGAAAATGGTCTGCCCCGGATGTACCGTGTTCAGCGCCCCGGCCCTGATCTCGGCTGCCTTGTCCGGGTACCGCGCACAGATTTTCCCATGCTCGGAGATATGCAGATACTGGAACGTGCCCGAGCGCAGGCTCGTCCCCACCCGCAGGCTCGAACCGTTGGCGAACGCCAGCTCGCGCGCCGAGTTCCCGACCGTCGGGATCACGCGGCGCAGCGCGCGGGGCAACTGCTGGTAGGGATAGCGTATCTTCTCCTTGAAGATGGCCTCCGCGTCGTGAAGCGTGTGGGCCAGCGTTCCCGCCGTCGTGTTGGCGGTGAACAGACACGCGTCGAGAATCAGCAGCTGAATGAAAGTCGTCATGCCCAGCTGGCGGGCCTTGAGCACGATGTTGAGCGAATGCAGATCGTCGAAAAGTGCGGCCTGCGCCCGGTTCATCGTGAACTTCACCCGCCGGCCATACGCGTCCTTGATCCAGTAGAGATTGTTGAGACGCCAGCGGCGGTCGGAGAACCGCGCGAGGGCCGCCTCGCGATCCGGGTCGCCGGTCATTTCCGCCGTCCCGCACCCGGGCGGGCGCCGCCCTGGGCAAATCCGCGCGGGACTTCGGGGGTCGCGTCGCGCGGCACGTCGCCGCCGTCGATCTCGCGCAGGAGGCTCCGGAGATCGTCAGCCTCCGCGCGCGCGGCTTGGCCGCCATAGCGGCTCGGACGGCGCGCCTGAAGAAGCTGCATCAGCATCCGGTCCGAGTATTTCGTGACCGCGCCGATCTTTTCGCCCCGGAAATAAATCGGCTCTTCATGTCCGGCGACCGCGCGGCGGATCGCCTCATCCTCCGCCGCGTCGATACCGATTTCCAGCGCCTCGTCCCAGGCTTTCGCAAACGCCGGATCGGCCCGGCGAATCCGGTACCACTTCGCGCGATAAACACAGGTCGCCTGTGACGCGGCCGTTACACTGGCGGTCTCGGCCAGCACCTCGAGGAAAAGTTCGCGCTTCGCCTTGTTGACCCGAACGGAGCCATGGGGTCGGCGGTGGCTCGGCCATGTGTTTCCGTGCGCCATGGAAAAATCCTCCGACGTGCAAACGAAAAAACCCGCCGGAGGGACCCCGGCGGGCGCAACTTTGTGATCATGAATTTCGTGCACGCTAGTCCTCCGCAACAAGGAATGCAAAAATCTAGTGCAGGCTGAGCGGCGGTCACTCAAGTTCCACATAGACCGTCGTTCAGCAACACCCTGACTCCAGGCGCGAAGCGGCTGACCTGCTGAACACAAATGCACAAACGGAGATACCGCCATGGCCACATTGCGCATCTGTTTCGTCGGCGACAGCATCACGGTCGGCAGCGGCGACGCCGGATTTCTCGGCTGGCCCGGCCATCTCTGCGTGGCGGAGACCGCCCGCGGCCATGACATCACGCTGTACAACAACGGCGTACGCGGCGACACGAGCGCGATGATCCGGCCGCGCTGGCGCGCCGAATGCGACTCACGCCTGCCGGACCATGTGAACGGCCGCCTCGTCTTCTCCTTCGGCGTGAACGACATGGCGGAGGAAAGCGGAGCGGGCATCCGGGTGCCCGTCGAGGAGTCCGTCGCCAACGCCCGTGCGATGCTCACCGAGGCGCGCGACTGGCGCCCGACACTGATGCTCGGCCCCATCCCGGTCATCGAGGACATGCAGCCCTATATTTTCCCCAACGGCATCGCTTACGACTTCAACAACGCGCGCATCGCCGAACTCAACCGGCGCTACGCGGATTTGTGCGACGAGCTGGCCGTTCCCTACCTGGATATTTTCGCGACATTGCACGGCAACCCGAACTGGGAGACCGCGCAACGAAATTGTGATGGCGTGCATGTGCTGGGCGATGGCTACGCCATGATCGCCGCGCTGATCGCGGAATGGCCGGCCTGGCGCGCCTGGTTGGATGCGTAAAAACCCCGTGACCGCGCGTTTGCGGCCCATGGGCTTAAGACCAATTTAACCTGCTCCCGCCATTGTCGATCATCCGGTGTGCCGACTTTTCGGCGCGCATTCGCGAAAGTCGACTCCGATGGGCCAGCAAGGTCAGATCAAGCTGAGTTATGCGTCGAAACTGACGCTGGCGGCCATGACCCTGCTGCTGCCGCTGATCGTGTTCGTTTTCATCCTGGTAGATGACCGCAACGCACAGATTCGCGCGGCCCGGAACGAAGTCGCCGGCCTCGAATATCTCGTCGAACTGCGTCACCTGTTCGAACTCGCGCCCCGCCACCGCGCACTCGTCCAGCTCGCCCGGCGCGACGACCGCGAATCCAGCTCCCGGATCGAGGAGATCGAAGCGGCCATCGATGCCGGGATCGAGGCGCTGCTGGAGCGGGCCGAAATATCCGGCGACCCGTTCCGGGTCTCCGAACCCTTCGCCCGCCTGCACGCGGTCTGGACCAACGTGAAGCGAATCCGACGCGCCGGCGACGCGGCGACAACCGAGAACCCGCATCAGGGCATCGAGCGCGAGCTGGTGGACCTGAACCGGCACCTCGGAAACACGTCGAATCTGGCGGTCGATTCCGGCCTCGAATCGACGCATCTGATCGACCTGGTGGTCATCGAACTGCCGCAGATGATCGCCCGGGTGAGCGAGGCGCGCAGCCGCGCGCTCAACATACTGGAAAGCGGTCGCGAACCGACCTTGCGTGACCGCCAGCTCCTGAGCATTGACGATTGGGCGCTGCAGACCGCGCACGACAATCTTTTCTACGGCTTCAACATCGCCGTCGGGGAGGACGGCGAGATTGCCCGCAACCTCACCCGCCAGTTCGAGGATTTCGACCGCGACACCAACAAGTTCCACCACTTCATCGCCAGCGGTGATTTCAACCGGCCGCCGGGCGAGGTTTTCGCCCTGGGCACATCCTCGATCGAGGCCAGTTTACGGCTCTACGACCAGATCCTTCCGGAACTCCGCCGCGTTCTGGTCAAGCGCATGCGCGACCTGGAGAGCACCAAGCTCATCGCCATCGCGTCGGTGATCGCGGCATCGATCATCGCGGGCCTTTCCGGATGGCTGCTGCTGCGTGGCCTGACCGGCCCCCTGCAGACCGAGGTCGCCGAGCGCCGCCGCGTGCAGGCCCGCCTGCGTGATCTCGCGGCGATCGTCGAACAGGCGGAAGATTCGATCCTGACCCTCTCGACAACCGGTGAACTGACCAGCTGGAACAAGGGCGCGGAGCGGCTCTATGGCTACACGGCGGAAGAGATCATCGGCAATGATGTCAGCATCCTGTCGCCGGAAGGTTTCGAGCACGAAACCACCCAGCTGATGAAGGCGATGATGTCGGGCGCGCCGACGCCGACCCGCGAAACGATCCGGGTGCGCAAGGACGGCGAGCTGGTCGACGTGTCGCTGCGTTTCTCGCTCATTCGCAGTCAGGATGGCCATATCCGCGGCGCGGCGGTGATCGCGCGCGACATTCGCGAGCGGAAAAAGGCCCAGGCGGAGATCTTCAACAAGGAAAAGATGCTGCAGACACGCATCGACCAGCTTCACGAGACGCAGGAAGAACTCCAGCAGCATCGCGATCGCCTGGAAGACAAGGTCCGCGAGCGCACGGCGGAGGTTCGCGAACAGGCCGCCCAGCTCGAAACGGCGCTCGAGAAAGAAAAGGATTTCAGCGCCCTCCAGCGCAAGTTCGTTTCGATGGCCTCCCATGAATTTCGCACACCGCTCGCCATCATCGACGGTGCCGCCCAACGCGTCGAACGTCGCATAGACATCATCGAAGCGCCGGAACTGGAGAAACGCCTGTCGCGGATTCGCGGCGCGGTGCGCCGGATGCTGGCGCTGATCGAAAGCACCTTGTCCGCGTCACGTCTCGACGAGGGTCATGTCGAGTTGCGTTCGCAAATGATGGATCTGGCGGAACTCGTCCGCAATGTCTGCGAACGCCAGGCCGAACTCTCCGATGAGGTGGATATTCACCTGGATCTGGAAGACCTGCCGGACGCGGTTGAGGCGGACGCGGCCCTTCTCGACCAGGTCTTCACGAACCTTCTTTCCAACGCCGTGAAATACACACCGAACACGCCGCGCATATCGGTCATCGGCGCCCGCGAGGCCGACGGTTTTCTGACAATCGCGATCGCGGATAACGGCATCGGCATCCCCAAGGACGAACTCTCGCGCCTGTTTGACCGGTTCTTCCGGGCCACCACGTCCGAGGGAATCGCGGGAACCGGCATTGGCCTGAACCTGGCCAGCGAACTCGTGGAAATGCATGGCGGGAACATCACTGTCGAAAGCAATGTCGGCGTGGGGACAACCTTCACCGTGCGCCTGCCGGAACGCCGCCCCGATGCCCGCGGCGACTCCAGTTCACCCCTTGACGTCAACGCGGCCGCCTAGACGGCCGAACCGGGAAAACGCCCATGACAAAAATCCTCTGTATCGAAGACGAAGCCGAGCTGCGCGAAGATATTGTCGAAGAGTTGCGCGAAGCCGGTTACGACATGTTCGAAGCCGCCAACGGCCGCGTGGGCTACGACGCGATCGTCGCGCACAAGCCCGATCTGGTTCTCTGCGACGTGAACATGCCCGACATGAACGGGTATGAGCTCCTCACGAAGCTGCGCGACGCCCATGCGGAATATGACGACGTCCCGTTTGTGTTCCTGTCAGCCCTGGCCGACCGCAAGGACATCATTGCGGGCAAGAAACTTGGCGCCGACGACTACCTGACGAAGCCCGTAGATTTTGAAATGCTGCTGGTGACCGTCGAATCGCGCCTGCGCCAGATCGTGCGGATCAACCGGCACAAGGAAGAGCAGCTCGTGCGCCTCTACCGCGCCTTGTCCGGGACGCCGGAACCGGTCGACGATCCCGCATCGGCCGTCATCGCCGGGAATCCCATGACCGTGGTCGCCGTCGTCGATGCGGAGTTCGATCTGTCGGAAATTCGCATGGCGGTCGAGGCCGGCGGCCACATGGTGATCGAGATGAACAGCGGCAAGCAGTTCCTCGATTGTCAGGAAAGCATCACCCCGGATCTGCTTCTGGTCTCGTTCAACACCAGCGACATGCAGGCCCCGATGATGGTGCGGCTCCTGAAAAACGCGGCCTACCCGAAGGTGTTGATGATTCCGCCGTCGATGTCCGGCATGGACCGTTTCGATTCCCTGCCCGGCTTCGATGCCACCGTTCGCTGGCCGTGTCCGGCCGATGAACTCCAGCGACGCATCTCCGCGCTACAGGGGTCAATCGACGACCCGGAGGCCGACGACACCCGCCGGGCCGGCTAGCTAGACGGCAAACTTCTCAAGCGCGCCGGGTTTAAGCGTCAGCCCCAGCCCCGGGCCGTCCGGCAGCACCACGGCACCCTCTTCAACAACAAGCGGGTCGGTGAACAATTCCTCCCACCACTCCATATGCTCCAGCATCAGCGCGTGGGGCTGGGCCGCCAGCACATGGCCCGAGGCTTCCGTGAACAGGTGCGACGACACCGGCTGATCGTATGCGGCGCACAGCGCGCAGGTATTCAGGTAATCCGTGATCCCGCCCATCCGCTGCAGATCCGGCATCAGCACGTCCGCCGCGCGCACATCCAGATGCTGCTTCATCGCCGCCGAGCCGTAGGCCGTCTCGCCGGTCGCCACCCGCATATCCAGCGCCGCGGTGATCCGCGCGCAGCCTTCGATGTCGGTATAGTAGACCGGCTCCTCGAGCCAGAAGATGTCCAGCGCCTCGAATTCGCGTCCGGCCCGGATCGCGACCGATTCCGGCCACGCCTGGTTGGCGTCAACCATCAGAGTAATGTCCGGCCCCACCGCCGCGCGCACCTCGCGGACCCGCTCGACATCCTTCATGAAATCCGCCTGTCCGACACGCACCTTCATGGCCCGGTGGCCGTCATTCACCAGTTCCAGCGCCTCCGCGGTGAGCGCATCGATCGACCGGTCCAGCCAAAGGGCGGACGACGCATAGGTCTGGACCCGCGTCCTGGCCCCGCCGAGATGGCGGTACAGCGGCACGTCGGCAGCCAGCGCCGCCAGCTCCCAGCACGCCGTGTCGATACCCGACAGCGCGATCATCGACGCCCCGGCGTGACCGAGGAAATTCATGTCCTTCCACGCCATGGCATGATTGTCCCGCACCGCGCGCGGGTCGCGGCCCGTGTACAGCGCGGCCAGATCTTCCGCCAGCAGCGCCAGCACATCGGCCTTGCGTTCCTCGAAGGCGAAACACCAGCCCATGCCCGTCAGCCCCGCATCCGTGCGCATCTGCACAAGCACCGTGTGGGCGTGGGAGAAATCGTGGAACGAGGTGCGGATCGGACGGCGCATCGGCACCGCCAGGCGGGTGATCTCTGTTTTGGTGATCTTCATATTGGTGCCCCGGACGGCTCGTTTCACATCGGAATGATCGGCTACAATAACCGAAGCACGGGGAGGTGCGGGGCATGAAGTTTCTGATTCTGGGGGCCGGCGCGATCGGCGGCTATGTCGGGGGACGGCTTACCGAGGCCGGGCGCGACGTCACGTTCCTGGTTCGCGACGCGACGCGCGAACGGCTGGCGCGCGACGGGCTGCGCATCGAGAGCACCTACGGCGATTTCGCGGGACCGGTGAAAACCATCCGGCAGGCCGAGCTGACGCCGGACTACGACCTCATTCTCCTCACCTGCAAGGCCTACGATCTCGACGACGCGATCGCCGCGATCGCGCCCGGCGTCGGCCCGGACACCATGGTCTTCCCGATTCTCAACGGGCTCGACCACATCCGGATACTCAACGACCGGTTCGGTGCCGATCATGTCCTCGCGGGCACGGTGAAGATTTCCGCCGCCCGGATGCCCGACGGCACGATCAAGCATATGAACGACTGGCGCTGGCTGAATTTCGGCGAGCAGGCCGGCGGCATCACCGACCGGGTCAGCGCACTCCGCGCTGCACTCGAAGGAGCAAAAGGCCTCGAACCCGTGGCGCTGGAGAACGCCATGGCGGAGATGTGGGAGAAGATGGTCCATCTCGCGTCGGCCGCCGGCATGACCACGCTGATGCGCGCCAATGTCGGACAGATCGTGCGCACGCAGGAGGGCGCGGCCCTGTTCCGGCATTTCCTCGAGACAACCGCCGAGGTCGCCAAACGCTCGGGCTACCCGCCGAGCGACGCCTTCTTGGAAAATTACCGGGCGCTGTTCGCGGACCCGGACTCCGGATACGTCACCTCCATGCTGCGTGATATCGAGGCGGGGAACCGCTCGGAAGGCGAGCATATCCTCGGCATGCTGCTGCGGACGGCCCGCGAGGTCGGCATCGACGACCCGCTGCTCGCCACGGCCTATGCCGGCGTTAAGGCCTACGAGGCCCGCCAATCCGATGGCGGGCTCTAGGCTTCCATCAGGCTAGTCTTGTCGCGCGGGCGGCAGCGGAGTTCCTGTCGCCGCGCCCATAGGCCTCTGCCAACGCGTCCAGCCCGCGCAGCAGCGCCGCCCGCTCGATCGCGTCGGCCTTGCCCAGCGACCCGGCCTTGGCGCGCCAGAACCAGGCGGGCAGCCGATGCTCGACGCTTACCCGGCGCGTCTCCGACCAGGCAAGCCGTCCCGCATTGCGCAAAACATTGTCGCCGCGCGCGAAGATGTCCCGCGCCCGCGCATCCGCGTCGGGATAGAGATTGGCGCCGCCGGCGTTCATCCCCGTGAGCCCGCTGGCATAGCGCTGATAAATATGGGTGTAGGGCGTCGGCTTCCCGAAGGCCCGCCAGCGCATCACCGTATAGACCCAGCCGGCATCCATCTGCGCCTGGGTGATATGCCCCGACAGGCGGAGAATTCCGAGCGGGTCCCCGGATCGGGGATCGCGTGCGCCGTCCGCGCCAACAACAAGCGCGCGTCGGGCATAGAATTCCGGTGTCCCGGCATCGGCCGGGCGGCGTTCGCGCCGCGTGGTCTTGCGGCGTACTGCATCCAGCTTCCGTTTCCGGCCCGCACGCGCCATCCGGTTACTCCGCCGCCTGATACAGCGGGACCGGCTCCAGCATCCACGGCTGCACCTGCCCCCGGGCCCGCACGGTCCGTGCAGCCGGCTCGTGGCCCCAATCCTCATACTCGCGACCGGCATAGAGCCGGCGCATCGCCGTCTTGGTGATCCGGCTGCCGGCACGTTGTTCGCGCACCCGCGCGCGTTTCTTGCGCGGCAATGCCGCCACCCCGAACTTCATGCGCTGCCCATAGATGCTGGCGCGGCTCAGGCCGAGCAGCCGGGCGATCTCCAGATCGGTCCCCACGGCCCGTTGCCAGGCCAGCATTTCCTCATCGGATCGCGGCGGCCATTGCAGGTCCGGCCGGTTGCGGCGAAATTTCGACATGGCTTGTCTCCCCTTGTTAAACTGCAAACGCAGATGAGAACGAATCGTGAACACTTTACGCATTTTGCCGCCCGATGCATGCGAAATTTCCGATCACGGTGGACAACTCAACGCGATCGGAATGTTGTGTTTTTCACATTGCGCATGCAACTTAAAACATGATAATTTCGCAACTTCCTGAAATCGCAACATGTTCGCAGCCATGGAACTCGATTGGATACGCGACGGGCTGACCAAGCCCGGCAAGACCCAGCGCGGTCTCGCCGCCGCCCTCGGTGTCGATCCGTCGGCAATCAGCCGGCTGCTTGCCGGCACCCGTCAGCTGCGCGCCGCCGAACTGCCCGTCGTCGCGGCTTATCTGGAGTCCGGGATTCCATCCGGCCTCACACCGGAATCTGCCGCATCGGCGGGCATACGCACGGCCGCACCCGTTCGCCCGGCCGGGTTCGGCTCTCGGGACCTACCGGTGATGGGCACTGCGGTCGGCGGATCCGTCGGGAAATCCGGCGGAGAATCAGACGGCATGTTCCTGATGAACGGCGAAATCCAGGACTATGTGGAGCGGCCGCCATCCCTGCGTGGTGTGGCCAGCGCCTATGCCGTCTATGTGTCCGACACCTCCATGGTGCCCCGCTACTTCCCCGGCGAGACCCTGCATGTCCATCCCGGCCGCGCGGTCGTGAACGGCGACGACACCTTCGTCGTCGTCCAGCTCCGGCCCGACGCCGAGGGTGAGCCGCCCCGCGCCCTGGTCAAACAGTTTCTCCGGCGGACCGCCGAGACCCTGTATCTGAAGCAGTTCAATCCGGCGATACAGCTTGAATTTCCCCGCGATCAGGTCGAGAGCCTGCACCTGATTATCTGGGCCGGGCGGGGATAGGGACACTCCGGGGACCGGCATCTCGGGCTTGCAAAAACTTGCGTTTTTCGCATTATCTGGGCGATTATATAGATGACACACGCAGATTCAGAACATCTCGCGGATCGTCGCGATTCGGCAGAAGTGGTATGTCTTTTCTCAACTACCCGTGGGGGGTGTGATGAGGAACGGAAGATGTACCGCGTAAATCAGTATGAATTTATTGAGATGGGCAAGGCGTTCTTCCGCCTGCGCTCGTTAAGAGAGGGGGTGTCTCTAGAAGATGCGATAGCGCCGCTCATGACGGCGATGACCCATCTCAGAGATCTTTTAGAGGGCAAGCCCGTTTCGGTTATGCATTGCAGGCACGATGCAACGGAGCTCCTCGGAAAGCTGGAGGCGTTTCATAGAGAAAACTACCTCAGGCCGGGGACCGATGAATGGGACGGCGAAAAGAATTGGGACGACCAGGTGCCGTCCCATCATTTTTGGGGGTTTCACAGTCTAATCGACCGGTTTGAGCATAATCTGGCAGCGGAATTGCGCGGTTCTCCGACGTACCAAGTCGCCGACGTGGGAATCTTCAATACGTCGTCATTGGTTGACACTGCCGAGGACCACATCCCTGTTGATCTTAGATCAATGGTTAGTGAGGATGCCAAACGAGAACTGAATCTCGCGGGCAAGGCCATAGCGTACGGATTGGCCACTGCTGCGGGTTTTCACGTGCTGCGCGCCACTGAGTTGGTGCTGGAAGACTACTACCGGACCTTTGCTGGCCCTGATGCCAGGCCCTGCAAAAGCTGGCACGACTACATCACGCAGTTGACCGAGTGGGCGGAAAGCGACGCACCGATCCGCCCTGAGAGGAAGACGGTTCGGAACCTTGACCAGATGCGTGATTTGGATCGAAATCCTGTGATGCATCCGCGCGAAACGTACACAGAGAGCAAGGCCGTCGAGATGTTCAATAATGGCACCACCGCGATCATGGCGATGGCTCGCGAGATGCAGAGCAACGTGCCGGAGTTGCCTTTGTTGGTGGTTGAGAATGCCGAAGCAGAAGCCGGAGAGTAAATCACTCCCCGCTGACGAACAGAGTCAGCGCGAGGATGAAGTGTTAAGGCGGATGCTGAACACGCCGCCGAAGCCGCACAAGGAAGGCGGGCGACCCGATAAGCCGCCCGCCCCCAAAGACTCGTGATTGGCCTCATATGGCGTCTGCTAGAGCCTCGCGTAGAGGCGGCGATAACTAACCGCCTAATAGACCTTTGCCGCGCCCTTGAAGCCCGAGGCCAAATAGCCCCGTTGACCCCGTCAACCCCGATGTTGAGGTGCGCAACTGTTCATTGGCTGGAGGATTATAGAACTCAATCATATCCTTCTCCGCAGTGCGGCGAACAGCCTCGCTGCCCGGAAGGTGCATCGCCAGAATGACGGTCGCTCCATATCGTTGCGATTCGGCCCACTTATCGTGAGATGGCCCCGGTTTGCGAGACGCAAAGCTGTTTGTTTGCCCGATGTATTTTGGGATGCCTTCCGGCGTCACAAAGGCGTAGATGCCCGCGACATGCCTCCATTGGCCGTTTGCCAAACAAATTTCGAACGTGTACGTTTTTCCGGTAATTCCGGTCAGGGTAGTTGTCTGCATTGATTTCTACTTTCGATTGGTTGCTAAGAAGCCGCCCCGCCAGATGTCCAAATCTTGGGGCGGCTTCTCTATTATACCACAGCGCGCGAATCAGTTCTTGGTTCGTTCTCGCCACCTCAGGAACGCCCTAAGGTGCTGTTTGACCGTCTTGGGCTTCGTCAGGCCGTCGATAGGTGAGGCGCTTGCCACCGATGCCCTTGAGGGCTTTATCGGTGCGGGCCATGTCATCGACACCAAGGGCGTCACGCTCGTTGTATCATTTGGGCCAAATCAGCACACACCTTGTCGAACTCTATGAGCGGTCGGCGGCAATCCAGCAGTCTCTTGCAGAGATAAATGCGAAGACGCGCTAATGGGCCCCGGTTCACGAGAACCCGACCTGGCAGCGCCGGACACTCTAAGTATCATTTGTCATAGAATTATCTATTTTGGAATCATTTTTCATGTGTTAGTATCAAAATTCATAACGAAACTAAAATGAACTCAAAATTCAGGATAGAGATACAGTTTTCATGCCAGAAGAGGCGCAGACTCAATTTTCAGGGCCCGTTACCGTTCTTCAGGAAAGACGCATTCCTGAGACAGCGACCCCTGCTGGCTATAGCGCCTTAATCGACGCTTATCGTCTTGCGGTGCCATTGCCCAGGATTCTCTCAGCCACGGGTGAGCACCACCGTGTCACAGAAGAAAATAGCTGGCGCATTCTGACGCCGCGCCACGCCCCACACCCCACACTTGAAGGACATCTCACCTTTGCCCTCAAATATGAGGGACTCGACCTTGCCGTTCTAAAACGCCTCTTCTTCGCAACCGGGCCAGACAAGATAGAAGCGCTCATTCGCGAAAAGCCGACAGGTGCGTATGCGCGTCGTATCTGGTTCCTCTATGAGTGGCTTACTGGTCAGACACTCGACCTGCCTGACGCATCCGCCGGGCGTTACGTCCCCGTTGTCGATCCGACGCTACAATATGCATCCGAAGGTGAAAACGCAGCCCGTTACAGGGTCCGGAACAACTTGCCGGGCAGCCCCGAGTTTTGCCCTTTGGTCGCCAGGACAGACCGGCTCGAACAATTCACAGGGCTTGATCTGCCAAAGCGCGCCAGGGATATCGTTGCAGATGTACCTCGTGATCTCCTCGCCCGAACGGCTGCGTTCTTGCTCCTGAAAGACTCCAGATCGAGCTACGCCATCGAAGGCGAAGCGGCCCCGCAAGATCGTATTCAACGCTGGGGAAGAGCGATTGCCGAAGCGGGCCGTCAGCCACTTGATCGTGAAGAATTACTCCGTTTGCAAAAAATAGTCATCGGAGATGCCCGCTTTGTAAAACTTGGGTTTCGGCAGGAGGGCGGATTTGTCGGCGAACATGACCGCGATAGCCGTCTGCCCCTCCCCGATCATGTGAGTGCCCGACATGAAGATCTGCCAGACCTTCTCACCGGCTTGATAGATTTTGGGCATGGCGCGGCGCGCACGCTTGATCCGGTCATGGCCGCCGCCATCCTGGCTTTTGGGTTTATCTACATCCATCCGTTTGATGACGGTAATGGCCGCATCCACCGCTACTTAATCCACCATGTTTTGTCAGAACGGGGCTTTAATCCGCCCGGCGTCGTCTTCCCTGTATCTGCTGCCATTTTAGAGCAGATCGACACCTATCGAAGGGTTCTCGAAAGCTATTCAGAGCGCTTACTCCCGTTTATTGAGTGGGAGGCCACTGAGCAATTCAATGTCCGCGTTCTCAACGACACCGGAGATTTTTACCGTTTTTTTGACGCCACTCCGCATGCCGAGTTTCTGTATGCCTGTGTCCGGAAAACCATCGAAGAAGACCTGCCCAACGAAACAGAATTCTTGCGTCGCTACGATGAATTCAGAACAAGGGTGGAAGCGCTAATCGACATGCCCGAACGCTTGATTGATCTGCTCTTCCGCTTCCTGCATCAAAATGAAGGTCGTCTTTCCAATCGCGCCCGCGATAAGGAATTCAGCGAGTTAACTCCTGACGAGACACAAAAAATAGAGACAATCTACGCGGAGATTTTCGCTCCGGCAGAACAATAAGGGCATGCACCCCTAGGTCTGTCTTCGACGGCCGGGGATGCTTGCCTGTCCCCGCCCGTTGCACCACGATACGGGCAACAGGTGCCGGGGAACCAACCCGGCCGCCGATCTGATCAGGGAAGCAAATGCGATGAGAAATTCACCCGACGGCGGCGATGCCGTCCTCCAGGCCTTCCGCGCGCTCGGAATCGACTATGTGATGTCTTCCCCCGGCTCCGAATGGGGCCCCGTCTGGGAGGCAATGGCCCAGCAGAAGCTCTCCAACGAGCCCGGCCCCACCTATCTCACCTGCGCCCATGAAACCCTCGCCGTCAATCTGGCGGTTGGCTACACCTCGATCACCGGCCGCATGCAGGCCGTTATGCTCCACGCCGGTGTCGGGCTGCTCCAGGGCGCGCTCGGGGTCGAGGGGGCGCTGCGCGGCGCCATTCCCATGGTCGTCCTGTCGGGCGAGTCTCTCAGCTTCGGCGAGGACCCCGAGTTCAATCCGGGCTTCCAGTGGCAGGCGCTGTTGAACCAGGTCGGCAGCAACCCGCGGCTGCTCGAACCGCTGGTCAAATGGTCTCAGCAGGCCGGCAGCGTATCCGCCATGCACCAGCAGATCGTCAGCGCCGGCGAGCTCGCCCAGCGCACCCCGCGCGCGCCGGTCTATCTGTCGGTGCCCATCGAGGTCATGACCCAGCCCTGGACCCCGCCCGACGAGCTGCGCGACCCGCCGCCGGCACCCGTTCTCACCGCCACCGCCGACGATATCGACGCGGTCGCCCGGATGCTGCTCGCCGCGAAGAACCCCGCGGTCATCACCGAAGAGGCCGGGCGCGACCCGGCCGGTCATGCGGCATTGCGCGAACTCGCCGAACTGCTCGCGATCCCCGTGGTCGAGGGGCTGTTTGCGCTCTACGCAAATTTCCCCACCGACCATGCCCTGTATCAGGGCCCCGGCCGCCCGCCGCTCATCGACGAGGCGGACCTGATCCTCACCATCGGCTGCCGCCAGCCCTGGTACCCGCTGGCCAACAAGCCCAAGAAGGCGCGCATCGTCGCCATCGACGACACCCCGTTCCGCGATCACATGGTCTATCAGCCAAGCGAGGCCGAGCGCTTCATCGAGGGCACGATCACCGCCAACCTGGAGCTTCTCGCCGCGGCCATTCGCGCCGCCGGGCCGGACACCGACGCGGTCGAGGCGCGACGCGCGACCTGGACCAGCGCATCGGAAGCCCGACGCACGGAGTTAAAGGCGGCGGAAGCCGACGCCGCGAAGCGCGACACCATCTCGCCGGCGTTGCTCGCCGCCTCGATCGCGCAGGCCGCACCCGACGACGTGATTGTTGTCGACGAATGCATCACCCACCGCCCGGCGATCCTGCGCCATCTGCGCAGCGGGGCGCCGCACAGCTATTTCCGCGTTAATGGCGGGCTCGGCCAGTCGATGGGCGTAGCGCTCGGCGCCAAGCTGGCCGCGCCCGAGCGCGCCGTGGTCAACACGCTGGGCGACGGCACCTTCCTCTACAACCCGGCCGTCCAGGCGCTCGCCTTCGCGCGCGAGCACCAGCTCGCGACCCTGACCATCGTGTTCAACAATCACGGCTACAACGCCATGCGGAAGGATCAGGAGAGCTACTATCCCGACGGCGTCGCGGCGCGGAACGATCTGTGGATGGGCCACCCGATCACCGAATTCGACTATGCGGAACTCGCCAGACCCTTCGACGCGTTCGGCGCCAAAGTCGAGACCCCGGCCGAGCTGCCCGGCGTCCTGGAGCAAGCCTTCGCGGCGGTCGCAGAGGGTCGCCCGGCGTTGCTCAACGTCCTGCTCGACGCCTAGCGGGTTTCGCGTGCGGCGAGCGCCGCGCGCATTTCCGCGCGCACCTGCTCCGTGATCGCCGCCAGCCCGTCGCGCCCGCCCAGTTCGGTCGGCTGCAGCGCGCCGTCGCGAGCAACCGACGCGCGCGCGACACGCGGAATCACCAGGCGGACATGGTTCGACAGCCTCGTCGATTGCCTCAACCAGCTGCCATGGTCGGCCATCGTCGTGATGACTATCCGCTACTTCCTGGCCTCCTGGCGCGACTCGGAGGCGTTTCAGATCATCAACCTCGCGCTCCAAGCCGCGCCCGAGCGCACGAAGCTCATCGGCTGGCGTGATCGTGACTTTCTGTTCCGATGCGCGCGAGCTTCAGAAATCCCGCGACCAGAAACCCATGGCGCTCTCCACCGAAGCCTTCGCTGTGCAGGAGGGGCGGATCGAAACCCTGCGCCGGACGCAGCATGGCACATCGGGTGCCTATATGCCGGAGATTGCGGACCGGTCCATCCCACTTTCCAACCTCTCGATCGCGGAATGGAATCGGCGTCGGCAGCGACAAAACCGGTCCTCATCCTGAGGTCGGCAGGAACAAATCCAATCCTAATCCCGAAGAGGTGAGAAGCACCGTATCGAAGGATCGTGCTTCGCCGCGCAGCGCCAACTCCCTCATGCGCGGCCCCCGCCCTCTCATTTTGCGCTTCGGGCACAACGTCCGACCATGCTGTTCGTCGGAACGTTATCCCGGGATCATTTCTGCAAGGATCGGTGGCATTCTGTCAATCCAGGGTTGGGCCGCCTCGAAACAGGCCGAAGCTCGCAGAACCATGGGATCATCGAGATGCTTGCCAATGATCTGCAAGCCAACGGGTAATCCGTCATCGGTGAACCCGGCCGGAATGGAAGCCGCCGGTTGACCGGTAAAATTCAACGGGAAGGTAAACGCGAGCCAACTGAACGGGCTCCCGATTTTGCCATCAATTTTCTCAGGCCCCTGCATGTGCACCGGAAAAGCCGGAACCGCCAGCGTGGGAGTCAGAAGGAAGTCGTAAAGCTCCATAAACCGCCACATCTTGCTGTTAACGGCCTTGCGGGTCATTTGTGCATTGGTCAGATCTTCCGCAGTCCACGGGTACATGATGAGCTCCACAAGATGTGGGGTCATTTCATGGCCGTGCTTGTCGACCATCTCGCGAAGACCCTTGAGATCACTCCCGCCGATAACGGCCGCAAAGAAATCGGCACCCGGATCGTCCCAGCCCGGGTTGGCAACTTCAACGGTGCAGCCCAGATCCGTTTCGAAGACCTTGACGGCGGCCGCGACCACTTCGCGAACCTGCGGATCGACGGCGGCATAACCCCAATCCGGGCTGAACGCGACCTTGCAGCCCTTGATATCCCCCTTGATACATTCCAGCCAATCGAACTCGGGGCCGGGCAGTGACATCCGGTCGCGTGAATCCGGCCCGGAACCTATGACGGACATCATCAGTGCCGCGTCTTCGACCGTTCGTGCCACCGGCCCGATATGTTCAAGGTCTTCCCAGGACGACACACCGGGATAACGCTCGTCCTTCGTGCCGGGCCACAATGGCACGCGCCCCATGGACGCTTTCAACCCGTAGGCACCACTCAGCGATGCCGGAATCCGGATTGAACCCCCTCCATCCGAGGCGATCGCATAGGGTGTCATTCCGGTGATTGTCGAAACCACCGACCCCGCCGAAGACCCTCCGGGCGTTAGATCGGTGTTCCACGGATTTCGCGTGGTTTCAAAAACAGGATTGTGACCAACGCCCGAGAATCCGAATTCCGGAACATTGGTTTTTCCCAGGATAAGGCTATCGGAACCCTTCAGACGTTCGACAACAATATCGTCGTCTTCGGAGATGTAGTCCTGATAGGCGACAGACCCGGAAACTGTCGGGTAGTCCTTCATGACAACCAGGTCCTTGATCCCCACAGGCACGCCGGCTGTCGGCCCCACTTCGTCCCCGTCCATGATCTTCTTCTCAACCGCCTTTGCCTGCGCCCGCATGAGGTCTGGCGTGGGTGTGCAATAGGCGTGGAGCACGGGGTCCAGCAATTCCATACGCTCGATTGAGGCCTCGGCTACTTCAACGGGTGAAATTTTCTTGCTACGGACCAGTCCAGCCAGCTCAGTCGCAGACATGGAGCAGATTTCATTACTTTTCGACATCATTTTTCCCTTTAGGATCGCGAACCGGTTCCATTCGGATCAGGCTACAAACCCAAGCACGTATCTGAAGATCAGGACCCCGATATTTCATTTGACGGGTTCGCAGCCTCAAGGGCATCCAGCAGGTCTTGCGAATTCGCGACAGTTCCAAACAGTCCGTACCCCTGAATGGTCGAACGAATAATCGCATCGTGGTTGGCTTGTTCCGTCGCCGCGCAACAATCTTCCAACAGCAGGCACTCAAAACCCCGGTCATTGGCGTCACGCATGGTCGTGTGAACACAGCAATCGGTTGTCACACCGGCAAAGATCAAATTCCGGATGCCAGCGCGACGGAGTATTTGCTCCAAGTCCGTTGCGTAGAACGCACCCTTGCCCGGCTTGTCGATAACCGGTTCGTGCGGCAACGGGGTCAGTGCAGGGACGATTTCCCAGCCGGGTTGTCCGCGCGTCAGGAGACGGCCGCATGGACCGGGCGAGCCAATTTCCGCGCCCGTACGCGCGGAACGCCAACGCTTGTTGTCATTGAGATCGGAGAGGTCGGACCGGTGTCCCTCACGGGTGTGCAACACATGAAATCCCAACGGGCGAATGACATCGAGCAACCTGCGAATGGGCTCGATCACACCGCCCGTCAAGCCAACATCAACGCCCATCTGATCGACATATCCGCTCGGCAGACAGAAGTCCGTTTGAACATCGATGACGATCAACGCCGTATTCTGCGGGTTCCAGTTGCCGTCAAACGGGAAGGCATAAGGTTGTGCGACAAGCGGCGGCAGCACTGAATCCGCGACCTTGTCAACCGATGGCATCGATCAAATCCCCCGATGTCGCGATGGAACCGTAGTGTCCGCCAACCAGCCGAAATATTTCCACCTGCGCCTCATGTTCCGTTTGAAGAACGGCGGCACAGCAATCCTCCAGAAGGAGGCACTCAAATCCTCGGTCATTGGCGTCGCGCAAGGTGGACTGAACACAACAGTCTGTCGTAACCCCGGTCAAGATAAGGTTGCGAATATTTGCCTTGCGCAACAATTGTTCGAAGTCGGTTGCGAAGAAAGCGCTCTTGCCCGGCTTGTCGACGATGGTTTCAGACGGCATTGGTGCAAGTTCCGGGATGATGTCCCAGTTGGCTTCACCGCGCACCAAGTATCGCCCTAACGGTCCCTCAGCGCCGATTTCGGCACCGTTCTGAACCGATCGCCAGTGTTTGTTGGCGTTGAGGTCAGTCAGGTCCGGGCGGTGACCCTCACGGGTATAAATGATCGGATATGAGGCCTTACGTGCGGACGCAAGGACCATTTGCAGTTTCGGAATTGGCTTTCGTAATGGCGCAAGGTCTACGCCTGTCCCATCTAGCCAACCGCCTTCGGCGCAGAAATCTGTTTGCATATCAATAACAACAAGAGCCGTATTTACCACCGAAAGTGAACCATCGAATGGCCAGGGATAGAGTCCCCGAACAAAGCGTTCCATCTAGAATTTCTCCGTCCGTAAGGTTGGAAACCGCACCGCCTTAAACCACTGGCTGGACATCCCTCGTGCCTTAGCTGACCTGACGCCCCGAACAGGTTGAGAACTCGATCACACCGGCACGCGATAGACGATCCGGCCAGTGGAGGCGGTCATTCCGGCCTCCCCTAGTCAGGGTCGAATGATACGGTCTACTTCAGGTCGTCGGGCTGGAGCATGATGGTCCGGACATCCAGATGAGCCTTAATCACACCGGCGTCATGGAAGATATCCGCGAACGCCTGATAGGCGACGATGTCCTTCTCCTCGATTTGGGTGTTGGTGCGCCAGTAGACGGGTCCGACAACCGGAATGGCCGATTGCGGAACAGCTGTGTACTTGGCAAGCAGGGGAGCATACTTCTTGAAGTCGTCTTCGACCATGCGGGTAGCCTTGTCGATCACGGCGATCGTTTTCTTGGCCACGGAGGGTCGCTCTTTCATAAACTTTGTGGTGATCACCGAAGCACCCGCCCAAAACGGGTCGGCAATAAACAGCGCTGTCGGATTGACGACAACAACCTTGATATTGTCGTTGGCCGCCGCCATGGACGCGACAGGCTCAAGCGCGAGTACGGCATCGACGGTTCCACCCAGGAGTGCCTGTGTCCAGTTAGGCACGGCCAGATCCTGCAAGGTCACATCCTTGTCCGGGTCAAGACCGTTCTTCTGAATGATAAACCGGCTGATGGTCTTCCATTGAATACCCGGCAAATGCGCCATGCGCTTGCCCTTCAGGTCCGCAAAAGATTCGATTGCGCTGTCGGCCGGCACGATGAGCGATTCGTTGACCTGACCGCCGGTAGGGTTGCCACCCTGCAAACCAAAAACTTTCATGGTGCCCGGAAACCGCGTGGAGGCGATAACGGTAATGCCTGCCGCCGACGCCAGCGGGCCGATATCCGAACGCCCCGAAATGAATGAGTCGATGATCAGATTGGGGTTCTCCATCTTGACAGCTTCAGGCTCGATGCCCTCGGCCTCGAACATCTTCTCTTCCAGCGCCACAAAAAGCGGCAGTGCATGGGTCACGGGCAGGTAGGCCATCGTGACCTTTTCTGACGCCAATATCGGTGTTGTGGTTGCAACGTTTCCACCAAATGCGACAGCAAGAGCGACCGCCACGGCGCCGAGTGCCGTGCGTACCCGTCTGGAGTCCTGTCCTCGTTTGGGAGATGAGAATTCAAAAGCACTATGCATGAAAAGCTCCTAATGTTTGGATCCGCGCTCTTGCAGATGAAGTTCTGCAATGTGGGTCCCTCGGACTAAAAGAGTGCAAGCGCCATGCCACAAGGCTGGTGATTAGCGGAGAACTCGTGGATGCATAATTGGAGAGCAATTTCGCCAGCAAAGGGCAGCAGATTGCTTTCTAATTGCGCAACCACATGCAATTTCATTCGGTCCGTTCCCGACAAAAATTTACACATTTGATATTGGTATCTGTGCCGTCGCAGCGTGATGATCACGTGCCGAATGTTTGGACATGCTTGCCAGTTAAGTGATCAAACGAGAGCAGCACAGACAGGTGAAGGCCCAACATCAACTAGACCGACCGGGGCAATTCCCATTCCATCGCGCCGAGCGTCGGGCAGACATGCCGATGCAGGACCGACGCGACGGAAGCAACCCAGTGGTCTTCACCGGAGCCCGCCAGAATCGTGACGCTACTAGGCCGACCGTCGACACGCGGACGCACAGGCACCGCAATACCACACATATCCATCAGGTTGACGAAGTTCGTATACGTGCCAAGCCGTGAGTTGGGTCCGATCGGGTCCGCCGCGAGGTCGGCGCACGAATAGAATGTCGGAATGCTTGGAACACACAGCATATCGACGTCCTGCATCTGCGGGCGAACAGTCATCTTGAGTTCAGACAGCTTGTAGAAGTCCCGGAAGACATCCACCGCCGAATAGGAGGCGGCCGCGGATATTATCTGGCGCGTAACAGGATAGATGGCGTCAGGGTTGCTGGCGAGCAACGACTCGATAAGCGCATAGCGTTCTGCCAGCCACGCCCCCTCATAAAGCATCCTTGCGATCGCGTAGAAGGGCGCAAAATCGAGCTCTACCAACTCGACGCCCAGATCCCGCAAGTCGCGCAGCGCAACGTCGAACGCAACCTCCTGATATTGATCATCAAAGAACTCCCGGCTCTCACGGCTTGGTATACCCATACGAATAGTCGGCGCGGGCGTCTCCCGATCCTGCACTTTCAAGTTCCTAGAAAATGCATCCAGCGGGTCATAAACGGCCATGGTTCGGAACGCTGCGGTGGCATCTTCAACACTCAATGCAAACACGGACAATGTGTCGAGTGAGCGCACGGCCGGCACTGTTCCCGAAGACGAAAGAATGCCGCTGCTCGGCTTCAACCCGACAATGTTGTTCAGCGCGGCCGGCACGCGGCCTGATCCCGCCGCATCACTGCCCAATGAAAAGCAGACAAGCCCCTGTGCAACAGCAACGGCCGAGCCGGAACTGGAACCACCGGGGACTATTTCGGGATCGAGCGCGTTGCGCGGTACAGGATACGGCGTCCTGACGCCCACGAGACCGGTTGCAAACTGGTCCATGTTGGTCTTGCCGATAAGCAACGCGCCAGCCGTACGCAGCAGTTTCAGGACAAAGGCATCATCCTCGGCGGTATAGGCGAAAGCCGGGCAGGCCACCGTCGTCGGCATGCCTGCCGCGTTTACATTGTCCTTGATTGCAAACGGAATTCCCCAAAGCGGCTTGCGCGCGGGATCAAAATCTCCAAGATCCCCGGCGTCGGCGTGAACATCATCCTGCTCTCGCAGATGCAGGAATATTCCGGGATCGTCGACGGCCCCGATCCGCCGATACACTTCCGTGACAACCTCTTCTGGCGCGCGCCCTGCGGCATAGGCCGCATGAATGTCGTGGATCGTGAACGGAAGCTGCCCTAGGCTGTCCCTGGCACGGTTCCCGGTCCGAAGACGCCCGAATTGCAGGCTGCGCCTGCCGTGGTCACTGAACGTCATGATTCACCAGAATTAATTGCGGTTGGTGTCAGTTGACGAGCAGGCTCGTCAGTTCTTCAAGGTTGTCGACCACATAGTCGGGCCGGCTCACATTCGGATAGAGCGTCGAACCCGGCCGGCGAATGAACGCCGTCTGGAGACCGGCCTTCTTCGCCCCGATCAGGTCCCAGGCATGGGCGGCAACCATCAGGACATCGGCAGGCCTGGCCCCGGCGACCCTTAGCGCATGTGCATAGGGTCTCGGATCAGGCTTGAACGCCCTTACCTCTTCCGTGCTGATACGGTGACGGAAATAGTCGATGATGCCCGCATGGGTAAATAGCTCGGTGATTCCGTCCGCCGAATTGTTGCCGAGGCAAACAAGCTCGATACCGGCACCGGACAACGTCTTCAGAGACGGTCGCACGTCGGCGTGCGGTGGCAACTTTCGAAATGGCTCAATGACAGCCGCCTCGGCGGTTGCCCGATCGATATCGAGCCCCTGTTTCTCACCCAGCATGATAAGTGCCGCGACACCGATCTGAAAGAAGTCGCGGTAGTGGTCGGTCATGGTATCGACTAGGGAATAGTGCAGGAGAGTCGAGAACCATAGGGGCAGAAGGTCGCTCCGACCCCCAAGCGCTTGGCTCACCGACGCCTTCACGGGCTCGAGGTCGAGCAGGGTCTCATTGATATCGAAGAATATGGTCGTCGGTTTGATCATCGGTCGCTTTCTGGCAGGGAGACTGCCGTTCGGGCCCTTGGGGACCAATACTTACTGTGCTCCTTAATACTGGCTAGCAATCGCCGTGCCACCCGGCCTCGGCACATGTTCACGAACGGAATTGTGCGGTGGCAAAAGATGACCGCCGATACGCGCAGTTCCACAGGTGCCGTTGCTACGCCTGAAAAACAGGCGATGCTGAGGGACTGACCAAATGTTGGGCAAACTGTGCAGGCGATCGCTGCAGCGAGAGCGATAGAGCGCTCGCACAAGAGAAAATTAGCCCGATCAACGCGCCGCGAGCGCCGCGCGCATCTCCGCGCGCACCCGCTCCGTGATCGCCGCCAGCCCGTCGCGCCCGCCCAGTTCGGTCGGCTGCAGCGCGCCGTCGCGGAAGGCCGTGTCCACGGCGCTTCGGAATATCTCCGCACCCTCGCGCAGTTCGGGGGCATCGTGCCGTTCGCCCAGCCAGTCCAGCATCATCGCGCCCGACAGGAACATCGCCGTGGGGTTGGCCTTGCCGCTGCCGGCGATGTCCGGTGCCGTGCCGTGGCAAGGCTGGAACACCGCATGTCCCGGGCCGATATCCGCCGAAGGGGCCATGCCCAGCCCGCCCATCAGCCCGGCCCCCAGATCCGACAGGATGTCTCCCAGCAAGTTCTCCATCACCATCACGTCGAAGGCCCAGGGCTGCTTGACCAGGGCCAGCGCGGCTGCATCCGCATAGATATGCCGCGTTTCGATGTCCGGATGACGCGCCGCGCGTTCATCGAACAGGCGCCGGAAGAAGCCGAAGGACTGCAGCACATTGGCCTTGTCCACGCAGGTCACGATGCCCGGCCCGCCGCGCGTCTTGCGCGTCCGCGCCAGTTCGAAGGAAAAGTCGAACAACCGTTCGCACGCAGCCCGCGTGATGGTCAGCCGGTCGGTGGAGCTGTCGTCCGTTTCCTCGGCCTCGCCGCGATGGGCGAACAGGCCCTCGGTGGATTCCCGGACGATCACGAAATCCAGTTCCTGCCCCCGCGGGTCGGCCAGCGGCACCGGCATTCCCGGCCGGGTCATGACCGGCCGCACCCCGGCATAGAGCTCGAAGTAATCGCGCAGGTCGATCTGCGGCACGATCTCGGTGCCGTCCGGGTAGCGCACATCCGGGTCGCCCATGGCGCCCAGCAGGATCGCGTCGGCCGCAGCCGCCCGGTCGAGCGAGGTCTGGGGCAGCGCCTCACCGGTCTCCTGATAATGCGCTGCACCCGCGTCCAACGCCTCGAATTCCAGGGCAGGCCCGCCGAGCGCCCCGGTGAGTTCCCCCAAAATCTCAACACAAGGTGCGGTGACCTCCGGGCCGATGCCGTCCCCGGCAAATACCGCAATCGTGAGCTTGGAATTGTCCTGGGTCATGGCTTGTCTGCTCATATCGGTTTTCTCTCCCGACGCTACCATGCCGCCTTCACGTGCCGTAAATTGTCCTTCGGGACGCATGCATGAACGGTGGGGAAAACAGAAGTCCATGGCCGATACGTTCGACTACATCATCGTCGGGGCGGGTTCCGCCGGCTCGATTCTCGCCAACCGCCTGTCGGCGGGTGACGCGACGGTCTGCCTGCTCGAGGCCGGCCCGCCCGACCGCAACCCGTGGATTCACATCCCGGCCGGCTTCACGAAGACCCTTTCCAACCCGAAGGTGAACTGGCTGTTCGAATCCGAGCCCAGCGCGGGCACGGCCGGGCGCCCGGTCTATGTGCCGCGCGGCAAGACCCTGGGCGGCTCCAGCTCCATCAACGGCCATATCTACAATCGCGGCCAGCGGATGGATTACGACAGCTGGGCCCAGGAGGGGAATCGCGGCTGGGGCTATGCCGACATCCTGCCCTACTTCAAGCGCAGCGAGCGACGCGTCGGCGGCGAGGACAAGGATTTCCACGGCCGCGACGGCGAGCTCCCGGTCACCGATATCGACGGCCCCGACCCCGTCTGCGACGCCTTCATCAACGGCGCGGTCGGCCTCGGCATTCCGCGCAATGACGATTATAACGGCGCCACCCAGGCCGGGGTCGGCTACTTCCAGCGGGTCATCGAGAACGGCCGCCGGGTCAGCGCGGCGCGCGCCTTCCTGCACCCGATCAAATACCGCCCCAATCTCGACATCCGCACCAACGCACACACCCAACGGATTCTGTTCGAGGGCAGGCGCGCCGTCGGCATCCGCTACCGGAAGGGCGCGCGCGAAATCGAAATCCGCGCCCGCCGCGAGGTCATCCTCGCCGGCGGGTCGGTCGGCTCACCCCAGCTGCTGCAGGTCTCCGGCGTCGGCCCGGCGGCCCTGTTGAAGGATCTCGGCGTCAATGTTGTCCACGACCTGCCCGGCGTCGGCGAGAACCTGTCGGACCATTACCTCGCCCGCATGACCGCGCGGGTGAAGAACGCGCGCACCATCAACGAGCGCGCCCGCGGCCTGTCCCTGGTCAGGGAAGTCGCGGACTATGCGTTGCGGCGCAAGGGCCTGCTGGCCATGTCCCCGAGCCAAGTCTTCGTGTTCTGGAAGTCCCACCCGGCCATGGATCAGCCCGACATGCAGCTGATATTTACACCGGCCACCTACAAGGCCGGCATGATCGCCCGGCTCGAGGACGAGCCGGGCATGACGGCCGCCACCTTCCCGCTGCGCCCCCTCAGCCGGGGCCATGTCCGCGCGCGCACGGCAAACATCGCCGACAAGCCGGTCATCCAGCCCAATTATCTCGATCACGAGACCGACCGCCAGGTCACCATCGCCGGGCTGCGCCTCGACCGGCAGCTCATGAACGCGCCGGAACTCGCCCCTTACTTCGATCATGAGATCGTCCCGGGCGCCGACCTGCAGACCGACGACGAGCTGCTCGATTTCGCGCGCCGCTACGGCACCACCGTGTTCCACCTGGTCGGCACCTGCAGCATGGGGGCCGCCGAGCGCGGCAACGTGGTCAGCGACGAACTCAGGGTCCACGGCATCGAGGGCCTGCGCGTCGTCGACGCCTCGGTCATGCCGACCATGCCGTCGGCCAACACCAACGCCGCCACCATGATGATCGCCGAGAAGGGCGCGGACATGATCCTCGGCAACGCCCCGCCGCCCCCGGCGAACGTCTAGTCGGGTTTTCAATCCGTGCCATACTAATACGACACGTCAGGACTGAACTCCGGGGGGAAATGTCATGGCAGGCTCTAACGGTGCTGATTTCGACGGTATCATTATCGGCGCGGGCCACAACGGGCTGACCGCCGCGGCTTATCTCTCGCGAACCGGCCAGAAAATCGCCGTGCTCGAGGCCAGTCCCGAGATCGGCGGCGGCACCTCGACCGAGGAGCCGGCCATGCCCGGCCACCGTGCCAACCTGCACGCCAGCTTCTTCATGGGGTTGGGCCACGCGCCCCTGATGCGCGATCTGGAACTGCCGCGTTTCGGCTTCTCCTATGTCGAACCCGAGGTCCAGCAGGCCGGCACCTTCCGCGACGGCAGCTGCGTCGTCATCCACAAGGATCTGGAAAAGACCTGCGCCTCGCTGGCGCGGTTCTCCAAACGCGACGCCGACACCTTCCGCGACCTCTACCACCGCTACGTGATCGAGATGCGGCCCCTTCTGGTCTCGCTGATGTACAACGCGCCGCTGCCCCTGGACCAGCTGCAGGACCGGCTCTCCGGCCCAAAGGCAAAAGAGCTCCTCGGCCACGCCAAACACGACCTGTTCTCCGTCGTCTCGGAATATTTCGACGACGACCGCATCAAGACCCTCTTCACTTCCTACATGCATGTCATCACGACGGAGAATGTCCCCGGCAGCGGCATGGTCTTCCCCGGCATCTTCGCCAATGTCACCGGCTTCACCCTGCCGGTCGGCGGCGCCATCGCCTATCCGCTGGCCTGCGCGCGTATCGTGGCGGCATCCGGCGGCGTGGTCCGCACCAATACAAACGTGCGCGAGATCACGGTCACCGGCGGGCGCGCCACCGGCGTAGTGCTGGATGACGGCACCACGCTCACCGCCAATAATTTCGTCGCCAGCTCCGTCGACACGCCGACGACGGTGGCCATGGCCGGACGTGATCTGTTCGACGATGCGGTGAACGAGAAGCTCGACAACTGGCACTGGGGCAACCACAGCCTCGTCACCCTGCACCTCGCGCTGAAAGAGGCACCCGTCTACAAGGCCCGCGATTTCGACCCCGACATCGACGACGCCTACAACATCTTTTTCGGCATGGAGGATCTGGACGAGGTCCGCAGCTGCTTCGCCGATTGCGAGGAAAAGCGCTTCCCCGACGTGCTGATGGGCAATGGCGCGTGCAACAGCGCGTTCGATCCGTCCTACGCCCCCGCCGGCCGCCATTCCGCCTTCTGGTGGCCGTTCGCCCCCTACGCGGTCGACGGCGATGCGGCAAACTGGGACGAGAAGCGCGCCGACTACACCCGGCGAATTCTCGACCGGTGGCGCGACTACGCCACCAATCTCGACGACGACAATGTCGACGCGACCTACCTCTACACCCCGCCGGATATCGAGCGGCACAACGCCAACATGATCCGGGGCGCGGTGCGCATGGGGGCTTATATTCCCGGCCAGCTCGGCGTGAACCGGCCCCACCCGCAGCTGTCGGGCACGCGCACGCCGGTCGAGGGGCTGTATATCTGCGGGTCGGGCGTGGGCAATGGCGGCGGCATGAACGGCGCGCCCGGCTACATCGCCGCCAACGCCATCGTCGACGACCTCGGCCTGACCCGCGACTGGACACCGGTCGCCGCACCCGAATGGCGGGAATAATGGCAGCGTAAACTCAAAATGCCCGCACTTGTAATAGTACACAACGTGTACTATTTTAGGACATGTCGATTGAGACGTTCGCGGACAGAAAGACTGAAAATCTGTTCAACGGCGAGAGCGGCCATAAATTCGCAACCGATATCGTCCGGCGCGCGAAGGCAAGGTTGGACCAGATCAACCTCGCAGCGGACCTGCGCGACCTTAAGGTGCCGCCGGGGAACAGACTGGAGGCCCTGAGTGGCGACAGGGAAGGGCAATACAGCATCCGCATCAACGACAAATGGCGGATTTGTTTCAGGTGGGAAGACGGAGACGCCTTTGATGTCGAGGTCAATAACCACTACCGAGTTTAGGAGACTGTCATGGCACGCATCCCGACAAATAGGGTAGCGACCCACCCGGGGGAGTTTCTCCGGGAGATTATTGAGGACGAAGAAGTCGGCATGAGCGGCAATGCGCTTGCGAAAGCGCTCGGTGTACCTCCCAACCGGATAACCCGCCTCATCAGTGGCGTTACAGGCGTTTCCGTTGACACAGCCTTTCGGCTTGGTCGCTATTTCGACATGACCCCGGACTTCTGGATGAACGCGCAGATGGCCTACGACCTGTCAACGGCCCGCATGGACAAGCAGCTGCAGACCCGCATCAAGACCGATGTGCGCCCGCGCGAGACCGAGGCCGCCTGACGGACCCGCATGTCGCGGTTCCAGACTTCAGGATTGTATGAAGAAAATTGGTCGGGAAGAGAGGATTCGAACCTCCGGCCCCTACGTCCCGAACGTAGTGCTCTACCAGGCTGAGCTACTTCCCGACGGCGGGTTTATTACGACACAAGGCGCGGCTTTGCAAACGCCTGAGCGCGCAGGAGATACGCGGGTCAAGCCCGCGTATGACGAGACATAAGGATCGCGGTCTCTAACTGACCGTCATACCCGGACTTGATCCGGGTATCTCTTCCGCCAATGTCGTCTTCGGTAACGAAGATGGCCGGATCAAGTCCGGCCATGACGCCTGTTTAGTTCACACACCCGGCCCGCCTTGCCGCGCATCCTCAAGGATCATGTCCGATGCCTTCTCCGCGATCATGATCGTCGGCGCGTTGGTGTTGCCCGATGTGACCGCCGGCATCACCGACGCGTCCACCACCCGCAGCCCCTCGAAACCGTGCACCCGCAGGCGCGGGTCCACGACGGCGGTCTCGTCGACGCCCATGCGACAGGTGCTGGTCGGGTGGAAGCCGGTGTTTCCGAAGTTGCGCAAGTAGTCGATCACATCGTCGTCGCTGACGACGTCGGCGCCGGGTTCGATCTGCGCGCCCACGAAGGGCTCCAGTGCGGGTTGGCCCATGATCCGCTGCACCTCGCGCACCCCGCGCATCAGGGCCCGGGCGTCATTCTCGCTCGAAAGATACCGGCTCTTGATCAACGGGGCATCGCGCGGGTTGGCCGACCCGATTTCCACAGCCCCCCGGCTTTCGGGGCGCAGCATGATGATCGTCGCCGACAGGCCGGAGAATTCATGCAGGCCCGCGCCATGCTTGCCCGATGCGCCGCCGTTCGAATACAGCACGATATGATGCTGGAGATCGGGCGTTGCGAGGCTCGGGTCGCTGCGGAAAAACCCGCCTGTCGGCACGGCGGCCATCGCCATCATGCCCCGGCGAAACAGCAGATAGCGGAGCAGGGTTCCTGCCGAGCGCCAGCGGCTGCGCATCACGTCATTGAGCGTGACCGGCTGCTTGCACCGGTAGACCATGCGAACCAGATAATGGTCCTGCATGCCCGCGCCGACGCCGGGCATGTCCGCGACCACCTCGATGCCGTGTTCTTGCAACAGGCCCGCCGGCCCCACACCCGACAGCTGCAGCAGTTGCGGTGAGTTGAACGCGCCGAGCGACAGAATGACTTCCTTGCCCGCACGCGCGACCCGCGTCTCGTCACCGATCTGATATTCGATGCCGACTGCGCGGCGTCCCTCGAACAGCACCCGGTTGGCGAAGGCGCCCGTCTCGACGGTCAGGTTCGCACGCTTGCGCGCCGGGCGCAGATATCCACGTGCCGTCGACCAACGCCGACCGGTCCGTTGGGTGACCTGGTACTGCCCGAATCCCTCCTGTTCCGCGCCGTTGAAATCGGGATTGCGCGGATGGCCTGCCTGTGCCGCCGCCTCGAGATGCGCGCGCCCGAGGGGATGGAAATCGCGCTGCTCGGAGACCGCCTGGGGGCCGCCCGTGCCGTGGAATTCGTCCCGGCCGCGCGCATTGTCCTCCAGCTTCCTGAAGTAGGGCAGCACATCCTCATGGCTCCAGCCCGTGTTGCCGAGTTGGCGCCAATGGTCATAGTCGGCGGCGTTGCCCCGGATATAGACCATGCCGTTGATCGAGCTGGAACCGCCCAGCACCTTGCCGCGCGGCTGGACAATCCGCCGCCCGTTGCAGGTCGGGTCCGGCTCCGTGGCGTAGCACCAGTTCACCTTGGGGTCGTCGAAGACCTTGCCATAGCCGAGCGGAATGTGGAGCCAGGGATTGGTGTCCTTACCCCCGGCCTCCAGCAGCAGCACCTTGTAGGCGCCGTTTTCGGTCAGGCGATTGGCCAGCACGCAGCCCGCACTGCCCGCACCGACGATCACATAGTCGAATTGCTCCGTTTCCGGCATGGCGATGTCCGAATGCCCCAGCCGGATGCTACCGGACGATCAGCACCGACTGGTTCGCATGGCGCGCCACCCGTGCGGCGTTGGGGCCCAGCAGGTAGTCGCTGATGTCGGGATGATGCGCCGACATCACGATCAGGTCCGCCTTCGCGCTGTCCGCCGCGTTGATGATCTCGTTGTAGATCCGGCCATGGGCGACCATCTGCCGGGTCGCGACGCCGTCGGGCACGTTCGCGTCCACATAGGCGTCGAGCCGCGTGGCGGTTTCAGCGAGGGCCTTTTCCGCGAAGTCGTCGGGGAAAAAGGAACCGACGACGCTCATGCCGAAATCGGGCACGACCGTCAGCACATGCAGGGTCGCGCCCAGCGCCTTTGCCTGGGCCACCGCGACATCAAGCGCCTGCGCCGATGACGCCGAATCCTCGAGATCGACCGGCAGAAGGATATCCTTGTACATCGCATTCTCCCCCGTTAAGCCGCTGCCGGTGCGGCACCGCCGTCCCGGCCCGCCTTTCGGCGTTTCTGATAGAGATACATCAGGACCCACAACGCTGCCGCGATCGCCTGGACGATCTCGCGCTGCAAGCCGATCTCGTCCGTAATCAGCGCCGGCCGGAACATTGCGATCGCGAGTGCCAGCAGGATGATCCGCTCGATCCAGTTACAATTGTCCGCGAAATAGCCCTGCATGAAGGCCGCGAAGGAGAACATCGCGACCAGCGATATCCCGAACACCCAGGCCAGGTTGAGGATGGAGTCGATCCAGATGATATCGCCGTTGGGTGCCACGCCGGAGATCATCAGCAACTCGGTGTTGAAGATGAATACAAACGGCAGGATCGCGGTCCGCATATCGTAGGTGAAGCCCTGGATGCCCGTCTTGATCGGGTCCGACTGGGCAATCGCCGCGCCGGCGTAGGCTGCGAGGCCGACCGGCGGCGTGTCATCCGCCAGGATGCCGAAGTAGAACACGAACAGATGGGCCGCGATCAGCGGGAAGATCAGCCCGGCATCACCGCCGAGTTCGACGATGACCGGCGCGGTCAGTGTCGCCATCAGGATATAGTTCGCCGTGGTCGGCAGCCCCATGCCCAGGATCATGCTGGTGACCGCCGTCAGGACGAGCATGACCATCACGCTGCCGCCGGAAACCGCGGAAATCAGGTTGACGAAGCGCCCCGTCAGGCCGGTCGTGCTGACCACGCCGACGATGATGCCGGCCGCCGCCGTCGCCACACCCACGCTCATCATGGAGCGGGCGCCGTTGACGAGGCCTTCCCAGATGTCCTTGAGCCCGTCGAGGAACGCCGCGCCGAGGATCCCGCCGATCTTGGTGTCGGGATCGAGGCTGCCCGCCTTCTTGTGCGCGCCGAGCGCCAGATAGGCGATGATCGGGCGCTGGATGACCATCAGCACCGCCAGCGCCTCGATCGCCGTCAGGGCGGAGAAGATCGGCGAACGTTTTTCGATCACCAGGAACCAGATCAGCACGCCGAGCGGAATCAGATAGTGACTCCCGTTGACGAAGGTCTTGAGCATCGGCGGCAACTCGCTCTTCGACAACGGCCGAAGGTTGAGTTTCAGCGCCTCCAGATGCACCACATAGAACAGCGCCAGATAGGAGATGATCGCGGGGAACAGCGCCGCGCGCACCACATCCAGATAGGGGATGCCGATGATGTCGGCCATGATGAACGCCGCCGCACCCATGATCGGCGGCATCAGCTGCCCGTTGGTCGATGCGGCCACCTCGACCGCGCCCGCCTTGTAGGCCGGAAGCCCGACCTTCTTCATCAGCGGGATGGTGAAGGTACCCGTGGTTACCACGTTGGCGATCGACGAACCGGAGACCAGGCCCGACAGGCCCGACGCGACGACGGCGGCCTTCGCCGGTCCGCCGATCTTGTGGCCGAGGCCCGAGAAGGCAACATCGATGAAGTATTTGCCGGCTCCCGCCCGGTCGAGCAACGCGCCGAACAGGACGAACAGGAAAACGAAGCTGGTCGAGACGCCCAGCGGTACACCGAAGATGCTGGTGTCGGTCAGGTACATCTCGGAAATGAAGAACTCGAAGGTCGTCCCGCGATAGCGCAGCAGGTCCGGAACCCAGGGCTCGCTGCCGACAAACGCGTAAATTATGAAAATGATACAGATCGTGCTCAGCGCCACGCCAAGGGCGCGCCGCGCGGCCTCGAGCAGCATGACGATCAGGATGGCACCCATCCAGACTTCACGCGGGCCGCCCAGGCCGCCCATCGCCTGGATTTCCTCCTGGAAGAAGACGATGAACAGCGAGGACCCCGCTGCGATGATCGCCAGCAGGATATCAAAGGCGGGTATGTATTCCCGGTTCGATCGCTTGCCCCGCAGAAACGGGAGAACACGGTGCAACGTCCGTGCCCAGAGCGGCGGATTGCGGTAGTCATAGGCGGGAAATGCGAGATAAACGAGTGCCAGCGCGAACCCCAGATGCCAGGACCGGGCGAGTTGCGAATTGATGGGGTTCTCGGCGATCCAGAGCTGGAACAGCGACCAGATCACGCAAAGGAGGGTGATGACGCCGACGGCGATCTTGTTCGTCGGACTGCGCGGGCCGCTCTCGACCTCCGCGATGAAATCACGCTCTTCGGTCTCGACGACCTCTTCGCCGGCGTTATCTTGCGTGGTCATCCCATCTCCCCCCGGAAACTCGTACGGCAAAAAAGAAAATAACGGGCGGCACCATCTGGTGCCGCCCGCTACCGGACCGAACTACATCAGGCCCTTTTCCTTATAATATTTCTCGGCGCCCGGATGGAGCGGGGCCGAAAGGCCGCCGAGCATGTCTTCCGGCTTCAGGATCTTGAACGCGGCATGCGTGCCCTTCAGCTCTTCCAGATTCTCGAACACCGTCTTCACATAGTCGTAAACGACCTGGTCTTCGACATCGGCGCTCGTCACGACCGTCGCCTTCACGGCATAGGTCTCGAACTCATCCACACCCTTCACGATACCGGCCGGATACTTGGCCAGAACATAATAGGGCTTGTCGGAGATGAACTTCTTGATCGCGTCCGAGTTGATATCGAGGATGTCGATCTCGGTCGAGTTCGCCGGCTCCTCGATCGCCGCGCTCGGCATGCCGACCGTGTAGATGAAGGCATCGACCTTCTTATCGACCAGCGCGCGGGACGCTTCGCCCTGCTGCAGGCCCTCGGCCTTGATGTCCTTGTCCGGATCGATTCCATAAAGCGGCAGCAGATCCATGGAGTTGCCGCGCTGGCCCGACCCCGGGTTACCGATGTTCACGGTCTTACCCTTGAGATCGCCGACCGATTTGATGCCGGCGTCCTTGCGGGTTACCAGGAGCACGGCCTCGGGATGTGCCGAGAACACGCTGCGAAGCTTGTCGACCGGCTTGCCGTCCCAGTCGGCCTTGCCGTTCGCGGCCTGCCAGTTGCGATCGGACTGCGCCACGCCGAAGTCGAGCAGACCACGGTTGACCGCATTCACGTTGAACACCGAACCGAGCGCCGGGCGACCGACGCAATTATATTTCCCGCCGGAATGCTTGTTCATGATCTGGCAGGTCTGGAGGGCCACCTGATAGTAGACGCCGGTGACCGAACCGCCGCCGATCAGGATATCGCGCTGTTGTGCGCTGGCCTCGGGGGCGTGCAAGGACACCCCGCCGATGGCGACCGCAGCCGCAGCCGCGACCGACAAAAGGGATTTTCGGTAGTAACTCATGATCTCTCTCCTCTTCCCATAGTCTTGAAGTTTTGCTTGTAAGCCGGCTTCCCGAGCATTTGGCCGACCCCGTTACTCTTGCCGTAACTCTATCGTCACATGCCCGGGCTGTCACAAATCCGTCTCGCGGATTCGTGAAATTTCATACTTATGGATGATGCAAACGCGGATTTTTTCAGGCTGCGCTTGCGATTGCGGCATCAATGGCCTCCCCCAAACGTTCGACAATCAGGTCGATTTCCGTCTCTCCAACGACGAACGGCGGCGCCAGCAGAATATGATCGCCCCGGGTCCCGTCGATCGTGCCGCCTGCCGGGTAACACATCAGGCCGCGGCCCATGGCCTCAGCCTTGACCCGCGCATGCAGTTTCAGCGCCGGGTCGAACGGCACCTTCGTGGTCCGGTCGGCCACCAGTTCAAGCCCCCGGAACATCACCCGGCCGCGCATATCTCCGACATGCGGGTGATTGCCGAACCGCTCGTTCAGCCGCGTGTCCAGCATTTCACCGAGCGTCTGGACATGAGGCATCATTTCGGGCGCTTGCAATTTTTCCTGCACGACGAGTCCTGCCGCGCAGGCCGTCGCATGTCCCATGAAGGTGTGGCCGTGCTGGAAGAAGCCGGAGCCGTCGTAAAAGGCATCGAAGATTTCCTCCGAAAGAAGCACCGCGCCAATCGGCTGATACCCCGCCGCCAGCCCCTTGGCCACGGTCACCATGTCGGGCACGATCCCGTCCTGCTCGAAGGCGTACAGCGACCCCGTACGACCAAGGCCGCACATGATCTCGTCGAGGATCAGCAGTACGCCGTGGCGGTCGCAGACCTCGCGGATTTTCCTGAAATATCCCGCAACCGGCTCCACGCCGCCGCTGGTCGCGCCGACCACGGTCTCGGCCACGAACGCGATTACCCGCTCGGGTCCCGCGGCCTGGATTTCCGCTTCGAGTTCGTCCGCGAGCCGGGACGCATAGGCATCTTCGCTCTCGCCCTCGCCCTGTCCCCGATAGGCGTAGCAAGGGTCCACATGGCGGGTTTCGGCCATGATTTCGCGAAACGGCGCGCGACGCCATTCGTTGCCACCGACCGAGAGCGCACCCAGCGTGTTGCCGTGATAGGACTGGCGGCGCGCGATGAAGGTCGTGCGCGCCGGCTGGCCGATCTCGATGAAATACTGCCGCGCCATCTTCAGCGCCGCCTCGATTGCCTCCGAACCGCCCGACGTGAAGTAGACCCGGTCGAGCCCTTCGGGTGCACCGGCAACCATCAAATCCGCGAGTTGCTCCATGGGTTCGTTCGTGAAGAAGGCGCTGTGGGCAAACGGCATCTTGCCGATCTGCGCCTGCACCGCCGCGATCACCTCCGCATCGCTGTGCCCCAGGCACGACACGGCCGCGCCGCCCGACGCATCCAGGTAGCGCTTGCCGTTCGTGTCGATCACATAGGGGCCGTCGCCAGACGCCGCGACCGGGAGAACACTGTGTGAGTGACGATGCAGCACCCGCGTGTGGGCCGCCGGACGCGCGTCACCCCTGCGCGCCTTCGGCGTGCGCGTCGATGTTACGGGCTTGTCCATATTCAGGACCCGCGCCGCTCCTGCGAACGATCGAAGGACGCCGGAGCCTCTCGAATATCCGGACCATCGCCGTCAGACGCAGCCGGTGCGATATCTGGTGCGGCGACCCGGTCCGCCTCCGTCCAGTAAGCGCCAAAGGTCTCGAGCTGGTGCTCGCTCTCGGCGACGCTGGTGAGCGCCGACTGGCCGCCCTGGGCCAGGATCTGGGCGACCAGGACCTGGGCGATACTGAGGACCGGGACGACCGACTTGAAAAGGGCCGGCGTGTCCGTACCGACCAACAGCATGTGCTTGGTCAGGGACGAAAGCGGCGAGACCAGGCTGTCGGTCACGGCGATGATCGCGGCCCCGCGGGTCGCCGCGTACTCGGCCGCCTCGACCGCGCCGCGCGAATAGGGTTCGAAGGAGAATACCAGCATCGCATCCTCGGCCGAAATACCGCGCAGGCGGTCGGCAAAGGTGCCGCCATTGCCGTCCATCAGGATCATGTCGTCGCGGAACATGGAGCAGGCGTAATGCACGTAGAAGGCCGCAGGGAACAAACTGCGCTGGCCAACGACGTAGATGCGCCGCGCACCGGCCAGCACATTGGCCGCCTCCGCCAGTTCGTCCGAACCGATGGCCTCCAGGCTCAGGGAAAGATTGTCGCGGTCCGCCGCCACCATTTCGTTCGCCAGCTGGGCCAGCGCCCGGCCCTTGCGGCGGCGGCTGGTGCGCGCCAGGAGTTTGCGCGCGCGCTGCCCGAAACCCGCGGGCTGGCGGCGCAATGCGTCGCGAAAAGGCTCGCGCAGGGCCTCGTAGCCATCGAATCCGAGCGCCTGGGCCAGGCGCACCATCGTCGCCGGCTGGACCTCGGCCCGGTCGGCGAGTTGCCGCATGGAGGTGAAGGCGATCTCGTCGGGTCGGTCGATCAGATAATGCGCGGCCCGGCGCAACTGCGGGCTGAGATTGGGATACACGTCCTGAAGATCCGCCAGAATCCTCTCGCTGGTGGGTATCTGGTCGCGCTCTGAATCCATGGTGTCGGGTCCCCATTCTCTCGAACTGTCGTTGTTTTGCAACAGTCGGTTCGTAAAGCGGGGTCTATGAAACAACTGATTCAACTTTTCGACAAGCGCAAAAGCACATCCTGCAGGTGCATTATCGGCCGGTCCGATTGTGCCGACGCCCCGCGGACGCTAGCATCCGGGCCGATTTCACCCGCTATACGCACCGCGTATAATTCGTACCGCAGGACAGATATCCATGAACATCGCCGACCATATTCGAACGATCCCGGACTTCCCGAAGCCCGGAATCCTGTTCTACGACATCTCGACCCTGCTGGCGCACCCGCAGGCGTGGCGCCACACGGTCGACCTGCTGGCGGTCGCCATCCGCCAGCACGAACCCGATGTGATCGCCGGCATCGAGAGCCGGGGATTCCTGGTCGGCGCGCCGCTGGCGCTGCAACTGGGCTGCGGCTTCACCATGCTGCGCAAGCAGGGCAAGCTGCCCGGCGAGACGACGTCATATACCTATGAACTGGAATACGGCGCCGACACGGTGGAAATGCAGGTCGACGCCATCGCCCCGGGCCAAAAAGTGGTGATCATCGACGACCTGCTCGCAACCGGTGGCACCGCGGGCGGCGCGCTGCATCTGCTGCGCCAGGCGGATGCGGATGTCCGCGCCGCGGCCTTCATCATCGAACTCGCCGGCCTCGGCGGACGCGAGCACCTGGACGTACCGATCACCGCATTGCTCGAATTCGACGCCTAGGACTTGTACCGGCCCTCATCCTGAGCCAGCCGCAGGAAAGAGCCAAAGCGCGTGCTTCGACAAGCGCCGCATGAGCAAACAATCACGCGCCTGCCTGGTCGGCGATCTGTCCGTCCAGCTCATCGGCAATGAAGTTCTCGATAATCTCCGAAACCGACGCGTCGGGCGCCATACCCAGGGCGCGGGCCCGTTCGCCATCTCCATACCATGGCCAGCTGTCGACGATGGTCTGAACCAGCGCATCGGGTTCGTCGCGCACCCGTTCCGCGACCGCGTCGCCGGCGATGGCGCGCAACGCATCGAGCATTTCCCCGATCGAGGGTGAAATCCCGTTCATCATCACCGACCGGTTGGGGCCAAGGAAATCGCCGTCGGCATTGTGCACATCGATAAAGGCCTGCACCGCGCGCTTCGGCGAAAGGATCAGCATTCGCGTGTCCCGGCTCGCCGGGTTGTCGATCGCATCGCCCTGCAGGGGTTCGCGAATGATCGAGCTGGCGAAGCCCGACGCCGCCTTGTTGGGCTTGCCAGGCCGCACCACGATCGTCGGCAGGCGCAGGGTGCGACCGTCGACGAAGCCCTTGCGGGTGTAGTCGTTGACCATCAGCTCGCCGATCGCCTTCTGTGTACCGTAGGAGGTCTGGGGAGTCAGGGCCGTGGAATCGTCGATCGAGCGCTCACCGCCATAGACCGCCAGCGAGCTTGTGAACACGATCTTCGGGCATCGGCCGGTGTGCCGGCTGGCCTCGAGCACGTTGCGCCCGCCGTCGAGATTGACCGCATAGCCGAGATCGAAATCCGCCTCGGCACCGCCGCTGACCACGGCTGCGAAGTGGAACACAGAATCCGTCTCACCATCGATCAGGGCATCGACCGTGGCTGGATCACAGATATCCCCGGTGACGATTTCCACCCGCGGGTCCTCGGGCGGCGGCTCGACCGGCTCGAACGCGTCGAACAGCACCAGTTTTTCCACCGCCTCCGGCGCACCGCTCGGGCCGACCAGTTCGGGTTTCGCCAGGATTCGCAGCGCCAGGCGTCGGCCCAGCATGCCTGTGCCACCCGTTATCACAACCTTCATGCAATCGTCTCCCGGTCCACGGTCCGAATTACTCAGGAAAAGGCCCGCTCGAGCCGATCCA
This sequence comes from Alphaproteobacteria bacterium, assembly GCA_039980135.1. Taxonomy (NCBI): domain Bacteria; kingdom Pseudomonadati; phylum Pseudomonadota; class Alphaproteobacteria; species Alphaproteobacteria bacterium. Next base: position 417,396 of record JBDXCV010000009.1, read on the forward strand.
TCGCCGCCGACAATATGTCGGCTTCGGCCGCGAAGCACAGCCGCAGCCAGCCTTCGCCCTCTTCACCGAAGGCCCGCCCCGGCGCCATCCCGACACCTGTCTCCGCAATCAGCTCGCGCGCATATTCCAGGCTGTCGGTCATGCCGTCGACAGAGAAGAACGCATAGAAGGCGCCCTCCGGGCGTGACAAGGTCACCCGCGGCATGGCGCCGAGCCGCTGGAATACGAGATCCCGGTTCCGGCGATACCGCTCGACCATTTCCGTCACGAACGGCTCGCCATCACGCACGGCCACGACACCGGCATGCTGCACGAAGGTCGCCGGCGAGGCGATATTGAACTCGTTCAGCTTGGACAGGTCCGGCCCGAGGTCGGCGGGATGGGTCAGCCAGCCGAGCCGCCAGCCCGTCATAGACCAGGTCTTCGAGAAACTGTTGATGACGATCACCCGGTCTTCGGGTTCCGCGATATCCAGGAACGACGGTGCGCGCGGCCGGTCATAGATGAGCCGGATATAGACCTCGTCCGAAATCAGATAAATGCCGCGCTCGCGGGTGAACTCCAGCAACTCGCGCTGCTGGTCCTGCTCCATGATCCAGCCGGTCGGATTGCCCGGTGAGTTGACGAATACCGCCCGCGTGCGTTCGTCGCACCGGCTGCGGATGTCGTCCAGGTCGAGATGCCACTGGCCGTTCTCGTCGGCCCGCAGGGGTGCGGTTCGCGCCTCACCGCCCATGATGAACACGGTGCCCTTGCAGTTCGGCCAGACCGGCCCGACCACCACGACATTGTCGCCATTATCGACCAGCACCTCCGAGGTCAGCATGATCCCCGCCATCCCCGAGACGGTCGCGGTGATCCGCTCGACGCCGATCTCGCGCCCGATCAGTTTGCTCGAATAGGCGGCGAGCGTCTCGCGCAGCGGCGGAATTCCGCGATTCTGGGCGTAGAAAACATGATCATCCGCCACGGCCTGGACCAGCGCCTGCTTGATATAATCCGGCGTCGGCAGGTCCGGTTCGCCGAACCAGAGCGGAATCACATCATCGCGTCCGATATTCGTCTCGGCGACCTTCCGGATCAGCGAGCCTTCGAGCTCGTCGACCGCAGGCCGCAGCCGGCGGCGGTCGTTGGCGATTTTAACGGTCGCACTATCTGCACTCTCGTTCACATGTTCCTCCCGAACTTCTGCGCCAGTGTACCCGCCCGCGACGCGCACGGGAATTGCCCCGCCTGCCCCGATCGGGCATATCAGCACTCACACAGCGACGACCCTTGGAAATTCCATAGAGACTTAGAGCATGACCGAATTTCAAGCACGTGAACTGACCGAGGGATTGAACGGATATCTCGGTTTCCGGCTGATCGACTGGCGCGAGGGATTCGCCCAAATCGCCGTCGACCTCAAGGACCAGCACAAGAACCGACAAGGCGGGCTGCACGGCGGCGTGACCGCCTCGCTGATCGATGCGGCGACCGGCTTCTGCGGGGTCTACGAACCCGATCCCGAGAAACGCCGGGGCAACGTCACCGTGTCTCTCAACGTCAACTTCGTGGGCCGGGCCAAGGGCGACACGCTGATCTGCACCGCGAAGACGATCCGCGCCGGCCGGCGGATCTATTTCGCATCGGGCGAGGTGCGTGACGAGCATGACAATCTGGTCGCCAGCGCCGAGGCGGTCTACGCCTATGTGGACCGGGACGCCCAGCGCCGGCCCGCGGACAGATCATGAGTGAATCCTCCGCGCGTTTTCATGTCGGCCAGGTCATCCAGCATCGGCTCTTCGGCTATCGCGGTGCGGTGTTCGATGTCGACCCGACCTTCGAAGGCAGCGATGAATGGTATGACGAGGTCGCCAGGTCCCGGCCACCCAAGGATGCGCCCTGGTATCATGTGCTCGTTCATGATTCCGCCCACACGACCTATGTCGCCGAGCGCAACCTGATCGCCGACCCCGACCCGGCGCAGATCGACCATCCGATGCTCGGCGATTACTTCAACCTGTATGACGGCACCCGCTACCTGACCGGCGCCCGCACCAACTGACGCGCTTGACTCGGCCGGACACGCCGAGCATCGTTCGGTCAGTTCGTGACGCTGGGGTGCCCCACCAAAACCGGGGCTGAGAAGAAACCCACTAACCTGATCCGGATTATGCCGGCGGAGGGAGTTGTCACGGGCCGTCTGTCTCAGACACTCCGCCCGCCGCCGAACCCGGATCATCGCTTCGGAGGCGAAACATGTATGCAATATCGCGCTTTTGGGTTGTCGCGACCGCACTCGCGGCCATCGTGGTCGCCGCGGGCCTGGCGTCGCTGACGGATGCCCGCGCCGAGCCGCTGCGCATCCCCGTCCTGGTCCCGATCACCGGCTTTCTTTCACTTGAGGGCACCAGCCAGCGTAACGGTGCCGAGCTCGCCCTGCGCGGCTCCGGCGTCGACTTCGATGTCGACGACACCGCCACCTCGCCGGAAATCGCGGTCAATGCGTTCGAGCGCGCGTTGACGTCTGGCCGCAACCGCGACGACGTGATCGCCGTCGTGGCGCCGATGCTCGGCACCCAGATGCTGGCGCTGATCCCGCTGGCGGATGAATTCGAGGTGCCCATGGTGACCGTGTCGGGCACCGCCCGCATCACTGAACTCGGCAGCCCCAACGTGTTTCGCTTCTTTCCCGGCGACGTGGTCGTCAAGGCCGCCCATGCCCGCTACGCCATCGAGGAACTGGGCGCAAAACGCCCGGCGGTGATTTTCCAGACCACCGCCTATGGTCAGAGCGGCCGCACCGAGCTCGACCGCAACCTCATCGCACTCGGCCACCCGCCGGTGATCGCGGAGGGGCTCGACGTGTCGGTCAAGGACATGCTGCCGGTGCTCAGCAAGGTGCGGGATTCGGGTGCCGACGCGCTGCTGCTTCATCTGCATTCAGGCCCAACCGCGCTGGTCGTCCGCCAGGCCCGCGCGATGGGGCTCGACATCCCGATCATCGCCGGCTCGGCCATGCACCAGCCGGAAACAGCCGCGCTGCTCGAGCCTTCGGAGTTGGATGGTGTTTGCGCGGAATCCGGATCGTCGCCGATATCGGAAACCAACACCGACATGCTTGCGTTCGCCGACGCCTACCGCACCGCCTTCGATCGCGAACCGGACGCCTTCGCACTGGGACAGTATGACGGGGTGAACATGATCCTCGCCGCAATCGGTGCAGGGGCAAAATCCGCCGCCGATATTCGCCAGTATCTGGCCACCCGGCGCTATCGGGGCCTCGCCATGACCTACGCGTCGGACGGCAAGGGCAACATGGCCCATTCGGCGGTGATCCTCTGCTACGCGGGCAACAGTCGGGTGCCGGCCATCGTCAAGCGCTACGAGAACCTCACGGGCGTCCTCTAGCGGCACGACGACGGTTTCATGTTTTCCCCTTCCCCATCCTTCGAGACGCCCGCAACGCGGGCTCCACAGGATGAGGTGTTGGCGCCGCTCCCGTCTCGGCGTCCGGTGGGTGAAGTGGATTGTAATGTTGTCCTCATCCGGAGGAGGCGCGAGCGCGAAGCGGGCGCGCTGTCTCGAAGGATTCCCGAACAGACGAAAATCGGGGCGTAACGATGCTCGGCGCCCAGCTTGCCTTGAACGCGGTAGCCCTCGGCGCCGCCTACGCACTGGTGGCCATCGGGTTCGTCCTCGTGCTCAACGCGACCACGGCCGTGAACTTCGCCCATGGCGAGAGCGTCGTCGCCGGCGGGTTCGCCGCGGTCGCACTGGCCATGCTCCTGCCCGCGGGCGGCGCCATCCCGGGGATTGTCCTGCTGCCCGGCGTGCTGGTGCTGACCGCGCTGCTGGGCCTGGCCATTGCGGCGCTCGCCTATCTCCCAATCCGCAACCGCCCGCCCGTCTCGGTCTTCGTCACCACCATCGCGTTCGGCATCATCGTGACCAACGGCCTCAACGCGGCCTTCGGCGCCGCCCCGCGCGCCGCCCCCGCACTCCTGGGCACGGGTGCGATTGAATTCCTCGGCGTCACCGCCAGCCGACAGTCACTCGCGATCATCGCCACGGCGGTATTGCTGGTCGGTGCGCTCGCATTCGTCCTGCAGCGCACCCAGCTCGGCCGCCAGTTCCGCGCCTGCGCTCAGGACCCGGAGATGGCGCGCGCGCTCGGCATCCGCCTGACCCTGATCACCCTGCTGGCCTTCGCGCTGGGCACCGCATTTGCGGGCGCGGCAGGGTTGCTGCTCGCCCACCAGTTCTTTGTCACCCCGTCGGACGGCGCGGGCCTGATCCTCAAGGCCTACATCGCGGTCGTCATCGGTGGCTGGGGCAGCCTGCGCGGCGCGGCCATCGGCGCCATGCTCATTGCCGTCTTCGAGGTCGGCGTGGCGTCGATCTCCTCCCAGCCGCTGGCCGAGGGTCTGCTCTATCTCGCCGTGCTGCTGGTGCTGCTGGTCCGGCCCGACGGTATCTTCGGCGAGCCCCAGCGATTGCGCGTATGAGCCCGACGATTTCATCCTTCACCAGACAAAACCGGCTGGTCATCGTCGCGGGCGGCGCACTGGCAGTCTACGCGCTGTTCTTCGCCACTTCCTACGACCAGCGCATTCTCACCCTGGCGGGCGTCTATGTGATCATGGTGCTCGGCTATCAGTTCATCTTCGGCCATGCCGGCGCGCTGAGCCTCGCCCAGGGCGCCTTCTTCGGCGTCGGCGCCTATGTGACGGGTATTCTCGCCAGCCAGTTCGGCAGCGGGTTCCTCGTAACCTTCCCGCTCTCCATATTGGTCGCGAGCGTGCTGGCGCTGATCGTCGCGGTACCGGTACTGCGCCTGGCGTCGCATTACTTCGCGCTGGCCACCCTGGCCCTCAGCCAGCTCCTGCTCCTGATCGCGGTAAACTGGGAATCGGTCACGGGCGGCGCCAACGGCCTGCCCGGTGTCCCACCCATCACCATCGGCGACTGGCATTTCACCCGCGGCCTCCCGCTCCTGCTCTTCGTCTGGGGCCTGGCGGTGGCCGCCATGCTAATCACCCGGTGGCAACTCAACCCGCTGCGGGTCACGGTGTTCACGGTGATGCGCGAATCACCCCTAGCCGTCCCCGCCTTCGGGATCGACCCCGGCCTGCTGCGCCTGCGCGCCTTCCTGCTGAGCGCGGCCTTCGGCGGCGCGGCAGGGGCGCTGTTCGTCCATACCAACCGGGTGGTGTCCCCAGAGACGCTGGGCTTCGGAATCATGGTGACATGCCTGACCATGACGGTCGTCGGCGGGCGGTTCGGCATTCTCGGCGCGGTTATCGGCGCGCTCCTGCTGACCCACCTGCCGGAATGGTTCCGCGGCCTCGACGAATATTATCTCGTCGCGGTCGGCGTCCTTCTGCTGGCGATGGTGGTCTTCGCACCCGACGGGCTGGCGTCCTTCATCAAATCCAGACCTGTGCCGGTGCCCGCCCCCCTGGAATCCACAACTACCGTCCCCGCGTCACCGAACGCAGATGGCTTGCCGGTCCTCGAGGTCGCGAACCTGTCCAAACGTTATGGCGGCATCCAGGCGCTCGACGACGTCGGCCTGACGATCAGCGCGGGAGAAATCGTCGGGCTGATCGGGCCCAACGGCGCGGGCAAGACCACCCTGGCGAATATCATCACCGGCATCGCCCGGGCTGACGCGGGAAGCATCACCTCCGCGGCATTCTGTCTCACGACCGCAACACCAACTTCCATCGCCCGCCAAGGCGTCGCGCGCACCTTCCAGACGCCCCAACTGCCCGATGGGTTGACCGTCCGTGAGACCGTGGCAACCGCCGCCGCGAATATCGGCGACCCGAACAACAACAGCGCGCGCGCCACCGCCGCCATCGCCACATGCGGCCTCACAGATGTCGCGGACGCGCGCTGCGGCACGCTTGCCCATGGTCTGCGGCGGCGGGTCGAGATCGCCCGCGCGTTGGCCGGCGCGCCAACCGTCCTGGTGCTCGACGAGCCCGCCGCCGGACTTGCTCCCACAGAACAAACCGAAATCGCCGACATCCTGCGCACCCTCGCCGCCGGTGGCATCGCCGTCCTGGTCATCGATCACAACATCGAATTTCTGCGGCCACTCGCCACCCGCCTGGCCTGCCTCGACGCCGGGCACCTGATCGCCGACGGGGCCTTCGAAGACGTTCTCGCCGACACGGCCGTCCGGAATGCCTATTTCGGGCTGGTGCAGCGATGAGCGCCGCCCTGCAGATCGACAGTCTGACGGTGCGCCATGGCGCTGTGGTGGCGGTCACGGACGCGTCGCTGACTGCCGCAGCCGGCGCGATCACCTGTCTGGTCGGGGTAAACGGCGCGGGCAAATCCAGCCTGCTCCGCGCCATCGTCGGCCTCGCGGCGGCCGAGGGCGCCATCCGCCTGGGCACCCGGGATATCTCCCGGATGTCGACCGAGTTGCGTATACATGCCGGACTGGCCTACGTGCCCGAGGGGCGGCGTGTCTTCCCCGGCCTGACCGTCGGCGAGAACCTGCTGGTCTCCGGTCCGTCGAGCGCGCGGACGCGCCGACAACGGCACGACGAGGCGCTCGACCTTTTCCCGCTTCTCGCACCCCGAATAAACGACCGCGCCTGGCAGCTCTCGGGCGGCCAGCAGCAGATGCTGGCGATCGGACGCGCCCTGATGGCCCGACCCGCGGTCTATCTCATGGATGAGCCCACGCTCGGGCTCGCACCGCAGATCATCGACGTCGTCGCCAACAGCCTGCTGCGGCTAGCGGCGTCGGGTGCGGCGATCCTGGTCGCCGAGCAGAATGCGGGGTTCGCGGAACGGATCGCCGACGCGACGATCATGATCCGAAACGGCCGGATCTCGGCTTCCTAGGGACAGCGCGTCTGGGTCAGCCAGCCGGCACTGGGCCCCGTGTCCGGCCAGACGGTGGCCGTGACCGCGACTTTCGGGTCGAGCAACTCACGCCACGCACAGGCCACATCGCGCGCGATCGCGCCGGCCTGTTCCACGGCCACGCCATCGCCGAGAACGATCGAAATCCGGTCGTCGGCCTCGACCGAGACCTCGGACAGATCACCGCGCTCGGATGCCCATTCGAGGAAGGCGTTCTCCGCCTCTCCGAAAGCGGGCGCCATGAATTCCTTGGGCAGCCGCACGAACGACCGATGCACCCAGCCCGTCGCACCCGTTTCGTCGAAGTCACGAATATGAATCCAGCGACCGTCTTCATCGAAGGCGCGCGCGCTGTCGCCGCGCTTCAGCTTGCCGACGATCGGATGGCCCTCGCCCGGGCCCGCGCGCACGTTCAGGTTGCGCGCCGAGATTGTCGCGTCCCAGCTGCGCCGGGATTCATCCGCGATCCCCCCGCTGCCCGCCAGCAGCAAGAGGATACCCAGCAACATAGAAACCCCTTTTCGGCACATATCCGGGCCCGTTTCCTGCAGACCGTCAGCATGTTCGGCACACGCGCGCCGAACATCTTCCGGAATCCGTCATCTCGACTTGCGCATCCGGTGCTGCGATTATGGCACGCCCAACGGTCGGCACATAATGCACGCACAAAAGTTTCAAATCCGCTACTCGCCGGTCCAGGACCGGGTGCTGATCATCGTCACGGGCGAGGATGCGCAGGAGCGGGTATTCGGGCTCACCCGCCGGATCGTCAAGCGGCTGGTGCCGGGTCTGAGGGGCATCATGGGAAACGATACCTTCACCCGCCTGACCCCGACGCTGCCGTTCGATCCCCCGTCGCCAGCCCAGGGCCCAACCACCGGAAGTGGTGCGCAGCCAGGCGAAACGACCGCCGCGGCGACCGCAACGGCAAGCCAGGCGACCGGTGACGGCACAAGCGATTCGACATCTGGCCCGGCGTCAAATCCGGCGGCGCCCCAGCCCGACACCCATCTCGTAACCCGCCTGCGCATCGTCGAGAAATCGAAGGGCACCCATGTGCTGCAGATCTCGGACACCGCCACGACACTAAACGTACCGCTGAACGGCGATCAGATCGTCCAGTTCACCCAGGGTATCCTGACGGTGCTGGAACGTTCCGAATGGGCGCTCGAATGGGACGCGGAAATGGCCGAGCCGCAATCGGGTTCCACCGCCCCCGAGGCCGCCGGCGACACCGGCGCCATCGACATCACCGCCGACAGCCCTTCGCGATACCGTCACTAGTGATTGCCATCCCCCGGCATCGCAGGCCGGCTTTGCCGGGTTTCCCACAGGAAATCACGCCTGACACCGGCGCGCGACTCACCCGGACCCGCTAATTTCCTATCTGTGGGTTCCACGCCCAGACATTGAACCGAACGGGAAAGATCCATGGCACGGCCGGACAACATGGTGCATGACAGCGACGCAGCGGCGGCGGCGGCGCGCGACACGGCGCATTATCTGCTCAATATCGGCGCGGTGAATTTCCGGCCCGAAGACCCCTACACCTTCACCTCCGGGCGGGTCAGCCCAAGCTACATCGACTGTCGCCGCGTCATCGCCTTTCCCGAGGCGCGCGAAGCAATGACCGCCCATGCGGTCGCCCTGATCGACCGCGATATCGGCCGGGACAATATCGATGTCATCGCCGGCGGCGAGACGGCGGGCATTCCCTACGCCGCCTTCGTCGCCGTGGCGCTGGGCAAGCCCATGGTCTATGTCCGCAAGGAACCCAAGGGGTTTGGCCGGATGGCACAGATCGAGGGCGCGCTGGATGACGGCGCGCGCGTGCTCCTGGTCGAGGATCTGACGACCGACGGCGGCAGCAAGGTGCGCTTCGTCGAGGCGCTGCGCGCGGCCGACGCAACGGTCGAGCACACCTATGTGGTCTTCCATTACGGGATTTTCCCCGAAAGCCAGACGACGATGGACGAGCTCGGCGTCGGCCTTCACGCTTTGGCGACCTGGTGGGACGTGCTCGAGGCCGCGCGCGAACAGAAAAGCTTCTCGACCGAGCAGCTCGACAGCGTCGAGGCCTATCTGCACGACCCCGACGGCTGGAAACCCATGCAGGGTTAACGCCTCCCGAACGGTCATGAAGTCGTGAAAGCCAGGGCGCCTCGCCGCAATTTCCGCGACGGGCCGCATGGCCTACAATCGGGCCCATGTTGAAACTCAAGACCGTCATCGCCGCCGCCGCACTTGCAACCGTCACGGCCACCGCCCTCGGTACCACCCCGGCCCTCGCGCAGGAGCAAGCCCGCGACGAGCTGGTCATCGGCGTCAGCCAGTTCCCCCAGGGTTTCCACCCGAACCTCGCCAGCCATGTGGTCCTGTCGCTGATCAACGGCATGACCCGGCGGCCCTTCACCGTCTACGACGCGGACTGGAAGCTCATCTGCATGCTGTGCGAGACGCTGCCGTCACGCGCGGCCGGCACCATCCGCGACTGGACGACGCCGGACGGTGAAGACGGGCTGGAGGTCGATTACGTGATCCGCCCGGGTGCCACCTGGGGCGACGGCGTACCGGTGACGACGAAAGACGTGGCATTCACCTGGGCGATCGGGCGTGATGAAACCGCCGGCATCAACAATCAGGAACTCTATCGGCGGATGGAGAAGATCGTCGCCCACGACGATTCACGCTTCACCATTTTCTGGAACAAACGCACCTGCAACGCCGAGGCGATCAACGATTTCGAGCTCGTCCCGGCTCATCTCGAGGCCGAGGCCGCGACCGACCCGGCGGCCTACCGGACCCGCAACGCCTACGACACGAACCCGACCCGAGCCGGGCTGTATTTCGGGCCCTACCGCATCGCCCGGGTCGAGCCCGGCGCCACGATCACACTGGAGCCCAACCCCACTTGGTGGGGCAAGAAACCGGCCTTCAAGCGCATCACCGTGCGCACCATCGAGAACACCGCAGCGCTGGAAGCCAACTTGCTGTCGGGCGAGATCGACTATATCGCCGGCGAGGACGGCATCTCGCTGGATCAGGCGCTCGCGTTCGAAAAGCGCCATGGCGATCGCTTCAACGTGGTCTTCAAGCCGGGGCTGTTCTACGAGCATGTGGATCTGCGTCTCGACAACCCGATCCTCGAAAATCTGCGGGTCCGCCGGGCGCTGCTCCACGCCATCAACCGTGCTGCCATCAGCGCGCACCTGTTCGAGGGCAAGCAGCCCGTCGCCGACACTTTCGTGCACCCGCTGGACGCCGTACACACTGACAACGTGCGCAAATATCCGTTCGATCCCGATACCGCGCGGACACTCCTGGATGAAGCCGGCTGGACCGACATCCGCAAGGGTATCCGCCACAACGCCGTCGGCGAGCCGCTCCGCCTGGAGATCATGACCACCGCCGGCAACCGGGTCCGCGAGCTGGTCGAACAGGTGATCCAGTCGAACCTGCGCGAGGTCGGCGTCGATCTGCGTATCCGCAACCAGCCCGCCCGGGTGCTGTTCGGCCAGACCATCCGCCAGCGTGAATTTCCGGGTATGGCCATGTTCGCCTGGTTCTCGACGCCGGAAAACATCCCGCGCACGACGATGCATTCCTCGATGATCCCCACCGCCGAAAACGGCTGGTCGGGCCAGAACTACACTGGGTATTCCAACCCGGTCATGGACGAGGCCATCGATCGGGTCGAGGTCGAGTGCGGTGCAGAGGCGCAGACCCGCCACTGGACAACGATCCAGCAGAATTACGCCGAACAGCTGCCCGTGCTGCCGCTGTATTTCCGCGCCAACGCGTTCGTCATGCCCCAATGGCTGTCCGGCGTCACCCCGACCGGCCACCAGTATCCCAGCACCCTGTGGATCGAGAACTGGAAGGCGAAGTGAGGACCTGTTTTCCAGGAATCGTCATGCCCGGACTTGATCCGGGCATCTCAGGCACGGCGGAACACGACCCAGATACATGGATGGCCGGATCAAGTCCGGCCATGACGGGATTTTGTTAGCCTTCCTGACCCGTCGCCTGTTCGGCATGGCCGTCGTGCTGACGGTCATGTCGTTCATCGTCTTCATGCTGATCGGGCTGATGCCCGGTGACCCGATCGACATCATGATCGCGTCGAACCCGGACCTCACCCCCGCCGACGGCGAACGGCTCAAGCGCCTGCACGGGCTCGATCTGCCCCTGTGGGAGCGCTACGCCAACTGGCTGGGCGGCGTGTTCACCGGCGATCTGGGCTTCTCGCGCACCTACAACCGCCCGGTCATGGAGATCCTGCTGCCGCGCCTCGGCAACACCGTGATCCTGCTGGGCCTGAGTTCCCTCGTCGCCATCGCCGTCGCCATTCCCCTTGGCGTGATCGCCGCGACCCGGCCCCAGTCCCGGCTCGACGGGGCGATCAACCTGTTCTGCTTCGCGGGCATCTCGGTGCCGCCCTTCTGGCTGGCGCTGCTGTTCATCATGGTCTTCGCCGTCGGGCTTGGCTGGCTCCCGGCGGGCGGCATGGGCGCGGCCGACGCCGGGTTCCTCGCGGGGCTGAAATTTCTCGTGCTGCCCGTTGCCACGCTGACCATCGCCAGCCTCGCCGGCTACACGCGGTTCGCCCGCGCCGCGATGATCGAGGTGCTGCGCCAGGACTATATCCGCACCGCGCGGGCCAAGGGCGTCGGCCCGCGGCGGACTCTGTTCGGCCACGGGTTGCGCAACGCCATGCTGCCACTGACGACCATCATTGCGCTGGATTTCGGGACGCTGTTTTCCGGCGCGCTAATAACCGAAACCATGTTCGGCTATCTGGGCATGGGCAAGCTGATCTACGATTCCATCCTCGGCAACGACTTCAATCTCGCGCTGGTCGGCCTGCTGCTGGCGACCCTCGTGGTGTTGATCGGTAACTTCCTCGCCGACATTGCCTACGCCGTGCTCGATCCTCGCATCAGCTTCCGGGCACTGGAGGCGGCGTGAATATGGCCGCCGACACATCCTCGGGCGCTGACGCGTCGCGCTTCTGGCAGCGCTTCCGGCGCAACCGTCCGGCCATGTTCAGCGCCACCGCACTCGTCGTGATCGCACTGGCGTCGCTCCTGGCGCCCGCGTTCGAGGCCATTCTCGGGGTCGATGCCACCCGGGTCGATCTGTTCAACCAGTACGCGCAGCCCGACGCGACCCACTGGCTCGGGACCGACGAGGCCGGGCGCGACGTGCTCGTACGCCTGCTGTATGGCGGGCGCATCTCCCTGCTGGTGGGTCTGGTCGCCGCGTTGGGTGCGGCGACCATCGGCACCTTCGTCGGGCTGCTCGCCGGCTACTACGGCGGACGACTCGACACGCTGCTGATGCGCACCACCGACGGGGTGATTGCCCTGCCGCTCTTGCCGCTGCTGATCATCCTGGCGGCGGTGGATCTGGGCAAGGTGGGTGTGCCCGCCGACATCGCCAATTCCGAGATGGCGAGCCTCTACAGGATTATATTCATCATCGCAGTTGTCGGCTGGACGACGGTCGCAAGGTTGGTCCGCGCAGGGACTTTGTCCGTACGAACCCGCGAGTTCGTGCGCGCCGCCGAGGCCACGGGCGCGCAGCCCTCCGTGATCATGCTGCGCCACATCCTGCCAAACATAGTGTCGCCCATCATCGTCGCGACCACTCTGTCCATCGGCACCGTGATTCTGCTGGAATCGGTGCTGAGCTTCCTCGGTTTGGGCATCCAGCCGCCAATCCCCAGCTGGGGAAATATGCTGACCAACGCCCAGGAGCTGGCGACCCGCGCGCCCGCGCTCGCCGTCTGGCCGGGCGCGGTCATCTTCGTGACGGTGATGGCGTTCAACTTCCTCGGCGACGGGTTGCAGGACGCGCTCGATCCCCGTGCGACGCGGCGGTAGGCATCGTCAGGTCCGCGAGCTGCGGTATGCCGCCGGTGTCATTCCCACATCTTTCTTGAAAACCCGCGCGAATGCGGCCTCGGAGCCATAACCCACGAGCTCGGCGGCCTCGAGCGTGCTGACACCGCCATCGGTCAATGCCTCCTGCGCGAGCTGCACCCGCCATCGCGTCAGATATTGCAGCGGCGTGATTCCCATCTTCTGCGCAAATCGCTGCGCGAACCCGGTGCGGGACAAACCCGCCTCCCGCGCCAAACTTTCGACAGTCCAGGACGCAGCCGGCTTTTTGTGGAACGCGGTCAACGCGCGGGCGATATGCGGATCAGCGAAACCCGACAGACCGGCAGACACCGCCGCCTCGCTTTCGATGAACGTCCGGAGCGCCTGCGCAAAAATCACTTCCGACATCTTCAGCGCGATCAGATCGGCACCCATCCGGTCCTGCCCTGCCTCTTCGCCAATGGCCCGCAGCGTCGCCTCCATCCACGACGCCGAGGATGCGCCATAGTTTCGAATGTGGATAAAGGGCGGAAGCCGCTCAAAGATCGCGTGTCGGGCATCGGATGCGAAAGAAATATGACCGCAGATGAGCTGGGTCGGTCGATCATCGGACGAATCGCCGCCATAAACGAGAACGCCGTCACCATCGTAGCCGGACTCTTCAATGACGCGATCGAGATCGAGGATCGCGTCTTCCTCGGTCGCGGCGCAGAACAGACTATGACCCGCCCCATGGGGAATGATCACGAGGTCCCCCTGCGCCAGCGACACGATGTCAGGTGCACCGGCAACCCGCACGAGACATTCACCGCGGGCCGCATAGTGGAACCGGGCAACATTCTCGAACGGGGGCACCTCCACGCCCCAGGGCGAGGTGAAAGAGGTGCGGAAATACAGTGTGCCCTTGATCGCGAGGCGCGAGAGCACATCACTGAGAACATCGAGCATCCGCGCATTATCCAAAAGATACACGCATACGTCCAGTATTCTGAACGATTGATCATATTTTACGAACTATCTGATATTCATTGTTCTTCGTTCGGCAACCATATTGCGGTTTCCATTCAAACCAGGAGAACCGAAATGAAACATTTTGCCGCCGCGATCCTCGCACTATCCATGCTGACCGGCACACAGGCCGTGGCTCAGGATGCCGCCGAATTGAATGATCTTCAGATCGCTCATGTCGCCTACACGGCAGACAATATCGATATCCGCTACGCCCATCTCGCACTCGCGCTCACAAACTCACCCGACGTCCGGAACTTCGCCGAAACCATGATCCGAGACCACACGGCGGTAAACAATGAAGCGTTGGCTTTGCTGGCGAAACTGGACGCCCAGGCCCAGGACAATTTCCTGAGCCAGACGCTCAACGCCAACGCCGAGAAGATCATCGACGATCTCTCCGGTCTTCGCGGCATCGCGTTCGATCGCGCCTACGCAGCCAATGAGCTGGCCTACCACAAGGCCGTTAACGAACTGGTCGAGAACACCTTCATCCCGAACATCGAAAACGCGGAAGTGAAGGCGCTCTTCGAACAGGGGCTGGAAATTTTCAGGGTGCATGAAGGCCATGCCGCTCACATGGTCCAGGCGCTCAAGTAGAGCCGATGCTGAACCGACGAAAATTCGTCACCGCTGCGATGGCAAGCGCCGTCGCAGCGGTCATCCGACCGGTGGCGGCGCGCACGGACAAAGGCGTCACACATGATATCGCAATACGCCGCTTCAAGTTCGTTCCCGCCAGCCTCGAAGTGCGGCCAGGTGACATCATCCGATGGACCAACTTTGACCTCGCGCCGCATACCGCCACCGCAGACGATGGCGAGTTCGACACCGGGCCACTAAAAAAAGGCGAAAGCCAGAGCCTCATGGTCATCGAGAACCTCTCGCTCTCCTATCATTGCGCGTTTCATCCACACATGAAGGCGCGCATCGATCTCAGCTAGCGTATCCGTCACCGCGGCAGGGCGATGAACGTCCCGTTGTTCTGGCGCGTGACTTCGCGCATCAGGGTCTCGAACCGGCCTTCGGTCTGCAGCGAGATGAAGCCGATGGCGTGCACCCGCGCCTTGGGCTCGCCGTTGATCCGGTTGGTGTTGAGCCGCGACAGGGTGGCGATCACCGGATCATAGGATGAACCGGTGTAATCATCCCCGAAGATGTAGATCGAGACCTTCTCGTTGGGTTTGACGTACCGTTTGAGCGCCACCTCCAGCCCCTCGACCGGGCTCGAATTCGACGCGCTCTTCCAGCTGCGGAACAGGCGGATCGCCCGGTCCCGCGCGCCCTTTGTGTCGGGAATCCAGCGCCCGCTATAGCCGCCAATCAGATGGGTGCCGTTGTCGTTCAGGACCTGGAAGCCCTTGATTTGCGGGTGGATGTTGATGATGTTCTCGACCTCGCGCGTCACCCGTTCCCAGATCGACTGCATGCTCCCCGAGGTATCGACGACGAAGACTACGAACTCGCTGTCCACGGGAATCCCGCCGACCTCGGCATCGCGCGGTGCGCTCTCGGGGGCCGAAACCCCGGCGCGGGCCTGGTTGCGCAACGCGCTCTCGACCGTCTTGAGCCCTTCCACGTTGCGCGCCGCTTCCGCCGCCGCCGCATTTGCGCTTTGCAGGTCGCGTTCGGCCGTGCTGACCGCCGCGCCCTCGGACTCCAGCCGCGCGCGGGTCTCGGCCAGGGTCTCGCTTTCACGTCCCAATGCCACCTGAAGCTGCTCAATGCGTGACTCGGTACTGATCAGGCGTTGCAAAAGCGTGCTCGTCTCGTCCGTGCCGCCGACCTCGTCCGAGACGCCAAACGGCGAAATCAGCACCAGCAGCACCACCGCGCCGAAGCCGCACGAGATCACATCGAGAAACGACAGGCTGAAGATTTCGAATTCCGCGCGCTTTTTTCTCATGGCCAATTCCTCACGGCCAACTCGTGGCGGGGCTGATCAGGATACCGTCCGTCGCCGCCGTCCAGTTCCAGAATTCGTGGGACGCCTGGGGGTCGCCCTCGATCGGCAGCAGCACGACATTGACCCGCGCGTTGCCGAGGCCCGCATTGCTGATCG
Source organism: Alphaproteobacteria bacterium (assembly GCA_039980135.1). Lineage (NCBI taxonomy): Bacteria > Pseudomonadati > Pseudomonadota > Alphaproteobacteria > Alphaproteobacteria bacterium. The sequence goes on from JBDXCV010000009.1 coordinate 433,221, forward strand.
TGTGGCGCACCAGCCGGACCCGGCAGGCCCCCGAGATCGACGTAGCGCCACCCCAAAGCGCGGAGCAGTTCGAGAAAGGGTTGAGGCTGCGATACCCGCCCGTGCCGGCCGTCGGCAGGCCGTCGGTAATCAGGTAGACATCGGTCGGCCGGAATGCCGCCAGTGACGTCAGCCCCGCCGCCAGGTTGGTCGGCCCGGCCGGCACGACAGCATCGAGATCGCGGAGCACCCGGCCCAGACCGGCGGCATCGCCGCCATTGACCACGGCCCCGAGCGGCCGCGCCTGGTCGTTGAAGGCAATTACCTGCACGTCCGAGCGTTCCGGGACCCGGGCTAGGAACCAGTTCACCACGCGGCGTGTACGCTGCCATTTCGGCCCGGCCTGCTTGGCGGCATCGGCCATGTTCTTGCGGCGGATCACGTCAATCAGCACCTCGTCGGTCATCGAGGCGCTGGCATCCACCAACACGCCGATCCGCGCACCCTCGACCCGCAGTCCTACGATGTAGTTTTCGCTGCCGGTCGGCCGGGTCTCGATCACATCCGGTTTCTCCGGGATTTCGATGGCAGTGATCGTCTCTTCGAGCGCCCGCGCAGCACTCTGGCTGGCCGCGATCCGGTCCTGTTCGCGCGCCAGTTCCGCCTGCAGCCGGGCGAGTTCCGCGGCCCGTGCGGCAACTGCTTCGGCGCCGACCGCCTTGTCGCGCAGAAGTGCCGTGATCCGCGCGGCCAGGTCGGTCTCCGTCGCCTCAAGGCGCGCCAGATCCTCGCGCAACCGGTCGCTCTCGGCCGACACTTTGTCGGTGTCGAGTTTCACCAGCATCAGAACAAGGATGATCGCCCCCAGCCCGCAGGACATGATGTCCAGGAAGGCGAGGTTGAACCCCGGGGGTGAACGGCGCCGTCTCAGCTCGGGCCACCCGTATCTTGAACCGACATGTTCAGGTCGGCTTGGCTCAGGCCCGCCGCGCTGATCCGGTTGAGCAGGAAGGATTCGCAATATTCCTGGGTGTCCACGAGCATCCCGTCCTGCAGCCGCTGGAGCTGGTGCAGCAGGAACATCAGGACGATACTGATCAGCAGCGCCACGAAGGTGGAGTTGAACGCCACGCCGAGGCTCTCGGTCATCCCGGCGATATCACCCGCCAGCGCCTGGTCGGCCTGGGACAGCGCCTCACCGATCCCGCGCACGGTACCGATGAACCCGATCGCCGGGATGGCCCAGATCAGATAACGGATCAGGGAGTTCTCGGCCTCCTGTTTCTGCGCCATGGCATCGACGCTCGCCTCTATGGTCTCCGACGTATTGTGTACGTCTCGCGTGATCAGGAACCGACGCAGGCTCGCCATCAGCGTGCGCACGAGCGGCGCGCGGCGAATCTTCTCCGGCAGGTCTTCAAGTGTCTTGAGGGTCGCGGCCATGTCGGCGTCCTCGCTGCCTTCAAGCAAATCCACATTGAACAGGTAGCGCTCGCGCAGGATCGCAATGGATTTCTCGAAGATCAGGTAGAGACCCCAGAACATCAGGATAATCGCGATCTCCTGTTCCCAGTCCTTGAGGATCACCACGATGTTGCGCGGGGCGCTCTGGCCGGCCGCGCGCGACGCCTCGATCAGCGCGGTCGATTCCGGCCAGACATACCCAGCGTAGAACAGATGGACGACGATGATCGAGACGACCAGCGCGAGGATATTCTTGGCGACTTCGGGCATGCTTTGCGTCCCTGCTTGCGTCTGACGTGTACTTCTAGATGTCGACCGGAAATGACACCGGCGAATTCAGGCTCAATGACGTGGATGACTGGGCGTAGGCAAAGCCGAACAGCCCGATCCCGGCCGCGACGGCGATCGCCACAACCGTGAGGCGGCGGCGGGCGTTGCCTGCAGATGTATTACTGTGGCGCTGTTTCACCATGGAGGTATCTCCCTATTCTGAATCCGACGTCGTCCCGCCCGGTGGACAGGCCGTCCCGGTAGGCCGCGCGTAAGGTAGTGCGCGTACCCGATCGCCAACTCGATCCCTTGACCACATGGGAGTCGCCGAAGGATGGCCCGAGCGGATCGGTCGCGATGGAGCCTTTCACGGGCGGCTCCAGCGAGTACCAGTCATGGACCCATTCGCTGACATTCCCCGTCAGGTCGAAAAGCCCGGATTTCTCGGCCGCGAAGCTTGCCACGGGCGCGATCCGCGCATGTCCGTCATTGTAATTGGGAACGAAATTCCGGGCCACACCATTGGCGGATTCGTCAGCAATGTTACCCGCGCCCCGCGGGATGGTCGCCGCATCGCCCCAGGTGAATATGCTCCGGGCCGGCCGACCGGCCTTACGCGCGAGCCATTCCCATTCCGCCTCGCTCAATAGCCGGTATCCGTCTGCCTTCGGATCGATCCCGCGCAACCGCCCCCCGGACATGTCATAGAACGGCTTGAACCCCTCCTTTGCGCTCAGCCAGTTGGCGAAGGCCGCCGCGTCCTGCCAGCGCACGTCGCTCACGGGTTCGTTCGGCGCCAGTCCCTGGCTGCCCCTGAACATCGCCATCTGGCCATTGGTTGTCTCATGCCTGGCCGCATAGAACGGCCGGGTCAGGCGTACTTTCCGCTCGAATTCGTTGGCCCGCTGGCCGACCTCGTGGCGCGGCGCGCCCATCGTGAATTCATCTTTGGGCTCGAACAGCACGAGTTCGATCCCCGCGCTGTTGGTGTAGACGCGCGGTGCCTCGGCCAGTTTCGCCGTTGCCTCGGGGATCAGCGTCTCGCGGATCGCAAGCGGGCGTGCCGCCGATGGCAGCACGGTGCGGGTGATCCCACGGTAACCCGGCCGACGCAGTTCGATGGTCGTCGGCACCGCCGGCAGGCGCAGGGACATACGGCCCGCACCGCGCGCCTTTCCGTTCACCAGTATCTGCGCCGGCGGCTTGGTCTCGATCTCCACCAGTCCCAACTCGGGTTTGAGTGCAATCTCGAGGGTCCGCGTCTCGCGGGGTTTGAGCCGCACCGTCCGGGTCACGCCGCTGTAACCGTCAAGAATATAGACGACGGTGTGGTCCTCCCCAGCGCTGACATCGATACTCTCCGAAGGATTGACCCGTCGGCCATCGACCAGAAGCTCGCCTCCGGCGGGCGTCACGCCAAACCGGAGCGTCGCCGCAAGGGGCGGCAGCCGATAATTCCGAATCACTTGCGGCCGGGTGTTGGTGATTCGAATCACGTCCTCGACCGGTTGCCGGTTCGGTGCCGTGACCGTGACCCGGTACTCTCCGCCCGTCAGCGAACGGTCGATCGGCGCCGCGCCCGCCCCGGCACCATCAATCGTCACTGTCGCGCCGGCAGGATCCGAGCGAATGGTTAACCGCCCCGAGACTGGTTCCAACGCTATCTCAATCTCGGTGATCTCGCCCCGCACCAGTTCGATGTCCCGCGTCGCCTTCGCGAAATACGGGTGATCCACCGCCAGCACATGGGGGCCCGCTTCGCCCTCGATATCGAGCACGGGCCCAACGGTCACCGGCCGCCCGTCGAACGACCAGCGGCTCTCGTTGCGCGCGAGCGATGTCGTCGCCACGACCCGGCCGGGTAACGGCACCAGGGTCACCGTGATCCGGCGGCCTTTCTCACCCGACTGAATTTCCCGCACAGACTCCCGGAACCCCGGCGACCGCACCAGCAATACCGGTGCGCGCGATACCGTGTAGACCGCATCCCCCACCGTCAGCCCGAACCCCTCGGCCAGATCGATGGTCCCGGCCGGTTCGGCCTCGGCGGGCAGGATCGTCACCCGTGTCGCGTTGGTGGAAATCAAAACCCCTGCAACCGCGACAACCACCAGGACCAGCGCCACCAGTCCGAACAGATAAAGCCGGGCCTGCCGTGCGCGCGCCTTGCGCAGTCCCCGTTCGAACGTGTGCTCAGATTCGTTCATCGGGCACGATCTCCAGGACCAGGTCGGCCTGTCCCGGCGCAATATCGACTCGCACCAACACGGCCTGAAACCCCTCGCGGACTCCCTCAAACGTATAGCGCCCAGGCCGCAGCTCGATGGTCCGCTCGGTGATCTTTCCCACGATTCCGACCCCGCGCACGGTGATGTTGGTCTTCCCGTCCGACACGATCCGTACCGGCATCTTTACGGCATATGCCGCGACCACCCCGGCGAGCGAGTCGGCCTGCGCGGCAAGCCGGGGGCTGTCATTGCGCAACGGCGCCACGGCGTCGACGATCGATCCGGCGTCGGCAGCCACCGCCTCCGAGGCCAACCGTTCGGGTGCCGCCAAGTGCCGTGCCGCACGCGCGTGCAGACCGGTGATTGTCTGCGCAAGCGCCAGCCCGTCGCCGATGTCGCGGTCGGCCGGTGCGAGCCGGCGAAGCTGGATATAGGTCTGCTCCGCCTTGGTCCAGTCGTCGGCCTGCGCGGCCGCCTGCGCTGTCGCGGTCAGGCGCGCTATCAGAAGTTCCAGCTCCAGGCCGGCGATCTTCTCGTCCAGCACATCGACCTCGGCACGATCGGGATAGATCGCGCGTGCGGCATCCAGGTTGCCTTGCGCCGATGTGAGTTTGCGGGCGGCCACATCGTTGAGACCCCTCACGATATGTCCGGCGAACCGCGCTTCGCGCTGCAGACGGCGAATTTCGGTCAGCCTCGAAGCCAGTGCACCGCGCGCCGGATCGATCGTCAGCGCAGCGTCGAGATGCTCACGCTCGGCATCCAGATTATTCTCGACCCGCGCGACCGCTGCGGCCTCGATCTTTGCAAGCAGCGACGGCAGCGCGTCGATCCGTTCCTTCAGAGCCAGAGCGGGCGCCGCGCCCGGTCGGATATCCAGCGCCCGGCCGATCGCCAGGGCGGCCGCGTCGTAGCTATCGTCCCCAAATGCGGTCTCGGCGGTGCCAAACGCATCATTGAACGCCGTCTCACGCGCCGCCAATGCCGCCTCGGCGATCTTGCGCGCCGCCGCGAGTTCGGCGACGCCCCCGGCATAGCTGCCCTCGCCGAACAAGGCGATGGCCTTCGCCTTGCCGTCCAGTATCCGGCGCTGTGCGCCGGCATCCCAGCGGGCGAAATCCTCGTGAATCACCGCCGGCTCCAGTTCGGCCTGGAATGCGGCCAGATTGGCCGTGAATTGGGTGCGGGCGGCCTCGTTCGCCGCTTCGTCCGGGGCGATTTCCGGTGTTACAACTTCCGGTGCCGCCGGTTCATTCCGGGGTGCCTTCGCGACCGTTTCGGCGTTTGGTTCCGCCGCGCGCGACACAGGTGATACGTCCGAGGGCCGCAGCAGGACGATTCCGCCATAGACGAGACCGATCACCGCGATGCCCGCAGCGATGCCGACCACCAGCTGCATCCGGCGGCGCTGAGCCGCCCGGCTTTCCTGTTCGAGTTTCTCCTGGAGCATGGGCGCCCGTGTCGCCTAGAGCTGGACGTTCGGGGTTCGCTCTTCCTCGAAGACCTTCTGCAGAAAGGCCCGCCACTGAGCGAATTGTTCCTTCGCCGTACCCGTCAACTCCACAGTCTTCTCGTTGAACGCCACAACCCGCGGGCCGAGATCGATATCGATGGATTCGCCCAGCTCGGCCAGCGCTTCACGATGCACCTTTGCTTCCTTGCTGGTCTGGAAACTGCTCGACAGCAAGGTCGCGCCCACCGTTCCGGCGACGACACCGCCAGTGACACCTGCCGTCTGGCCCGCCGTCGAGTCCGAATTTGCCCCGGCGATCACCGCCAGCACGCCCAGTCCGATCGCCAACACACCCAGTGCGGCCTCGCCGATCGCCTCCTCGTTGGCATCACGCCGGGCCTGGATTTCCAGCAGGCTCTGCTCCTGCCAGATCAGGTAGCTGTCCTGCATCTCGGCGCTGAAGGCGCGGTAATGGTCCTGCAAACCGTCGACGAACAGTTGATCGCGCACCCGCACGGCCCGGGTACGTTCCAGCATCGGGTCCGCATCGCTTGGGAAACTGCGCAAGGCAACAGTGTTTCGTTTGGTTTCCAGATGCTCGGCAAACGCCGCCTCGGCGAAATTGGAACCGAAGCGCAACTCGGTCAGCCGGCCCAGATTGTCCAGCTCCGCGATCGAGTAATCGTCGAGTTCAAGAGCAACCCGGTTGGCGGCTTCCGCAAACACCGGGTCATAGGGGTCGAGCCCGTCATTGCGCGCGTTCTTGTGGAAACCCGGAGAAACCTCATGGTCAAAGGACCGAACGAACCACGACTTGCCCGACACATCCACAACCTCGACCTGGATTTCGACATCCTCGCCGGTGGATTCGATGATCGTTCCCAGCACATACAGATCGCCTGTCGCGCTGCTGTCCGGCGTCACGCGGACCGCGCCGAACGCACCCGTCGCCTCGAGCGCCTCTTTCAGTTTCAATGCAAAGCGGTTCGCCTCGGCCCGGCGCAGTTCCGGCCAAACGCCCTCTTCCTCATAGTTGCGTGCGGCATCGGAAAGGCCCGGATCGAACACGGGCACGACCACATCCAGGCGCGGCTTCGCGGGGTCGACCTCCGCCGGCCCCTTGGGGTCGAACAGCGACGACAATTGCGGCCCCACATTCGGGCCGCTGGCACCACTCGCGCCGCCGCCAGAGCCGACATTTCCGTTGGTCACGCAGCCCGTGAGAATGAAGCACGCGCAAAGGGCGTAGACACCCGTCTTGCGGAAAAGTTTCTGCATGTCGCTCTCCGTCTGCCCGCCTAGTCCTGCACGGGCAGGCCCTTATACCTGCGATACTCGTCCCACAGCCGCTTTTTCAGCTGCGGATCGGTTTCTTCGATCGCCGCCTGGCGTATCTGCGCCTCCAGGGCGCTGTCATTATCCGCCGGCGGGATGTCCTCGGGAACCTTACCGCTGCCCGGTGTCCGCGCGGCCTCGAGCACCGGCTCATCACCCGGCGGGCTGTCTTCGGGCGGTTGCGCGCCCTCGACATCGTCGGGCCGGGTCCATTTGCCATCCGGGTTCGACCGCGTCGTCCCCGAAGACGTCGACGTGGACGCGGTCACGGTCGGTTCATCACCGGCCACATCACTAGCGGCCGTCGAAGCGCCCGGCGCGGATGGCGCCGCCTCCTGCGCATCCGGGCCGGAGATATCGCTCGCCGCCGTGGACATCTCGCTGCCATCCGATTCGGAACCGGCCGCCCCGGACCCCGTCGACCCGTTGGCACTCGCGCCGCCAGCGCCACCGCCGCCGCCCGTCCCGGCGCGTTGGCTTTGGCATTCCTCGAAACGGGCCAGCGAACGCTGAAAGGCCCGGTCCATGCGCGCGATCCGTTCCTCGCGGGTCAGGCCGGGCTCGTCGGCATAGTCGACGGTCACCTCGGTGCAATCATGCGAAAGTGTGCCCGCGTCGCGCGTGCCCTGTCCGTTTGATGGCCCGTTGGTCGGTGTGCCCGATTGGGCCCAGGCTGGGGCTGCAAGCAGTGCAACCAGACCCGCAAACGCCGTCAGCATCACCAGATTTCCCGTTCTCGGCCCGATTGCCACAACATGCTCCCATCCAGATGCGCGCGTCCGAATGCGCACGTTGCGATGGTACCGCCATCGCGTCGACATGCCCAACGCGGGCTGCCGGATATCATGGAAACGCCGAAATAAGGCGATTTTCCGGCGAATACACCCCACGCAAACTTGGCTTTTCCGCCAATCCCGTGTTAGAAGGCGCCTCCCCGTTGGGGACGGCACTGAAAACCGCGTATTTATGCGGGTTGCAGGTCGGAATGTGCGGAAGGGGGTGATTCCTATCGTCCAGGTCGTAGTTAGAGACAATAATGTCGACCAGGCGCTGAAAGCGCTGAAGAAGAAGATGCAGCGCGAAGGCGTATTTCGCGAGATGAAGCTCCGTCGCTCATATGAGAAGCCGTCGGAAAAGCGTGCTCGTGAGAAGGCGGAAGCGGTTCGCCGGGCTCGGAAGCTCGCGCGCAAGCGCAAGGAACGCGAAGGCTTCTAGCCCCGCGACAACACCTCCTGTTTTCAGGAAAAAGAAAACGCACGACCTTATCGGGTCGTGCGTTTTGCGTTTCTGGATGGGCGCGTGGTTTGGTTCGCGCCCGGGAATGGCGGCGCCTAGTGGCCGCCGCCCTTCAGCGCCTTGACGATGTCCTCACACATTTTCTTCGCATCGGCGAACAGCATCATCGTGTTGTCTTCGTAGAAGAGCGGATTGTCGACACCGGCATAACCCGAGGCCAGCGAGCGCTTGATGAACAGCACCGTGCCCGCCTCCTCCACGTTGAGGACCGGCATCCCGTAGATCGGGCTGGACTTGTCGGTCTTCGCCGCCGGGTTGGTGATGTCGTTCGCGCCGATCACGAAGGCCACGTCGGTCGAGGAGAAGTCCGAGTTGATCTCGTCGAGTTCGAACACGACGTCATAAGGCACACTCGCCTCGGCCAGCAGCACATTCATGTGGCCCGGCATACGCCCGGCTACGGGGTGAATGGCGTAACGCACATCCACGCCCTTTTCCTCGAGGACCTGCGCCATCTCGGCCAACGCGTGCTGGGCCTGGGCCACGGCCATGCCGTAACCCGGCACGATGATGACCTTCGTTGCCTGCTCCATGATGAAGGCCGCATCGTCCGCGGCGCCCTGGCGGACCGTGCGGTCGCCGAGGTCTTCCATGCCCGGCGTCGCGGTCTCGCCGCCGAACCCGCCCAGGATCACGTTGAAGAAGGACCGATTCATGCCCTTGCACATGACGTAACTCAGGATCGCGCCGGAGGAACCCACCAGCGCGCCGACGATAATCAGCGCCGGATTGGCCAGGGTGAAACCGATGCCCGCGGCCGCCCAGCCGGAATAGGAGTTCAGCATCGACACGACGACCGGCATGTCGGCGCCGCCGATCGGCACGATGATCAGGACACCGAGCACCAGCGAGATCGCGACGATGACCCAGAAGGCCGAGTCGGACTGGGCGACGGTCAACCAGATCACGCAGACCACCAGCGCGATGCCGAGCCCCAGATTGAGCATGTGCTGGCCCGGGAAGACCAGCGGCTTGCCCGGCAGGATCCCCTGCAGCTTGCCGAAGGCGATAATCGAGCCCGTGAAGGTGATCGCGCCGATGGCCGTGCCGATCGACATCTCGATCAGGCTTCCCGTGTGGATATCGCCGACGGTGCCGATCCCGTAAGCCTCGGGCGAGAAGAAAGCCGCCCCGGCGACAAACACCGCGGCGAGGCCGACCAGCGAATGGAATGCGGCGACAAGCTGCGGCAGCGCCGTCATGGCGATCTTCAGCGCGATAATCGCACCGAGGCCGCCGCCAATCGCGATCCCGAGGGCGATGGTCCCGAAGGAGGTCACACTGGGCAGGGTCAGGGTGGTGAGGATGGCGATGACCATCCCCGTGACGCCATAGATATTGCCCATCCGGGCGGTCTTCGGCGAGCTGAGCCCGCGCAGCGCCATGATGAAACAGACGCTGGCGACCAGATATGCAAATGCTGTGAGTGAAGCTGGCATGTCTTGCGCTCTGCTACTTTTTCGCGCGGAACATCGAGAGCATACGCTGCGTCACGATAAACCCGCCAAATATGTTCACCGACGCGAGAATCACGGCGATGAACCCGAAAGTCTTGGAAATGTTCCACTCACCCGGCCCGGCCGCGATCAGCGCGCCGACGATGATCACCGACGAGATGGCGTTGGTGACGGCCATCAGCGGCGAATGCAGCGCCGGGGTGACGCTCCACACCACGTAGTAGCCGACGAAACAGGCCAGCACGAACACGGTAAACAGGAACACGAACGGATCGCCGCCGGCGGCCGTCTGGGACAGGGCGAGTTGCGTCGCGTCCTGCGCCAGCGCACCGGCGCGCTCGGCAATGCCCTGCGCGTCGTTGGCCAGTTGGGCGGCGTTTTCAGCTAGGGTCGAAGGATCCATGGTCAGGCTCCCGGCTCGGATGAGGTTTCTTCGTTATCCGCCGCGTCGTCCGCGTCCGTGTCGTCCGCTGGCGCGGGCTCCGGGGCGGGCGGCGTTTCGTCTTTCGGCTGCAGGGCCGGGTGCACGATCTTGCCGTCGCGCGTCAGGCAGGTGCCGACGATGATCTCGTCTTCCCAGTCGATGGCGATCTTCTTCTCGTCCTTGTCGACCAGCAATTCGATAAAGTTCTGCAGGTTGCGTGCATACAGCGCAGACGTGTCTGCCGCGAGCTGCGACGGCAGGTTGAGTTCGGCCAGGATGATCACGCCGTTGTCGGTGACATGCTTCTCGCCCGGCTTGGTCTGGGTGCAGTTGCCGCCCTGTTCCGCCGCGAGATCGACAATCACCGAACCGGCTCTCATCGAGGCGACCATGTCGTCATTGACCAGCACCGGTGCCTTGCGCCCCGGGATCAGCGCCGTCGTGATGACGATGTCCTGATTCTTGATGTGATCGGCGATCAGTTCGGCCTGGCGGCGCTTGTAATCGTCGGACATTTCCTTGGCGTAGCCGCCGGTGGTCTGTCCGGTATCGCCCTCGTCGGGCTCGACCATCACGAAGGACGCGCCGAGGCTCGCCACTTCTTCCTTGGCGGCCATGCGCACGTCGGTGGCCGACACGATGGCGCCCATGCGGCGCGCCGTGGCGATGGCCTGGAGGCCGGCCACGCCGGCACCCATCACAAACACCTTGGCCGGGTTGATTCGACCCGCGGCCGTCATCAGCATCGGCATGCCGCGACCATAATTCGCCGCGCCGTCAATCACGGCCTTGTAGCCTGACAGGTTCGACTGGGAACTCAGCACGTCCATCGACTGGGCGCGGCTGATGCGCGGCAGCATCTCCATGGCAAACGCCACGATGTTGTGCTTCGCATATTCCTCGACGCCGATCGGGTCACCATACGGGTTGTGCAACGCGATCAGCATCGCCCCGTTCGGGATGTCAGAGAGACCGTCCTCGCCGCCATCCGCCTGGGTGCGCGGGCGCTGTACCTTGAGCACGATATCGGCGCCCGCCAGCGTTTCGGCGCGGGTGGACTCGACAGTCGCGCCGGCCTCGGTATAGGCGGCGTCGGGAATCGCTGCCGCCTCGCCGGCGCCGGACTCGACGCTCACATCGAATCCCCATTGCAGGTAGCGTTTGATCGTATCTGGGGTTGCGGCCACGCGGCGTTCGTGCGGGCGGCGTTCCTTTGCAATCGCGATCTTCATGGTGTGAAGAACCTCGTTTCGAACCAACATGTGCAGGGCCGATCGACGCCTGCACCGTGCACCTGACAGTGCGGTAAGAATATGCCGCGCTGCAGCACTCAGGGCAAGCCACATCCCCTGCCTTGTCTTGTGCCACGGGGGAAAACCGGCCTCGAACACCGGCGGCCGCCCGTTCCCCGCGGCGTCGGCGCCTGACCTGGGTCAATTCGCCACCGCCGGCGTTCCCATAAAGTTTGCGCAAGGGTCGGCACAGCCGCCCATCAAGAACTCGGAGACAAGGAAAATGTCCTCAGCACGCTGGACCATTGTTCGATCCGGACCGTCAAACTCGACGGTTCCGGCGGCTCCGGCGCCTTCGATCATGTGGCGTTCCGGGCGAAGAACCCCGAAATGCTGATGTCCAGGCTTGAGGCGAAACGCGTCCGGTTCCGCGAGCGCACGGTTCCCGACCACGACCTGTTCCAGATCTTCATCGAAGACCCGAACGGGATCACGGTGGAACTCAACTATCTCGCGGATGAACAGGTCGCGGCCTAGCGCCGTTTCCGGAATTCCGGCTGTGCGGTGTTGCACGCCGGGCTTGTGAATCCGTAAACCGGCCTGCTACTCAAGGTGGGGAGCAGTCGCGATCCGTCGTGGACGCCGTCACTATCTGCACGATCAGGGGAACAGCCATGCCCGACAACGTCATCCTGAAATTTGACGAGATCCAGCCCCTTGAACGCGGTGGCGGTGTCGCCAGTACGCCGCTGGTCATCCCGCTTGTGCGTCCGGATGCGGCCTTTACCACCGGCGTCAGTTCTTTCCCGGTCGGCCAGGCCGCACCACTCCACAAACATAATTGCGACGAACAGGTCACGATCCTGTCGGGCCGCGCCGAGGTCGAAATCGACGGCGAGACGACCGAACTGAAGGCGTATGACACGACCTATGTGAATGCAGGGGTCGAACATTGCTTCCGCAATATCGGCGACGAACCGATGGTGATCCTGTGGATTTACGGTTCCAACAAGGTCACGCGCACATTTGCCGGAACCGATAAGGAAGTCGAACATCTGTCCGCGGCGGACTTGCTGGCGCGCTGATGGGCTTGCGAGCCAGCCAGACAACCCGTGATACAACTTCGGAAATGAATCCGATCGCCAACGGGTAGCGTGCCATTCCTCGTAAATCGCCCACGATCCCGCTGCTCACCGTCCTGATTTCCAGCAGCGCGATTGCCTATAATCTCTTCCTGCCGTCGATCCCCGATATCGGGCGGGCCTTCGATGTTCCCTCGACCACGGTGCAGGGCTCGCTGATCGCGTTCCTGGTTCCCTACGCGATCGCGCAACTCTTCTACGGCGGCGTGTCGGACCGCTTCGGGCGACGCCCCACCCTGCTCTGGGGTCTCGCCATCTATACGGTCGCCAGCCTCGTTTGCGCGAGTTCGACCTCGATGACGATGCTGATTATCGCGCGCATCGCGCAGGGTATCGGGGCCGCCGGATCGATGGTGATGGTCCGTTCGATCGTCCGCGACCTGTACGACCGCAAACAATCCGCCCGCGCGCTGGCCATCATCTCGACGGTCATGGTCTTCGCGCCCGCGACCGCACCGGCCATCGGCGGTTATCTGCACACCCAGTTCGGCTGGCAGGCGTCGTTCATTTTCCTCGGCCTGATGGGCGCCGCCCTGTTCATCTATTGCGCGCTGCGCATGGCGGAAACCAATGTTGTCCAGGGTGCAGACCTGCTCGGCAACATCCGCGCGCTCGCACGCGGTTATCGGGTGCTGATCGGCGAGCGGACTTTCGTTGCCTACAGCCTCAACATCGGCTTTCTCGCCAGCGGCATGTTCGCCTGGTTTGCCGGCGTCCCTGTCGTCCTGATCGACAATTACGGCGTCGCCCCGGACCGGTTCGGCTATCTCATGCTCACTGGCACCCTGGGGGCCTTCTTCGGCTATGCCAGCGCCATCTGGCTCACCGGCAAGCTCGGCGTGAATCGGATGATCGTGCTGGGCACCTTCATCGCCTTGCTCGGCGCCACACTGTATCTGGCGTTGCCACTTGCCGGTGTGCTCACGCCGCTGGCCGCAATCGCACCCATGTCTCTGTTCGGCATCGGCCTGGCCATCGCCTTCCCCAATGTCATGGCGGCGGCTGTCAGCGTGCGGCCCGACTATGCGGGCACGGCCGCCTCGATCAACGGGCTGGTGCAATACGGAACCGCCGCGCTCGCCACATTGCTGGTCGGCGCGCTCTCAAGCGCCACCCATTTGCCGTTGGCCTGGGTGATCTTCGGCACCCAGTCACTCGCCATGGTCGCCGCGTGGGTGGGCTGGCGGGGCCGCCCGGCGGAATAGTTCAACCGCCATCGCGGCCATGTTAACTCCAATCCGTTATTTATCGTTTGATAAATTAATTGACTCGCCGCCGCCTATGTTTTAATTTATCAAACGATAAATAATAACGCCCGACGGAAACGCGAGACCCAGCCATGAACACAAAGAGCGCACCGAAGATTTTCGACTACCGCGATGTAGACAAAGCCGACGAGTTCGAGGACATCCCGGTCCTCGATATGGGGCCGTATCTCGCCGGCGAGCCCGGCGCGGCGGAAGAACTCGCGGCCAATATCCGGTTCATCCAGGAAACGATCGGCTTCTACGTCGTCATCAATCACGGGCTCGACAGCAAACTTGTCGACGACGCCTATGCCGCGCTGCAGGACTTCTTCCTGTTGTCGTCGGAAGAAAAGGCCGCTTACAAGTTCGACGAGACTTCGGTCGGCTACATCGCGCCGAAATCCACGGTCTATGTCACCTCGAAGATCAACAAGAACACCAAGCAGGATCTGAACGAGACCCTCGTGCTGGCACTCGAACGCCCCGATGACCACCCCTATGTCCGCGACGGCGTCCGCTTCACCGGCCCGAATAAATGGCCGGACATCGATGGCTTCCGGGCGCCGATGGTGCGCTACCAGAACGCCTGCGCCGACCTGGGTCGCAAGATGGTCCCGCTCTATGCGCTCGCGCTCGACAAGCCCGCCGACTTCTTCGACAAGTATTTCGAGGAGCCGATCATGTGGACACGCAACGCCCACTATCCGGCCGTCGAACCCGAAGAGAACCAGTTCGGCATCTCGCCCCACAGCGACCACTCGTTCCTGACGATCCTGCCGCTGACGAAGGTCGGCGGCCTGCAGGTACTCACGCGCCAGGGCAACTGGCTCCCGGCCGCCTATATCGAAGACGCGCTCGTCATCAACACGGGCGAGTTCCTGAACCTCTGGTCGAACGGCCGCTTTATCGCCTCGCCCCATCGGGTGATCCCGCCCGCGGAAGATCGCATCTCCATGGCGACATTCTTCGATGCCGCGCCCGAGACGATCGCCGACCCGGCGGATTTCGCCGAACCGGGCGAGGAACTGAAATACGAACCGATCAGCCAGATCGACTATGTCAGCTGGTATATCGACCGGAACTATTCGTCGAAGGCCGGCGGCAAGGCCGAGGGCATCGACCCCGACGCCGCCTGAACCATTCCACGCCCGACCGCACAAAAAGAGACCGAGCATGGCCGTATCGGCGAAGACATCCGGCAATCCGAAACGCCAGCGTTTCGCACCCGCAGAACGCGAGCAGCTCATCATCGACGGCGCCATCCAGTTCTTCGCCGAAGTGGGTTTCTCCGGCCAGACGCGGGAACTCGCCCAGAGGCTCGGCATCACCCAGCCCCTGCTCTACCGGTACTTCCCGACCAAGCAGGATCTGATTGAGCGGGTCTATGACGAGGTCTTCATCGGCCGCTGGAAGACCTCCTGGGAAGCGCTGATCGACGACCGCGCGATGCCCTTGCGCGAACGATTAATCGATTTCTACGACGCCTATGCCAGCGAAGCGCTGACCTATGAATGGATTCGAATTTACATGTTCGCCGGGCTCGCGGGTGAGGACATCAACCGGCGCTATATCGACCTTCTGGAAAGCCGGCTGCTGATTCCGATCTGTACCGAAATCCGCGCGACGGCAGGCGCGCCGGATCCGGACGAGGTGCCGATCTCCGATCTCGAGATCGAAGCCGCGTGGAATATTCACGCCGCGATTTTCTACTATTTCGTGCGCAAGTTCATCTATCGCTCACCGGTCGAGTCCGATCTCGCGGCATATATCTCCGACACGGTCGATCGCACCCTTGACGGCGCGCTGGCCGTGACGCGGAAGACCGTCGCCTGAGGGATGTGTCACAGGCGGCCCCCTAGGACATGCCGTTCACGATCCCGATCAGCCGACGCTCGGTGATGAAGAAGCGACCGATCTCGCCACGCCCGCCACCGAGCTTGAACGCCTCACGGCCCTGCCCGTCGAACACGACCACGGCGGGGACGGCGAAGATGCCACCGAGTGCCTCGCTCAGGGCCCGGTTGCCGACGACGACCGATATGTCCGGATGAATGACATCCACGAAACGGCGCAGGCGCGACTGGCTGACCGGCCCGGCAAAATTCTCCATCCAGTTCACCGCGATCATGCTGACCTTGTTGCCATTGTCGGAAATATAGTTGGCAAGCTCGCCCATCTCCGCACGACAGGGCGGGCACCAGCTCGCCCAGAAGGTGACGAGCACCGGTCGGCCATCGAAATTTCCGTCTGTGACCGGGCCGCGTATGACCTGCAGGCTTTTCAGATTGGACTTCAGCCCGGCGTCGAGCGTGGTGGCGTAAGCCGGCGTTCCCGCGAGCAGCGCGACCGGTAACCCGGCGGCGGCGGCGATGAATGCGCGTCGATCAAGCATGGTGATCCTCCAGATAATCCTATCTGTAAGACACCATCGCCGGGGACACGGACAAGCAACATTGTCGTGAGTCCGGCACTACTCGGGCGGGTCAAGTTCGTGCGCCGTCAGCATCGCGGCCTGGCGGTCGGCGAGGCCGTCAATGTCGAAGCTGTCGATCAGCTCATGGAATACCCGGTGCCAGTTCAGCTCCGCCCGCAGCCGCAGGAACACCGCCCCCAGCCCGACGGCGGCCCGGTCCATCAGGACGAACTCGCGCGGCGGCGTCACCCCGCCCAGCTCGCGTAATTTCGCCTGAACCTCATGGGCAATGTTGGCGCCGTAGAGCCCGGATTCCGATTCCTGGATGCGCTGCACCTTGTCTTCCATCAGCGGGCGGTAGAGAAACCCGGCCCAGATGTTGAGCGCGTCAAGAAGTTCGTTGGAAATATTCTCGAACCCCCAGCTTTCATAGGCATGTGCCGCCCGGTCCCGGTCGTCCTCGCGCAGGGCGTGATAGAGCTCGATCACACCGCGGACGAAGGCCGGCGGGAAGACCCGGATGCAGCCGAAATCATAGAGGTTGATCGTCGCATCATCGTTCACGGTGTAGTTGCCCAGATGGGGATCGCCGTGGATCACGCCATAGCCGTAGAAGGGCACATACCAGGCGCGGAACATGTTGAGCGCGGCGGCCTCGCGTATCTCGGGATCCACCGTTTCGGCAAAAGCCGCCATGGGCTGCCCCTCAAGCCAGCCCGTCGTGAGCAGGCGGCCGCTGGAAAGCGTGTCGTCGACCCGCGGCAAATGAACTCCCGGCTCGTCCGCCAGCATCGCGCCGTATAGCTTCGTGTGCCGCGCCTCGCGCCGGTAATCGAGTTCCTCGGTCAGACGCTCGGCGAGTTCGGCGTGAATCTGGCTGGGGTCGATCGCAGAATCGTAGCGGCGGTACAGCGAGAAGACGAGCTTGAGCTGATTCAGATCCGCCGCGACGGTCGAGGCCATATCGGGATATTGAAGCTTGCAGGCGAGTGCGGCGCCGTCATGGCTGACCGCTTTGTGTACCTGTCCAAGCGACGCCGCGCGCGACGCCGTGCGGTCAAATTCAGCGAACTTGTCGCGCCAGTCATCGCCGAGCTCGGCCGCCATACGCCGGCGCACGAACGGCCAGCCCATGGCCGGCGCATTGGCCTGAAGTTCGGAAAGCTCGCGCGCATAGTCGGCAGGCAGGGCATCGGGGATGGTCGCCAGAATCTGCGCGGCCTTCATGAGCGGGCCTTTCAGGCCGCCCAGCGCCGCCTTCAGATCGGCCGCATTGCGTTCGGGGTCCGCCGGGCGGCCGAGATAGCGCTGCCCGGCCATGCGAACCGCCGCACCACCCACCGCGGCGCCGACCCGACCGTAGCGGCCGACCTGCCCGCGAACGGTCGGCCGCTCATCATCCGCCATGCGTCATCGCTCGCCAATCCTCATTCAGGATTCGAGCGCCTCGAGTTCGTCGATCAGACCGGAGATGACGTCCAGCCCGCGCTGCCAGAAGGCCGGGTCGGACGCGTCCAGCCCGAAGGGTGCGAGGAGCTCCTTGTGACGCAGGGTGCCGCCTGCCCGCAGCATGTCGAGATAGCGCTCGGCGAAGCCGTCCGCCGAACCCTCGTAAACGCCGTAGAGCGAGTTCACCAGGCAGTCGCCGAAGGCATAGGCGTAGACATAGAAGGGCGAATGTACGAAGTGCGGAATGTAGGTCCAGAAATACCGGTACTCATCCTCGAAGCGAATCGCCGGGCCGAGACTCTCGGTCTGGATCTCCATCCAGATATCGCAGATCTCCTCGGTAAGAAGTTCGCCCTCGCGACGCTTGTCATGCAGCCGGCGTTCGAATTCGTGAAACGCGATCTGCCGGACCACGGTGTTGAGCATGTCCTCGACCTTCGAGGCGAGCATCGTCTTGCGCCGCTGGGGGTCGTCGGCCTCGGACAGCAGCTTGCGGAAGGTCAGCATCTCGCCGAACACCGACGCCGTCTCGGCCAGGGTCAGCGGCGTGTCGGACATCAGATGCCCCTGCCCGCCCGCCAGCACCTGATGCACGCCGTGGCCCAGTTCGTGGGCCAGGGTCATCACGTCGCGGGTTTTGCCCTGATAGTTGAGCAGCAGATAGGGATGGACACCGGGCACCGTCGGGTGGGCGAACGCGCCCGGTGACTTGCCCGGCCGGACCGGAGTATCGATCCAGTCATTATCGAAGAAATTCTGCGCTACCCCTGCCAACTCGGGCGAAAAATTTCCGTAGGCATCGAGCACCTTGGTGACAGCGTCCGCCCAGCGGATGGCCGTGTCATCGTCGTCGGGCAGCGGCGCGTTGCGATCCCAATAGTCGAGCTGGTCCACGCCGAACCATTTTGCCTTCAGCGCATAATAGCGATGCGACAAATCCGGATAGGCACCGCGCACCGCACCCACCAGCGCATCGACGACTTCGTCCTCAACGACATTCGCAAGGTTGCGGCTCGAGACCGGGCGGGCGAACCCGCGCCACTTGTCCTCGATCTCCTTGTCCTTCGCCAATGTGTTGGTGATATGGGTGAAAATCCGTGCATTCGCACCCAGCTCCGCGCCGAGCGACTTGGCCGCTGCCTTGCGCACCGCCCCGTCCCCGTCGGACAGCAGGTTGAGCACTTCGGCGCTGGTCATCTCGCGGTTGCCCGTCGGCAGTTCGACGTCGAAACGCAGATCCGCCATCGTCTCGTCGAACAGTCGGTTCCAGGCCGCGCGACCGGCGACGCTCTTCTCGAGCAGCAGTTTTTCGAGCTGGTCGTCGAGCTGATATTCCCGGTAGGAACGGCTGTCACGTAGCCAGGGCGCGTAACGCCGCAGCGCCTCGGATTCGCCGAGCTGGATTTCGAGCCTCGTATCCTCGATCCGGTTGATCTCGAGTGCGAAGAACAAGAGGTGGGAGGAAATCTCCGTCACCGTCTCCTGCATCGACTGCATGAATTTCCCGTTTTCGGGATTTGTCATGTCGCCGGCATACAGAAGGCCGGCATAACTCATGACCCGCGACAGCACCTCGTCGAGCGCCTCATACTCGGAAATGGCCATGGCCAGCGCGCCGCCATCCATATCCGCAAGCTTTCCCTGGTAGCGGGTCTCGAACGCCTGCGAATCGGCGCGGGACGTCTTGATCGCCTTGGCCAGTTCGGGGCTGTCGGGGGATGGATACAGATCGGTCAGATCCCATTCGGGCAGTTTCTCGCGTCCGGCACGCGCAGGGCTTCCCTCCGGGGCCCGGACCGGGGTCCGAAGCGGGGAACGGACGGGGACATTTCTGGACATTTTGACGGCTCCTTGAATCACATCAAGAGATAGGGTCCATTGAGGCGCTCAACAAGCGCTCATCGGGAATTTCACAAGCTTGTGCGGCTGTCGGAACGAACCGGAAAACGCAGCAGAGAACCGAAGTAGAGAATCTGGGTAAACGCAATGGACTACGCCGAACGCTACGCAGGCTGGCAAAACCTGCCACAGATGTTTTTCGACAAGGCCGAGGCACGCGGCGATGCCGCGATGTTCTGGTCCAAGCGCTACGATGCCTGGCAGCCCGTGTCATGGCATGACGCCCGCGACACGGTGAGCGCCATCTCGCGCGGCCTGCGACGGATCGGCGTTGAGCACGGTGACCGGGTCATGCTGGTTTCGGAGAACCGGCCGGAATGGGGCCTGGCCGACCTCGCCGTCATGGCCGCGGGCGCGGTCACCGTACCCGCCTACACCACCAATACGGTGGCCGACCACATCCACATCATCACCGACTGCGACCCGCGCGTCGCTATCGTGTCGAACGAACGGCTGGCCGAACGCCTGCTGCCCGCCATTCGCCACACCGGCACCGTCAAGACCGTCATCACCATGGAAGGTGCCGGTGGCGAGAGCGACGGGATCGTCATCATCAACTGGCGGGACCTGTTTGAATCCGGCGCGGAAACCGACGACGACGTCGCCGCCGTGATCGGGCAAACCGCGCGCGACGATACGTCCTGCCTGATCTACACATCCGGCACCGGCGGCGCGCCCAAGGGGGTGATGCTCAGCCACGGCGCGATCCTGTGCAATTGCATCGGCGCCTATCACCTGTTCGAGGCGGACGGGATGCTGGAAATCGACAACGAGACATTCCTGTCCTTCCTGCCGCTCAGCCATTCCTACGAGCATACGGCGGGGCTGTACTTCCCGATCTCGATCGGCGCCCAAGTCTACTATGCCGAGAGCGTGGACAAGCTGGCCGCCAATATGGGCGAGATGCACCCGACCATCATGACCGCGGTGCCTCGGCTGTATGAATCCATGCACCAACGGATCATGGCGGGGGTGGAACGCAAGGGGGGGCTGTCGGAAAAGCTTTTCCGTAAGGCCGTCGCACTCGGTATCAAGCGTTACGAGCAAGGCGCGGCGGGGCTGTCGATGACCGAACGGCTGCAGGATTCGATCCTCGACAAGCTGGTGCGCAAGAAGGTTTCGTCGCGTTTCGGTGGCCGGCTCAAGGCGTTCGTCTCCGGCGGTGCGCCCCTGAACTACGACATCGGCGTCTTCTTCCTGGCGCTCGGCGTGCGTCTTCTCCAGGGCTACGGCCAGACCGAGACCGCGCCGGTGGTCAGCGCAAACCCGCCGTCGCGCATCAAGATCGACACGGTCGGGCCGGCTTTAGCCGGCGTCGATGTGCGCATCGCCGAGGATGGCGAAATCCTGATCCGGGGCGAGCTAACCATGCAGGGATACTGGAACGCGCCCGAGCTGACCGCAGAGACCCTGCGCGATGGCTGGGTCCATACCGGCGACATCGGTATCCTCGACGAAGACGGCTACATCAAGATCACCGATCGCAAGAAGGACATCATCGTCAATTCCGGCGGCGACAATGTCTCGCCCCAGCGGGTCGAGGGCGCGCTGGTCTTCGAGCCGGAGATCAATCAGGCGATGGTCTATGGCGACAAGCGCCCGCATCTGGTCGCCGTTCTGGTACCGGATGACGACTTTGTCCATGCGTGGGCATCGGAGAACGACCGGGACGCGGACCTCTCGGCACTGGCCGATTCCGAGGCCTTCCACGAACGCCTGCGCGAGGCGCTGGAGCGGGCCAACACACGGCTCGGCCCGATCGAACAGGTGCGCCGCTTCATCGTCGCGAACGAGGCGTTCACGACCGAGAACGGCCTGATGACCCCATCATTGAAAATCCGGCGGCATGTGATTCGGGAAATCTACGGCGAGCGGCTGGAAGCGCTGTACGGTCGCGCCCGAACGTAAGCAGATGCGCTAGTCGTGAAACTCGCGGTACCAGGCCACAAAGTTGGGAATGCCCACATCGATCGGCGTCTTGGGCTCGAAGCCGAAATCGCGCTGGCTGGCGCTGATATCCGCATAGGTCGCCTGCACATCACCGGGCTGCATGGGCTGGAAGTCGATCTCGGCCTTGGTGCCGAGCGCGTCCTCGATCACGCCGATGAAGCGCATCAGCGGCTCCGACTGATTGTTGCCCAGATTGTAGACCCGGTGGGGCAGCTTGCCCTCTGCGTCGGGTTCCGGCGGCAGATCGAGCACCGCCACCACCCCCGCGACGATATCGTCGACATAGGTGAAGTCGCGCTGCATATCGCCGTTGTTGAAGACCGGGATCGGCTCACCGGCCACGATCTTGCGCGTGAAGATATAGGCGGACATGTCCGGCCGACCCCACGGGCCGTAGACGGTGAAGAAGCGCAGCCCGGTCAGCGGCATCCCATAGGTCACCGCATAGGCGTTGCTCATCAACTCGTCCGACTTCTTGGTCGCGGCATAGAGCGACACCGGGTTGTCGACCTGGTCCTCGACCGAAAAGGGCAGCTTGGTGTTGCCGCCATAGACCGAAGAGGAACTGGCATAGACCATGTGCTGCAGGCCGTCGCCCAGCGCGCGCGCCGCCTCGAGCATGTTCATGTGGCCGACGATGTTGGCCTGAATATAGGCGCCGGGATTCTCCATGCTGTAGCGCACACCCGCCTGGGCCGCGAGATGGACAATACGGTCAACCCCTTTGGCCGCGTCCATGACCGTGTCGAGGTCGGCGATGTCGCCGCGCACGAAGGAGAAATTCTCGTGGGGCGTCAGCTGGGCCAGCCGCGCTTCCTTCAGGGCGACATCGTAATAGTCGTTGAGGTTGTCGATCCCGACGACCGTCTCGCCGCGTGCGAGCAGCGCCTGGCCGACATGCATACCGATGAAACCGGCCGCACCGGTCAGAAGAACTGTCATGACGTCACGAAATCCGATTGCACGTTCGGGCGCATCTTCACCCACATTTTCAAACGATCATATAAATGAGACCGGCGGTGATTGCACGTCGCCCGGTGTTGGAAGCACAATGGGATTTAATTCCGGGGCCATTCAGCGCGGCAATGTGCCGATAGTGCGGCGCGAATGGACAATTAGGACAGTAATACTTACATTTCTGTTCCGGGCGCGCCGCAGCCGCCCACCAGGGAGAGACATTCATGGCCGAGAACGCCATCAGCCTTGACGATAAATACGCCCTCGAATCGGGCCGCGTGTATCTCACCGGAACCCAGGCACTGGTCCGCCTGCCGATGATCCAGCGACAGCGCGACGCCGCGGCCGGGCTCGATACCGCCGCCTATGTCACCGGCTACCGGGGCTCCCCGCTCGGCGCGCTCGATCAGCAGATGGCGCGGGCCAAACCATTCCTCGAGCGGAACAGCATCGTGTTTCGCCCCGGGGTCAACGAGGACATGGCCGCCACCGCAATCTGGGGCACCCAGCAGCTCAACCTTTATCCCGATGCCAAGCATCAGGGCATCTTCTCCATGTGGTACGGCAAGGGTCCGGGGGTCGACCGTTCGGGCGACGTGTTCAAGCATGGCAATCTGGCCGGCTCCTCGGCCCATGGCGGCGTGCTCCTGTTGGCCGGCGACGACCACACCTGCAAATCCTCCACCACCGCCCACCAGTCGGAATACGCCTTCGTCGATGCGATGATTCCGGTTCTGAATCCGGCGGGCGTGCAGGAATTCCTCGACCTCGGCATCTATGGCTGGGCGATGTCGCGCTTCTCGGGCTGCTGGGTCGGCTATAAGACTGTGGCCGAAACGGTGGACAGTTCCGCATCGGTGCATGTCGACCCCCAGCGGGTCCAGATCACCCTGCCGACCGATTTCCCCATGCCTGAGGGCGGCCTCAACATCCGCTGGCCCGATGAATTCCTGGTGCAGGAAGAGCGCCTCCACCGGCACAAGCTCTACGCGGCATTGGCATTCGCCCGGGCGAACCGCCTCGACAAAACCGTGATCGACAGCCCCAAGAAGCGCCTCGGTATCGTCACCACGGGCAAGAGCTATCTGGATGTCCGCCAGGCGCTCGACGATCTGGGTATCACCGAGGAGATGGCGGTCGATGTGGGAATCAGCATCTTCAAGGTCGCGATGCCGTGGCCGCTGGAGCGCGATGGCATCCGCGAATTCGCCGAGGGACTCGAAGAGATTCTGGTCGTCGAGGAAAAACGCGCGCTGATGGAGAACCAGCTCAAGGAGCAGCTCTACAACTGGCGCCCAGACGTGCGCCCGCGGGTGATCGGCAAGTTCGACGAGAGCGGCGAATGGGTGTTGCCATCAACGGGCGAGCTCAGTCCGGCACAGATCGCGCGGGTCATCGCCAAGCGCCTTGCGCGCTGGCACAGCTCGGAGGCCATCGAGCAGCGCCTGTCCTATCTCGAACAGAAAGAGGCGTCACTGGCCCAGCAGCCGCCGAGCGCCAAACGCATCCCGTATTTCTGCTCGGGCTGCCCCCACAACAGCTCCACGAAGGTCCCCGAGGGCAGCCGCGCGCTCGCCGGAATCGGTTGCCATTTCATGGCGCTCTGGATGGACCGGGACACCGAGACCTTCACCCATATGGGCGGCGAAGGCGTGAGCTGGGTCGGCCAGGCGCCGTTCAGCAATGACGACCATGTCTTCGTCAATCTGGGCGACGGCACCTACTATCACTCGGGTTACATGGCCATCCGCCAGGCCGTCGCGGCCGACGTGAATATCACCTACAAGATCCTGTTCAACGACGCGGTGGCGATGACCGGCGGTCAGCCGGTCGATGGCCCGCTCACGGTGCCCGCCATCACCCGCCAGGTCGAGGCCGAGGGGGTGAAACGTATCGTCGTGGTGAGCGACGAGCCGGACAAGTACCCGACCGGCGCGCCGTTCGCCCACGGGGTCTCCATCCATCACCGTGACGAGCTCGACCAGGTGCAGCGCGACCTGCGCGAATTCCCCGGCGTGTCCGTGCTGGTCTATGACCAGACATGCGCGGCGGAGAAACGCCGTCGGCGCAAGCGCGGCACCTTCCCCGACCCCGCCAAGCGGGTGATGATCAACGAGGCGGTGTGCGAAGGCTGCGGCGACTGCTCGGTCAAGTCCAACTGCCTGTCGGTGGTGCCGGTCGAGACCGAATTCGGCCGCAAGCGGGCGATCGACCAGTCGAGTTGCAACAAGGATTATTCCTGCGTCAACGGCTTCTGCCCGAGCTTTGTGACCGTCGAGGGCGGCCAGCTGCGCACGCCGGACACGTCTGCCCCGGTCGGTGCGGACACGGCCTTCGACGGGATCGAGCTTCCCGAACCCAACCTGCCCGACCTGAACAACCCCTACGGCATCCTCGTCACCGGCGTGGGCGGCACCGGCGTGGTGACCATCGGTGCCCTGCTCGGCATGGCCGCGCATATCGAGGGCAAGGGCGTGTCGGTGCTCGACATGACCGGCCTCGCGCAGAAGGGGGGTGCGGTGATCAGCCATGTGCGCATCGGTGAAACACCGGAAGACCTGCACGCCGTGAGAATCGCGGCGGGCAGCGCGGATCTGGTACTCGGCTGCGATCTCGTCGTGGCCGCCGGGGCGGACGCGGTCGCCCGCATGCAACCCGGGCTGACCCATGCGGTGATCAACAGCCACGAAACTGTGACCGGCGACTTTACCCGCAATCCGGATTTCGACATGAACGCGCCGGAGATGCGCCAGACCATCGAGGTCGCGGTCGGCGAAGCCGCGGCCAGCTTTGTCGAAGCCACCCGTTACGCAACCGCGCTGCTCGGCGATTCCATTGCCACCAACCTCTTCATGCTCGGCTATGCCTGGCAGAAGGGCCTGATCCCGGTCACCGGCGCGGCCCTCGATCAGGCGATCGAACTGAACGCCGTGGCGGTCGAGTTCAACCGTTCGGCCTTCCTGTGGGGCCGTCGGGCAGCCGTGGACGAGGCGCGGGTCGCGCGCGCCGCGGAACCGGTGACACCACTGCGCCTGCAGGCACCCGATATCGCCACCACCCTGGAAGACGTGGTCGCGCGGCGTATCCGCTTCCTGACCGATTATCAGAACGAGGCCTATGCCCGGCGTTACAAGGATCTGGTGGTGCGTGTGCAGAAGGCCGAAGGGGAGAAAGCCAAGGGGGGGGAGGGCCTCGCCGGTGCGGTGGCGCGCTACTACTACAAGCTGCTCGCTTACAAAGACGAGTATGAGGTCGCGCGGCTCTATACCGACGGCCAGTTCACCCGCAAGCTGCACGACCAGTTCGAGGGCGACTACAAGCTCAAATTCCACATGGCCCCGCCCCTGTTCGCCAGGCGCGACCCGGAAACGGGCGAGCTCCTGAAGCAGGAATTCGGCCCCTGGATGATGACCGCGTTCCGGGCGCTCGCGGGCATGAAGTTCCTGCGCGGCACGGCCTTCGACCCCTTCGGCCGCGCGGCCGAACGCAAGCAGGAACGCCAGCTGATCACGGACTATGAAAAGGTGATCGCGGACATCTGCGACGGGCTCAACCGGGGCAACCATGATCTGGCGATCGCGATCGCCTCGATCCCCGAGCATATTCGCGGCTACGGCCATGTGAAGGACGAGCATCTGGCCAAGGCCAAGACCGAGGAGGCCGCCCTGCTGCGCGCCTTCCACGACCCCAACGCCCCGCAGGCGAAAGCGGCGGAGTAACGACCCATAACGAAAAGGGCCCGACGATGCCGGGCCCTCTCGATGTCAGTCTCGGTAACCGGCGTCAGTCGTCGCCGGCCGCCGGTGCCGGATCGGCACGCAGAGAATCGCCGAACATCAGCTCGTGCCGCAGCCCCAGATAGAGGCTGACGCACATGGCGATCAGCACCAGGGTGAACGGCAACCCGACGGTGATAGCCGCCGCCTGCAACGCGCCCAGCGCATCCGCGCCGCCACCGAACAGCAATGCTGCGGCGATGACACCCTCCATGACCGCCCAGAAAATACGCTGGGTGGTCGGGGCGTCGATCTTGCCCCCGGCGGTGATGCTGTCGATCACCAGCGAACCGGAATCCGACGAGGTGATGAAGAACACCAGCACCAGAATGATCGCCACGAAGGAGGTGATGCCCGTGAGCGGCAAATTGTCGAGCATCTGGAACATGGCCAGCGGCACCTCGCTGATGCCGTTGGCGAGTGCGCCGACACCATTGGTTGCCTGATCGAGCGCGCTGCCTCCGAACACGGACATCCAGACCAGGGTTACCAGCGTCGGCACCAGCAGCACCGCGACGATGAACTGGCGCACGGTCCGGCCCTTGGAAATGCGGGCGATGAACATGCCGACAAACGGTGACCAGGAGATCCACCAGGCCCAGTAGAAGACCGTCCAGCCGTGATAGAATTTCTCGTCCTCACGACCGACCCAGTTGCTGAGCGGGATGATGTCTGTGACGTAGTTGGACAGCGTCGTCCCCATCGTTGCGAAGATCGCGAGGGTCGGGCCGAGCAACAGGACGAAGAGCAGCAGCAAGGCGGCCAGCCCCATATTGATATTGCTGAGGATCTTTACCCCGCCGTCGAGCCCGCGGGTGACGGAGATCAGCGCGACCCCGGTCACGCCGACAATGATCGCGATCTGGGTGTTGATCCCCGGGTCGGTGCCGAACAGAAAGTTGAACCCGCTCGCCGCCTGCTGGGCGCCGAAGCCGAGCGAGGTGGCCAGACCGAAGATGGTGGCGAGCACCGCCAGGGTGTCGATGATGTGCCCGAACCAGCCCCAGGTCCGCTCCTTGAGCAGCGGATAGAAGGCGGAGCGGATCGTCAGCGGCAGCCCCTTATTGTAGGCGAAGAAGGCCAGGGACAGCCCGACCACCGCGTAGATCGCCCAGGGGTGCAGGCCCCAGTGGAACATGGTCGCGCCCATCGCCGCGCCCGCGCCTTCAGGCGTGTTCGGCGGCGCGTTGAGCGGCGTGCCGAACCAGTCCGTGTAATAGCCGACGGGTTCGGCCACGGCCCAGAACATCAGGCCGATGCCCATGCCCGCGGCGAACAGCATCGCGAACCAGGACATCAGCGAGAAGTCGGGCTTGGCACCATCGCCGCCGATGCGGATCTTGCCGACCGGCAGCACGATGAGCGCCAGACAGAACAGCACGAAGATGTTGCCGCCGACACTGAACAGCCAGTCGAAATTATTGATCGACCAGCCCTTGGCGCCGTCGAAGGCTTCCTTCGCCGGTTCGGGCGCGGCCACAGTGCCGACGACGAAGAGCACGATCAGGATCGCGGTGATCCAGAACACCGGGTGATGAACATCCACCCCCCATTTCTGCATATTGTGGTCCCCGACCGAATGGTCGGAGGAATATCTCTGTGGCATGCCAAGCCCCCCATGGCTTTGTCACGCGCATGCGCCCATGAACGACGCAAGCGCACGCGCCGAATTCATCTCAATCAAGGACAAGATAAAGGGAACTTGGTGTGGCCCCTTGCGACCGGTTCTTTGACGCCGGTCCCGCGTGCTGGTTCAGGTGATGTCGTGAACGGCCCGAATGGGCGAGAACCAGCTTCCCCCGCAGAAATGCCCCATCGAGATATCTCGATGTTGGTGGGCGAATCCTAACAAAAGGCCGGGAAAATTGCGAATTTGCGCGGTAATCCGGCGTTCGCGGCGCCTCCGGGGCGAATCAACCCGCGGTGTCTGGAAACCGCCTAGAAGCCGATGGCGTTGCGATACACCTCAAGCAGATGCTCCTGCTCCTGGCGCTCGGCGGGCTCAAGCTTCCGCAGGCGCACGATCTGGCGCATCGTCTTGGCGTCGAACCCGGCCGACTTGGCCTCCGAATAGACCTCGCGGATATCCGCGTTCAGGTTGGCGCGGTCTTCCTCCAGCCGTTCAACCCGCTCGATAAAGCTTCGCAGGCGATCGGCCGCAATTCCACCGGTGTCCGACATCAAATTCTCTCCGAAAGCGAATGGCGCCGCGCGTATCGGCGACGCCACGGCGT
This sequence comes from Alphaproteobacteria bacterium, assembly GCA_039980135.1. Lineage (NCBI taxonomy): Bacteria > Pseudomonadati > Pseudomonadota > Alphaproteobacteria > Alphaproteobacteria bacterium. Next base: position 461,426 of record JBDXCV010000009.1, read on the forward strand.
TTAACCCAATCGCCTGTGGAAAGGCAAAGGGCGCTTATTCAGCGCCTGTGCAAAACACCGTCGCGCCGGATCAGCCGACGCTTTTCTCGAACCAGAGCTGGGCGTAGGGGTTGTCGTTGTAGCGCGGAATTTCGGCGTAGCCACAACGGCGGTAAAGCGCACGGGCCTCCGGCAAGGCCCCGTTGGAATCCAGGCGAAGCAGGTGACAGCCCATCTCGTGGGCCGCGACTTCCAACGCGTTGAGAATCCGGTAGCCGATACCGAGGCCGCGCAGCGTGTCGTCGACCCACATGCGCTTAATTTCGGCGAAGGCGGGTCCCGCGTCGGAGGTACGGACGACCACCCCGCCACAGCCGACCGGGCGCACATTTCCGGGAAACTCGATGCGCGCCAGAACAAAACGGCCCGCCGGGGCGGTCATGTCCGTGTCTGCGTCGGCGCCGCCCGCGCCGCCCGGGCCGGCGTCGAAGCCACCCGGAAAGCGCCTGTTCAGTTCGTCGAAATAGCGATCCCGGCACCAGAGAGAATCGGGATCGGTCGGCGCCGCCGTCCTGATCTGCAGAGAGGCGCTGAGGCGCCGGCGTTCTGCCTCATCCATCGGCGGGCGTTGAACGGCCGGTCAGTGCCCGGCCTTTTCCTTCATCTTCGCGAGTTGCTCGGGTGTCGCCTCGGTCTGATGCTTGTCCTTCCACTCGGCATAGGGCATGCCGTAGACGAGTTCGCGCGCGGCGTCATAGTCGAGGTCGACCCCCTTCTCGTCGGCGGCTGCCTTGTACCATTTGGACAGGCAGTTTCGGCAGAAGTCGGCGAGGTTCATCAGGTCGATATTCTGGACTTCCGGGTGGTCGCGCAGATGCTGAACCAATGTGCGGAAAGCCGCAGCTTCCAGCTCGGTCTGGGTCTGGGTGTCGAGGTCGGCCATGTTCGTCTCCCGTTCGGGCTGTCGTTGGTTGCCGATCAATATAGGCGCGCGTTCGCCCCGTGCAACGCCGATCAATCGTCGTCGGACGCGCGACGGCCTTCCCGGCGGCGGCGGTGACGATCGCCGAACTTGTGGCCGCGACCTCCGCGATGGCCGCCGCGTCCGCCCCTGCGGCGTTCCGGCAAGGGTTGGTCGGGATCGAGGAATTGCGTCAATGCGGCCACGGCGGCGCCCGCCGCTTCATCCCCGTCGCTTTCGACCGTCAACGCTTCCGAGGCATGCGCGATGAGTCCGGCCAGGGCGGCGTCGGAGATTTTCGATGGATTATCCGCACGCAAACCGCGGACGGCCGCCACAACGGCCCAGGCGAGTGACCGCGGGTCATTCCATGGCTCGCTGCGCAGCCGGCGGCGGCGGCGGCGCTGGCGCTCGGCCGCAGTCATCGGCGCGTCGTGAATCGGCGGACGTCCCATGGGTTCCGTCACTTGCTTGTTGATCTCTTGGGTCATGATATGACTCCTTTTCGTTACTGTCACGTTATATATAATGTGACAGTAACGAAACAGCAAGCCCGAAACGACCTAAGAGATACGGGTCTCGTCGATCAGCCAGTCAACCACCCGGCGCAGCGCCTCGGTGTGGTCGGCGCCCGCCGCGACGGCGGCCCGGTACACGTCGAGCTGGCGATGGGCGCTGGTGCCGCGATTCTGAATTGCGCGGGCATGCTCGATCTCGGCCCGGCAGCCGAGCATGTCCGCGTCGGGGCCGACGAGATCCAGCATCTCGTCGAGCAGCGTGGCGAAGGGAACGATCTCGCCCTTGCCGAAATCGACCATCCCCTCGGACAGGCCGTAGCGCTGGGCCCGCCAGCGATTCTCGTTGATGAGCATGTTGGAATAGATGCGCCAGCGCTGGTTCGAACGGCGAAGCCGGGTGATCATCGAGACGAAGCAGGTAAACAGCGCCGCGATGGTCAGGCTGTCCTCCATGGTCGTGCAGACATCGGTGATCCGCATCTCGACCGTGGGGAACCGGGCGCTCGGCCGCGCATCCCACCAGATCTTGGACGCATCCTCGATCAGCCCCGCGTCGGTCAGCGCCTCCACATGGCGGACATATTCGCCCCAGCTCTCGAAACGCTCGGGCAGGCCCGTTCGCGGCAACTCGTCGAACACGCTCAATCGGTAGCTCAGCAGACCTGTGTCCTGGGCCTGCCAGAAGGGCGACGATGTCGACAGGGCGAGCAGATGCGGCAGGAAATAACTGACCTGGTTCATGACGTCGATACGGCGCTCATCGTCATCGACCCCGACATGGACATGCATGCCGCAGATCAGCAGGCGCCGGGCCACGGTCTGCAGGTCGGCCGCCAGCTCGTTATAGCGTTCCTTGTCGGTGTGCTGGGTGTCGTGCCAGTCGGCAATCGGGTGCGTCGAGGCGGCGATGACCCGGTAGCCATGCGCCTCCGCCGTCGTGATGACCGCCTGCCGGAGCGCCGAGAGGCGCGTGCGGGCTTCGCCCATATTCGAACAGACGGACGTCCCCACCTCGATCTGCGCCTTCAGGAATTCCGGCGAGACCGTGCCCGTCTCCGCCGGAATCAGCGCCGCGCAATCGCGCAACAGATCATCCGGCGGATCGACCGCGAGTTCGCGCGTCTCCGGATCGACGAGAAGATACTCCTCCTCAATACCGAGCGTGTAGACGTCGTCCGCGTCAGCCGTCATGGGCCGGAACCCCCGCCGGGCGATAGATATCGTCACGCGCAAGCACGTCGTGCAGCGCGGCAAGCAGGCGGTCGGACCATTGCGTCACGCCGCGCGGGGTGTCGATCAGTTCCTGGCGGATTTCGACCAAAGCGTTGGCCAGCCCGAGACCGTCGCCATGGCGTTCGAGGGTGTAGCCATAGCCGAACCGCGCCGAATAGGGCTCATTGTCGCCCACGTTCAGGTCGCTTTCCCGGCGCAGCCGCGCGATCAGGGGTTCGGGGATGCGGGCGTCCCGGTTCCACAGGATGCCGATCTGCCAGGGCCGCTCGATGTCGTCCATGATCGGCGTGAAGCTGTGAATCGACAGGATGACCGGGTTCGTGTCCGGTCCGTTGGCCGCACGAAGCCGCGCGATCTCCCGCTCGATGGCGGCATGGAACGGCGTGTGAATCTCCGCAATGCGGGCATCGCGCTCCGCGGCCGTCAGGTTTGCATTCGCCGGCACGGGTGTGCCGTCGCTTTCCGCCAGCAGCAGGCCCGGATGGTCGAGCTCCCGGTTGCAGTCGATGACCAGGCGCGAATAGCCGCCCAGGACCGCTGGCGCATCGAGTGCCGCGGCGAGGTGTCGGGTGACGTTCGCCGCCCCGATATCCCAGCCGATATGGCGCAGCAATTCGATCTCGTCGAGACCGAGCCCGTCGAGCGCACGGGGCACCGCGTGGCTGGCATGGTCGCAGACCAGCAGAACCCGGCCTTCCGCGTCGGGATTCACGATCTCGAAGGGCAGCGCCTCATCAGGCGCGAGCAGGCCATGCGCGACCTGGTCGGGGACAACATCTTTCATGCCCCGACTATAGCCGCTCCCGGCCCCCCGACGCAGCAGGCTGTGACCGGGACGCGACAAAAAAGCCGAGCGCCCGGAAGCGCCCGGCCCTTCGTTGCCGTGCCCGAACCTCTAGGCGAGGAAGCTGCGCAGCATCCAGGCGTTCTTTTCATGCAGGTTCATGCGCTGGGTCAGCAGGTCGGCGGTCGGCTGGTCGTTGCCGTCGTCGGCCGAAGTGAAGACCTCGCGGGCCGTCCGGGCGACCGTTTCCTGGCCCTCGGCGAGCTGCTTGATCATCTCCGACGCGTCGGGCACACCGTCCGCCTCGGGAATGGAAGAGAGCTTGGAGAACGCCGCATAGCTTCCGGGCGCCGGGAAACCGAGGGCGCGGATGCGCTCGGCGATCTCGTCCACGGCCAGGGCGAGCTCGTTGTACTGCACCTCGAACATCGTGTGCAGCGTGTTGAACATCGGACCGGTCACGTTCCAGTGGAAATTGTGGGTCTTGAGATACAGCGTATAGGTGTCCGCCAACAGCCGCGAGAGCCCATCGGCGATCGCGCGCCGCTGATCTTCGGGAATACCAATATTGACACCAATCTGGCCGGGATTTTCGGACATGTCCGACTCCTTTTTTTGTTCGTGCTTCATTATTTAGAACTATTCTAAATATAGGTCGAACGATGCCGGGTTCAATGGGTGCGGGCAATTATTTATGCCCGGCATGGGCCGGTGCGGCGGACAGCTCCGGGATATGCCGGAAAATTTACCGCGCCCGCGTCAGGCGGCTTTCTGGCGCGCCTGAAGCACCGTTTCCGCCTCGCGCCCGGTGAGTTCCTGCAGATGGTCGAAGGCAAACCGGAATGTGCCCGCCCCCTGGGACAGGGAGCGCAACTCGATGATCAGGTCCGACATTTCCGATTGGGGCATCAGCGCCTGCACCGTGTCCCAGCCGTTCCAGCCCGCCTTGGCGTCGAAACCGAGCAGCTGTCCCCGCCGCCCGGTCACCACCTGGTTCACCTTGCTGGTGTGCTCGCTGGGCACATCGATATCAACCTTGCAGACGGGCTCGAGCAGGACCGGCCCGCATTTCGCCAGCCCCTCGCGCATCGCGATCTGGGCGGCAGTCTGAAACGCCATGTCCGATGAATCCACCGCGTGATGCTGCCCGTCGAGCAGGCAGACCGAGACGTCCACGATCGGAAAGCCGAGGGGCCCGCGATCGAGGAAATTGCGCACGCCGGTTTCGACCGACGGGATGTACTGCTTCGGCACCGCGCCGCCCACGACCCGGTTGGAAAATTCGAACCCCGCACCGCGTGGCAGCGGCTTGATCTCGATCTGCACATCGCCGAACTGACCATGCCCGCCAGACTGCTTCTTGTGGCGCGCATGCTGTTCGGTCGTCTTGCGGATGGTTTCCTTGTAGGGCACCGCGGGCGGCGAGGTGGTCACATCGACCTTGTACATCTCGGCCAGGCGTTCGGCCGCAACCGCGAGATGGATTTCCCCCTGCCCCCACAAGACAAGCTCGCGCGTGTCGGCATTATGCTGGACGATGTAGGACGGGTCCTCCTCGACCAATTTCGCCAGGGCGGCGGACATCTTGACCTCGTCGTCGCGTTTCTCCGGCGCGAGCGCCACCGCATAGACGGGCGGCAGGAGCGCCGGCCAGGCATCGCCGCCGCTGTCGCGGCCCGACGCGGAGAGCAGATCGCCGGTCGCAGCATCCTCCAGCCGGCCGATGGCCACGATCGCACCGGCCCCCGCCTCGGAAATCTTCGTCTGATCCTGCCCCATCATCTCGAACAGCCCGCCGACACGCGCACCGCCGAGGTTCATCCCGTCGCCGACGTCGCCGGACCAGACCCGCGCATGGCTGAGCTTGCCCGTACGCGCCTGGGCCGTCTTGAAGACCTGCACCAGCGGCTCCCCAACCGGGTCGAAGCCCCGCCGCGCCGCGGTGACCGCGACGGCCGGCGCGTCGTGGCGCAACGATTTCCAGAGCCGGAACACGCCGCTCTGCCGTTCGGCGGCGCCGATCATCACCGGCACGATCCTGTCGGCGGCCAGATTCTCGGTCAGGTCGCGATACACCTCCTTGTCGTCGGGCACGATGTCGTCGAGCAGTTTTTCGAGCAGATCGTCATCGAAATCGGCCAGGGATTCGAGCATCGCCTGATGCGCCTGCATGCGCGCATCGTCCACTTCCGGCGGGGCCTCGATGGTCTCGGACATATCGCCCTGCCGGTAGGCATAGGCACGCTGGCTGATCAGATCGACATAGCCGACCGTCGCCTCTCCCTCATGGATCGGCAGGTGGCGCAGCACCAGCGGCTGATCGGAGACCGCCTGCAGGGCCGCGACCGTCTCCTCGAGGCTCGAACTCGGATTGTCGAGTTTGTTGATGAACAGGACGTGGGGAATCTGGTTGTCGTTAATGAATTTAAGTGTCGGCGAGAGAGCGCTCGCCTTCGCCGCGTCGGCCTCGACGACGATCACCGCAATGTCGGCGACCATCAGCGCATTGCGCGCGTCCTGGCTGAACTCGATCGAACCGGGGCAATCGACAATCGCCCAGGGCTCGTCCATGAACAGGCAGTGGGCAACGTTGAGTTCCGTTGAAAAACCGCGCTTCCGGGAGATCGGGGACGCATCGCCAACGGTGTTGCCGTCTTTCACGCTGCCCTTGCGCGTCACCGCGCCGGCGGCGAACAACATCGCTTCCATGAGCGACGTCTTGCCGCTCAGATAAGGTCCCACCAGAGCCACGCACCGTGGCCCGGCACCGAATGTCTCAGCCATTCTCTCCTCCCGCAACCACGGTCAGGAGTCGGTCTGATGCCGCTTTCCCGACCAGACGGCCATATGGTTCCACCGGAGCGGGGGCGGAGTCGAGTCGAAAGCGGCGGCGCCGAACGCGCGGCGCGCGGAAACCTGCCGGGCAGAATGTCCTAGTTCAGCGCGGCGCAGGCCCGCTGGATGCGCGTGCAGGCCTCTTCCAGCACCTCGTTCGAAGTCGCGTAGGAAATCCGGAAATGCGGCGACAGGCCGAACGCCTCGCCATGCACCACCGCGACGCCCTCGGCGCCGAGCAGGTATTTCGCCACGTCCTCGTCCGAGTTCAGCACATCGCCGTCCGGCGTCGTCTTTCCGAGCATCCCGGCGGCCGACGGGTACACGTAGAACGCGCCCTCGGGTGTCGCGCATTCCAGCCCGTTGGCCTGGTTCAGCATCGACACGACGAGGTCGCGCCGTTCCCTGAAGATCTTGTTGTGCGCGGCAATGAAATCCTGTGGCCCGCGCAGCGCCTCGACCGCCGCCCATTGGGAGATCGTCGAGGTCGAGGTCGTGGACTGGGAGGCGATCATGTTCATCGCCTTGATCAACTCCGGCGCGCCCGCCGCATAGCCGACCCTCCAGCCGGTCATGCAATAGGCCTTCGACAGGCCGTTCAGGGTCAGGGTGCGGTCATAGAGTTCCGGCACCACCTGGGCGATCGTCGTGAATTCGAAATCGTCATAGACGATCTTCTCATACATATCGTCGGGCATGATCCAGACATGGGGATGGCGCAACAGCACCTCGCCCAGCGCGCGCAGCTCGTCGGCGGTGTAGGCCGCGCCCGACGGGTTGCAGGGCGAGTTCATCATCAGCCATTTGGTCTTCGGCGTGATCGCCGCTTCAAGCGCCTCCGGGGTCAGCTTGAAGCCGGTCTCCTGGGTGGTGTTGACCACCACCGGCACACCGTCACAGAGCAGCGTGATATCCGTGTAGGACACCCAGTAGGGGGCGGCCACGATCACCTCGTCGCCCGAATCGATCGTCGCGAACAGGGCGTTGTAGATGGTCTGCTTGCCGCCGCACCCGACATGAATCTGGCCGGGCTCATAGTCGAGCTCGTTATCGGCCTTGAGCTTCTCGCAGATCGCCTCGCGCAGCTCGGGAATACCCGCCGGGGAGACATATTTGGTCTTGCCTTCGGCCATGGCGCGCGCGGCCGCATCCTTGATGTTCTGGGGCGTATCGAAATCGGGTTCGCCCGCCGCGAGGCCGATCACGTCGCGTCCCTGGGCCTTGAGCTCCTGGGACAGGGTGTTGATCGCGATCGTCGGCGAGGGCTTGATACTGCTCAGACGTTCGGCAAGGAGAGCCATCGGATTTGGTCCGGTTCGGGGTTGTTTCGAGGAGTCGGGTTTGCGGCGCGCAACCTAATCCCCGCCCCGACTCTGTGCAAGCGACTCTGCGCCGGCATCTCCGGACGGAATCCCGTGCCCAAAACGCAGATCGGCGCGGGACATGCCCGCGCCGACCCGGCCACCAGACCGCCGACTAGGTAGATGGGGTTCTGGGGACTATTCGGCGGCCCGGTGTCGTTCGTTCTGGCGCTGCTTGCCACTTTCCAGGCCCAGCCAACCCGCCACGGTACAAAAGGCGACCATGGCGGCGACAAGAATTCCCAGAATAATTATATTATCTAACGGCACAGCGAATATCCTTCTTGAATTCGCCCCAACTTGCCGTCCGCAACCCCCGGTCACATTGATCTGGGTCAACTTCCGACGCATAGCATCCTGAAACCAGTAAACCAGCAGATGACGTGAACACAGGCATTGGTTCACTATCATTCCGAGCACCCGAAAGCGCGAGCAGAAAGGAAGAATCGTGGCGAAACAGCCGAAAAAAGGAAAATCACTGGACCGGTGGGAAATTGCCATGGTCAAAGCGATGCTTGAACGTGGCGGTTATCCTGACCAAGAGGTTTTGGCCTATTTCACTAGACCAACGCGCTCGGTGAATCATCGTGTCATTTCTGAAATTCGGACGGGCCGGAAGCACAAAACGGTCAAAAGTGCATCCCAACAAGAGCTCGATACGTTCATGCTAGCCTGGCCGAACTTAGATCCTGAGACTGGGCTGCACGTCCTCGGAGACGAACTTCTTATCAAAGCTCGCGAGGCAATGATTTCCGCGGTCCACATCTTCAACGGCGCAGGCATCTCGTTCCGCACAGAACTATTCATCGTCACTTCGATAGTCGCTTGGACCTATTTGCTCCACGCACACTACAAGCAAGTAGGCATCGACTATCGATACAAGAGGGTGATAGCGGGTCGAAAGACCGTTGTTAGAACCTCCAATGGCGCTGAAAAGTATTGGGAACTCGGACAGTGCCTGCGGCATGAAGAATGTCCTTTGGAGCCTGGTGTCGTAAAAAATTTGGAGTTCCTTTTGGATCTTCGGCATGAGATCGAACATCGTTCAACAAAACGCATAGACGAAGCTGTAAGCGCCAAACTTCAAGCATGCTGCATCAATTTCAACGATGCCATTCGCTCGCTATTTGGGCTGCAGTACGCACTTGAACACAGACTCTCAATCGCTCTTCAGTTCGCGAGTTTTAATGTCGACCAGAGGGAATTACTCAAACAAGCTCAAAATCTTCCCGCTAACATCGAAACAATGATGAATGAGTTCCACGAAAACTTAACGCCCGACGAACAAGCGGACCCACGGTTCGCGTACCGAATTGCTTTCGTCCAGAAAACAGCAAATCGTCAAGCGTCTGCAGACGAAGCAATTGAGTTCGTTCGGTCTGACACTGCGGAAGCAGAAGAAATCAACAGGGTGCTTTTGAAGGAAGTCGAAAGATCAAAGTATCTCCCTACAGAGATCGTTCGCACCATGCATGCCGAGGGGTTTAGAAAATTCTCGATTACCAAGCATACTGATCTATGGAAAGCGCTCGGTGCGAAAGACAAAAACAAGCCCTACGGCACAAGGATCGCGAAGCAGTGGTATTGGTATGAAGCTTGGATCAATCGAGTACGCGAACACTGTGCAGAGAATTTCGAAAAGTACGAATGACATGCACACGAGTCTAGAAAATATTCCAGACAGAATTCTGCAGGTAGCTGAAGGAGCACTTACCCAAGCAAATCAGCACGCAGTATACTTCGACCCCGGCTTAGAACATTGGGACCACATGGCAGTCATAAATGCGGCGTTTGCTGGAGAGCTATTCCTGAAAGCCATAATTGCTAAAGAGCATCCACTGCTGATTTTTCGTGATTTGTTCCATCTCGATGATCCAGACAGCCATGATCTCGACATCGAAAAAATCATTGAAAAAGGACGGACCTATAATTTCGAACATCTCCCCAAATTACTTTGGGTAACTACCGGTGAACGGCTGCCAGATATCGAAAGTTTTGAGAAGCTGAGGCAAGTGCGGAATTCCATTCAGCATTTCTGCGCACCTAGCGGTATATCCTTTCAACGACTAGCCCTCGAATTTATCTACAACAACATTGATCCGCTTATAAAAAGGCATTTCGATATCAACGCTGTTGAGCATCACGAGGATTTGTCAGTTGGCTATGACTATGTCGTCTCATGTTTAGTTAGACATGAACTTCTTTTTTCGGTGCCGGATAACTTTGACGTTCCGGAAATCGACCTTGAAGCAGAGTTGTCTCAAACTTCCGAATCCTATCAGACGGAAATAAGACATCGCATACAGCAAAAACTGGCGGCTGCTTCGTAGCTCACTGGCCATGTGGCACCCGCGCGACCTATACAGGTGCCATGGCTGACCTCGCTGAAATTCAAGCCAAATACCTGCCGACGGTTGAGACGTTGCCGCGCCGGGTCTTCGCCGAAGACCACCCGGCGGGCAGCGGCCCGGCCGGGTTCGAGCTGATCTCCGACTACACGCCCGCCGGCGACCAGCCCCAGGCCATCGTCGATCTGGTCGACGGGCTGAACCGCGAGGAAATGGACCAGGTGCTGCTCGGGGTCACGGGCTCGGGCAAGACCTTCACCATGGCCCATGTCATCGCCGAGACGGACCGTCCGGCACTGATCCTGGCGCCGAACAAGACGCTGGCGGCGCAGCTGTTTGCGGAGATGCGCAGCTTCTTCCCGAACAACGCGGTCGAGTATTTCGTCTCCTACTACGACTATTACCAGCCGGAGGCCTATGTCGCCCGGTCGGACACCTATATCGAGAAGGAATCCTCGATCAACGAGCAGATCGACCGGATGCGCCACGCCGCCACCCGCGTCCTGTTCGAACGCCGCGACGTGGTGATCGTCGCGTCGGTGTCGTGCATCTACGGCATCGGCGACGCGGAATCCTATCTCAAGATGACCAAGGTCTATCAGGTCGGCGACCGGGTCGACCGGACCCAAATCCTGCGCGACCTGACCGAGTTGCAATACCGGCGCAATGACGCCGCCTTCTTCCGTGGCACCCTGCGCTCCCGTGGCGACACGGTGGAAATCTTCCCCGCCCATCTGGAGGATCGGGCCTGGCGCCTGTCCCTGTTCGGCGACGAGATCGAGAAAATCACCGAGTTCGACCCGCTGACGGGCACGACCACCGGCGAACTGGAACGGGTGACGGTGTTCGCCAATTCCCATTACATCACGCCGAAGCCGACCCTCGAGCAGGCCCGCAAGACGATCAAGACCGAGCTCACGGCCCGGCTCGAACAGCTCCATGGTGAGGGCAAGCTGCTTGAGGCCCAGCGGCTGGAACAGCGCACGACGTTCGACCTGGAGATGATCGCGGCCACCGGCGCCTGCCCCGGGATCGAGAATTATTCCCGGCACCTGACCGGGCGCGCGCCGGGCGAGCCGCCCCCCACCCTGTTCGAGTATCTGCCGAAGGACGCGCTGCTATTCGTCGACGAATCCCACATCACCGTGCCCCAGCTGGGCGGCATGTTCCGGGGCGACCTCGCGCGCAAGGGCACCCTGGCCGATTTCGGCTTCCGCCTGCCGTCCTGCGTCGATAACCGGCCGCTCAAATTCGAGGAGTGGTTCGAGATGCGGCCCCAGACCGTGTTCGTCTCGGCCACGCCGGGCGACTGGGAGATCAACCAGACCGGCGGCGTGTTCGCCGAGCAGGTCGTGCGGCCCACGGGCCTGACCGACCCGGTCTGCATCATCCGCCCGGTCGAGACCCAGGTGGACGATTTGATCGCCGAGTGCCGCGACGCCGCCGCCAGGGGCAACCGGGTGCTGGTCACCACCCTGACCAAGCGCATGTCGGAAGACCTGACCGAATACATGCACGAACAGGGGCTGCGGGTCCGCTACATGCATTCGGACATCGAGACCCTGGAGCGGATCGAAATCCTCCGCGATTTGCGCCTCGGCGCCTTCGACATCCTGATCGGCATCAACCTGCTGCGCGAGGGGCTCGATATCCCCGAATGCGCGCTCGTCGCCATCCTCGACGCCGACAAGGAGGGCTATCTGCGCTCCAAGACCTCGCTGGTGCAGACCATCGGCCGGGCCGCGCGAAACGTCGACGGCCGGGTGATCCTGTATGCCGACGTCATGACCGACAGCCTCAAGGCCGCGCTCGACGAGACCGAACGGCGGCGGGCGAAACAGGAAGCCTATAACGCCGCGAACGGCATCACGCCGGAATCGATCCGCACCAACATCACCGACATCCTGCAATCCGTGTTCGAGCGCGACCGGGTGACAGTCGAGATCGAGGATGACGAGACCACGCATCTGGTCGGCAAGGACCTGCAGACCCATATCGCCGAGCTTGAGCAACGCATGCAGACCGCCGCCGCGGACCTGGAATTCGAGGAGGCCGCGCGCCTGCGCGACGAGATCAAGCGCCTCGAGGCCCAGGAACTGTCCGCCATGGGCGTGGACCTGGACGGGTCGCCGTGGAAAAGCGATGACGGCGACAGCCCGGGAAAAATCCTGGCGGCCCAGCGCGCGGCCCGCACCAGGGCCAATATGACGAAAAAACCGCAATCCGGCGGCGGCAAGGGCGGTCACAGACGAAAACGGCGGGCGCGCCGCGGACCCTGATCCGCGCCCTGATCGCTACGAAGCCGAAATCGCCCCGATCTGCTCCATCAGCGCCAGCCGGTCGCCCAGCACCCAGACCTTCGTGATCTTTCCGCCGGCCATCGTGAACATCGCCACCCCGGCATATTCAATGGGTCTGCCGGTCGCGGCATGGCCGAACAGCGGCCCGTCATGGGTACCGGTATAGGTCAGGCGCGCCACGGCGCGGTTGTCGGTGGCGACGATGTCGTCGATCCGGTTGTGGAAATCCGGGAACGCGTCGCGGATGGTCTGCATGTAGCCCGCGAACCCGTCATGGCCGTTCACCTGCAGGCCGATGGAGCCGCGGAAATCGATGTCGGGATCGAGGATGTCGCGCATCGTCGCGTCATCCCAACTGTTCCACATGACATTGAAGAACGTCTCGACCAGGCGCTGGTTATCGGCGGCTGACATGAACGGCGCCTCTATTTTTTCTTCCGCTTCATGAATATGTCCGACATCCAGCTGCGGTAGTCGAGCCGTTCCTTGTATTTCTGGTGATAATCCTCGGCCTCCCAGAAGGTGGGCGCCGGCTCGATCGTGGTGACAATCGGCCCCTCATATTTCCCCGAGGCCTGTATCGCCGTCTTCGACGCGCGCGCCGCCTTCTCCTGATACGGGTCATGGGTGAAGATCGCCGAGCGATACTGGCTGCCCACGTCATGGCCCTGCCTGTCCAGCTGGGTCGGGTCGTGAATCTCCCAGAAAATATCGAGCAGGGTCTCGTAGGTCACGACCGTGGGATCGAATTCCAGATGCACGACTTCGGCATGGCCGGTGTTCGTGTGGCAAACCTCTTCATAGGTCGGGTTCTTCTTGGTACCGCCGGTATAGCCGACCCAGCTGTGGTTCACGCCCTCGACCTGATCGAAGATATGTTGGGGTTCCCAGAAGCAGCCGGCGCCGAACGTCGCGAGCGCTACATATCGTCTGTTCATGCCGCGGCTCCTCCTGCCCGAACGACCTAGGTGTTAGCCGGCGGTTCCGCCAGGATCGCCACCCGGCCGCCGCTCATCAATTCGATCCCGGCACCCTTCAACGCCGCATAGGCCGCGCGGTTCACCTCGAAGCGGGTACGAAAATAGCGCGAACTGGGCACCCAGTAGCGCAGGCCGAGAATGATGCCACCATAGCTGAAATCATGAATGCCGACCTGCGGGTCGCTGCCCTCGGCCATGTCGGGATAGTCCGCCAGCGCCCTTGCGATGGCCTCGATGGCAAGTTCGGGGTCGCTGTCGGCGGCGATCACGATCTGGGATTCGACGATCCGGTGGGCCGCGGAATTGACCAGAATCTCACCGACGACCTTGCGGTTCGGGATGGTGATCTTCTCCTGGTCCTCGCCGACCAGCGTGGTCATCGACAGACTGACCTCGTCGACCACACCGCTCACGTCCTGCACCATGATCGTGTCGCCGACCGTGAAGGGCCGGGTCAGGATGATCACCAGCCCCGCGCCGTAATTCGACACCGGCCCCTGGATGGCGAAGGAGAGACCCAAAGCGGCGGCACCGCCGAGGGCGACGAGGGGCGCGATGTCGATGCCGAAGTTGCTCAAGGTGATGATGACCACGATGGCGACCAGCAGGATCTTCACCGCGTTCCCGGCGAAACGCGACAGGGTGACATCCAGGTCCTTGCGCGCGCAGACGGCGGTGATCCGCCGGCCGACGAAGCCCGCGAATTTGAGCCCGATGAAAAGAATGACCAGGGCGCCGATGATCTGCAGCCCGTAGGCGATCGCGAACTCCGCGGCGATCTCGATGATCGCGCTCACATGCTCGAGCTGGGTTTCGACTGTTTCTTCCATGCTGCTTTCCTCTTGGCCCGGCCCCGGGCGCCGGTTCGCGTTCGATTTGATCCGAACCTATCGCCAAACAGCCGGCCATTCCAACTCTAGAACGCCCTCCACCCGGCGACGGCCCGGGCAAATAAGCGTGACCGGCTCACCACAAACTTCTTGAAACCTGCGCGATGGATCGCGATGTACGGACCTAGCGAAACGCTGGCGATTCCGCCGGGCGCGATCGGGGCCCGCATCCCGGGAGATCAGAGATCAGTTACACCGGCTTTCTTCTGGCAACGATCGGGTTGGCGCTGCTGCTGTTTTCCGCGGATTTCATGGTCCGTGGTGCGGTCGGGCTGGCGCGGCGCATCGGCATGTCACCCCTGATCATCGGCCTGTCCGTCATCGCCATCGGCACGTCGGCGCCCGAACTCGTCACGACCCTGACCGCGACCCTCGAGGGCGCGCCGGATCTGGCGCTCGGCAACGTGGTCGGCAGCAACCTGGCGAACATGTTGCTGATCCTCGGGGTCGCCGCATTGCTGAAACCGATTGCCTGCGCGCCGCGCGTGATCGCGCGCGACGGCTCTATGGTTCTCGCGGCGACGGCGTTGTTCGTGGCCATCGCGATGACCGGCGCCTTCGTCTTCTGGCAGGGCCTCATCCTGCTCGCCGGCCTGTTCACCTATTTGTATCTCACCTACCGGGCGGAGAATACCAATGCCGACGCCGGCCTCCACGGAAACGAGGCAAACGACGTATCGGGCGTGCCCGAACGGGTGATGGTCGGCATGATCTACCTGCTCGGGGGCCTTGCCGGCACGATCATCGGCGCCAAGCTGCTGGTCGATGGCGGCGTCAGCGTTGCGGAATCCCTCGGTGTCTCGAAGACCGTTATCGGCCTGACCCTGGTCGCGATCGGCACCAGCTTGCCGGAGCTCGCCATCGTGATCGTCGCCAGCATGCGCGGGCACAGCGACGTGGCGTTGGGCAATGTGCTGGGCAGCAACATTTTCAACCTGCTGGGCATCACCGGCGCCGTCGCACTGGTCGCGCCCCTGCCCGTGCCGGACATCCTGCTGTCCTTCGATCTCTGGGTGCTGCTGGGCGTCACCGCCCTGCTGTTGCCGATGATGCTGAGCAAGGGTGGCCTGAGCCGCGCCGAGGGCGGGGTGCTGGTGTTCCTCTACGTGGTCTATCTGGCATTCCAGTTCGACAGCATCCGGGCCATGATCGGCTGACTTCACCCGGGTCCGGCACATGCCGGCAGATGCGTGTAACTTGTGGTCCGGGCCGCCCGACGGGTATTTAGCTGGATCAATGACAGAGCAAGCCGAACCCAGTGAGACGGAGACCACGGAAACCGCTGGCGATGCGTCGCCGCGCGGCGTCGAGGTCATCCGTGAGAAGCTGACCACCCTGCCCCACGGCCCCGGCGTCTACCGGATGCTGAATGCGGCAGGGGATGCGCTGTATGTGGGCAAGGCCCGGAGCCTGCGCCGGCGCGTTACCAACTACACCCAGATCTCCCGCCTGCCCTACCGCCTGCAGCGCATGGTGGCGGAGACGGTCGAACTCGAGGTGGTCACGACCCACACCGAGGCCGAGGCGCTGCTGCTCGAATCCAACATGATCAAGCGGCTCACGCCCCGCTACAACGTGCTGCTGCGCGACGACAAGAGCTTCCCCTACATCCTGATAACCCGCCATGTGGACCGGCAGACCACCAAGACCGGGGCGGACCCCGATGCCCGCAAGGCGCGCGAAACCCTGAAGGCCCGCCGCCAGAGCCGGTCCGGCGCCGACCCCGCCGACTGGCCGGGGGTCATCAAGTATCGCGGCGCGCGGACCCTGCCGGGTGAGTATTTCGGCCCCTTCGCGTCGGCGGGCTCGGTGAACCGGACACTCAACGCGCTCGAGCGCGCCTTCCTGCTGCGCAGTTGTTCCGATGCCGTCTTCTCCGGTCGCACCCGGCCCTGCCTGAAGTACCAGCTCAAGCGCTGTGCGGCACCCTGTGTCGGCCAGGTCAGCGCGGACGATTACACGACCCTGGTCGACCAGGCGCGCAACTTCCTGACCGGACGCTCGCGCGAGGTGCAGGACGAGCTGGTGGCCGCGATGCAGGACGCCTCCGAGCGGACCGAATTCGAGGCGGCCGCGCGCTTCCGCGACCGGGTCCGCGCCATGACCCAGATCCAGTCCAACCAGGACATCAACATCGAGAATCTGGACATTCGCGACGCCGACATCGTCGCCGCCGAGCAGGATGGCGGACGCACCTGCATCCAGGTCTTCTTCTTCCGGGCCGGTCGCAACTACGGCAACCGGGCCTACTTCCCGCGCCACGACAAATCGGTGCCGCTGGAAGATGTGCTCGGCGCGTTCCTGGGACAATTCTACGAGAACAAACCGGCCCCGGCGGCCATTTTCCTGAGCCACAAGCCCTCGGAAATCGAGCTGATCGCCGAGGCGCTGGGCGTACGCGCCGAACGCAAGGTGTCGATCACGGTTCCCCAGCGTGGCGCCAAGCGCAAGCTGGTCGATCATGCCCGAACCAACGCCCGCGACGCCCTCAACCGCCGGCTCGCCGAATCCGCCACCAATCGCGATCTGCTGGCAGGGGTCGCGGAACTGTTCGGTCTCGACGCGCCGCCGGGGCGGATCGAGGTGTATGACAACTCCCATATCCGCGGTGCCCATGCGACGGGCGCGATGATCGTCGCCGGACCCGAGGGCTTCATGAAGGCGAATTATCGCCGTTTCAACATCAAGGGCGCGGCAACGGCAGACTCGGACGGCTACAGCCCGGGCGACGATTACGCGATGATGCGCGAGGTCCTGCACCGGCGTTTCTCCCGGGCGCTGAAGGAAGACCCGGAACGCAGCCGCGGGCAATGGCCGGATCTGATCCTGATCGACGGCGGCAAGGGACAGCTCACCGCGACCCTCGAGGCGCTGCAGGAACTCGGCATCGACGATGTGCCGACCGTGGCCATCGCCAAGGGGCCGGACCGGGATGCCGGGCGCGAGCAATTTTTCGTCGCCGACGGCGACCCGGACGGGTTCCAGCTGCCCCATGACGATCCGGTCCTGTATTACCTGCAGCGTTTGCGCGACGAATCCCATCGCTTCGTGATCGGCGCCCACCGCCAGAAACGCTCGAAGGCGATATCCCGGAACCCGCTCGACGAGGTGCCGGGCATCGGCGCGAAGCGCAAGCGTGCGCTGCTCAATCATTTCGGATCGGCGCGCGCCGTGGCCCGCGCGGGCCTGCAGGACCTGGAGCGGGTCGACGGCATCAGCGACACGGTCGCGCGGCGCATCTATGATTTCTTTCACACCAACGAATAGCGCCCCGAGGCGACGCGGCGCGGACACTCGACCATGACCATTCCGAATATCCTGACCCTGTCTCGCGTCGCGCTGATCCCCGTGCTCATCGCGATGCTGTTCGCCGACGACCCGGCGCTGCGCTTGTGGAGTTTCGGCTTGTTCGTTGTGCTCGCCGTGACCGACTATCTCGACGGCTATCTCGCGCGTGTGCTCGATCAGGCCAGCGCCCTTGGCGCCCTGATGGACCCGATCGCCGACAAGGTGCTGGTCGCCGCACTCATCGTGGGGCTGGTCGCGCGGGGCGATATCGCCGGCTGGGACGTGGCGGGCGCGATTCTGATTCTCTGCCGGGAGTTCCTGGTGTCCGGGTTGCGCGAATTCCTGGCCCAGCGTGACCTGCCCTTGCCCGTCACAAAACTCGCCAAATGGAAGACCACGGCCCAGCTCGTGGCCCTGGCGCTTCTGATCCTGGCGCCGCTCGCCGAACCCGGCCAGCTGCTTGCGATCTCCGCGCTCTGGTGGGTCGCGACGGCGCTGACCCTGCTCACCGGCTTCGACTATACCCGCTCGGCCGTCCGGCATCTCAAACCCGCCGCGGGAGACATGTGATGCGGATCGCCGGAATCGTCGGCTGGCATGACAGCGGCAAGACCACATTGGTGGTCCAGCTGGTCGCCGAACTCACCACGCGCGGCTATCGCGTCTCGACCGTCAAGCATGCCCATCATGTCTTCGACGTGGACACGCCGGGCAAGGACAGCTGGAAACACCGGGAGTCCGGCGCCACCGAGGTCATGGTCGGGTCTTCCACCCGCTGGGCGCTGATGCACGAATTGCGCGGCGACGACGAACCCTCGACCCGCGAACTCGTCGCGCGGATGAGCCCGGTGGATCTGGTGCTGGTCGAGGGATTCAAGCATGAGGATCACGAGAAGATCGAGGTCTACCGGAAAGGTCTCAACGACCCGCCGAACGCCCTGCGCGACCCGACGATCATCGCGCTGGCCGACGACGGTACGACAACGGACCTGCCGGACAGGGTCCGGCGCCTCGACGCCGGCGATCCTGTCGCCGTGGCCGACTTCATTGAGCGTCACTGGGGCCTGACCCGCCCCGGCAAGGACGCCACCAACTCCAGCGCCGGAGCCGCGTGAGCCCATGGCGCAACTCTCCGACGATTGCTTCGAGACAGACGGCGGCCTGATCGCCGCCGAGGCGGCCCTGGCGCTGCTGGAAGCGCGGCTCGCAACCATCGTCGGTTCCGAACAGACCCCCCTCAACGACGCGGTCGGACGCATCCTGGCGGAAGACATCGTGTCGGACCGCGCCGTGCCGCCCCACGACAATTCGGCCGTCGACGGATATGCCGTGTATTTCGACGACCTCGACCCCGACGGCGACACCGGTCTGCCCGTCGCGGGCCGTGTGACGGCGGGACATCCGCTGGACGGGCCCGCGTCACGCGGTACCGCCGTGCGGATCTTCACCGGTGCGCCGGTACCGGACGGCGAGACAGGACCCGACGGGGGTCCGGACACCGTGCTGATGCAGGAGGATTGCCGCGAAGAGGAGCGCGACGGTCAGGCCGTGGTCGTGATTCCTGCCGGGATATCGCGCGGCGCGAACCGTCGCGAGCGCGGCGAGGATGTCGCCCCAGGTCAGGTCATCTTGCGCGCAGGCCGGCGGTTGCGGCCCCAGGATATCGGGCTCGCCGCATCGATCGGTCGCGCGGATCTGCCCGTCTTTGCAAAGCTCCTCGTCGGCGTATTGTCGACCGGCGACGAGGTCTTCGAGCCGGGCGCCGACGCCCCGGCTGGCGGAATCTACGACGCCAACCGCCATGCGCTCATGGCTGTCCTGTCGGATATGGGTTGCAACGTGCGCGACTACGGGATCATCCCCGACGATGCGCGCCGCATTGAAGACACGCTCCGGACCGCCGCCGCGGAGTGCGACGCCATCATATCTTCGGCCGGCATGTCCGTGGGCGACGAAGACCATCTCGCGGCCAGCATCGAACGGCTGGGCGCGCTGCATTTCTGGAAGGTCGCGATCAAACCCGGCCGCCCGATCGCGTTCGGACAGATCGGCGACACGCCCTTCATCGGCCTGCCGGGCAACCCGGCCGCGATGATGGTGACCTTCCTGCGCCTGGCGCGCCCGGCGCTGCTGCGGCTTGGCGGGGCGACGGAATTGTCGCCGCGCCTGTACCAGGTCCGCGCCGGTTTCAAGCACACCAAGAAGGAAAGACGGCGCGAATATGTGCGCGCCAGGCTGGAGACCGGGGACGACGGCGTGCTGGTGGCGCGAAAACACCCGCGCAGCGGCGCGGGTGTGCTGACGTCGATGGTGGAATCCGAGGGGCTGGTTGAATTGCCCGAAGACATGACCCAACTCACGCCGGGAACGATGGTATCCTTCCTTCCCTTCACGGAAGTGGCGCGATGAAAATTCTCTACTTTGCCTGGATGCGGCAACGGATCGGCATGGCCACCGAGACCGTTGAGTTGCCCGCGGACGTCGCGACGGTCGACGACCTGATCGACTGGCTGATCGGCCGGGGTGACGGCTATGGCGCGGCCTTCGAGAAACGCGACGTGGTTCGCGCCGCCGTAAACCAGGACTATGTCCCGTTCGACCACCCGATCAGCGATTCGGACGAGATCGCGTTCTTTCCCCCGGTCACCGGCGGCTGACGGGCGCGCTGCGATGATCCGCGTGCAACAGGAAGATTTCGATATCGGGGCGGAAGTCGCCGCCCTGACCGCCGGAAAGACGACGATCGGCGGCGTGGCGACATTTACCGGGCTGGTGCGGGACATGGCCCCTGTCGACGGGGTGGACCAGCCGATCCGTGCCATGACGCTCGAACATTATCCGGGCATGACTGAGAAGAAGCTAGCCGAGATCGAGGCCGAGGCAAACCGCCGCTGGCCCCTCGACGCGAGCCTGATCATCCATCGCTATGGGCGGCTCGAACCCGGGGACCGGATTGTTATGGTCGCCTGTGCCTCGGCCCACCGTCAGGCCGCGTTCGATGCCTGCCAGTTCCTGATGGACTGGCTGAAAACGGACGCGCCGTTCTGGAAGCTGGAAGACACCGACGCCGGCGAGGCGTGGGTCGAGACCCGCGTTACCGACGATGCGGCCGCCGCACGCTGGAAAGAAGGACCGGGGAGCGCCGAATGACCATCGTTCCGAAATCGACCATCACCTGCCCCCATTGCGGGCATACGCAAACGGAAATCATGCCTGCTGACAATTGACAGGTTTTCTATGAATGTCGCTCGTGCGGCGACATCCTCAACGCAAAGCCCGGCGATTGCTGTGTGTTTTGCTCATACGGCGACGTGCATTGCCCGTCCGTTCAGGCACGAACCACAGCCCACCACCGCTAGCCCGACAAGCGCCGCGACCGTCGGTACCGCCGAAACCAGCTGCGCTCGGCTATTCCGCCGCTGCCGCCGCCGCGCGACCATTCACCAGCGCGTCGTAATCCTGCATCAGCGTCTTGGTGATTTCGCCTACCGTGAACGTGTGATCGTCTGCGATCCTCGCGATCGGGGTAACCTCGGCCGCAGTTCCGGTAACAAACATCTCGGTCGCATCATTGAGTTCCTCGGGCATGATCGCTCGCTCGATGACTTCGTAGCCGCGCTTCTTCGCCAGGCCGATAACCGACCGGCGGGTGATGCCGTCCAGGAAGCAGTCGGGCGTGGGCGTGTGGATCTTGCCGTCGATGACCAGGAACATGTTGGCGCCCGTGGTCTCGGCGAGCTGTCCGCGCCAGTCCAGCATGAGGGCATCGGAAAATCCCTTCGCCTCGGCCGCGTGCTTCGACAGGGTGCAGATCATGTAGAGACCCGCCGCCTTCGCACTCACCGGTGCCGTCCTCGGATCCGGCCGGCGGTAGAGCGCCCAGTCGATCTCGATCCCCTTCATCCGGGCCTCCGGCGTGAAGTAGGACGGCCATTCCCAGACTGCGATCGCCACCTGGATCTCGCATTTCTGCGCCGACACGCCCATCTGCTCCGGGCCGCGCCAGGCAATCGGGCGGAGATAGGCGTCGGTCAGGCCGGCGCGGCTGAGCGCCTCGCGGCAGGCATCATCGAGGTCCGCGACCGTGTAGGGCACATCAAAGCCGAGAACCTTTCCCGAATCGTGGAGCCGCTGATTATGGGCGGTGAGCTCGAAAATCTCGCCATTGTAGGCGCGCATCCCCTCGAATACGGCAGATGCGTAATGCAGCGCATGGTTCAGGACATGCAACTTGGCGTCGGCCCAGGGGACAAAGTCACCGTTGAACCAGATCACCCCTTCGCGATTGTCATAGGGAGTTTCGTGCATCTCTCGGCCCTCGAAATATTTGTTCCCTGGAACCAAACCCAGGGACGAAAAGTTACCCCAAAAGGTTGCGTCAGGTAACATTGCCATTTAATTAAGTCAACATGGTTGACCTTAAATCAGACCTCGCCGCCGCCGGCCTCCGTGAAGAGGACCTCCGTCAGGGCATTGAGCTCATGTTCTATGCCTATCGGGATTTCACCGGCGAACCCGACGCGATCCTCGAAAAATACGCGCTCGGCCGGGCGCATCATCGGGTGATCTACTTCGTCGGCCGCAACCCCGGCATCAGCGTTACCGAATTGCTGGACATCCTGCGGATCACCAAACAGAGCCTGTCGCGGGTGCTGGGAAAACTGATCGAGGACGAGTTCATCAACCAACGCGCCAACCCCGCCGACCGCCGGCGCAAACAGCTCACCTTGTCCGACAAGGGCAAGACGCTGGAACACGAGCTCACCTCGACCCAGATGGAACGCTTCGTGCGCGCCTACCGCGAGGCCGGCGACGAGGCCGTGGACGGGTTCCGGCGCGTCCTGACCGGCATCATCAACCCCGAGGACCGCGCCCGGGTCCGGCCCGCAACAACCCGCCGTTCCTAGAGACGGAATCGCGGATCGGAGATAGAGTCCCGACGCGATGGATGAAAGCCCGCATATACTGGTCGTCGACGACGATCGCCGGCTCCGGGACCTCCTGCAGAGATTCCTGTCGGAAAGCGGGTTCCGCGTGACAGTGGCAGACAGCGCGTCACAGGCACGCGAGAAGCTGGAAAGCTTTCAGTTCGACCTCCTTGTCCTCGATGTGATGATGCCCGGCGAAAGCGGCCTCGAACTCACCTCCGGATTGCGCAAGACCAACCCGGTCCCGATCCTGATGCTGACAGCGATGGCCGAGCCCGACAACAAGATCGACGGCCTCGAACGCGGCGCCGACGATTATCTGACCAAGCCCTTCGAACCGCGCGAGCTGGTGGCGCGCATTCGTTCGATCCTGCGCCGGGCGCAGGTCGGCGTACGCGAAACCAACATCTTCCAGTTCGGCTCCCACAGCTATGACATGCAACGTCAGATCCTGACGGGCCCGGAAGGCATGATCGCGTTGACCGGCGCCGAGGCGCGATTGCTCGACGTCCTGGCGAGCACGCCCGGCGTCCCGGTCAACCGTGATACGCTTCAGGCGAAGAGCGGAATCACCGGTAGCGCCCGCGCGGTTGATGTGCAGGTAACGCGGCTCCGTCGAAAGATCGAACCCGATCCACGAACCCCCCGGTACCTGCAGACGATCCGGGGTCAAGGTTACGTCCTATGGCCCGACTAGACGCGCTCATGCGGTTGCCGCGTATCCTTCGGCTGACCCTCAAGCAGTTCCTGCCACGCGGCCTGCTCGCGCGCTCTCTGCTGATCATCGTTGTGCCCCTCGTCCTGCTGCAGGTCGTGAGCGGCGTCATTTTCTATGACCGGCACTGGTCGAATGTCAGCCGCCACCGCGCGACGGCGCTGGCCGGCGATATCTCCATGGTACTGGAGTTGATCAACGAGAACCCGGCGTCCAACAATCAGACCGAGTTGTTCGAGCTGGCACGCCGCACACTCGACCTCATCCTCGCCTATGAAGCGGGAACGATTCTGCCCAACACCCATTTCGAACCATCGGGTAACCTCGAGGTCACCCTGTCACGTTCGTTGCGCGAAATTGTGCAGCGGCCCTTCGTGATCGATACCCACAGCCAGCGTGACCGGGTCCTGATCGATGTCCAGCTGCCGTCCGGGGTGCTGAAGGTCTCGGCGAACGAAGAACGGCTGATCAGTTCGACCACCAAGATCTTCATCTTCTGGATGGTCGGGACTTCGCTGATCCTGTTCGCGGTGGCGACCCTGTTCATGCGCAATCAGGTGAGCCCCATTCGCCGGTTGGCGACCGCGGCGGAGAATTTCGGCAAGGGCCGGGACACGCCCAACTTCAAACCGTCAGGGGCGACCGAAGTCCGCCAGGCGGCCAGCGCCTTCATGGCGATGCGCAACCGGCTGGAGCGGCAGATCCAGCAACGAACGGACATGCTCTCGGGGGTCAGCCACGACCTGCGCACCCCCCTGACCCGGATGAAGCTGCAGCTCGCGATGCTGAACCGGAACACCGAGATCGACGAACTCAACTCCGACGTGGCCGCCATGGAAGGCATGATCGAGGGCTATCTGAATTTCGCGCGCGGCGAAGGTACGGAGGAGCGGCAACTCGTCGATGCCGGTGAATTGCTCGAAGAGGTCGTGCGCGACGCGCGGCGAAACGGCGCGGAAATCTCCGCCCATGTCGAGGCGCCGGTCGAGCTGCCGCTGGCGCGGGCCGCCATAAGGCGATGCCTCACCAACCTCGCGGACAACGCGGCACGCCACGCCGAGAACATCGAGATGCGCCTGCGCCGAAACGGCAGCGTCCTCGAAATCACGGTTGACGACGACGGCCCCGGCATCCTCGAGGACATGCGCGAGGATGTGTTCCGGCCATTTTTCCGGCTGGACGAGTCACGCAACATGGAAACCGGCGGCACCGGCCTCGGGCTGTCGATCGCCCAGGACATCGTCCATGGGCATGGCGGCGAGATCAGCCTTGGCGAATCTCCCGCAGGCGGCCTGCGGGTTCTGATACGCATCCCGATCTAGCCGGCTTAGCGAAAAAACGACGTCGAACAGCGCCAGGGGGTCTCAGAACAGGCGCCCGCCATTCGCCACCGCCTGATCGACATTCAGCAGGACGACCGCGCCGTCGGCATCGGGAAAGCCCAGCACCAGGATTTCCGACATGAACTTGCCGATCTGCTTGGGCGGAAAATTCACCACGGCGGCGACCTGGCGACCGACCAGTTGCCCGGGCGTGTAGTGAACGGTCAGTTGCGCCGAGGTTTTGCGAACCCCGATCTCCGCACCCAAATCGACCCACAATTTGATCGCCGGACGCCGGGCTTCGGGAAACGGTTGCGCGTCCACGATCGTGCCGACCCGGATATCCACCTTCTGAAAATCGTCGAATGTTATCTCGCTCATCATGCCTCATCCGGCTGCCGCGCCCACGCACGCCCAAGCGGACACACCGCACCGACCAGATCGATTGCGCGCCCCAGATTGCGGTCGAGGGAGGCCATGGTCGGCGCCAGATCGGGCGTGTCGTCGCGCAACCAGTCCCGCTGGGTCGCCAGCCAGACGATCGAGAGCGCCTTGGCAAAAACAGCACCTCCGATTCCCTTGTCCGGATAGCCTGCGGCACCGGCCAGAGACGCAAACGAACGCTGACTTTGCGGCAAACAGCGCAGCATGGTCTTCGGGTCGGCCGGCACTTCGCGTATCAGGCGGACGACCGCCGCGCGGTGGGTTTGCAAGGTTTCGAACCGGCGCATCAGGATGTCCAGCAGCTCGTCATACCGGGCCGCCGGGTCCGCGCCCGCCTGCGCATCGACACAGGCGGCCGCGTCAACGCGGCGGGCATAGGCATCGAGCAATTGCCCCCGGTCGGCGACGAGTGCCGCGGCATCGGGCACGGAGACCCCGGCTCGCAGCGCGACGGCATCGCGCGTGACCGTCGCCCAGCCATCCGCGGCCGCCATGTCGAGCATGGCGTCGATCAGCCTGTCCAGATTATCGTTCTCGTCTTGTGTCATGCGGGTACCGGCATCCCCCGAACCTATGACAGGCGAACCGCCCTGTTAAGCAATACGCTAGCCGGCGAGTTCGCGGGAGCGTTCGGTCGCCCGCAGAATCGCCCGCGTCATCAAGTCGGTCAGCCCATCTTGCGCCATGAGTATATCCAGAGCCGCCGCCGTCGTGCCGCCGGGGCTTGTCACATTCTCGCGCAGGGTCGCGGCCGGATCGGTGCTTTGTGCCAGTAACTCCCCGCTGCCCGCGACGGTCTCGCGGGCGAGCTGCATCGCAAGGTCCGGCGACAGGCCGGCGGCCACCCCTGCGGCGGCCATCGCCTCGACCAGATGGAACACATAGGCGGGGCCGCTGCCCGACACGCCCGTGACGGCATCGATCAAACCTTCATCCGCCACCCATGCGACCTTCCCTACCGCCGTCATGAGCGCTTCGCAGGTATCGCGCTGTGCGCCGGTGACATGCTCGTTGCCGGCCAGAACCGTAATCCCACGGCCCACCGCGGCCGGTGTGTTCGGCATGGCCCGGACGATGCGCGCTGCGCCGCCCAACACCGCCTCGAACGACGCGATGGTGCGCCCCGCCGCGATCGACAGGAACACCGTCTCGGGCCGAACCATCGCGGGATAGGGCGCGAGCACCGCATCCATGACCTGCGGCTTCACTGCGAGCACGACCACGGTTGCGGCAAAATCATCCGGGATGTCTTCAAACGCCGCCGCGCCCGCGACCCCGTCCGGCAGATTTGGTTGCATGGGGTCGACGACGAAGATGGCCTCGGGCGGGGTTCCCTGCCCGATCCAGCCATCCATCAACGCGCTGCCCATCTTGCCGCAGCCGACGAGCAGTATCGATTCGGGTCGTGTCATGGGCTTCGTCCGTAGGTGCTCGTTAGCCGATTTTTATCGACCGGCGGAATCAGGCCTCGCCGACCGTCTCGAACATGATCGAACTTATGGCGGTCTGGGCCGACTGGTTACCCCAGACCACATACTGGAAGGCCGGGTAGAATCGGTCCAGCTCGTGCACCGCGATGTCGACCATGTCCTCGATCTGCTCGGCCGACAGCCCGCCGCCGCGCAGCAGGAGCGCGTGGCGATACGCCGGCAGTCCGTCCTGCGAGCCGACATCGAAATGGCCGATCCCGAGCCGTTCGTTCAGCACGGCGAGCAATTCATGCACCGCGACCCGCTTTTCGGGCGGCGTGCGCATGTCGAAGGCGCAGGTCAGCTGCAATGCGCCGATATCGTCGATCCAGTTGAATACCGCATGGTAGTCGCACCAGCGTCCCGCGATCTCGGCCAGCAACTCGTCCCGGCGCGTGCGCTCCTGGGCCCAATCGCGCATCGCGATCATCTCCTCGGTCAGATCGAGGGGATGCAGGGTCTGGTCGATGGCGCTTTGCGACAGATTACCCATAGGGTGAGAACTCCGGATTGCGGCTTGTGCATATTCGCGTCAAACCCCAATATCTTGTAATATATACGAAATATTGTGGGTCAGAAGCATCTAACCACTACTGAAGGTAGACTGTCACGAACGCCGACTGCGCCGCAACTGCCGCGCCTGTGGACATCCCCAGCTATTTTCGCGATCGGCGGTTCCGGCCGAAAGACGCGCCTCAGCTCTTGTCGGCGCGGGGTTTTGCGGGTTTTTTCGCGGCCGGCTTGCGGGCGCGCGCCGCCAGTTTCCGCTCCAGTGTCGCGACCCGTTTCTCCAGGGCCTCCTGGGCCTCGCGGGCCTTGATCGCGACCGCCTCGACGGCTTCGAACTCCTCCCGGCGGACAAGCTGCATATCCGCCAGCACGCGCTCCAGGCGCTGCTGTACAAGCGCTTCGATCTCTTCGCGCAGGCCGCTGGCAACGCCGGCGGCACCATTGGCCAGACGGGCCACGTCATCCAACAATCGGCTTCGGGTCTGCATGACGAATACTCCCTGTTCGGTGCACAGACTCTACGCCCATCGCGGCCGGACGAACAAGGTTGCCACATTGCCGCACCGATCCGCCTAAGCCTATAAAGCCGCTGCAGATACAGGAGCAGCCAATGCATGTCGTGACCGGCGGGGCCGGGTTTATCGGTTCGAACCTTGTGGCCACGCTGGCCGAGCGCGGCGGCGCGCCGGTGATTTGCGATTTCGAGGAAGACGCGCTGGCCCGTAACATCGCCAAGCGCGGGCCGTTTGAGCTGGTCGCGCCGGACGATCTTCTGGACTGGCTGGCCGCGCTCGATACCGCACCCGAGGCGGTCTTTCACATGGGCGCGATCTCCTCGACGGTCGAGCGCGACGTCGACCGCATCATGCGCAACAATTATCTGCTCACCCTGCGCCTGTGGGACTGGTGCGCGGCGCGCGCTGTGCCGTTCATCTACGCCTCTTCCGCCGCAACCTATGGCGGCGGCGAGCACGGCTTCGACGATGCCAACGACGACGACGCGCTGGCGCGTCTCCGACCGCTCAACCCCTATGGCTGGTCAAAGCTCCTGTTCGACCGGGCGGCGCTGCGCATGGCGGCCGCCGGCCACGCGCCGCCGCAATGGGCGGGCCTGCGCTTCTTCAACGTCTACGGACCCAACGAGTATCATAAGGGCGGGCAACAGAGCGTGGTGCCGCAATTCTGGCAGCAGATCCGCGAGACCGGCGGCGCGCGCTTGTTCAGATCCCACGACCCCGACTATGGCGATGGCGGCCAGCTGCGCGATTTCGTGCATGTCCGCGATACGGTGTCGGTCATGCTGTGGCTGCGAGACAATCCGGGTGTCAGCGGAATCTTCAATCTCGGTACCGGCCAGGCGCGCTCGTTCGACGACATGGCCGGCGCGATCTTCGACGCGATGGGCCAGGCGCGAGAGGTCGAGTATATCGACATGCCGGATACCGTGCGCAATCAGTATCAGTACTTCACGCAAGCGCGAATGGACCGCCTGCGCGACGCCGGATACGATCAGTCCTTCACAACCCTCGAAGACGGTGTGCGCAGCTACGTGCAGGATTATCTCGTGACCAACGATCCCTATGTTTGACGCTTCCCATGTCTGACCAACCCGGCACAGGACGCCCATGACCGGGCCCATTCCGTTCCCCGAAATCGACCCGGTGGCGATCGCCATCGGCCCGTTCGTCGTGCGCTGGTACGCGCTCGCATTCATCGCCGGGCTGCTTGCCGGCTGGGGCTATATCGTGACTCTTCTGCGCCGGCCGCCGGTGACGATGACATCGCAACAAGTAGGGGACTTCTTCAGCTGGGCAATCGTCGGCGTCATCGTGGGCGGGCGGCTGGGCTTCGTCGGCTTCTATCAGCCCGACTATTTCCTCGCCAATCCGATGCAAGTTCTGGCGGTCTGGAACGGCGGCATGTCCTTCCATGGCGGCCTTCTCGGCGTCATCGTCGCGATTATTCTGTATGCCAGACGGTACAACATCCTGGTGCTGACCCTCGGCGATCTGGTCGCCGCCGCCGCCCCGATCGGGTTGTTCCTCGGGCGCCTCGCCAACTTCATCAACGGCGAATTATACGGCCGCGCCACCGATGTGCCCTGGGCGGTGGTGTTTCCCGACGGCGGCGATGTCGCCCGCCATCCCAGCCAGCTCTATGAGGCGGGCCTCGAAGGCCTCCTGCTGTTCGTCACCCTGTTCGCGCTGACCCGATTCGCCGGCGCACGACACCGGCCCGGCCTGCTGACAGGCGTGTTCCTGCTCGGCTACGGATCGGCGCGCACCTTCGTCGAATTCTTCCGCCAGCCCGACAACTATGTCGGCGACGGCGGCTTCCTGTTATGGGGATCGACCATCGGCCAATGGCTGTCGACACCGATCGCCATTGCCGGTCTGATCTTCATCGTCTATGCGATGACCCATGATCGTCTCGATAACAGCCAAAATGCGGCCAGGCCAGCCCCATAGGAAGTCTCGGACATGGATAGCGGACAACCGGTCGTCCGCCGTCTGACCCGCCTGATCTCCGAACGCGGCCCGATCAGCGTCGCGGCATTCATGGAGATCGCGCTCGGCGACCCCGATGGCGGCTACTACGCCACCCGTGATCCGTTCGGCGTGGCGGGAGACTTCACGACCGCGCCCGAAATATCCCAGATGTTCGGCGAACTGATCGGGCTGTGGTGCGCCGACAGCTGGCAGCGGATCGGCGCACCCGAAAAATTCGCGCTGGTCGAGTTGGGCCCCGGCCGGGGCACGTTGATGACGGATGTGCTGCGTGCGATGGCGGGCCTGCCGGCCTGTCGCGCGGCGGCACGCATACATCTGGTCGAGAACAGCCCGACCCTGCGCGATGCCCAGAAAACGGCACTGCAGGGCCATGACGTGACGTGGCATGACAGCGTACCGGCGCTTGGCGGGTTGCCCGCAATCTTCATCGCCAACGAGTTCCTCGATGCCCTGCCCGTGCGCCAGTTTGTAAAAACCGGCAAGTCCTGGCGCGAACGCCTCGTGAATTATGACCCGGCAGCCGACGCCTTCGTGTTTACCCCCACCGGAACGGCAACCCCGGACGGCCCCGATGCCGACCGCCTGCTCGGAGAAGGAACCGAGGGGGATATTCTCGAGGAATCCCCCGCAGTGATTTCCGTCGTCGGCGAAATTGCGGCCCATATCGCGGCCCAGGGGGGTGCCGCCCTGTTCATCGATTACGGACACCGTCGCACCGCGCTGGGCGAGACCCTTCAGGCCGTGCGCCGGCACCGGCCGATACCCCCGCTCGACGCGCCGGGAGTGTGCGATGTGACGGCCCATGTGGACTTCCAGCGCGTCGCCAACGCCGCCGCAGGCGCGGGTGTTCGAACGCTGGGCCCGCTGGATCAGGGCGTGTTCCTGCAACGGCTCGGCATCCGCGAGCGCGCCGATGCGCTTCGCCAAACGGCGAACGGTCGGCAGACCCGCGATCTCCACGCGGCGCTGACACGCTTGATCGGACCCGCCGAAATGGGCACCCTGTTCAAGGTAATGGCCCTGTCCGAACAACGGGTCGAGCTTCTCGCGGGCTTCGACTCCCGACTCTGAACATCATGCAAGACCCACACGCCAGCGCAGATATCTTGGGCCGCATTCCCGGTGTCCGGCATCGCTTCCTGTCCCGCGCGGGCGGGGTCAGCGCGGGCATCTATGCCGGTCTCAATTGCGGACTCGGCTCCGCTGACGACAGCGCCCATGTGATCGAGAACCGCGCCCGCGCCGCCCGTGCGGTTGGCGCGGAAACCGGCAAGCTGCGGACCCTCTACCAGGTTCATTCCGCCAGCGTCGTCGACGCCGAGACGGTGGATCCCGCCGCCCCACCGCAAGCCGACGCGCTCGTCTGCACCCGCCCGGACCTGGCGATCGGAGTGCTCGCCGCCGATTGCGCGCCGGTGCTGTTCGCCGATCCCGAAGCGCAGGTCGTTGCGGCCGCTCATGCCGGTTGGCGCGGCGCGCTGGATGGCGTGGTCGAGGCGACGGTCGCCGAAATGACGGCGCGCGGCGCCGACCGGGCCCGCATCACTGCCGCGGTCGGGCCGTGTATCGGGCCTGCCTCCTATGAAGTGGGGCCGGAGTTTCCCGAACCTTTCCTCGCCCAGGACCCAGCCAACGAGGCGTTTTTCACCGCGCGGCCGGAATCCGACCGGCTGCTGTTCGATCTGCCCGCCTACGTCCGAAACCGGTTGGCTTGCGCGGGTGTCAACGCGAACACCGCGACCGGGCATGACACCTATCGCGACGAGAATTTCTTCAGCTATCGGCGCAGCTGCCACCGGCACGAACCGGACTATGGCCGCAACCTGTCACTCATCATGCTGGACGGCAGGGCCTAACCCATGCCCTATCTGATTATGCTGATTTTCTTCACACTGGCGGCGACGATGGTGAGTTGTGCGATTTAGCGTTCTGTTGCCGTTCCTTGTCGTCCTGACCGCATGCCAACCGGTACCGCGCGTGTTCGAACGCGCGCCCGACACCGAAAACGGACTCCTGCGGCTCTCGGATTCACGCGGCATCCTGGTCCAGCCCGTCGTCGATGCGCCACCCGCGACCGCGGACGGTCTGGCCGGCAAGATGGTCGAGGCCCTGATCGAGCGCGACGTCCCGGCCTTCCGGACCAGTCGCAACCGGTCGACCATGGTCCTGACCGGCACGGTGGTGGATCCCGGCCGCGACGCCCATATCGCATGGGTGCTCTACGACCCCCAGGGCAAAGAGGTCGGACGATATGAACAGAGTATCGAGGGCACGCCCATCGCGCCCTGGGCGCAGGCCGACCCGGCGCTGATGGAGACCTTCGCGGCAGGCGCGGCGCCACAGATCGCCGCCTACATCCAGGATGATGTCCAGGCCGAGGTGGTGACCCCGGCGATATATGTGGGGGCGGTCTCCGGCGCACCGGCGAACGGCGGGGGGCGCCTGCAGGCGGCACTGCGCCAGGGTCTGCGCCGCCTGGGCGCGCGTGTCGCGACCACGCAAAGCGACGAGACCCTGACGGCAACCGCCGATGTCCGCGTGACGCCGATGCCCGATGACCGCCTCGAAGTGGCGATCGCATGGGCCGTGGCGGATCCGTTCGGCGCGGAGATCGGCAAGATCGACCAGGCAAGCCCGTTCGCCAAAAGCGTTGTCGAGAACAGCTGGGGGGAACTCGCGCGCGAGGCCGGACTCGCGGCGGCGGCGGGCATGGTGGACCTGGTTTCACGGATCGATTGGCGCGACGGATTCGTCGCGCCCGAGACCGGAAAAGACGACGGCGCCGACACCGCAAAACGTTAACGCGGCCGCTGTTATTATCCCCAACCGAGTCTTGTTTACAGCCCCCTGCGGGGTTGATACGTTCCGCCCGCGCATGGGGTCGGTTGTCACAACCGTTTCCCTTCGAACGGTCGAATAATACCCGGGTCGCCAGAGGGCGACATTCAGGGTTCGGGGGTACGGTCGATGAAGGTGCTGGCGTGCAACAGCAACCGCCCGCTTGCCGAGGCAATTTCGGCATATCTGAATATTGAACTGACACAGGCATCCATCCGGCGGTTCTCGGACATGGAGGTGTTTGTCGAGATCCTGGAGAATGTGCGCGGCGAGGATGTCTTCGTCGTCCAGTCCACATCCTACCCGGCCAACGACAACCTGATGGAATTGCTGGTGACGCTGGACGCGCTTCGGCGCGGCTCTGCCCGCCGGATCACGGCCGTCCTGCCTTATTTCGGCTATGCCCGGCAGGACCGGAAAACCGGGCCACGGACCCCGATCACCGCAAAGCTGGTCGCGAACATGATCACCGAGGCCGGGGCCGACCGGGTGCTGACAATGGACCTTCATGCAGGCCAGATTCAGGGCTTTTTCGATATCCCGGTGGACAACCTCTACGCCGAGCCGCTGTTCTCCGAGGACCTCGAGAGCCAGGGCAGCAATGACGATCTGGTGATTGTTTCGCCCGATGTCGGCGGCGTTGTGCGCGCCCGGGGGTTGGCCA
The DNA here is from genome assembly GCA_039980135.1 of Alphaproteobacteria bacterium. Lineage (NCBI taxonomy): Bacteria > Pseudomonadati > Pseudomonadota > Alphaproteobacteria > Alphaproteobacteria bacterium. The sequence goes on from JBDXCV010000009.1 coordinate 494,303, forward strand.
AACGGCTTGACGCCGATCTCGCGATCATCGATAAGCGCCGCGAACGGGCTGGCGTCTCCGAAGTGATGAACATCATCGGCGACGTCAACCAGCGACGCTGCATCCTTATCGACGATATCTGTGATAGCGCCGGTACATTGTGTAACGCCGCAACAGCGTTGATGAATCAAGGCGCCAAATCGGTGTCCGCCTATGTGACGCACGGTGTGTTGTCGGGTGGTGCCGTGGGGCGTGTTGCGGCATCGCCGCTGGAAACCCTGGTGATGACAGACTCGATACAAGCGACCGAAGCGGTGCGTGTGGCGAGCAACATCCGGCAACTGACGGTCGCCCCCCTGTTGGGCAAGGCGATAGACCGCATCAGCCGCGAAGCCTCGGTTTCAAGTCTGTTCAACTAGAATTCGGCGCATCCGGCGTCGATAATTAACCGTCCCGGTCGTGGCACCCTTGGAGGCATGACCGGGTCAGAGGAGTGAATCATGGCGGATACCGTAGCGTTCAACGCGGAATCGCGCGCACAGGTCGGCAAGGGGGCCGCCCGTGCAACTCGCCGAACCGGCAAAGTGCCGGCGGTGATCTATGGCGCGAACAAGGACCCCGAACCCATTTCCATCACCCCGGCCCAGTTGCGGGCCGCGCTCGCGCAGCCCGGCTTCTTCGCCACGCTGTTCGACATGGAGGTCGATGGCAAGCAGCAGCAGGTCTTGTGCCGCGAATTGCAGGTGCACCCGGTCACGGATGTGCCGATGCATCTGGACTTCCTGCGCGTCACCGAACGTACGCGCATCAACCTGGAAATTCAGGTTCGCTTCGAAAACGAGGAAGAATCTCCCGGCCTCAAGGGCGGCGGCGTTCTCAACATCGTCCGGCATGCGGTCGAGGTCGTTTGCCGTGCCGGTGCCATTCCCGAGGAATTCACTGCCGACCTGACCGGTCTCGATGTGGGTGACAGCATCCACATCTCCGACATCACGCTTCCTGACGGCGTCAAACCGACGATCACGGATCGTGACTTCACCATCGCGACAATCGCCGCGCCGACAGTCGCGCCGGTCGAAGACGAAATCGACCCGGATGCCGAGCTTGAAGAAGGCGAAGAGGGTGAAGAGGGCGAAGAAGGTGAAGGCGAAGGCGAAGGCACCGACGGCGAGGGCGACGAGGACTAACCCGCCGTCCCACAAACGGGCGAGCAGAAAATGCGATTGGTTGTGGGGCTCGGTAATCCCGGCCCGAAACACCGAAACAACCGACACAATATCGGTTTCATGGCGGCGGACGAGATCGTTCGCCGCCATGGCCTTTCTGCGCCCCGTGCCAAGTTCCAGGGCGATGTCAGCGAGGGTCAGATCGGCGCCGAACGGGTTATCGTCCTGAAACCGGCCACCTTTATGAACGAGTCCGGCCGCGCGGTCGGCGAAGCCGTTCGCTTCTACAAACTGGCCCCTGAAGACGTCATCGTGATCTATGACGAGATCGACCTGGTCGCCGCCAAGCTCAAGGTCAAGCAGGGTGGCGGCCATGCGGGGCATAACGGCCTGCGCAGCATCGACGCCCATCTCGGCGACAAGAATTACTGGCGCGTGCGCCTCGGGGTCGGGCACCCCGGCGACAAGGCGCAGGTGAAGAATTACGTGCTCGGCGACTTTTCAAAGGCAGATCAAAACTGGCTCACCGCCGAGCTGGCCGCGGTTGCAGAGGAACTGCCCGCCCTGTTCGAAGACCGGGCGAGCGACTTCATGAGCCGGGTCGCCATGGCGGTTCAAGGCAGCGCCCCGAAAGACGCGTCCAGAGCGCCCGGAAAAACGACCGCCGCCAATAGTACCGCCGGGGGAGCAACCAACACCAAGGCCGCGGCAGCGCCGGCGGCACCATCCGAACCGGAGACCGCGATCGGCAATGCCTTGTCGCGCGCGATGAACCGGCTGCGAGGACGCGACTAGCATGGGTTTCAATTGTGGGATCGTCGGTTTGCCGAATGTGGGCAAATCGACGCTGTTCAATGCGCTGACGGCGACCGCGCAGGCGGAATCGGCGAACTATCCGTTCTGCACCATCGAGCCGAATGCGGGCCGCGTGGCGGTTCCCGATGATCGGCTGGGTGTGCTGGCCGGCCTGGCGAAGTCGGCCGAAATCGTCCCGACCTATCTGGAGTTCGTGGACATTGCGGGCCTGGTCCGCGGAGCGAGCAAGGGCGAAGGGCTGGGCAACAAGTTCCTTTCCCATATTCGCGAGGTCGATGCCGTCTGTCATGTGCTGCGTTGTTTCGACGATAGCGGCATCACCCATGTCGAGGGCGGGATCGACCCGGTGCGCGATGCGGAAATCGTCGAGACCGAATTGCTGATCGCGGACCTGGAGGCCATGGAGCGACGTTTCGAGACCACCGAGAAACGCGCCAAGGGCGGTGACAAGGATTCGCGCAGCCAGCTCCAGCTTCTGGCGCCGGTGCTGGCCGTCCTGCAGGATGGGCGCCCGGCCCGGACCGCGAGCATTCCGGACGATCAGGCGGTCGAGTTTCAGCAACTCCAGCTGCTCACATCCAAACCGGTGCTCTATGTCTGCAACGTCGACGAGGAATCGGCGGTCGACGGCAACGACCACACGCGGGCAGTCGCTGAAATGGCCGCCGCCAACGGCGCGGGGATCGTCATCGTGTCGGCGGAAATCGAATCCGAGGTGGCGCAGCTCGACGACCCGGCCGAACGGGCCGAGTTCCTCGAAGGCCTGGGGCTCGCCGATACGGGCCTCTCGCGGGTCATTCGCGCCGGCTATGAGCTACTCCATCTGATGACCTTCTTCACCGTCGGCCCCAAGGAGACCCGCGCCTGGACCGTGGCCGGTGCCGCCACCGCCTATGACGCGGCGGGCCGGATTCACACGGACTTTCAGAAGGGCTTCATCCGGGCGGAGACGATCGGCTATGACGACTATGTCGAACATGGCGGCGAGCAGGGCGCGCGCGAAGCCGGCCGCATGCGTCAGGAAGGGCGTGACTACAAGGTCCAGGATGGTGACGTGATGCTGTTTCGCTTCAACGTCTAGCCATCTAGGATGGCGCGCCAAACGATATAAACCTGGACTGGGAGGAACGAAACATGGGTACCGATCTGAAACTGAAAGCCGCCGACGGGCACGAACTCGATGCCTACCGGGCCGAGCCCGATGGCCCCGCGCGCGGCGGAATCGTCATCATTCAGGAAATCTTCGGCGTCAACGACGACATCCGCGAGACCGTCGACAACTTCGCCAAGGAAGGCTATGTCGCGATCGCGCCGGCGTTGTTCGACCGTCATGAGCGCGACGCGGTCCTCGAGTTCAACGAAGATGGCATGGCCAAGGGACGCGCACTCAAGGGCGCGCTGGACTGGGACGACGTCATCAAGGACGTCGATGCGGCGATCGCGCAGATCGACGGCGTCGGCAAGATCGGCGTGGTGGGATTCTGCATGGGCGGCTCTGTCGCCTGGTTCGCGGCGGCACGCTCGTCGGTATCAGCGGCGGTTTGCTACTATGGCGGCGACATCCTGTCGAACAGCGGCGAGGCCCCCAAATGCCCCGTCATGTTCCATTGGGGTGCGGAAGATGCCGGCATCCCCCTCGACGGTGTGCACAAGGTCGAAGCGGACCATCCCGACATTCCCAGCTTCATCTATGAGGGCGCGGGTCACGGCTTCAGCTGCTCGCGCCGCGGCTCCTATCACAAGGAAGCGGCCGGCCAGGCGATGGGACGCACACTGGAATTCCTGACGGCGAATATCGGGTAACGCAAGGCGGCTAGTTACCGGGCGGGTCGGCGAAAACGAGGAATGTCCCGCAGGCCTCTTCCGACGAGACAATCACCGCATCGGTACTGTCGCGCTCGAACGCCACCTGCTGGCCGGAAAGATACAGCGCCGTCGTCTGGGTATCGGCGACTTCGAGGGTGAGCGCGGCGAGCCGCGGCAGCGGCAGGCTCTCGTCGATCGTCTTGTCGTAGTGCCGTTCGGGAAAGGTCTTGGGCGTGACGAACCAGAGTTCGTCGCGACCGGTATCGACCGTAATGTTGCCCTTGCGTTCATCGCCCGAGACCGCGTCTTCGCCGAACAGGCGGACATAGCAATCCCGGATGCCATCGAGACTTTCCATGACGATGGTCACTTCCGAAATGCGGCGCGCGCCGTTGGGGTGTGACAGCCAGCTCGCGCGCCGGATTTTCTCGGGCGTGAGATGCTCGCAGGCAAAGGTGTTGAGGCCCGGGGTGATGTCGTTGGGAATGTAGACGTTGCGAAACTGAAGGGTCTCGTCCCCGGCATCCGTTTCGAGCAGCCGCTGCAGCTGTTCGGGCGGCGATGCATCCACGCCCTGCGCCTGCAGCCACTGATAGGCCTCCTCGGCATCGCCCGTGCCGAGGGCGACATTCAACAGCCCTTCCCCGGTTTCCAGGAACTCGTCGAGACGGTGGATATATTGCGAGGCATCCACGACGCCGAGCAGTTCCACATAATCATGCTCGAACATGATCGTGTAGTTTCCCGTGCCCCAGCCGATGTGGCGGCCGCGCGGCGAAACGGTAAACCCGAGGCGCGTGAAAGTGTCGCGCGCCGCATCCAGATCGGCCACGCCGATCAAGGCATGGTCGATACCGGCAATCGGGCGGTCGGTCACCGCATCGTGGCCGTTCGCGTCTGGCATAACTCACTGCTCCCCTGGCAACCCCTGTACCTCGCATGAGGCCCGGTTGCCGTTTGTCCCATTCTATTACGTCCGCGCTGGTCCCGGAAGGACGCCCGCGTAACCAGTTGTTTTTATGTTGTTTTAACCGAGAACCCGCCCGGCGACCGTGGACAAACGGTCGATCATGGCCGGGTCTCGTGCATCGGGCGCGGTGATCAGGGCGTTGTCGAGGGCGGTATGACAGCCCTGCCCGCAGACCGCGTCCCGGTTCGCAAGCCGCGGCGCCAGGGCGCGCACCAGGCTGCGCCCCTTCTCGGCATTTCCGACAAGGACCTCGATGACCTGATCGACGGTCACATCCTCATGGTCTTCGTGCCAACAATCGAAATCCGTGACCATCGCGACCGTTGCATAACAAATCTCGGCCTCGCGGGCGAGTTTCGCCTCGGGCATGTTGGTCATGCCGATGACCGAACAACCCCATGACCGGTAGAGTTCGGATTCGGCGCGCGACGAAAATTGCGGGCCCTCCATCACCAGATAGGTGCCGCCCCGGGAAATCTCGATATCCAGCCCCGCCGCGGCGGCCTCGATATGATCGCCCAGCCGCGCGCAGACCGGGTCGGCCATCGAGACATGGGCCACCAGGCCGGCCTCGAAGAAGGATTTGACCCGGGCGAAAGTCCGGTCGATGAATTGATCGACAATCACGAACGACCCGGGCGTCAGGTCTTCGCGCAGCGACCCCACGGCAGAAAGCGAAAGAATTTCCGTCACGCCGACGCGCTTGAGCGCGTGGATATTGGCGCGGAAGTTCAGTTCCGACGGGGGCACCCGGTGCCCCCGGCCATGGCGCGGCAGGAACACGATGGGCACGCCGTCGAGATTGCCGAACATGAGTTCGTCGGACGGGCTGCCATACGGGGTGTCGACCGCCTCCCAGCGCACATCGCTCAGGCCTTCGACATCGTAGATGCCGCTGCCGCCAATCACCCCGAGTATCGGCGGCACGCTGGTATGATTGGGCGCCATTCGTGGGCCTACTGCGCGCGCGGCAGAAGGTCGAGCATCTCCGCAGCGCGTTCCGGCTCCACCGGCTCGGCATCGAGTTCGCGCATGATCCGAACCGCCTTGTCGACGAGCTGACCGTTGCTCGCGAACTCGCCCTTCGTCAGGTAGAGATTATCCTCCAGCCCGACCCGCACATGGCCGCCATTGTTGACGACCTCGGCCACGATCGGGAACTCCCAGCGGCTGATGCCGAACGCTGCCCAGTTTGCATCGCGCGGCAGCATCGAGTGCATCACCTGCACCATCTGCGGTGTGGCGGGTGAGCCCCAGGGAATGCCGAGGCAAAGCTGGAACAGCGGTGGCGATTCGATGAAACCGTTCTTGACCATGTCGACCGCGAGCCGGATATGGCCCGGCTCGAACACCTCGATCTCGGGCTTCACACCGGCATCCTTGATGAGTTCCGCCATCCGGCGCAGATGGGCCGGTGTGTTCATGAACACGGCCTCGCCGAAGTTCATGGTCGCCACGTCGAGCGTGCAGATGTCCGGGCGCAAATCGAGCACATGGCGGACACGCACTTCGGGTGTGGACAGGGACGTCCCGGGGCCGCCGACAGCGGGATCTTCCTCGCTGGGCACATAGCGCCCCCCTTCACCCGTGGTCAGGTTGATCAACACGTCGCAATCGGCATCCCGGATGCGTTCCACCACCTCGCGAAAATAATCCGGATTGCCCGACCGCGAGCCGTCCGGCTCCCGCACATGGATATGGGCCACTGCGGCGCCCGCCTTGCGCGCCTCGATCGCCGCTTCGGCAATCTGTTTGGGCGAGATCGGAAAATCCGGATGGTCCTGGAAATTCTGGTGACCGCCGGTCACCGCACATGTGACGATGGTTTCGCGCGCCATCTGGTCCTCCCACTACGATTATCTGTGTCGTTGCTTGCGTCCGAGTTTAGCGAATGCGAGCAAACGTGCTTAACAAAAAGGCCGCTTGCGCGATCGCAAACGGCCTTTTCATGGAACTTGTCCCGGTCAGTGGTCGATATTCGCCCACAATTTGCGCTTCCCGGCATAAAGCAACGCGCTGAGGATTATCAGGAAGATCACGACCTTGAAGCCGGTCTTCTTGCGCTGCTCCATCTCGGGCTCGGCCGCCCACTGCATGAAGTTGACCACGTCCGTCGCCATCTGCTCGACCGTCGCCGCCGTGCCGTCTGAATACTCAACGCCATCCTCGAAGAGCGGCGGCGGCATGGCGATGAAACCGCCGCGGAAGAACGGGTTGTAGTTGGAGCCGTCCGGCACATCGACACCGTCCGGTGCGTCGGCATAGCCGGTCAGCAGCGCGTGGACATAATCCGCACCGCCGGGATGTGCCTTGACCTGCAGGGTCAGATCCGGCGGGACCGCGCCGCCGTTTGCGGCCGCAGCGGCCTCGTCATTCGGGAATGGTGACACGAAACGATCCGAGGGAATCGCCGCGCGCTCAAACATCTCGCCTTCGCTGTCCGGGCCGTCGGTCACGTCGAAATCGGCCGCGATCGCCTTGATCTCGTCCTCGGTGAAGCCGAGCGCGTGCAGGTTGCGGTACGCGACGTGCTTCAGGGCGTGGCAGCCCGAACAGACCTCAAGATAGACCTGCAGGCCGCGCTGCGCCGAATGGACGTCCACGGTCCCGAAGATACCGGAGAAATGCCAGTCGCGTTCCTCGGGATGCGCGCCATCACCGGCCGCGAATGCCGCCGTTGAGGTCATGACCACCGCGGCTGCGAGACCGGTTGCCGCCGCCGCGCGGCGCAGGTTGGAAACGATACCCATTACGACTTCTCCATCGGCTTGGCAGTTGCCGAAGCGCCCGCGGATCCGCCCCCGAGAACGGGTTCGGAAATACTCTTGGGCAATGGCTTTGGTCTTTCGAAAACGCCGAGCAACGGCAGCAAAATAATGAAGTGGAAGAAGTACCAGAAGGTCGAGAGGTAGCCGAGATGGATGACCTTCAGACCGAGACCCTCGAATACCAGATCGTCCGGCGCGCGTCCGCCGACCCAGCCGAGAAGGAAGCAGTCGAGCAGGAAGATCCAGAAGAACCACTTATAGACAGGGCGGAACTTGGCGCTGCGCACCGGCGACTTGTCGAGCCAGGGCAGGACGAACAGCACAAAGATCGCGCCGAACATGGCGATCACGCCGCCAAGCTTGGCCTCGATGAACCAGATGTCGAAGTTGATCGAACGCAGGATCGCGAAGAAGGGCAGGAAATACCATTCCGGCACGATATGCGCCGGCGTGTTCAGCGGCGCGGCCGGCAGATAATTCTCCGGCTCGCCGAAGAAATTCGGCGCGAAGAACACGAAGAAGGCGAAGATCGTCACGAAAATCGCGAGGCCCGCGCTGTCCTTCATCGTGTAGTAGGGATGGAAAGACACCGTGTCCTGCGGCCCCTTCGGATCGACACCCAGCGGGTTGTTTGAGCCCGACACATGCAACGAGATCACATGCAGGATCACGACGCCAAAGATCAGGAACGGCAGCAGATAATGCAGCGCGAAGAAGCGGTTCAGGGTCGGGTTGTCGACCGAGAAACCACCCCAGAGCAGGGTGACGATCGCGTCGCCGACCAGCGGGATCGCGGAGAACAGGTTGGTGATCACCGTGGCGCCCCAGAAGCTCATCTGGCCCCAGGGAAGCACATAACCCATGAACGCGGTCGCCATCATCAGGACGAGGATGACCACGCCGAGAATCCACAGCAGCTCACGCGGGTTCTTGTAGGACCCGTAATACATGCCACGGAAAATATGGATGTACACGGCGATGAAGAAGAATGTCCCGCCGTTGGCGTGCAGATAACGCAGCAGCCAGCCGAAATTCACATCGCGCATGATCCGTTCGACGGAATCGAAGGCCAGCTCGGTGTTGGGCTGATACTGCATCGCGAGGAATATCCCCGTGATCATCATCAGCACGAGCATGAAGGTCAGGATGGCACCGAAGTTCCAGAACCAGTTGAAGTTCTTCGGCGACTGGAACTCGGCATATTCCTTCTGCAGATAACTAAAGACCGGCAGCCGCGTGTCGATCCACTTGACCAGGCCATTTCCGACGGGTTGTTGGTTTCCAGCGCTCATGGTTCGCCTCAGCCGATCTTGATTTTGGTGTCAGTCAGGAAAGCATGCTCGGGCACCGGCAGATTCAGCGGTGCGGGTCCCTTCCGGATGCGCCCCGACGTGTCGTAATGCGAGCCGTGGCAGGGGCAGAACCAGCCGCCCCATTCGCCGCGCGGCTCGGATGCCTTCTGGCCGAGCGGGACACAGCCCAGATGGGTGCAGACACCAACGACGACGAGCCATTCCGGCCGGTCCGTGCGCTGCGCATCCGTCTCGGGATCGCGCAGATCAGCCAGCGGCGTGTCAACCGCCTCGGCGATCGCGGCCTCGGTGCGTCGGTCGATGAAGACAGGCTTGCCACGCCATTTGACCGTCACCCGCTGCCCGAGATCGACCTGCGACACATCCACCTCGACCGAGGAGAGCGCCAGCACGTCCGCGGAGGGGTTCATCGAACTGACGAACGGCCAGAGCGCGATCGCCCCGCCCACCCCGGCAAATGCGCCGGCGGAAAGGTAAAGGAAATCGCGGCGGCTCCCAGAATGACCGTCGTGATCCTGAGTATCATCGCTCATGAGCAAATGTCCTTGGTTCGGCGGTCTGCGTCCGCCTTGAGACCTGTTGTGCACATGGTGGTTGGGTATGGGATTTTCCGTGCCCCAGCAATGTGACACCGTGCCGCAACAGGATATCTCCACAGCGACGCGATTCGTCTGCACGCTTTGACCAGAATGCCCCCCGGAACCATGTGTGCCTTACACTTCGCCCGGATATAATCGAAGTCCAAAGCGTTTGCCAAGCCCGCCTTGAACGCTTCTCCACAAGGTTTTGCCGGAACCCGCGCCGGCATCGGAGTCCACCACCGTGCGTATTGCCCTGTACCAGCCCGACATTCCCCAGAACGCAGGCGCCATCCTGCGCCTCGCCGCCTGCCTGAATATCCCGGTGGACCTGATCGAACCGGCCGGATTCGTGCTGCACGATCAGGGCGTGCGTCGCGCCGGCATGGACTATCTGGAACAGGCGGATCTGACGCCCCATATCTCCTGGGACGCGTTCGAGGGTGGCGTGATGCCCCCGCAACGGCTGATCCTGCTGAGCACCAAGGCGACAGAACGGCACATTGACTTTGAATACCGCCGCGACGATACGCTGCTGGTCGGTCGCGAAAGTGACGGCGTGCCGCCTTCCGTGCACGCGCGGGCCGACGCGCAGGTGCGGGTGCCCATGCAGACGGGTTCACGCGCGCTGAATGTCGTCACGGCCCTGGCGCTGGTTCTCGGTGAGGCCTTGCGTCAGCAAAACGGGTTTCCGGATCAAGGAGCGGCACTCGAAACATGACGGACGAGAACCACAAAAGCGCGGCGGCGGCATGGTTCGCGCAATTGCGCGATGACATCTGCGCCGCGTTCGAGGCGATCGAGGATGATCTTGAAGGCGTCATGACCGACCGGCCCGCGGGCCGTTTCGAACGGTCGAGCTGGCAGCGCCCCGACCAGGACGGCGCGCCGGGGGGCGGCGGTGTCATGTCGATCATGCGCGGACGCGTGTTCGAGAAGGTGGGCGTGAACATCTCCACCGTCGAGGGCGTGTTCTCCGAGGAATTCCGCGAGAATATTCCCGGCGCGGCCGGTGACGGCCGGTTCTGGGCATCGGGCGTCTCGCTCGTCGCCCATATGCATTCACCGCTGGTGCCGGCCGTGCACATGAACACACGGCATATCGTGACCACGAAGTCCTGGTTCGGCGGCGGCGCGGATCTGACGCCCATGTATCCCGACGACGACGATACGGCCCTGTTCCACAGCCGCCTGCAGGCGGCCTGTGACGCCCATGACCCGGACTATCACCCGAAATTCAAGGCCTGGTGCGACGAGTATTTCCATTTGAAGCATCGCGATGAGCCGCGCGGGGTCGGCGGCATTTTCTATGACTATGTCGACACCGGCGACTGGGATGCGGATTTCGCGTTCACCCGGGACGTGGGCAAAGCATTCCTCGACGTCTATCCGCGCATCGTGCGCCGGCACATGAACAGGGGATGGACCGATGACCAGCGCGCCCATCAGCTGCAGCGCCGTGGGCGCTACGTGGAGTTCAACCTTCTGTATGACAGGGGCACCCAGTTCGGCCTCAAGACCGGCGGCAATGTCGAGGCGATCCTGATGTCGCTGCCGCCGGTGGTCACCTGGCCCTGAACAAGGCCCTCAACCCGGACCCGAACCCGGCCGTGCGTATTTTTTTGCCGAAAACTGCCTCGCGCAGAGTTCCTTAGACGCGCGGCCTGGGCTAGTTTCAGCTCGGATATACGCTGCCCGGCCCCAGCGATCGGCGCCGGCGCAGGATTGGAGAGACCATGACCCGCATTTCAAACTGTCTGACCATAACCCTCGCCGCAGCTCTGCTGCTGGCGACGAGTTGGCTCATTGCCCCCACGGCGACCGCGCAGTCCCTGCCGGTCAACGCCTTCTACGGGCACTTTCAGGGGTCCGGCGTGGCCGAGAACAGCGACTCCCTCTATTTCGGCGTCACCGTCCGGGACCTCGACGTCAAGATCGGCGCCGAGGGCACCGGCTTCTATGTGGAGTGGACGAGCGTGATCCGCAGCGGCGGCGATCCGAACAATCCCGACATACGCCGGCGCACCCAGCGCATGGACTTCACCCCCGGCGCGAACGCCGGCGTGTTCAATGCGACCGGCCGGGACAATCCGCGCACCGACGGTCTCGCCTGGGCCCAGATCCGCGATCAGACCATGTCGGTTCATGTGATGCAGATCACTGCGTCGGGGGGATATGTGATCCAGACCTATAACCGGACCCTTGAAGGCACGGGCATGCGTCTCAAGTTTATCAATATCGCCAACGGCGAACCGCAACGCGAGGTCGATGCCCGGCTGGTCAAGGTCGGAAACTAGACCCGCATTCTCCACCGACGGACCATCCGCATGAATTTACTTCACGCCACACGCACCTTGCTCGCCACGACCGTTTTTCTCGCGGCCGGAACCATCCTGGCGGGTGGCGCGCACGCGAATGAGGCGGTCGAGAAATTCTTCGGCAACTATGTCGGCGCGGGCAACGCCGTCGTCGAGGAAGATGACCGACGGGAAATTCGTGATCTCGACGTCACGATCGAGCGGTTCAAGAATGACGGCTTCACCCTGAAATGGATCACCGTCATCCGCGACGAGGATGGCGGCCGCACAGGCACCGAGGTCAAGCGGCGCGAGGTCGAGGAAAATTTCATCCCCGTGGAGGACAAGGACAATGTCTTCGTCCTGTCCCCGAAGGGCGGCCTGTTCCAGAAATCCGAGTTGCCCAACCCTCTGCGCGGTGAGGCGGTCCGCTGGGCCGCGGTCGAAGGCAATGCGATGACCGTTTATTCACTGGCCATCAACGAGCAGGGCGGATCGGAACTCCAGGTCTATCGCCGCTCCCTGACTGACAAGGGCATGGCGATCTCGTTCATGCGGCTGCAGGACGAGGACGTGAAAATCCGCATGTCCGGCGAGCTGGTGCGCACGGAATAGGGCTCGAACCATTATTAGCCATACGCGGACCGCACTTCGCGCGTTGGCGGATAACCATTCTCCCGCGTATCTCGTCTCCGCACCGAATGAGATGCCCGGATCAAGCCCGGACATGCCGTGCCTTGATGAAGGGGCGGGTTTCAAACCCGTCCGTCCCGACGCGCGTCAGGCGTCAACGCGTCGCGCAAGCTCAGCCAGGCATTCGTCCCGGCCGGCTTCGAACCCGCCGTCGATCCACCAGTTTTCAACATCCTTGAGAATACGGCTGACATCGGGCCCCTCGGGTATGCCCGCCGCCAACACATCCGCACCACGCATGGGGAATGTGGGCACCGGCCAGACGCTCGGGAATGCCAACAGTTCCTGCCAGGCGTCAACCCGCAGGCGGTCACCCGTGCGGCCATCGGCGAGTTCGCCGGCCCATTTCAGCAACACATGGTCCTGCCACCTGTCGGCACCTGTTCTATAGAGACGCGGTTTCAACATATCCGTCGGCAGGTCAGGATCGATGGCGTCGTCGCTTGTGTTCAGGTCCCGCAGGCGAGCCCCGTCCCGGTTGGAAAGTCGCAGCCGCGCGATAACGGCGTCGGCGGTGTTTCCGGCGGCATGCGCCCCGACCTCCATGAGCGCCGCCAACCGCCGTATTGGATCGGCGGCGGCGACCACCCCTTCGACCGTGACCAGTCCCGCGAGACGATCGCAGCGGTTCAGTGCGACGAGCTCCGCACCCAGTATCTGTGCCTCGAGCATCATCTGCCAGGTCGCTGCCGGCGCGGGCGCCGCCAGCAGCTTCAAAAGTTCCGCGCGAATGCGTTCGCCGGAGAGATTTGCGATATCGCCCGCGCGCGCCCGGCACGCCGCGAGCCCTTCGGGATCGATCTGCCCATCCTCGATCTGCGCGTGAAACCGGAAGAAACGCGGAATCCGCAGCGCGTCCTCGCCAATGCGCTCGTTTGCGTCACCAATAAAGTGCACCCGCCGCGCTGCCACGTCCGCCATACCGTCCAGCGGGTCGAAAACGTTGCCGTCGAGATCCGCATACAGCGCGTTCATGGTGAAGTCCCGCCGCGACGCGTCGGCGACCCAATCGTCTGTGTAGGCCACCTTCGTGTGGCGCCCGTCGGTCTCCAGATCCACGCGCAAGGTCGTGATCTGGAAAAGTTTGTTCCCGAAACGCGCCACGACCGTGCCGTGCTCGATGCCGATCTCCAGCACGTCGATGCCGGCAGATTTAAGCCTTGCCAGAACGATGTCGGGCGAATGGATCGTGGCCAGGTCGACATCGACCACCGGCCGGTCCATCAGCGCATCGCGCACACAGCCGCCGACAGCCAGCAATGCCGGGACAGGATCACCCGTGCCCTGCAACGCCGAAAAAACGGACCGCAGATCGTGGTCGGCCATCCACGCCTGCTGTGAGATTGTTGCGGACGGGGTCATGGTAACGCGGCGCCTAGCGCCAGCGCGCCTTCTCGCCGGTCAGGACCTCGAACAGGTTGACCAGCATCCCGGCGGTCGCGCCCCAGATGTACCGGTCCTCATAGGGCAGGACGTAGAAAAAGCGCCGCTTGCCCTGGAACACCCGGCTCTGGCGTTCGTGATTGGCCGGGTCGAGGATGAAGGAAAGCGGCACCTCGAATGCATCCGCCACCTCACCCGGTTCATAAACCATGTCGAAACCCGGCTCGACAAACCCGACCACGGGCGTGATCTCGAAGCCGGTGCGCACCTCATAGGTATCCAGCCGGCCGATCACCTCGACCGACGCGGACGGCAGGCCGATTTCCTCATCCGCCTCACGCAGCGCCGCCGCCTCGGGGCTCGTATCTTCGGGGTCAATGCGGCCGCCGGGAAAGCTGATCTGCCCGGCATGGGCACGCAGATCGGCGGCGCGCTCGGTCAACAAAACCGTGATGCGGTCGCCATGATCGAGCAGCGGCACCAGAACCGCGGCCGGGGTCAGGGGGGGATTGGGCCGCATTCCGATTTCATTCAGGTCATGGTCGCCGCGACGGTTGGGCAATTTTTCGCCCGGGGCCGCATCGGAATCGTCATGCAGCATCTGGCTGACGGCGGCACCGCTGCTGCGTCGGACATCGAGGTGGGGCTGGGTAGCGAGAATGCGCGCGGCGATGTGCTCGCGCTCCGAAACGGTACCGGTCATGGTCTCAGCCGCTCCCCGGTCCTTTCCCCGGCCTGTTCAAGTGCAAAAAACATCCCGCCGCTCCACACACCAAATAGTCCCCTGTCGGGATCTGCTACCGCCAGGTCCGCGAGCTGGTAGTAGACAGCGCGGGTCAACAACGCTTCGAGCCCGTCGCGCACATGTATATAGGGTGACGGCTCGCCACTCGATTCGTCGAACGCGATGCGAAGCGGATTTTCCGCGCCAGCCGTCACCGTTTCGTCAAGATTGGTGCGGAAAATGAGCTTCTGGTCACGACCTTGTCCGGTCACATCCATCTCCACCGCCGTGAAGGGCGCATCATCCACGTCGATGCGGCCACGTTCGACCGGGGTCTCGAGCCAGTACTGGCCGTCTTTGTCGCGTTTGAGTACCGATGAAAACAGCGTGACCAGCGGTTTACGCCCAATCGGCGAGCCGCGATAATACCAAGTCCCGTCGCGACCGATTCGCATGTCGAAGTGACCGCAATCGACAGGTTCACGGCGGGAAGGGGCTAAAGAACGGGTTTTGCCGATCCGTTCAAAAAGGCCTTGAGGATTGTTGGTGTCGGTGCCCATGGTTCAGACACAGTAGCATTCGCAGGAGCAGGGTCATGCCCACAGATGATGTCGTACGGTCGAATCTCGATCTTCCGGTCACGGATTCAATTTTCGCGGATATCGAGCGTGTAAGCGAACAGCTCTCGTCCGTGCGCACCGGGATCGGCCGGGTCATCTTCGGTCAGGAGGCGGTGATCGACGAAACGATCATCACCCTGCTCGCGGGCGGTCATCTGCTGCTGCTCGGTGTACCGGGCCTGGCAAAGACCCGACTGGTCGAAACGCTGGGCACCGTGCTCGGGCTCGACAGCCGCCGGGTGCAATGCACGCCCGACCTGATGCCGGCAGACATCATCGGCTCGGAAATCCTCGACGAGACCGAGGACGGCCGGAGCTTCCGATTCATTCCCGGGCCGGTATTCACCCAGATGCTGATGGCGGACGAGATCAACCGCGCCAGCCCGCGGACCCAGTCCGCCTTGCTGCAGGCCATGCAGGAACGCGAAGTCTCGGTCGCCGGGCACACCCATACGCTGCCCAGCCCGTTCCACGTGCTCGCCACCCAGAACCCGATCGAACAGGAAGGCACCTATCCGCTGCCCGAGGCGCAACTCGACCGGTTCCTGCTGCAGGTCAACATCGGATACCCGGACCCCGAAGCCGAACGGCAGATGCTGCTCGTCACCACGGGTCTGGAAGACCGCAGCCCGACGCAGGTCATGGACGCCGCCCAGTTGATCGCCGCGCAGCAACTCGTGCGCCGCCTGCCCGTCGGCGAGAGTGTGGTCGATGCCATTCTCGCTCTCGTCCGCTCCGGAAGACCCGACACGTCCGACCGCGAAGACATCGCACAATGGGTTGCCTGGGGGCCCGGCCCCCGCGCCAGCCAGGCATTGATGCTCGCCACCCGTGCGCGCGCGCTGCTGCAGGGACGCATATCCCCGTCGGTCGACGATGTCGTCGCCCTGGCGCCGGCGGTCTTGCGCCATCGCATGGCGCTCAACTTCGCGGCGCGGGCCGAAGGCCGCACCCTGGAAGACGTGATCGACGGTCTCTGCAGCCCGTTCAAATAGACATCCCACAGCCCTTCACTCCAACCCAGGATCGTTTTGGCGACTCACCGAATGGCATCGACCCCAGGCACAGAACACGCTACGCGCCGCCGTGCCGAAGAGCTCGCGGCGGCGTTTCCCGCGCTGCTCGTCGCGGCGGACCGGGTCGCATCGACCGTCGCGCAGGGTGTGCATGGCCGCCGCCGCGTCGGACAGGGCGAAACCTTCTGGCAGTACCGGCGCTTTGCGTTCGGCGACAGCCCACGCGATATCGACTGGCGTCGCTCGGCCAAAGCCGACCGCCTGTTTGTTCGGCAGACAGAGTGGGAAGCCGCCCAAAGCGTTTGGCTGTGGCCCGATCTCTCCGCCTCGATGCGCTATAGATCCAGCCGCGATCTGCCGGAGAAACAGGACCGCGCCGCAATCCTGTCCCTGGCGCTGGCATCGCTCCTGACGCGCGGTGGTGAACGCATTGCCCTGCTCGACAAACCGGAATTGCCCGCGACCGGGCGCGCGGCGCTCGACCGCATCGCGATGACGGTGATGCACGACATGGCGCAAGAGCCCGAGACCCACGAGCTCCCGACCGTCCCGGCCCTGCCCCGCTACGGCACCGTGGCATTGATCAGCGACTTCATGGTCCCGGAAGAACCCCTGCTGGCGTTCCTGCGCGACATGGCGGCGCGTGGCGTGCGCGGCCATCTGCTGCAGGTCCTCGACCCCAGCGAGGCACATTTGCCATTCCGGGGCCGGACCCGGTTTCGCGGTCTCGAGACCGAGGGCGAGTTGCTGGTCGGTCGCGCGGAATCCCTGCACGCCGGATACATGGAGCGGCTCGACTCATTGCAGGTGGCGCTCGCCACCTTCGCCCGGCGCGCCGGATGGTCCTATGCCGTGCACACCACCGACACCGCGCCCGAACCCGCCCTTATGAGCATGTTCATGGCCATGACCGAAGCCCGGACGGGGGGCTGACCCGACATGCTGAGCATCGGCGTCCTTTCCTTTGCCGTTCCCTGGCTGCTCCTGGCGCTGGCCGCGCTGCCGGTGCTGTGGTGGCTGCTCCGTGCCGTCCCGCCGGCCCCGGTTCGCGTGGCATTCCCGGCGATCCGGCTTCTTTTCGGGCTGCCGCAGCATGAAGAAACACCCCATCGCACCCCCTGGTGGCTGCTCGCGATGCGGTTGCTCCTCGCCGCACTCGTAATCCTGGCGCTGGCCCATCCCATCATCGACCCGGGACGCATCCTGCGCGGCAACGGCCCGCTGGTGATGGTGATCGACAATGGCTGGACGGGCGGCGCCAACTGGACCGAACGCCAGGACACGGCCGCGGCGCTGATCGACGAGGCCGCCCGCGAGAACCGGACCGTCTACATCGCCACCACCGCAAAATCGGTCGAACGAACCGACGCTGCCCTGCGGCCGCTGTCGCCGGCCGAAGCCCGGGACCGCATCCGCTCGATCGCACCTCAACCCTGGGCCGCGGATTATGCCCGCGTACGCGCGCAGATCGAGGCACTGGAATTATCCCGTCCCGCGACAGCCATATGGCTGTCGAGCGGCCTCGACGCGCCGGACGGCGCGCGCGACACGCGGCGCGCGGACGCCAGGGCCAAGCCGCTCGAACTGGCGCTGCAACGCCTCGGGTCCTTGCGCTACATACATCCCGCACCCGGCGATCAACCGCTCATCATCTCGGCCACCGAAAGCGCGCCGGACGGCATTCGCGTGCGCGTCTCGCGCATGGACGCCGGCGGTACGCGAAGCGCCGCACTCATCGCCAACGACGATGATGGCCGGCTGCTCGGCCGCGCGGCCTTCACCTTCGATGCCGGCGTCGAGGCCGCCGATGTGCTGCTGGCGATGCCCAGCGAGTTGCGCAACCGCATCGCCCGGGTCGGTATCGAGGATGCGCGTCACGCGGGCGCGGTCATGCTGTTCGACGAAAGCCTGCGCCGACGCCCGGTGGGGATCGTGTCGGGCGATACCGCCCAGCTCGACCAACCGCTGATCGGCAATGCCTTCTATCTCAATCGTGCGCTCGAGCCCTTCGCGGAGGTCCGCAACGGCACGGTCGAGGCACTGCTCGAGCGTCGCCTCGCAGTGATGGTTCTTTCCGACATCGGCACCCTGACCGAAACCGAGATCGAACGCCTCGAATCCTGGATCGCCGACGGCGGCGTGCTGGTGCGTTTCGCCGGCCCCAACCTCGCCGACGGCAGCGATCGATTGCTGCCGGTCGATCTGCGCCGTGGCGGTCGGGTATTCGGCGGCGTGATGAGCTGGGATCAGCCTTCCAATCTGGCGGCATTCGAGGAGACGTCGCCCTTCGCCGGCCTGGTTCCGTCAGACGAGATCATCGTCCGGCGTCAGGTGCTCGCCCAGCCGTCGCCCGAACTCGCATCGAAAACCTGGGCGCGGCTGGAAGACGGCACCCCGCTGGTCACCGGCGAGAAACGCGACAATGGCTGGCTCGTCCTGTTCCACACGACGGCCAATGCCGAATGGTCGTCGCTCGCCTTTTCGGGCCTGTATGTCGATATGCTCCGCCGCCTTGTCGCGCTGAGCCATGGCGTCGCCGCCGACAGCATCGCCTCCCGCCCGCTCCCGCCGCTTTCCACGCTGGACGGTTTCGGGCGATTGTCCGAACCCCCCAGCACCAGCCGCCCGTTGCCGGCCGGGGTGGGCGAAGACCTGGTCCCCGGCCCGCAGACCCCGCCGGGATTCTACGGCGTCGACCAGTCGCGCCGGGCGATCAATCTGGGCCCGAGCCTGGCCCCTGAACTGTTCGAGGTACATGCCGCCGGCGTCGAGACGGCGGAGTACGGCCCCACCCTGCAACGCGAACTTCGCGTCTGGTTCCTTGTCGCCGCCTTCGGGTTGCTGCTCGCCGATTTCATCATTTCTTTAATCCTGCGCGGCCTCACCCCGCGGGTGACCCGCACCGCCGCAACGGCTGCTCTATGCCTGGCGCTGGCCGGCGGGCTCGTGAGCACCCTCTCCACGCCGGGCTGGGCGCAGTCGAGCGACCTGTTCGCCCTGGAAGCGACCAAGGATACTCGGCTCGGCTATGTCCTGACCGGGGACAGCAAGATCGACGAGACCAGCCGGGCGGGGCTGGCCGGGCTGGGGCAAATTCTTTCGCGGCGGACCTCGATTGTCCCCGGCGCGCCGATCGGGCTGGACGTCGAGCGTGACGAACTGGCCTTCTTTCCCCTGATCTACTGGCCCATGACCGAGCGACAGGCACCGCTTTCGGATGGCGCGCGCACCCGGATCAACACCTTCCTGCGCAATGGCGGCACGATCCTGTTCGACACCCGCGACCAGAACCTCTCCGGGATCGGCGGCGTCGGCCCCGGCACCCAGACACTGCGCGCCATGGTCCAGGGGCTGGACATCCCGGCCCTGCTGGAAGTGCCTATCGGGCATGTCCTGACCAAGGCCTTCTATCTGCTGCATGAGTTCCCGGGGCGCTGGGAAGGCGGTCGTCTGTTCGTGCAGAAGCCGGACGAACGGGTCAATGACGGGGTCTCGTCGGTCATCATCGGCGCCAATGATTTCGCAGCGGCCTGGGCCATCGACGCGACGGGCCGCCCGATGTTCCCGGTCGTGCCGGGGAGCGCGCGCCAACGCGAACTCGCCTTCCGCTTCGGGGTCAATCTGGTGATGTACGCCCTGACCGGCAACTACAAGGCCGACCAGGTGCATGTCGATGAAATCCTCGAGCGGCTCGGGCAATAGACATGGACGCCTCGTCAATCATCTGGGACCCACTGCTGCCCACCGGCATCCTGATCGCCATGGCGGCCGTGGGTGCCATGGTCATGCTGGCCGGGTTTGCCGCACCCCGGCCGGGTATACCCGCACCGGGTGTGATCTGGCGGATCGCAGCGACAACGGCAATCCTGGCCGCACTGGCAAACCCCTCGATCGTCGTCGAGGATCGCACGCCATTGTCGGATATCGGCCTCGTCGTCGTCGACAGGTCCCAGAGCCAGTCGATCGGCGCGCGCACCGAACAGGCAAATACGGCGCTGGTGCGGGTCACGGACTGGGCGGCATCCCAGGCGAATTTCGAGCTCCGGGTCGTCGAGGCGCCAACGGCAGTAACCCTCACCGGCGATACCGGCCAGTCGGGCTTGCGCGACGGTACCCATCTCTACGAGGCCCTTGATCGGGCGCTGATCGACATTCCGCGTGATCGCTTCGCCGGCGCGGTCCTGATCACCGATGGCCGGATTCACGATCTGCCGGAGAATATCGCCGCCCTCGATCTGGGCGGGCCCGTCCACGCCATGCTGACCGGCGATCGGGCCGCTGGCGACCGGCGCCTGACGATCGTCGAGAATCCGGGCTTCGGCATTGTCGGGGAGACGGTCCGCCTGACCCTTCGGATCGACGAGCCGGCCGCTGTGCGCGCGCGCCAGGCACAGATCACGATCCGGCGCGACGGTGCGTCAGAGGGCCGGACCATTCTGGCCCCGGTCGGTGTCGATCACAGCATCGAACTCGTCGTGGATCGCGGCGGCACGAGCGTGTTCGAACTCTCGGTCGGACCGGGGCGTGAGGAACTCACCCGCGCCAACAATCGCGCCGTTGTCACCCTCAACGGCATCCGTGACCGGTTGCGGGTGCTGCTGGTGTCCGGCGCGCCCCATCCCGGCGAGCGGACCTGGCGCAATCTTCTCAAGGCCGATCCATCCGTCGATCTCGTCCATTTCACTATTCTCCGGCCACCAGAAAAACAGGACGGTACGCCGGTGCGAGAACTCAGCCTGATCGCGTTTCCGTATCGCGAATTGTTCGAGGTTAAACTCCGGGATTTCGATCTCATCATCTTCGATCGCTACCGGCGCATGGGCGTGTTGCCGTCGATCTACCTGCGCAATATCGCCAGCTATGTCGAATCCGGCGGCGCGCTGCTGGAGGCCACGGGACCGGAGGTCACCCCCGCGACCAGCCTGTACCGTACCGCGCTGGCGACCGTCCTGCCCGGCGAACCGACCGGCACCGTCACGGAATCTCCCTATGTCGCGGACGTCAACGAGACCGGACGACGCCACCCGGTCACCGCAACCCTGCCCGGCCTCGGCCTGGACGCGGACACCACACCCGACTGGGGTCGCTGGTTCCGGCATGTCGATGCGCGGCCCAAATCGGGCACGGTGGTCATGGACGGCCCCGACGGGCGACCGCTCCTCATTCTCGACCGCGTCGGCGAAGGCCGGGTCGGCCAGTTCCTGAGCGATCATATCTGGCTCTGGGCGCGGGGCTATGAAGGTGGCGGCCCCCACGGCGAATTGCTGCGGCGCCTGGCCCACTGGCTGATGAAAGAGCCCGAACTCGAGGAAGACCGGCTCACCGCCGTGGCGCGCGGCGACAGCATCGAAATAGTTCGCCACAGCCTGACGCCGGACCCGGCACCGGTGACCGTGACAGGGCCGACAGGCGAGACCCGCACTGTCACCCTGGAAGAACAGGGCGACGGCCGCGCCGTCGGCACGATCGCCGTCGGCGAAACGGGTATCTACCGGCTGGACGACGGTAGCCGCACGGCGGTGGCCGGGGTCGGCACGATCAACCCCATCGAGTTCGCCGATGTGACGGCGACGGATGCGCTGCTCGGTCCGGTCGCGGCCGTCACCGGCGGCGGCCTGAACTGGATCGGCGAGAATGGTCCCGCCAGCCTGCGCCGCGCCCGACCCGGCCGCGCGATGAGCGATTCGTCGCAGCCGGGAACGTCGGCCCGCTGGCTCGCCTTCCAGCGCAACGACGCATCTGCCGTGATCGGCGTGCGCGATCTGCCGTTCCTGCCCGCGCTGATCCTGTTGCTGATGATCGGCGCCTTTCTTGTCGCCGCATGGCGCCGGGAAGGAAAATAGCGCGCGCCCTTGCGAGACCCGCGAGCAGTCATTAAATTAACCTTATGGTTAAATATAATCTCGACCGGACCTTCGCCGCCCTGGCCGACCCGACCCGGCGCGCCATCCTCGCGCGCCTGAGTGGCGGCCACGCGACGGTGGGCGAACTCGCCGAACCCTTCGACATGTCCCTGCCGGCCGTCTCGAAACATCTGAAGGTCCTGCAACAGGCCGGCCTGATCGAACGGCGGCGCGACGGCCGCAATCAGATTTGCGCCGTGCGGGCCGCGCCGCTGCAGGACGCAGACGCGTGGCTCGCCCGTTATCGCGCTTTCTGGGAGAGCAACCTCGATTCCCTCGCACAGTTTCTGGAATCCGATTCGGCCCCGGGAAAGAAACCCTCATGACCGACGCACCCGATATCACGCAGGCCCCCGACGCGACCCGCACCCTGCAACTGTCGCGGCGCTTCGCGGTGCCGGTCGAGCGCCTGTACGCGGCGTGGACAGACCCCGAACAGGCCTGCCAATGGCTCGGGCCGAAGAATGTCAGTTGCCGGATCGACCTCTGGGATTTCCGCGAGGGCGGCGACTACGCGGTCGTCCTGCTGTCGCCGGAGAACAAGGAGCATGGCGCACGCGGCGTGTTCGGGACCATCGACCCGCCGAACCGGCTGACCATGTCGTGGACATGGCAGCATGAAGGACAGATGCAGGGCGTCGAGACCATTCTCGATCTCAAATTCGCCGCGACGCCCGACGGCGCATCGGAACTGCAACTCACCCACAGCATGCTGCCCAATGACGAAATGGCCGAGGGCCATTCCGACGGCTGGCAGGGCGCGCTGGATTGCCTGGCGGCATATCTGGGCGAATAACGAACATTCGTTCGCCATTCGAACTCATGGCCTCGACATTTCGCAACGCGCAACCAACCTGATGCGCGAACGGAACCCCTCATCCATGGAAGGAATTTGCGATGGGCGTGATGATCGAAGGCGTTTGGCACGCCGAAGAACCCGAGAAGAAAAGCGGCGACGGCAAGTTCAAACGCCCGGAGACCTCTTTCCGCAACTGGGTTACCGCCAACGGTTTGCCTGGCCCGACAGGCAGCGGCGGTTTCAAGGCTGAGCCGGAGCGGTATCACCTCTATATATGCCACGCCTGTCCCTGGGCACATCGCACCATGATCTTCCGCACCCTCAAGGGCCTGGAGGACGTGATCTCGATCTCGGTCGTCCACTGGTACATGGCCGAGAACGGCTGGACATTCGCGCCCGGCGAAGGCGTCGTGCCCGACCCGGTGATCAATGCAGACTACCTGCACGAAATCTACAAGGAAGCCGATGCCGATTTCACCGGCCGCGTGACCGTTCCCGTCCTCTGGGATCTGAAGACGAACACGATTGTCAGCAACGAATCCGCTGAGATCATCCGCATGTTCAACAGCGCCTTCGACGCCTACGCCAAACATCCTGAACGTGATTACTGCCCGCCCGCACTGCTCGATGAGATCGACGCCGTCAATGAGCGCGTTTTCCACACGCTGAACAACGGGGTCTATAAATCCGGTTTCGCGCGCTCACAGGATGCCTACAACGAGGCCGTGACTGATCTGTTCGAAACGCTGGACTGGCTTGAGGCGCGATTGTCAAAGCAGCGCTATCTGATCGGGGATCGACAGACCGAAGCCGACTGGCGGCTTTTCACCACCCTGCTGCGGTTCGACCCGGTCTATCACGGGCACTTCAAGTGCAACATCCGCCGGCTGATCGACTACCCCAATTTGTGGAACTACACCCGCGATTTGTATCAGGTCCCCGGGGTCACTTCGACGATCGACCACGCGCACATCAAGACGCATTACTACAGCAGTCATGAGACGGTGAACCCCAACCGAATCGTTCCTGTGGGCCCTGAGATCGACTACCTGGCTCCGCACAATCGAGAAGACGTAAAGGACGCAGCATGATCGACGTCACATCCCTCGACGATCTCGGACATTTCCGGAATGACTGGCTCGACGCCCACCATCATTTCAGTTTCGGTGAATACATGAACCCGGATCGGATGGGTTTTGGCCCGCTGCGGGTCTGGAACGATGACACGATCGTCGCCCATGGCGGTTTCCCGCCGCATGGCCATCGGGACATGGAAATCATCACCTATGTCCGCCACGGCGCCATCACCCATGAGGACAATCTGGGCAATCGCGGTCGCACCGAGGCCGGCGACGTCCAGATCATGAGCGCGGGCACCGGGATTCAGCATTCCGAATTCAACGAGGAAGACGAGGCCACGCAGATTTTCCAAATCTGGATCACGCCGGACCGCGAGGGCCATGCCCCGCGCTGGGAGACCAAGGCATTTCCGCGCGGCGAACAGGCCGGCGCGCTGGTGCTGCTCGCCTCCGGGCGCAGCGACGATAAAGAACGCGCCGCGCCGCTGATCCATCAGGATGCCGCGCTGTTCGGCGCCACCCTGTCGGACGGCCAGAGTGTCACGCATATTTTCTCGGACTACCGCAAGGGCTACATCGTCCCGTCGCGCGGCACGGTTCTGGTGAACGGCACGGAAATCGGCGAACGCGCGGGCGCGGCCATCGCCGGCGAGCGCGACATCACCATCACCGCACGCGGCGATGCGGAGTTCGTCCTCGCCGACCTGCCCTGAACGCATTTCCGCGCCTCAGAACGAAGAATCGGGTTCCTTGAGGAATTCCACCTCTTCGGGCGTGCTTTCCCGGCCGAGGATTGCGTTGCGATGGGGGAAGCGACCGAACCGCGCGATGATGTCACGGTGACGGATCGCAAAGTCCAGGGCGACGTCCTCCGCCGCCGAGGCCGCCGCCAGCGTCCGGTACACATCGACGCATTGTTCCTGGTCGGCCAAATCCTCGCTGTGCATCAGGGGCATGTAGAGGAACTTCCGCTCTTCGGGCGTGAGGTCGGCGTCGTAGTTGCGCGCCAGCGCGCGCCGGGTGCACGACAGGGCCAGATCATCGGCGGACCAGGCGCGCGGCGAGTCCCGGTAAAGGTTTCGCGAGAATTGATCGATCAGGATGATCACGGCCAGACAACCCCGCGCCGTCTCATGCCAGTCCGAGAACCCGCCGCCGCGCGCCGTCTCGACCGCGTCGGCGAACCGGTCGCGAATGACCCTGTCGAAGGCATCGGAGCGCTCGAACCAATTCGCCCGGTCGGTTTCCGCGAACCAAAAGTCCAGAACCGCGTCTGCTGTGATGGCCATGCCGGCGTTCCTTGTACCGCGGAGGTTCAGTTCCCCCGCCCCGATTGATATACACACAGCATGTTGATTGCATCCGATTTGAAATGACCGACAAACTCGACCGCGATTCCATCCGGAACGGGCAGATTTATCGCCGGCTGAAGGAACTACAGCATCTGACGAACATCCGTCCGTTGACCGACGCCGAACGCGCGGCTTCGCTCGCGGCGTTCTTCGACGCATCGCCCGCCCGCGATATATGGGTGTTCGGGTACGGTTCTTTGATCTGGAACCCGGCGATCCACTACAGCGAGAAACGCACGGCCCGGCTCTGGGGCTACCACCGTTCCTTCTGCCTGCAAACGCCGCTGGGACGCGGCACGCCGGAAAACCCCGGCCTGATGCTCGCACTCGACAAGGGCGGGTCGTGCAACGGCATGGTCTTCAAACTTCCGGCTGGTCGCGAGCGGGACGAACTGTCCGTGGTCTGGGACCGGGAGATGGCGCTCGACAGCTATTCGGCTGTCTGGGTCCGCGCGATGACACCGGACGGTCCGGTCAATGCCGTCACCTTTGTGATGAACCGCGACACCGAACGCTATGTCGGGCGTCTGCCCGAAGCCAGTGTCGTGGAACAACTGGCGACGGCCGCGGGATATCTGGGCAGCTGTGCGGAGTATCTCGAAAACACCGTCGCGCACATGCGCGAGGCCGGCATCCGCGACCGGCAATTGTTCCGTCTGCAGCGTCTCGTACGCGCGCGCCTGGACGGTTCCGGGGACGGTGCCTCGAACGCCTGATTTCGATCCGAGGAAGTTGGCTGGGGCGGCAGGGTTCGAACCTGCGATCACGGGATCAAAACCCGATGCCTTACCACTTGGCTACGCCCCAAGGCCGACTGCAGGGCCTATATCGCCCTTGCCGACGCGATCTGCAAGCCGCCCGGCTCAATCGAAGCTTTTGTGGATATCGCCATCGGCGCGCATGAGTTCGAGATCCGCCGCGACCATCTCCTTGACCAGTTGCGGAAACGGCGTGCTGTGCTCCCAGCCAAGCACCCGTTTTGCCTTCGCCGGATTGCCGAGCAGGAGGTCCACTTCGGTCGGGCGAAAATAGCGTGGGTCGATGGCGATGAGCGTCTCGCCGGTCTTGGAATCCTCACCCACTTCATCGACACCCTCGCCATGCCAGACGATGGTCCGGCCGACTTCCTTGAACGCCAGTTCAACGAATTCCCGGACCGCGTGCGTCTCGCCCGTCGCGAGGACGAAATCGTCGGGCTCGTCATGTTGCACGATCCGCCACATGCCCTCGACATAGTCGCGCGCATGTCCCCAATCGCGTTTCGCATCCATGTTGCCGAGGAACAATTGCTTCTGCAGACCGAGCTCGATCGCGGCCACCGCACGGGTGATTTTCCGGGTCACGAATGTCTCGCCGCGGATCGGACTTTCATGGTTGAAAAGGATGCCGTTCGTGGCATGCATTCCATAGGCCTCGCGATAGTTCACCGTGATCCAGTAGCCGTATAATTTTGCCGCCGCATAGGGGCTGCGTGGATAGAAAGGTGTGGTCTCGCTCTGGGGTGTTTCCTGGACCTTGCCATAGAGTTCGGAGGTCGATGCCTGGTAGTAGCGGGCCGTATCCTCGAGCTTGAGAATGCGGATCGCCTCGAGCAGCCGCAGCGCCCCCATCGCATCCGCATTGGCCGTATATTCAGCCGTATCGAAACTGACCTGCACATGGCTCTGGGCCGCCAGATTATAGATCTCGGTGGGCTGCACTTCCTGGATCAACCGGATCAGGTTCGTCGCATCGGTCATGTCACCGTAATGGAGGTGAAACCCGACGCCGGTCTCGTGCGGGTCGCGATATAGATGATCGACGCGGCCGGTATTGAAGGACGATGAGCGGCGTTTCACACCGTGAACCTCATAGCCTTTTTGCAGAAGAAGGTCGGCCAGATAGGCCCCGTCCTGTCCCGTCACACCGGTGATAAGGGCAACGTTTTTTGCCATGTCGGGGGCTCCGTAAACGATGATTTTCGACATACGCCGGTATGCGCATGGCGAAGGGCGGCGCGACTATACTTGGCGCGGTCAAGCCCCGACAAGGCCGGAGCGGAAATCAGTGCGTCCTTCGCCCGGGTCAAAAATTCCGAATCCGGCGAAGTGCGCAAGATCGCGAATGGCGGATCCGGCCGGACCCATTCGGTGACCCGATACGTCGCGGCACCGGCACGGATATCTGGCCATGCATGCCGCATCTTTCGTGACCCCCATCGGCCATCCGGCGGATGTTTCCTCTTTGTTTCGGCAGGGGACAACGGAATCCACAACCCCCGGAAATCCGGGATTTTCGAACCATGTAGTGCCGTAGTGCCCCGGGGGTAAACCCCGTATGCCCAGGTATGAGGGCGGGACCAAACGACGGGTTTACGTTTCTGAAGCGATTACTACTTTAGACTTCCCAAATATCGGGATTACTGGCGGTATGGCCTGGGCCACCCCACGACGAACCTATTGATTCCAATCAAGGAGTCGTAATTTTTCATGTTTTCATCTGTGTGAAAAAAGTGCATCAATACCGCTGTAAAATTGATTACTGGCATTCGGCGGCGCGTTCCCCATATTTTGGGACGCGTATTACCGGGTTACAAAGTCGCAATACATGGCCCTGTTCGGGCACTACGTATCGAATCAACGGGATCGCTTAACTTCCGATGGCTACGAATTCACCCTGGAGCGTAAAGGGCGTCGACCCCGAAGCGCGCGAGGCAGCGAAAATTGCCGCCCGCAAGCAGGGCGTCAATGTGGGACGCTGGCTGTCCCAGACAATCCTGTCGGCGGCATCCGAGGAACTGCGCACAAAACGCGACGGGCCCGACCAGCGATTCGGTGATCATGGACAGAACACGAACCGGCCGCGCGAGGTACATCGCGAAGAGCCGGCATATGATTATCCCCCGCGCCAAGAACAGGCACCGAGCGGCCCCCCGGCATTGACGGCCGAGGCGGTGCTCGAAAGCATCCAGAAGCTGGCCAACCGGATCGAACAATCCGAGCACCGCACGACCGAGGCGATTCAGCCGATCGCGGAAAAGGTCGGCGAGCTCGGCGCACAAATTGAAGACATCAAATCCAAATCGGGCGGCGCCTCGTCGGCCCCGGTCGAACGCGCCATGATGCGATTGTCGGAACGCCTCGACCGGATGGAAGACGGCTCAAGGGGTCCGAGCAGACCGAGCCGCACATCGGACGATGGTTCCGGATTTTTGGGCCGTCTTTTCGGGCGCGACTAATACGATATCGAACGGCCAAACCAGTTTCTCCGCAGGAGCCGCCATCGATGTCCACAATGTCGTTCCGGCGCCGTCCCACGGAACCCCGGCCGCCGGTTGCGGCAGCGTGAATTGAAGAACCGGAAGCGGGCCTGCATCGACGTTACGATCGGGATTATCGAACGCTAGAACCCAACAGCGCAGACCATGGCCGACCGCGAAGACACATCCTCATTATCCGCCGAAGAAAAGATTGCGCGGATTCTCGAAGAGCTCGAAATCCGAATCGATTCCCAGGCCGACCGACTCACGGCGCAGCTCGCGCCGGTCGAGAAAACCGTCTCCGCGATCGAGGAACAGCTTCGAATTCTTGGTGTCGAACACGACACCCCCGCACCACCACATGAGCGATACAAACCGCGCTCGAATGCGGCACCCGAACCGGTCGAATATGACGACCCCGAGCCCGAGGCTGCGGAGCATGAACCGCCCGGTTTCGATGATCAGGATTTCGAAGAACCGGAACTCGAAGAACGGGGATTCGACGAACCAAACATCGAAGATCACGCGGTCAGCGAATCCGACGTCACAGAACCCGACATCGACGATCCCGATTCCGGTGCCTCGACATATGCCGGCCCCGCACCCGTAGAACCGGAACACGACGCGTCCGAACACGACGCGCCGGAATCCGACGCGCCAAAACCAGACGAGCCGGCGTTCGATGGATCCGAAAACGACGAAGCCGAACCAGACCAATCATGGACACCCGACCCGGGACTTCAGGACAACCAGCCTCCCGAAGACCACGCCGGCGATGTCCACTCACGCGACGACCATCACCGTGACGACAATGGCGCCGACATGGGCGCGTCCGACGCGGCGCGCGGTCCGGAGGATCTCCCGTTCGAAACCGACGGGGTATCCGACGAAGACATGGACCTCGCCGACCAGGCCCTAAAATCCGATCTGGTGGGTCTGTTCGACGACGGTGAACACGCGAAGCGAGATCCGGCGCTGCGCGACCCGGTCGTAAACCCCACCCCATTTCCGACCGAGGCGGCGCCGACCCGGTCGCGCCCGATCTATCTCCTGATCGTCGCGCTGATGTTCCTGCTGGCCAGCGCCGGCATCGGTGCATTTGTCTGGTTCGAACTCACCTTGCCCGAAATCCCGTTCGCCACCGACGACAGACCGTCGGGCGAAGCATCGGACCCGGCAACCGTGCGGGAGCCTCCCGGCTCAACCGCCGGCACATCTGCCGGCCCCGTCCCCGACACTGTCCCCGGTCAAACCGCCACACCGAAATCGGTTGGCGCACTCCCGCCGCCGGCCGCCCCGGTCGCGACCGAAACTCGCCCACCAGCCCCGCAGGCGCCCGCGAACTCCGATGCAGGCGACACCGCCCAACGGCCCGCACCGGCAACCGAAGAAACCCCGGCCCGGACCGCCGCCGTCCCACAGGTAACACGCGACGCCAGCGCGCCGGTCGCAGGAGAACCCACACCTGCCACTTCCGAAATCGACACGCTGCGTGACCGCGCCGCCGCGGGTGATTCCGAAGCCCAGTACGAAATCGCCGTTCGCTACCTGGTGGGTCGCGGTATCGAGCAGGATTACGCCGAGGCCGCAAAATGGCTCCAGGACGCCGCCGCCGGCGGAGTCGTCAGCGCGCAATATAATCTGGGCGTCCTCTACGATTCCGGCCGCGGTGTCGAGCCGGATCCGGTCGAGGCCCTGATCTGGTTCCACAGCGCCGCCGAGAAAGGACATGGGCGCGCGCAATATGCGCTCGCCGCAGCCTACGCCGCGGGACGTGGCATCGAGCGCGACTCCGACATGGCACTGAAATGGCTCCGGCGCGCGGCGGCCGAGAATATACTCGAGGCGCAGAGCTCCCTCGCCAACATCCTCGCGACGTCACCCGTTTCGCACGACAGCCTCAAGGACGCCTATTACTGGTACCGGCTGGCCGACGCGAACGGCGACGGCCAGGCCGCCGAAAAGGCAGATCTGGTCGCAGCCCGGCTGACAACGAAAGAACGCGCCGAGGTCAATCGACGCGTTTCGGCATTCATCGCGGCAAACATCACCGGCAAGCGCCAGCGGCCCCAACCGCCGCCGGCACCCCCCGCGCCGCCGACTGCCGCTCCCCCCGCCGCCGCGCCGGCGACAGCGCCTCCCGCGGCACCCCCCACGGAGCCCACATCGAACACGGCGCGGATTCGCAACATCCAGGCGCTGCTAGCGAAACTCGGATTTGAAACAGGTCCGGCCGACGGTTCAATGAGTGCGGAGACCCGTGAATCGATCCGCAACTATCAACGCGCACTCGGCCTCGATATCGACGGCGAACCCTCAGAGGCGTTGCTCAGGCATCTACGCCAGATTTCGGGTGTCAGAAACTAGAGCTTCGACCGGTCCGGATGTGTTGTCCGCGTCGGCGACACCCACCAACCGGGATAGCGTGCGCCGAGATCGAGTGCGGCGCGTTTGCAGGTTTCGGCATCGTCGAATATCGCGAAGCAGGTCGGCCCGCTGCCGCTCATCCGCGCCAGCCGGCTGCCGTCGGCTTGCGCGAGCGCGTCCAGAACATCCGCGATCACGGGGCAAAGACGCCGGGCTGGCACGGCCAGGTCGTTGCGCTGCTGTTCGAGGAACCCGATGACGGAATCAGTCACCGCAAGGTCAACGGCCGCCGGGTCTACGTCCGCAACAGGATCGACCGGCGCGTATGCGGCGAAAACCTGCGCGGTACGCAGCGGTACACGCGGATTGACCAGCAGCAGGTCCAGCACCGCACTATGTTCGATCGGAGTGACCTTCTCGCCCACGCCCGCGACCCATGCCGGCCGGCTGTGCAGACACATGGGAACATCGGCGCCCAGTCCGGCCGCCAACCCCTTCACGCGCGGGTCGTTCGGATCGACATCCCATTCCCGACAGACCAGGCGGATCGCCGCCGCCGCATCCGCCGACCCGCCGCCAAGGCCGGCCGCCACGGGAATATTCTTGTCCAGCGTGATCGTGAAGACGGGCACGCGTCCACAGATTTCCGCGAGTCCGGCGACGGCACGCGCGGTCAGATCTTCATCCGGACGGTCCGGCAGTGCCGCTGCATATGGGCCCGTGCGGATAAGCTCGAAATGGTCCGACGTCGTCAGACGGAGGCCGTCGCCGAACTCGGAGAACATGACGAGACTTTCGAGCGGGTGATATCCGTCCGCCTGCTTGGACCCGACATGCAGGAACAGATTGAGTTTCGCCGGTGCGTGTGCGTGTCGCCGTGAACCGCCAGCATTCGTGTCAGCGCCAGTCGCCACGCCGTTACAGATCGCGCTTCTTGCCCGGCGGCAGCGGCTTGGGAACTTTCTTCCCGTCCAGCTTCTGACGTATCTCGGTTTCCACATCGCGGTCCGGCTCAAGGGAAAGCGACCGAAGCCATTGGAAGCGGGCCTCCAGCTTGCGCCCGACGACCCAATAGGCGTCGCCCAGATGATCGTTGATCACCGGGTCCCCCGGCTCCAGGGCCACGGCACGCTCAAGATGCACCACCGCATTCTCGAAATCCCCGAGGCGGTAGAGAACCCAGCCGAGCGAATCGGTGATGTAGCCGTCGCGCGGGCGCTTCTCCACGGCCGTTTCGATCATCTTCCGGGCGCGCTCGAGATGCACCCCCTGCTCGACCCAGCTGTAGCCGAGATAGTTCAGAACGAGGGGTTGATCGGGAGCGACGTCGAGCGCCTTCAGAAAGTCCTGCTCGGCACGATCCCAACGCTTGGCGCGCTCAAGCGCGATACCGCGGGTGTAGAGGAGCCCCCAGTCGGGCGCGCGTCCCATGCGCTCGGCAGCCATGTCATAGGCCGCAATCGCGTCCTCGAACCGCATGGTGACCCGCAACAGGTCCGCCAGCGCGCGCGGCGCGTCGGCGCGGTCTGGGCGTTCGGAGGACATGGCCCGCAGCAATCGTATCGCCGCGTCGCTCTCGCCCCGCGCATGCAGCGCGTCGGCAACGCCGAGCCGGGCGTACCAGCCATAGGGCGAACGGGGGTCGACCTTCCCGTAGACCTCGATCGCAAGATCGCTGCGCTCGCGGGCTTCCAGAAGCTGGGCGAGGGTGAATTTCGCACCCGCATCGTCGGGTGCCAGATCGAGCGCCATCCGGATAAAGAGCAATGCCTCGGTCCGCAACTGCTCCCGGTTCAACAGGCTCGCCACGTTGCGAAACACTTCGGACACGCCTTCGCGGACATCCGCGACAAGTCGGTCGGGATCCGCGCGCCCCTCGGTCACCGCACGGGTCGGTTCAATGAGCAGCGTCTGGGGGTTGCGCGCGATAAAATCGGCGGCCAGCGAGGCGCCCTCCTCCGGTTTGCCGTTGCGGACAAGAAAACGGGCGAATTCATCGACAAGCTGCAAAGAGGGCCGATCTCCAGACGCCGCGAGGGTTTTTCGGAAGGCCGCTTCGGCCGCCGCAACATCGCCCCCGATATCGGCGATCAACGCCTGGTGGAAACCGGCCACCGGCGCGAGCCCGGCATTCTGCGCCATGGTGTCGAGGGCCGCGAGACCATCTGCCGTCCGGCCCTCGCCGGCAAGGGACCATGCTTTCAGCAACGGGGCGATGATGCCGTTGACCCCGGATTCCGGGACGGTTTCCAGCAGTGCCAGAGACCTCGCATGGTCACCCGCGTGCACGGCGCGCACGACGAGCGTATAGACAATCAGCGGGTCCTCGGGGCGGGTGGCGATGAGGTCTTCCGCGATGGCCGCAGCGTCATCGAAACGCCCCGCTCCCACCATCACCAGATGGGCGCGCCGCCGCATGATTTCACTTTTCGGGACCTCGCCGAGTACGCCCGCCGTCAGGTCGGCCGCCGCCACCAGGTTGCCGACGGACTCGGCATGCCGGGCCGCCAGGAAACGTCCGGCGACCGATTGGCCGGCGTCAAAGGCCTCGCCGTCGATATCAGTTTGCAACCCCGGTGACCCGGAACGACCAGACGTCGCGGCTTGCGCGGTCAGCACAGAGGCGCCCAGGAGTGCCGCGATTGTCAGGCCAGCCGATAGGGAGATTTTCATGCGCATCACTTTTCCGAGCCGATTCAAAATATTTATGCCTGTCGCGTACCGGTGTCGAATCTATCCGGACCGGACAGTCCGGACGTCACAACTTGTCGTGACGCAACAGTCATACAAAGTGTCTTCTACATATTGGGATAGTTCGGCCCACCGCCACCCTCGGGTGCAACCCAGACGATATTCTGTGTCGGATCCTTGATGTCGCAGGTTTTGCAGTGCACGCAGTTCTGGGCGTTGATCTGCAGGCGGGGGTTGGACCCTTCGTCATCGGTCAGGATTTCATAGACCGACGCGGGGCAGAAGCGCTGCTCGGGCGCGTCATAGAGTTCCAGATTGACCGTGATCGGCACATCCGGGTCCTTCAACGTGAGATGCGCGGGCTGGTTCTCCTCATGGTTTGTGTTCGATATGAACACCGACGACAGCTTGTCGAAGCTGACCTCGCCATCGGGCTTGGGATAGTCGATGGGGGTGTGCTTGTCCTTCGTCTCCAGTGTTTCATGGTCTGCATGACCATGCTTCATCGTCCAGGGCGCGCGCCCGCGCAGCACGACCTGATCGAACCCGGACAACAACGTCCCCATGTACAGGCCGAACCTGAAGGCCGGGCGAAAGTTCCGCGCCCGGGTCAGTTCCTTGTAGGCCCAGGATGCCTTGAAGGCCGATGTGAAGCCCTCAAGCAGCGGCGGGGGGGCATCGTCGGAAGTGAGCGCCGCGAAGGCCGCATCCGCCGCGACCATCCCTGATTTCATCGCCGTGTGGGTGCCCTTGATTTTGGGCACGTTCAAGGTGCCGGCCTCACAGCCAATCAAGGCCCCGCCGGGGAACACCATCTCGGGCAGGGATTGCACCCCGCCCTCGTTCAGCGCCCGCGCGCCATAGGAGATGCGTTTGCCGCCCTCAAAGACGGGCCGCACCGACGGGTGGGTCTTGAAACGCTGGAACTCGTCAAACGGTGAGAGATAGGGGTTCTTGTAGTCGAGCCCGATGACGTAGCCGACCGCCACCTGATTGTCCTCCAGGTGATACAGGAACGAGCCGCCATAGGTCTTCGTGTCCAGCGGCCAGCCCGCCGTGTGCATCACCAGGCCGGGCTTGTGTTGTTCGGGGTCGACCTCCCACAGCTCCTTGATCCCGATCCCGTAGGTCTGAGCCTCGACATTCGCGCGCAGATCGAACCGGTCCATCAGCTGGCGGCCCAGTTGTCCCCGGCAGCCTTCGGCAAAGAAGGTGTAGCGGGCGTGAAGTTCGATGCCTTGCGTGTAATTGGCGGTCGGCTCGCCGTCGACGCCGATGCCCATATCGCCGGTTGCCACGCCGCGCACCGCGCCGTCCTCATCGAACAGGACTTCCGAGGCAGCAAAACCGGGATAGATCTCGACCCCGAGCGCCTCGGCCTGCTCCCCCAGCCAACGACACAGATTTCCGAGCGAGATGATGTGATTGCCGTGGTTCTTGAGTGCCGGCGGCAACAGAGCCG
This sequence comes from Alphaproteobacteria bacterium, assembly GCA_039980135.1. NCBI lineage: Bacteria > Pseudomonadati > Pseudomonadota > Alphaproteobacteria > Alphaproteobacteria bacterium. Next base: position 529,323 of record JBDXCV010000009.1, read on the forward strand.
TCGGGATTGACGTCGCGCCGGTCTCACGCAGGAAAAGGAACTTCTCGTCGCTGACGGGCGTCTTGATGGGCGCGTCGCGGTCGCGCCAGTCAGGGATCAATTCATCGAGCGCGCGGGTTTCCAAAACGGCGCCCGACAGAATATGCGCGCCCACTTCCGAGCCCTTCTCCAGCACGCAGACACCGATCTCCGCATCCGCTTCAGCCGCGCGTTGCTTCAGCCGTATGGCCGCTGACAAACCCGACGGCCCCGCCCCCACGATCACCACATCATAGGCCATCGATTCACGTTCGGTGGGCTGCTCGCTCATGTTAAGAATCTCCGCGACTCGATATGCTGTGCCTCCAAGGAACCATGACCCACCGCGAATCACAACCGGGCGATTGCAACGCTCTCACCCTCCGAACGGTCGAGATTTCCGGCGGTCGAAGCGCGCGCCTACCGCGCGACATATCAACATGACCGTCGCAGCCGACACCCGCGTTGATCTGGCGGCAGCACTGCGCTGGCAGTTGGAGGCCGGCGCGGACGAGGCCATCGGCGACGTGCCGATAGACCGTTTCGCCGCCACGCCACCGAAGCCCGTCCCCGCGCCGGTGAGCGAGAATAAAAGCGCGGTGGCGGAAGCGCCTGCCCCCGCGATGGCCGACGCGCCGGCCCCGCCCGCGCCACCCAGGCTGGAACCCGCCGATGCCGTCAACGAGACCGCCCGCGGCCTCGCCGCCGGCTGCGATGACCTGGCGGCCCTGAAGACGGCGCTCGCGGCATTCGACGGCTGCGCGCTGAAATCAACCGCGACCAATCTTGTATTCGGCGCCGGCATGCAGAAAGCAGATGTCATGCTGGTCGGCGAGGCGCCCGGACGCGATGAAGACCGGGAAGGCGCGCCCTTTGTCGGCGCCAGCGGTCAACTGCTCGACGCAATGCTCGGTTTCCTCGATCTGGGGCGCGACACGAACGTCTACATCACCAATATCCTGCCATGGCGGCCGCCGGGAAACCGGCAACCCACGGGTGCGGAAATCGCCGCATGCCTGCCCTTCCTCGAACGTCACATAGCGCTGGTCGCGCCCCGGCTACTGGTGTTTCTCGGCGGCACCGCGGCCAAGACGCTTCTGAATCGCACGGAGGGCATCACCCGGCTGCGCGGCCAATGGTACGACTACGCATCACCGGCGACGGAAGCCGGGGGCCTCGGTCCCATTCCTGCCATGGCGACGCTCCACCCCGCCTACCTGCTTCGCCAACCAGGCCAAAAACGCGCAGCATGGCTCGACCTGATCGCCGTGCGGGAAAAACTGGACGCGATCACAGCGGATCACGAACATTAACGAATTGTGAAGGCACGGCGCGGCACCTTGCCGGGCGAACCGGTCGGGTTGTATGAATGCCCGGCTTTTCAACGGAGACAGCAGCATCGTGAAGTATCGGGTCGTCCTTTCGCTTGCCGCCGCCGCCCTGTTCGCATGGACGGGTGTGGCCCAGGCGCAGCATCCCAAGCCGCGACCGCTCGAGACCGCCCTGGTCGGGCCCGGCACACTCGTGATCCCCGGCATCGGATCCGTCGAGGGCGTACTGTCCACCGCCGATGCGGCCCGCTACAAGCGGGTCTTCGAACTTCAGGAGACCGGTGACTGGAAATCGGCGGACGCAATCATCGCGCGCATTCAGGACCGGCGCCTGATGGGCCATGTCGAGGCCCAGCGCTACCTGCACCCGACCAAGTACCGTTCGCGATTTACAGAGTTGCGCGCCTGGATGGCGGCACATGCCGACCACCCGCAGGCCCGGCGCATCTATCGGCTCGCCGTGCTGCGCCAGCCAAAGGGTGTCCGCGCCGCTGTCGCGCCGGTCACCCATACCCTGGCCATCCGTGGCGAGACTGTCCGCAAGGCCTCCGAGGGACGCCCGCTCTATTCCCGCGCATCGACGCGCCAGGGGCGGAACCTCCAGAGCGATATCCGTCGCCGCGTGGCGCGCGGCTGGCCGACAGGCGCCAAACAGCTTCTCGAACAGCGCGCGACCCAGCGGCAACTCGACAATGTTCAGATCGCACAGGCCTGGCGCACGATCGCGCGCGGCTACTACCGCGCCGGCAAGGACGAAGCCGCTCTTCTCGCGGCTTGGGCGGCGGACGTCGCGGCGCCCGGCGCCGCGCCCCTCGCCTATTGGTGGGGCGGATTGGCCGCCTGGCGCCTCGGCAAGCCGCAGGACGCCGAAACCCTGTTCGTCACTCTGGCGCAATCGCCGAAAGCGGCGGACTCCCTCGTCTCGGCGGGTGGGTTCTGGGCCGCGCGCGCCGCGCTGGCCAACGGACACCCGGATCGGGTCACCGCGTTTCTCGAAATCGGCGCCGTGCACGAACGGCATTTCTACGGGTTGCTTTCGCGACGCGCCCTGGGCGTGACGGCCGATTTCGGCTGGATCAATCCCGACCTGCATTTCGGCAACTTCCGCGACATCGCCGACACCCGCATCGGCGGACGCGCAATCGCCCTGCTGCAGGTCGGACAGGAACATGAAGCCGAACTCGAGCTTCTCAATCTCGCCGCCGCGCATTCGATCCTCCTTCCCGATGTCCTCGCGCTCGCGGCCCATGCCAGCCTGCCGGCGGTCTCACTCAAGCTGTCTGGTTTCGCCGAGCATCCGGCGAAACTGGCCACCGCCTATCCGGTACCCGACTGGGCGCCCGCCGACGGCTATGCGGTCGACAGGGCGCTCGTCTTTGCATTTGTGCGGCAGGAATCGGCGTTCAACCGCCGCGCCAAGAGCCACGCCGGTGCGCGCGGGCTTATGCAGCTGATGCCGCGCACCGCCAGCTACGTCGCGCGCGAGAGCGCATTACGCGGCCGCGGGAAATACAAACTCTTCGATCCCGAATTCAATCTCGCGCTGGGCCAGCAATATATCGAACTTCTCATGTCCGAACGCGGCATCCAGCAAGACCTGTTCCGGACGGCGACCGCCTACAATGCCGGGCCGGGCAACCTGCGCAAATGGGAACGCAACATCCCCCATGGCGACGACCCGTTGCTGTTCATCGAAAGCCTGCCGTCGCGCGAGACCCGCGCCTTTGTCGAACGTATCCTGACCAATCTCTGGATCTACCGCGACAGGCTCGGGCAGGATTCGACGTCGCTCGACGACATCGTCGCCGGCCGCTGGCCACGCTATGAGGCACAGGATTCCGATGGCAGAGACTGAGGCCGACCCGGACTTCAAGCCAGTTCGCATTGCCGTCCTGACGATCTCCGACTCGCGTAAACCGGAAGACGACCGTTCCGGCGACACCCTGTCGGAGCGGCTCCGATCCGCCGGGCACATCCTGGCGGCGCGCACGATCGTCAGGGACGACCGCGCGACGATCGCCGACCAGTTTCGCACATGGTCGGCCGACCCGGAGATCGAAGTGATCATCTCGACCGGCGGCACCGGCGTGACGGGAAACGACGTCACCCCAGAGGCACTCGGCGATGTGGTGGAAAAACGCATCGACGGGTTCGGTGAGTTGTTCCGCTGGATCAGTTTCCAGAAGATCGGTACCTCGACAGTCCAGTCGCGGGCCGACGCCGGGGTTCTGACGGGCACCTATATATTCGTGCTGCCGGGGTCGCCCGGCGCGTGTCGCGACGGCTGGGACGAAATCCTGAAAGACCAGCTGGATATCCGGCACAAGCCGTGCAACTTCGCCGAGCTGTTGCCGCGGTTGCGCGAGCATGAGGGGCGCGAAGCGCTATAAAGCCTTCGATGGCAGACCAACTCGACCCCAACGCCGTTGCCGAACGATTGCGGCAGTCCGGGCATGCCCCCGGGGTAAGCACTGGCGATCTGTCGGTCCTGTCCACAAAGGGCGTCTCACATGATCACTGGCGGGTGACCGGCACGGGACAGGTGCTGCGCATCCCGCGCATGAACCAATGGGGCCTGCGCGCGGAAGACGCGCTCGCCTATCAGGCCGCCGCGTTCGATCGCGCCGCCGCCAGCGGCCACACACCGCATTGCATTGCCGTGATCGCGCCCGACACACCGCCTGACGCCGCGCTGCCGCGCGGCGCTTTGCTGGTCGACGAAATCGCCGGGCGGGTGCCCCACCTGCCACACGATCTGCCCGCCATCGCGGAGGCGTTGGCGGCGATCCACAGCCTGCCCGTTCCCCCCGACGGCGCACGCGAACCGCTCGAGATACACCGCAATCCCGTCTCGTCGACCCTGCAGAAGATCGAGGAACAGGCGGCGTTCCTTGGCGCGGCAGATCTCCCGGCCGAGGCCGAGGCGGGCATTCGCCAGGAACTCGAATGGGTCCGGGACTTCGCCGGCCGGGGCGAGCCGGACTTCGCTCCCTGCCTGGTCTGTACCGACGCGCATCCGGGCAATTTCCTGATCGATGATGGTGGCAAGGCCTGGTTTGTCGATCTGGAAAAAGCGCTGTACGGCGCCGTCCCGATCGACCTTGCGCATGTCACCCTGATGACCTCGACGGGCTGGGACCCGGACATCCACGGCGATCTCTCGACCGGCGACGTCGCGGCGTTCTACACGCATTATCTCGACCTGGTCGGCCCCGAACGCGCCGCCGAACTCCGGCCCTGGCTCCTGTCCCTGCGACGAATGACATGGCTGCGCACCATTACCTGGTTCGTGCGCTGGAAGGCCGAATGGTCCGACACGGGCCACGCGGCCATGCGCGACGCGCGGATGGCCGCGCATATCAAGGCCCATGTCGAGCGCTGTTTCGATCCGGAAATCGTCGCGGCAACACGCCAGGACTGGCTTGCGACAGACACACTAACCGACTGATAATTATAATGTTTCAAGGATTATTAAGTGCAGCCTGCTGATTGTTCTTGTTTTGTTCTTTTTGCGGCTTATCATTACCCCATGAACAAGATCATCGATCGACAACTCACCCCCGATGCGGGGCAGCAGGGCGGAATCCATAACGCGTCGCCGGACCGAATTCCCGATCGTCACCACCCCGGACGCGGCGCCATTTCAAATCGCGCCGGCCGCTTCGAGCGACTGCGGGGCGATGCGACCGACGACGGCTGGCGCACCGGATGCGACGATTACGACGATCCTCCGCGGCTCGAAACAAGTGTCACATTCGACCGGACGAAAACGATCATCGCGCGGAATGATTCGCCCGACCTGCCGTTCGATCGCTCGATCAATGCCTATCGCGGCTGCGAACATGGCTGTGTCTATTGCTTCGCGCGGCCGACCCATGCGTGGCTCGGTCTGTCGCCAGGCTTGGATTTCGAGACGCGTTTGTTTGCCAAGCCCAACGCCGCGGAACTGCTGACCCAAGAGCTTTCGAAACCCGGCTACAAGCCACGCACGATCGCCATGGGCACCAACACCGATCCCTATCAGCCCGTCGAACGACGGCTGAAAATCACCCGTTCGGTGCTCGAAGTCCTCGCCGCCCATGATCACCCGGTCTCCATCGTAACCAAGAGCGCGCTGGTCACGCGCGACCTCGACATCCTCGGCCCGATGGCGGCCAAGGGCATCGCCACCGTCGGCGTTTCGGTCACCACGCTGGATTCCGAGCTGGCCCAGAACATGGAGCCGCGCGCCGCGCGCCCCGAGCGCCGGCTGGAGACGATCCGGATGCTCGCGGCCGCGGGCCTTCCGGTCACCGTCATGGCCGCGCCGATGATCCCGGCGCTGAACGATCACGAACTCGAGGCCATCCTCATTCGCGCCCGCCAGGCCGGCGCCACCCATGCCAGCTACATTCTCCTGCGCCTGCCGCTCGAACTGAAGGATCTGTTCGAGGAATGGCTGGCCACGCATTATCCCGACCGTAAGCGTCGCGTGCTGGGCCGCCTGCGCGAAATGCGCGGCGGCGCGCTCTACAAGAGCGGCTTCGGGGAGCGCATGCGCGGGACCGGCGAGGTGGCGAATCTGCTGCGCGAACGATTCAAGATCGCGGTGCGTCAGCAGGGCTACTCGACCGAGCCGACCCTGCTCGACGCCGGGCACTTCCGAAGCGAAATGCCGGACTCGTCCCGCAGCAGCAAATGCAGCGGCCAGTTGAATCTGTTCGCGGAGAACGCGGACTGAATTCACCCGCCGCCGGCCGGGCGTTGTGCTAGCGTGCGGCCAAGATGCTGACGAACCATGAATTGCTTCCGCTTACCGTCGTTGCCCTCGTCGCCCTGCTGTGCGGCATTTTCTTCACGCGCCTGAAACAACCCGCCGTCGTCGGCTACATCATCGCCGGTTTCGTCCTCGGCCCGTCGGGTCTCGGCCTGGTCGAGAACGAGGAAAGCATCGGCCTCCTCGCCGAACTCGGGATGCTTCTGCTCCTGTTCGTGATCGGCATGGAACTGAGCCTGCGTGCGTTCCGCCAGATCTGGAAGATCGCGGTCACGACGGTGGTGCTGCAGACCGCCGGGGCAACCGCCCTGATCTGGCTCATCGGACAATGGCAGGGCTGGCCGACGGCCGCGATCGCGCTGCTGGCCTTCGTGCTGGCGCTGTCGAGCACGGCCGTCGCGGTCAAGATGCTCGAGGATATCGACGAGCTGCGCACCCGGACCGGCCAGATCACCGTCGGCATCCTGATCGCGCAGGACCTCGCCGTCGTCCCGATGATCCTGCTGCTCGACGTCATCGCCGACGGCGCCCTGAATGTCTTCGCCATCGGCCGGATCGTCCTGTCGGTGGGCTTCCTGCTTGCGTTGATCATCTTCCTGAGCCGTCGCCAGCGCCTGAACATACCGTTCCTGAGCCGGACCGAGGGGCACAAGGACCTCACCCCCCTGCTCGGGCTGGTCTGCTGTTTCGGCGCGGCAACCGTCTCCGGCCTGCTCGGCCTGTCGCCGGCCTATGGCGCGTTCCTGGCCGGGCTCACGATTGGCAACAGCAACCTGCGCGTCGGCATGCTGGACATGGTGATGCCGATCCAGAGCGTGTTGATGATGGTGTTCTTCCTGTCGGTCGGCCTGCTGATCGACGTGGGGCTGATCTGGAATAATCTCGGCGTCATCATCCTGATGTTGCTCATCGTCACGGTCGGCAAGACCGCCATCAACCTGGCGATTTTTGCCGCGTTGCGCCAACCCTGGGCGCAGGCGCTGCTCACCGCGCTGATCCTCGCCCAGGTCGGCGAGTTCTCCTTCCTGCTCGGCAATGTGGGACTGCAGCGGGGGATCATCACGAGCGACGAGTTCCGGATCATCCTCTCGGTCACCGCCCTGTCGCTGGTGATCTCGCCGCTCTACATGAACGCGATCCGCCGGCTGCACGTCGCCGCGCGTTACCAGCGCGCCTCGGTCCGCTACGTGTTTCGCGTCGCGTTCGGGCGCGAGGCCGACTGGACCAAGGCTGCGGTGCAGAAGGTTTCCAATCTGCGCATCTCGGTCCCCGATGGGGTCAAACGGCTCGGGCGACGAAAACCCCGCACCGGTGATTCGGACTGACCGCCGCGCATGCTGGATGCCGGCACCCACGAACCGATCGCCGGGGTCGATGAGGCAGGCCGCGGCCCCTGGGCCGGGCCGGTCGTGGTCGCCGCGGCAATCCTGAACCCCGAGAGCAGCGCGGCCCTGCAACGTGCCGGGGTCAATGATTCAAAGGCGCTGAGCAAGGCGGCCCGCGAACGCTGCTTTGCCGCCATCCGTGAAGAGGAAGAGCGGGGAACCCTGTGGCTGTCGATCGCGCGCGCGGAAGTCCCCGAGATCGACGCGCATAATATTCTGCGCGCCACGTTGCGGGCGATGACCCGGGCCGTGACCGCGCTACCGGTCACCCCGGTGCGCGCCCTGATCGACGGCAACCAGATGCCCGAACTCCCCTGCCCCGGCGAGACGGTGGTGCGGGGCGATTCCCGGGTCCTGGCGATCGCGGCGGCATCAATCGCGGCGAAGGTCACACGCGACCGGTTGATGGCGGCCCTGGCGCGCGACCATCCCGGCTATGGCTGGGAGCGCAATGCCGGCTATGGCACAGCAGAGCATCGCGGCGCACTCGAATCCCTCGGCGTCACGATCCATCACCGGCGCAGCTTCGCACCCATACGCGAATTGCTCGAACGCACCCCAACATCTCGTTAACCAGCTGACTCCAAACACTAAATCGGCTTTCGAGAGATTTTCCGATTGACGCTGAGTCCCGAGTTGTTCATCGTCCGCGCCCATGCGAACCCCTGGCCAAGGTCGCAAAGGCACGGACGTGCCTGCGCGCAACGTGATTCTCAAAGGCGACTGCATCGAGCAGCTGTCCGCTTTGCCGGATGCCTGCATCGACGTGGTCTTTGCCGACCCCCCGTATAATCTGCAACTGTCCGGCGAACTGACCCGCCCCAATAATTCGCGCGTCGACGGGGTCGATGACGAATGGGACAAGTTCGACGATCTGGCGGCCTATGATGAATTCAGCCGCGCCTGGCTCGCCGAGGTGCACCGCGTCCTGACCCCGAACGGCTCGCTCTGGGTGATCGGCAGCTACCACAATATTTTCCGGGTCGGCTCCGCACTGCAGGATCTCGGTTTCTGGATTCTCAACGATGTTGTCTGGCGCAAGACCAACCCGATGCCCAACTTCCGTGGTCGCCGTTTCACCAACGCCCACGAGACCATGATCTGGGCGGCCAAGAGCCAGGATTCGAAATACACGTTCAATTACGAGGCCATGAAGGGCCTGAACGAAGACCTGCAGATGCGCAGCGACTGGCTGCTCCCGATCTGCAACGGCAACGAGCGGATCAAGGGTGACGATGGCCGCAAGGCGCACCCGACCCAGAAGCCCGAAGCCCTGCTGCATCGCGTCGTGCTCGCCTCGACCCGGGTCGGTGAGGTGATCCTCGACCCCTTCTTCGGCAGCGGCACCACCGGCGCCGTCGCCAAGCAACTCGGCCGCGATTTCATCGGCATCGAGCGCGACCCGGACTATATCGCGGTCGCCGAGAAACGGATCGCAAACACGCGGCGCATCTCGGAGACCGAGTTGCTCGAGACCCCGTCCAAGCGCGAGCAGCCTCGTATTCCGTTCGGCTGGCTCGTGGAACGCGGCATGCTCAGGCCGGGCGAGAAGCTCTACGCGCCCAAACGGCGCCACGCGGCCAAGATTCGCGCCGACGGCACAATCGTGAGCGCGGAGAACCGGGGGTCGATCCACAAGATCGGCGCCGAGGTCCAGGGCGCGGCAGCCTGCAACGGCTGGACGTTCTGGCATGTGGACGTCGAGGGCAAGCTGGTCCCGATCGACGTGCTGCGGCAGAAACTGCGCGCCGAACTCAACTGACGCCTTCTGTCAAGGTTTCCAAAGAAAATGGCCGACCACCGGGGCCGGCCATTTCCATAATGATTATCGTCGAGCCGCTATTTGATCTCGTAGCGAACCGGCCATTTGTGGCCCAGATCCTCATGAATCTCGACCGCCATACGCACGACCTTGGATCCCGGAAGCCCCTTTGAATCGGCCTCCTTTGCCCGCTCGTTCGGGAAATCCGCTAGCGCTTTTGCCCAAGCCAGACGCGCTTCATCGTCTACCTTGCGGATGGTGGCACCGTTCTGAACCATGCGACCCAGATTCGTGGCTTCGAGCTCGTCGAGCCACCGACCGGTAAAATCCTCGGTCTCGCGCGCCGCTTCCGACATCGCATTCTGGACATCCGCCGGCAGGTCATCCCAAGTGTCGTTGTTGATGGTCAAGCCGTGGAACGTCTTCGCTCCGAAGCCGACGATCGTATAAAATGGTGCCGGCTCGAACAGCTTGTGGCTCCAACCGACGGACGGGAACAGAATCACGCCGTCATAGACGCCAGTCTGCAGCGACGGATAGACGTCCGGCAGCGTCGTGCCGACTGGAATCGCACCGAGGCTTTCGACCCAAGGCAGGTTGGGACCCGCACCCGAAAGCTTGCGCCCCTTGAGCTCGGACACGTTGTTCCACGCGAAGTTGGTGTACAGGCCATAATTGTCAAAGCCGAACAACGCGAGGACCTTCTGGTTGTGGTTTTCCTCGAAAACACCGCTCATTTGCGGCACGTCGTCGTAGATTTTCCGCGCAACCTGGGTGCCTAGCGTCGCGGTCTGCGAATCGAAAGGCATCCAGAGCGGGTAGACGTTGAGGAACAGGTTCGACGGCTCGAAGCAGAAACAGTAGCCCCCGATATCGACGATGCCGTCCTGAACGCCTTCGAGCGTCTCGGCAACCTTCACGATCGACCCACCATAGGCTTCGTTGAAATTCGCCGAGTGGCCCAGCTTTTCCAGCTTCGCCTTGACGCGTGGGACGAACTGCTCGGACATCATCACCACGTAACCGGTCTGCGGTGCGTGGCCCGATGCCATACGGAAGTTGAACGTGTCTGCGTGGCTCGTACCTGCTGCCGCGGCAGCGAAGCCGACGGATGCGGCCGCAGCCAACATGATTTGTCGAATATTCACTGTGGTTCCCTCCTAGTTGATAGGTCCATTATAACAGGCGTTTATCATTATTATTTCAGGTTATAGACGCACGTTATTAGGTGTTTCACCCTGGCATACTCAATCATCACGCACTTGATCGTAGCGTACTCACGTTTTAGTGGCGTGACAACCGAACGGCGCATTCATATACTTCGCGTGCCGTTCCGACGATTTTTCAATGAAGGGTTTTGGAAAAACCCGCATGTTCCGACGGCCGGTCAACGGTCGCGCAATCGGGTCTCCCACGGGGGGGAAGTGCCGTGAATCACATCGACCTTCCGGTTATCGGTTTCATCGACACCTGGTCCGAGCGCATCAGCAAATGGCTGATGGTCATTGCGGCGATGTGGGCCTTTCTTCTGGCCTTCTACATACTCCTGGATGTGATTGGGCGGTTCTTCGGGTTCCCGCTCAAGGGCACGCATGAGGTCGTCAAGAATTCGATCGTGATGATCGCGTTCATGCAATCAGCGTACTGCGTGCTGTCCCGCTCAATGCTGCGCGCGGACTTCCTGATGCACCTGTTCGGTGAAGGGTTCCAAAGGGTCCTCAATTTCATCGGCTATGTGCTGGGCGCCCTGTTCTTCCTGGCCCTGTTCATCGGAACATACGATCCGGCGATCCATGCGTGGGTGAGCGGTGAGTTCGAGGGCGAGGGCGCGTTGCGTGTGCCGACATGGCCAGCCAGAATCGTGATCCTGTTGACCAGCGCGCTGCTGGTGGTGAACTACGGCATGCTCGCCGCAAAGGAAGTGCTGCTGAAGCCCGACCACAGCGACGACCCGCTCCCGGTCGAATAAATCCGGCGAAGGAATACGCACCATGTTTTCTGCCGACATCGTCCTGATCGTCCTCGGACTGCTGCTGATCCTGGTTTTTTCGGGCATGCATGTCGCCATCGCGTTGGGCATCACAAGCGCCGTGGGCGTATATCTGGTCACGGGCCGTCAAACTGTCGTTTTGGCACTGATCCAGAACACGTTTTACGACGCGATTCGGGACTACATCTTCGCTGTCATCCCCTTGTTCATGCTGATGGGTGAATTCATCGGCCGCTCGGGCGCGACGACCGATCTCTATATCGGCCTCCAGCGCACATTCCGCAGGATTCCTGGCCGGCTTGCGCTTGCGACCCTGTTCGGCAACGCCGTGTTCGCGTTCGTGACGGGAGTGAGTATCGCCTCCGCGACGACCTTCACGCGCATCGCATACCCGGAAATGTCCCGGTACGGCTACAGCAAGAGTTTCTCGCTGGGTACGATCGCCGGCAGCGGCTGCCTCGGAATGCTCATCCCGCCCAGTGTTCTTATGATCGTGTGGGGCATCCTCACCGAACAATCCATCGGTAAACTCTTCCTCGCGGGTGTCCTGCCCGGCCTGATTCTGGTCTCGTTTTTCGCAACCTACATCATCGGGACAGCGATCCTCTATCCGGCCATCGTCGGCGAAGGGCCGCGGCGCGCGGCGCGCGCGGCGGGCGCGGACGTCACGCCTGCCGCGTCGGCGATCCCGGACGACGGTCCCGAGGTCAGTGCCGCTTCGATGGCGGTCAGCGGCTTCGGCCTGGCCTTCCTGATCGTCGCGGTCCTCGGCGGCATATGGGCAGGCCTGTTCACACCGACCGAAGCCGCCGGCATCGGTGCTCTGATCGCCCTCGGCCTGGCGATCATCAAGGGCCAGCGCTGGCCAGATATCTATGAGGGAATTCTTGCGGTGGGCCGCACGGCGGCGCCGCTGCTGATCCTGCTGATCGCAGCACAACTCTACTCGCGTACCATGACAATGACCGGCGTGGTCACGGCCATTCAGGGTTTCTTCAATGAAGCTGGCCTTGATCCCTGGATGATCATCACCTTCATGATCATCGTTTGGTTCGTACTTGGGATGATCGTCGACTCGGTCTCCATCATGCTGCTGACGGTACCGATTTTCGCGCCGATTGCCGGCGCCATGGGGATAGACCCGCTCGCATATGCCCTGATCGGCATCCTTGCGATCGAAGCAGGCATCCTGACGCCGCCGTTCGGGCTTCTTGTCTATACGGTCAAAGCCGCGATACCCGATAGATCGGACCCGGTCACCATGATGCAGATATTCAAGGGCTCTACGCCGTACTGGATGATGCTGCTGGTCCTGATCATCCTGCTCTACAACTTCCCACAGATCGTCACGATCCTGCCGGATGTTGTGTTCGGTTGACGCGCCTACAGATACGCTGAACAAGAAGGGCTGCCGCGTTTTACGGCGGCCCTTTATTTTCTCGTGTTACGTTCGGTTGCGCGCGCGACGGATATCGGTGGCGCGACACCCGAAATTTCGATAATCAGCTTTTTCCGTATCGCCTCCGGAAACGCACCCAGACCTCTCGCCGGCAATGCGAAGGCGCCGGGACCGCCGACAACATGCTCCAGATAATAACGGTCGAGACCCGGGTTCAACTCCCGCCCGTCCGCATCATAGAACAGGAGCGGTAATGCGTTGATCGTGACCCCGTCGGCCAGAGTGTCCGCGCGTGCAAAGCGAAGCGGCCGGCCGGCCTGATTGCGGCCATCGCCAGAAATGTCGATGACCCGACGCGAACCGTTGAACCCATTACCCTGGAAGAGGGTTGCGGCATAGTCGAGCGCGCCGCTGATCGACGTGCTGGCACCGCTGGTTCTCGGCGCGGACCGCAACGCATCGACGAACGCGTGCGCGCCGGTGGAATCCTCGATGATCGTCCAGTCCACGATAGTCCGTTGCGCGCCCGCCCATTCGACATAGACCACGGCGATTCTTCCGAGAAACCCGAAGCGGATAGCGTCGATTACCGCTGCGTCGGTCAGCGCCGCGATGTAGCCGTCGCGCTGCAATGACGCTTCGTCGAGATCGATGCTCGCCGACACATCCGTCGCCAGAACCAGCTCCAGATCGACAGGTACGTCCTGCGCGGACACCGGCGCCGACGCGATACCGGTGGCAAACGTCAGGACAGCCACCATGGATCCGCAGGATTTACGAAAGCCGGGCATGGGGACATACTATACCAGAGCAAGGGTGCGGCACCCCGTCTCTATCCGCCGACCGGCAGCGTGATGCCCGACGCCTCGCAAAATGTTTCGGGCCGGCCGGGCACGCCATACTCGACATCGATCACAAGCCGGTCATCCTCGATCCGGCCCGAGAGCCACTGGTAGGCCTGCGCGCCGGAATCGAGTTTTCGCAATGGCAACCGCCCGCCGAAACTGCCGTCGTCCGCAATCGACCAGTCGAAATTCACGCCTTCGCCCGCCATGCCGCTGATTCGTCCATCCTGCAGGCGACCCAGGAACAGGCCGTCGAAGGGAAACGTGCAGCCGCGCGCGCCAACCCATCCACTGAACGGACGCAACGGCCGCTCCGCCGGGGTCGAATCCTTGCCGGCCGACGCCGGATCGATCTGTCGTGTGGGCAAGGGCATGATCTTGCGTTGCTCACTCATGCCCTCGACCGGACCGGAGAGAATCGCCTGCGGCTGCTTTTCATCGGCTCGCGCCGCCATGGCCGAAAGGATGACAACCGTGACCAGGCCGGCGGCGGTCCATGGCTTGGCAAAGTTCGGTATCATGTCGCCCATTCGTGCATCCCCATCCTTTTGCCTGGCAATCCGCATTTCAACCGCATGGCGGCGCCTGCAAGGTCATAGTATCATCGCACCAATTCGCCGCGCTCCAGATTCGCCATCACGTGGCGCACCACTTTGCGGGTCAGGGTGGGGAGTGCGTGATCGCCGAACGCCCCGACCGGAAGCCACACGCCGCCCAGCGTGGTGCGGCCGTCGATCCGCGCCGCCTTCACCTGGAGTTCGAGCTGCAGATGGGTAAAACCATGCTCGATCAGCCCGGGCAATGAGACCCAGTCAGCCTCGACCGGCGGATGGTCGACAAACCTGTCCGTCTCTTCCCACGGGCCCGACGGCACCTCCATCATACCCCCGAGCAGGCCGGTTTCCGGCCGCCGGCGCAGCAGGACATGCCCGTCCCGACGCGTCATCCAGTAGGCGACGGCCCGGCGCACCGGGCGTGGAGCCTTGGGCACGCGGCGTGGCAGGGTCTCCGCCAATCCGTCCGCAAAGGCACGGCAACCCGCCTGCCAGGGACAGATGCCGCAGGTGGGCGCGCGTGGGGTGCAGACTGTCGCCCCCAGATCCATGACGGCCTGGGCGTAATCGCCCGCGCGTTCGTCAGGCGTCAGGCGGGTCGCACGGGATTTCAGAACCGGTTTCGAGGCCGGCATGGGGGCTTGGACGGCGAACAGCCGTGCCATCACCCGTTCTATATTGCCATCCACCGGCGTGGCGCGGCGCCCGAACGCAATCGCGGCGATCGCCGCAGCGGTGTAGGGGCCGATGCCAGGCAGTTCGCGCAAGCCCGCCTCGCTATCGGGGAATTTCCCACCGTGAGTTTCGCAAACCTGACGCGCGCATTTGTGAAGATTGCGCGCCCGCGCGTAATAACCCAGCCCCGCCCATCGGGTGAGGACCTCGTCGAGGTCCGCCGCCGCCAGATCCTCGACCCGCGGCCAGCGCGCCAGGAAATCCCGGAAATACGGGCCGACGGTCACCACCGTCGTTTGCTGCAGCATCACCTCGCTGAGCCATACATGATAGGGGTCGGCCCGCACGCCCACGCGTGACTGTGCCGGCGGCACACGCCACGGCAGGCGCCGGGCGTGGCGGTCATACCATTCCAGGATCGTGGCGGCGGCGGGATCGGGCATCGTCAGAATCATTGTGGCGGCTGGCCCCGCCTTCTAACATGCGACATGGCTGCAAAACCCGACAATAAGACGAGCAAGCGAGCCGGCGGGCTACGCGCCATCGGTGCGGAAAGCAGCCGCGCCACGGCACCCATCCGGCGCAAGCGCGGCTTCTTCGAGGCGAGCGTGTTCTCGGACTGGCACGACATTGTCGGCGAGGACCTGGCCAGCCAATGCGTGCCCATGCGCCTGGTCCGCGGACCCGAGGGCGAAGGGGGAACCTTGCATGTAAAGGTAACCGGCCCGCTGGCGCTCGAACTCCAGCATCTGGAGCCTCAGGTCATCGAGCGGATCAATTCCTATTACGGCTACCGCGCGGTCGCCGGACTGCGCCTGCATCAAGGGCCAATTTCCGTGCCCGAACGCCCCAGGCCGGCGAAAACGGTTCACGCCAATGCTGCGGACATGGCGCAACTCGATGAAAACCTCGCAGAGGTCGACGACCCGGAATTGCGCCGCGCATTGCGGGCATTCGGCGAATCCGTGTTGGCGCGCAACAAGCCGGATACCGGGACCTAACCCCCCGGCGGGGCCAACCCCGGGCCGATTCGACGTCTCCATTCGGTCACATTCGCCTGTCAGGATCACCCACTGGGCCGCTAACAGGTTGGCACAATTCGGTTTTTCCGCGCTTGTGCCGCACGAATACAGGTCCGTATAATCGCAACATCTAGTGTTTGGAGGACTTAGTGCGCCTATATAGAGGAATTGGTACCGCCCTGGCCGGCGCCCTTGCGCTCGCGTTCGCGGCGACGACGGCACCCGCGCAGCAGGCGATCGACGCCCAGGCGGCGCTGCAGGAGCGTTCCATCGGCAGCCCCGACGCGCCGGTGACGGTGATCGAGTATTTCTCGCTCACCTGTCCCCATTGCGCGAGCTTCCATAACGACGTCTATGGCGACCTCAAGGCGAAATACGTGGATACGGGCAAGGTTCGCCTGGTTTATCGCGAGTTTCCGCGCGACGGTGTCGACCTGCGGGCCGGCATGATGGCGCGCTGCGCCGATCCGCGCCGCTATGCGGGGCTGGTCCAGGTTCTGTTCAAGAATCAGCCCAACTGGACGCGTTCGAACGACCCTGTGGGTGAATTGGCCAAGATCGGCCGTCTGGCCGGAATCGACGATGCCACCTTCCAGAGCTGCATCGCGAATGAGGAACTCGCGAACGGATTACTCGCCGCCCGGCAAAACGCCAGTACGCTGGGTGTTCAGAGCACACCGACGTTTGAAATTGCTGGCCAGTTGTACCCGGGTTCCCGGTCGATCGAGGAATTCTCGGAAATCATCGATCCGCTTCTGGCGAATAACTGATTCGGTGTTCACAATGCGCGGCGTCAATCAGGTGGCGCCTTGCTAGTTTGAGTTCTTTCTTGGGGGTTACGTACCGGTGCAGTTCAACAAGCTGAGACTGACAGGCTTCAAATCCTTCGTCGACGGGACCGACCTCGACATCGCGCCCGGACTGACCGGTATTGTCGGTCCCAACGGGTGCGGCAAGTCCAATCTCGTCGAAGCGCTGCGCTGGGTCATGGGCGAGACGTCGGCCAAGCAGATGCGCGGCGGCGGGATGGACGATGTCATTTTCGGCGGCACGTCGGATCGCCCGGCCCGCAACGCGGCGGAGGTTGTCCTCAGCCTCGACAACAGTGAGCGCTCGGCACCGACCCAGTTCAACAATGCCGACGACATCGAAATCTCGCGCCGCATCGAGCGCGAGAAAGGCTCCAACTACAAGATCAACGGCGGCGATGTGCGCGCGCGCGACGTGCAGATCCTGTTTGCCGACCAGGCGACCGGACCGCGTTCCACAGCACTCGTCAGCCAGGGCCGGGTCGGCGCGCTGATCAGCGCCAAACCATCTGACCGCCGCATTCTGCTGGAAGAAGCCGCCGGCATCACCGGCCTGCATTCGCGCCGCCACGAGGCCGAGCTCCGGCTGCGCGCCGCGGAGAACAACCTCGAACGTCTCGACGATGTGCTGGTGACCCTCGACGCCCAGCTGAACGGGCTCAAGAAACAGGTCCGCCAGGCCCGGCGCTACAAGAACATCTCTCACGACATCCGCCGCACCGAAGCCACCGTCCTGCACCATCGCTGGTCAGCGGCGGGGGCCGACCTCGCAAGCACGGAAGAGCGCCTGCGTGGCTCCGAGACCGTGGTCGCCGAGCAGACCCGGCTGGTGTCGGAGGCGACACGTACGCGCGAGACCGCGGCGGCCGAACTGGTGCCGCTGCGTGAAACCGAGGCCGCAGCCGCGGCCGAACTGCAGACCCTGAACCTCGCCCGCGAGGAACTGGATGCCGAAGAGCAGCGCAACCGAACAGCGACCGAGCAATGGGAAACGCGCCTGACGCAGATCGAGGCCGACCTCGGCCGCGAACGCGGTCTCGCCGCGGAAGCCCGCACCGCGCTGACCCGGCTGGGCACGGAGAAAGCGGAGATCGAACGCGCCTGTGCCGGTGAAGACGAGCTGATCGCCCAGACCAGCGCCGCGCTCGATGAACGCGCCGGAACGGTCGAGACCGTCGAGGCGGAACTCACCGGGCTGATGGAGCGCCTGGCAACGGGTGAAGCACAGATCACCGCGCTCGAACGCGAGTTCGGCGAACTTGCCGCGCGCCGGCGCCGGCTCGAAACTCAGAATGACGAGGCCAAGGCCGAGCGCATGTCGATCGAGGAACAGGGGCTTTCCTCCGACGCGCTCGAGAGCGCGGAGGTGCGCCTGAACGGTGCGGAGGAAAACCTCAAAAGCGCCCGTGCGACGCTTGAGACGACCGAAGAAAAACGCGCGCATGCCGACACCGAACGAGACAAGGCGCGCGATGTCCGCTCCCAGGCGGACGAAGCCCTGTCGCGGCTGCGCGCCGAAGCCGGCGCGCTCGAGGATCTGCTGGCCACGGAGGCCGAGGCCCTCGATGCCGACTGGACGCCGATGATCGACGCGATCGAGGTGACCGCGGGATACGAGGCGGCGCTCGGCGCCGCGCTCGGCGAAGACCTCGACGCGCCATCCGATGACCGCGCACCGCGTCACTGGCATCTCACGGCTGCATCGTCAGAGGACCCTCGCCTGCCATCGGGTGTCCGCCCGCTCGCGGAGTTTGTCCGCAACGCCGGCCCTCTGGCCCGTCGGCTGGCGCAGATCGGCGTGGTCGCCGATGCCGAGACGGGCGACCGCCTCGCCCGCGAGCTGAAAGCCGGCCAGCGGCTCGTCGATTCGACGGGAAATTTCTGGCGCTGGGATGGCTACATCTCGCGCAACGATGCGCGCTCTTCCACATCCACCCGGCTGCGCCAGCGCAACCGCCTGACCGAGCTGGGCACGCGGATCACCGCGGCCGAGGCGAGTTTCGAGAAGGTCGAGGCGGCGCACCGGACCGCCCGCGAAGCCGCCGACCATGCGGGAAATGCCGCGCGGGCCGCACGCGCCGCCCTCGAAGCCGCCGATGACAACGCGGCCGACGCGCGCCGCACCCATGCCGGCCTCGCGCGTGAATTCGCGGCCCGCATCGCGCGCCACGAGAATCTGGGCGAAAGCCTGGCGCGCATCGAAACCGACATCGCCGATATCGATTCCCGCCTCGACGATGCGCGCAAGCGCCGGGAAGCCGTCGGAGATCTCGATATGCTCCGCAGCAATACCCAGGCCTTGCGCGGTCAGCTCAACGAAGCCCGCGCGGCGTCTGTCGCCGCACAGGGCGAACATGACCGGCTGGTGCGCGAATCCGAGGAACGCCATCGCCGCATCACCGCACTCGCCGCCGAGGAAACATCCTGGCAGGCCCGCGACAATGGTGCGGGTGAACGCATCGGCGAACTCGAGACCCGCGACGCACAGGCCCGTGGCGAACTGCAAGCCCTCGCCGCCCGGCCGGCCGAGATCGAGACCCAGCGCAATGCACTGATGGACCGGCTGACCGCTTCCGAGGCGCGCCGCAATGCAGCCGCCGATGCGGTCGCGCGCGCCGACGAGCGCCTGTCCCAGGCCGAACGCACGATGCGGGACGCCGAAGCGAAGCTGGGCGATGTACGCGAAGACAAGGTGCGCGCCGAATCCGCCGTCGCCCAGGCCGCGCAGACATTGGAGACCGTGATCGAGCGGATCACCGAACGCCTGGAATGCAAACCCGAGGAGGCGCTGGCGCTGGCGGAAATCGCGGAAGGCAAGGAAATGCCGGATCTCGATGCCGCTGACCGCCGCCTCGAGCGGCTGCTGCGCGAGCGCGACAATATGGGGCCGGTAAACCTGCGCGCGGAACAGGAATCCGAGGAACTGATCGAGAAGATCGAGACAATCCAGACCGAACGCGAAGACCTGGTCTCGGCGATCGATCGCCTGCGGCGCGGCATCGCCAGCCTGAACCGCGAGGCCCGCCAGCGGCTGCTCGCCTCGTTCAAGGACGTCGACAAGCATTTCCAGGATCTGTTCGTGCGCCTGTTCGGCGGCGGGCGCGCTCATCTGGAATTGACCGATGCGGAAGACCCGCTGGAGGCGGGGCTCGAGATCTACGCCAGCCCGCCGGGCAAGAAGCTGCAGTCCCTGTCATTGCTGTCCGGCGGTGAACAGGCCCTGACGGCAACGGCGCTCCTGTTTGCCGTGTTCCTGACCAATCCGGCGCCCATCTGCGTGCTCGACGAGGTCGATGCCCCGCTCGACGATGCCAACGTGGACCGCTTCTGCAACCTGCTCGACCATATTGCATCCATCGGCTCGACCCGTTTCCTGATCGTGACTCATCACCGCATGACGATGGCCCGTATGGACCGTCTCTACGGTGTCACGATGCCGGAACGCGGCATCAGTCAGCTCGTCTCGGTCGACCTCCGCGGGGCTGAGGAAATCCGCGCCATCGCCTAGGGTTTTGGTTCTGCTCCCTTCTCCAGTTTGGCCCGATTTTCCCGCAGATTTCCGCGGCCTACGCGCCTCTTCGCATGTGCGGAAAGTCGCCTTGACTTGCCCAGAGGCGGTCGCTACTTTGCGCTCGCTTTCGGGTGCCGGTCCTGTCGGACCGCGGGAACAGCAATTCGGGGAAGAAGTGGGTCCATGACAGATCCGGACCAACCGCCCGAACTGCCTGAACTCAAACGGCGCCTTGGCAAGGTTCGCGACCGGCGCGCGGGGGCAGTACGTAAGGCCTCGTCTCGGTCTAGAAGTGCTTCGGACATGGGCGTCGGCATCAAAGTCGCCGTCGATCTGGTTGCCGGAGTAGGTTTTGGCGGCGGTATCGGCTGGAGCCTGGACTGGTGGTTGGGCACGAAGCCCTGGTTGTTGGTGGTGTTCTTGATGCTTGGGTTTGCCGCGGGATTGTTGAACGTCGTTCGCACCGCAAATCAGGCAAGCAAGCCAAAGACAAACGGCGGTACCGACGCATAATTTCCGGCGCGTCGGACGATACGCCGAATAAGACTGGAGAGTATCCGGGTGGCTAGCCCTCTCGAACAATTCACAATCGTACCGATCATCGATATCGAAGTCGCCGATGTCGATATTTCGTTCACGAACTCATCGCTCTGGATGGCCATCACGGCGGCGATTCTGGTGATCTTCATGGTTGTCAGCACCCAGCGCCGCGCGTTGGTGCCCGGGCGCATGCAGGCGTCGGCTGAATATTTCTATCAAATCATCGCCGACATGGTGCGCGACAATGTGGGATCCCAGGGCCGTCCCTATTTCCCGTTCATCTTCAGCCTGTTCATGTTCATCCTGTTCGGCAATCTGCTCGGTCTGATTCCCGGCGCCTTCACCTTTACCAGCCATCTCGCGGTGACCTTCGCGATGGCGGCATTCATTTTCGTCGGGGTGACCATCATCGGCCTCGTGAAGCACGGCTTTAAATTCTTCTCGCTGTTCTTCCCCCATGGCGCACCGATTGTCTCGGCGCCGGTCCTGATTCCGATCGAGATCATTTCCTACTTCTCACGTCCGATCAGCCTGTCCGTGCGACTGTTCGCCAACATGACGGTCGGCCATGTCCTGCTCAAGGTGATCGGCGGCGGTGTCGTCGCACTCGGCGGATTCTGGGTACTGCCCGGTCTGCTGCCGCTGGCCTTCCTGATCGCCATCACGTTGCTCGAGGTGATGATTGCCGTCATCCAGGCCTACGTGTTCGCCATCCTCACATGCGTCTATCTCAACGACGCACTGCATCTGCATTAGTCCCCAATACGAGAAAGCTTGAAGGAGCCTTTTATGATGGAACTCGAAGTCGCAACGCAATTCGCGCGTTTGATCGGTGCCGGCCTGGCCGCCATCGGTATGGTCGGTGCCGGTGTCGGTGTCGGCCGCATCTGGGCCAGCTACATCGAAGCAATCGGTCGCAACCCTGCCGCCAAAGAAGAAATTGGCGCGTTCATCTGGATCGGGTTCGCGGTCACGGAAGCCATCGCGCTGTTCGCGCTGATTATGGCTTTCATCATCCTCGCCGGTTAGTCGAAACCGGACGCAACGGTTAAGGCCACCTGACCGGCTGCCCCCGGGCAAGCCCGGTCGGTGACCGGATCGAAAGCGGAAGAGCGCCAAGATGCCTCAGTTCGAACCCTCCTCATTCGCAAGCCAGATTTTCTGGCTGGTCGTCTGCTTTGCCGTCGTCTTCCTGTTTGCGTGGCGTATCGCGCTGCCGCGGATCTCGGCGACGATCGATAACCGCCACCAGCGGATCGATGGCGATATTGCACGCGCGGAGGAACTGGCGAGCGAGGCCGAAGAGGTGCTTGCCGCCTATGAGGCGGAACTGGCGAAGGCCCGCGCGGGTGCGCAGGAACAGCTCCATCTGGCTGCGGAAGCCGCGACGGCGGAGGCGGAAAAGCACAACGCCGCGCTGACCGAGAAACTCTCGGCCGATGCCGATGCCGCGCGCAAGCGGATCCACGAGGCCCAGCAATCCGCGACGGCGAATGTGGCCGCGCTGGTGGAAGATATCGCCAGCCAGGCCGTCGAACGCCTGATCGGCGTGACACCGGACAGCGGTACGGTGCGCAAGGCGATCGACGATGCCGTCGGAGGGCGTTCATGATGCTGGCACGGCTGACCCTCGCCACCGCGACCCTGCTCGCCTTCACCGGCAACGCCCTGGCCGCCGACGATCACGCGCCGTTCTTCGAGAAGCCCGAGACCTGGGTTCTGATCGCGTTCATCATTTTCGTGGTCGCGGTGTACCGCCCCATGTCGAAGGCGATCACGGGCAAGCTCGACGGCCGTACCGACGCCATCAAGTCGGAGCTGGACGAGGCGCAGTGCCTTCGCGAGGAGGCCCAGCACACGTTGGCCGAGTATCAGCGCAAGCAGCGTGACGCGCTGGCGGAAGCCGAGGGCATCGTCGCCGAGGCGCGAGAAGAGGCACGGCGCATCGAGGCGAACGTCGAGGCGCGTACAGCCGATACGCTCAAACGCCGCGAACAGCAGGCGCTGGACATGATCGCGGCCGCCGAGGCCCGCGCCGTCGCCGACGTGCGTGCGCTGGCCGCGGATATCGCGATCGACGCCACCCGGCAGATCCTGACCGAGACGGTCGAGGGCCAGAAGGGTGACGAACTGGTCAATGAGGCGATCCGGGAAGTCCCGGGCAAGCTCAACTAGGCGCCGCCGGTTCATGCCGCGTCGAGAAGGCCCCTTCGCGGGGCCTTTTTCATGCCCGCAGCGCGCCGGCGCGCCTGCGCCGCCGCCTACTCTGCCGCTTCCGCCGCCGGCATCTCCGGTGACCAGCGCAGGACCGGGCTACGCGCCGCGGCCGTCTCGTCGAGGCGCCGACGCGGGGTGAGTCGCGGGGCGGCCGCGAACGCGTCGCTGTTTCCAGATTTCACCTTCGCAACCAGAGACCTGACCACCGCGATGAAATCGTCGAGTTCGCGTTTGGATTCGGTCTCGGTCGGTTCGATCAGCATTGCGCCGTGCACCACCAGCGGGAAGTACATGGTCATCGGGTGATAACCCTCGTCAATCATCGCCTTGGCGAAATCCAGCGTCGTGACACCCGAATCCTTCAGGAAGCGATCGTCGAACAGACATTCATGCATGCACGGGCCTTCGAACGCGGCGGTCATGACGTCCGACAGTTGGGCCATGACGTAGTTGGCATTGAGTACCGCGTCATTGGCGACCTGGCGCAATCCGTCGCGGCCGTGGCTGAGCATGTAGGCATAGGCGCGTACGAACATGCCCATCTGGCCGTGAAATCCCTTGAGGCGACCGAACGGCTTTGCCGCACCTGCGTCCGCGCCATGCTCCACCAGCGAGAACCCGTCATCGCCATGCACGACCCACGGCGTGGGGGCGAACGGCGCCAGCGCATCCGACAGCACCACCGGTCCCGCGCCCGGGCCGCCGCCCCCATGGGGTGTCGAGAAGGTCTTGTGCAGGTTGATATGCATGCAATCGATGCCAAGGTCGCCCGGCCGCACGCGGCCGACGATGGCGTTGAAATTCGCACCGTCACAATAGAAATAGCCGCCCGCATCGTGGACCAACGCCGCGATCTCGATCATGTCGTTCTCGAACAGTCCGCAGGTGTTGGGATTGGTGATCATGATCCCGGCGACGTCGTCGTCGAGCTTGTCGGCAAACGCCTTCACGTCGACCCGGCCGCGCGTATCCGACGGGATGGCATCGACGGCGAAGCCGCAAACCGCCGCGGTCGCGGGGTTCGTGCCATGGGCGGAATCCGGGACGAGGATGCGCCGCCGGGCCGTCGGCCCGCCTTCCCGGTCGTCGAGCGCGGCACGAATGGCCATCACGCCGCAGAGTTCACCATGGGCGCCCGCCGCCGGCGACATCGCCACCGCCGGCATCCCGGTCAGCGCCTTGAGCCAGTGGGCCAGATTGTCGATCAGTTCGAGCGCACCCTGGGTGGTCGCCACGGGCTGCATCGGGTGCAGGTTCGCGAAGCCAGGCAGGCGGACCATTTTCTCGTTAAGCCGTGGATTGTGCTTCATCGTGCACGAGCCGAGCGGGTAGGTGCCCATGTCGATCGCGTAGTTCTTCTGGGACAGGCGGGTGAAGTGCCGGACGATCTCCGGCTCGCTGGCGCTCGGCAATCCAACCGGCGCGACGCGTTCGAGCCCGCCCAGCCGGTTCTCCGCCTCGTTCGGCGCCGGCAGATCAACGCCGACCGCGCCCGGGTTGTCGATCTCGAACAGCAACGGCTCTTCCAGGCGCAGCGCCTGATGGCCGTGCACCGTGTCGATCCCGCCCGCCGGTGACGCGGGCGCCGGCCGACTCAGATCCTTCGAATGTCCGCTCATGCCAGCACCTCCGCGAGACCCGCACACAACGCGTCCATATCCTCCGGCCGGGTGAGCTCGCTCACGGCGACCAGCAGAATGTCGTCGAGCCCGGCATCGCCGCCAAACAGGCGGGCGGCGGGCACACCGGCGAGAATGTTCCGTGCGGCCAGCGCATCGACGGCGTCACGCGCGGAACCGCTCAGGCGGACCGCGAACTCGTTGAAGAACGTGTCCGACAGAACCTCCACCCCGGCGACGGCCTCCAGCCGCGACGCCAGGTCGACCGCATGGGCATGGTTGAGCGCCGCCAGGCGCCGGAAACCGTCTTCGCCCAGCAGCGCGAGATGGATGGTAAAGGCCAGCGCGCAGAGGCCGGAATTCGTGCAGATGTTGCTCGTCGCCTTCTCGCGGCGGATATGCTGCTCGCGGGTCGAGAGCGTCAGCACCCAGCCGCGACGGCCCTCCTCATCCACCGTCTCACCGGCCAGCCTGCCCGGCATCTGGCGGACGTATTTCTCGCGCGCGGCAAACAGGCCCACATAGGGCCCGCCGAACCCCTGGGCGTTGCCCAGGCTCTGGCCCTCGGCGACAACAATGTCGGCCCCCATCTCGCCCGGTGAGCGGATAGCGCCCAATGAGACCGCCTCGGTGACGACGACGACCAGCAGCGCCCCGGCAGCGTGACAGGCCTCGGCGAGCGGCCCGAAATCGCGGACATGGCCGAAAACGCCCGGATTCTGCACCACAACACAGGCCGTATCCTCACCGATCTCTCCGGCGAGGTCTTCCCGCCCGTCCAGGTCCGGCGCGCACGCGTCGATCTCGATGTCCAGGTAGCGCGACTGGGTCTCGGTCACCTCGCGATAATGGGGATGCACGCCGCCCGAGACGATCGCCTTGTTACGCCGGGTGATCCGCTGGGCCATCAGCACCGCCTCCGCGCACGCGGTCGCGCCGTCATACATCGAGGCGTTGGCCACATCCATGCCGGTGATCAGCGCGACCATCGTCTGGAACTCGAACAGCGCCTGCAGGGTGCCTTGCGAGATCTCCGGCTGGTAGGGGGTGTAGGACGTCAGGAACTCGCCGCGCTGGACCAGATGGTCCACCGTGGCCGGAATATGGTGGCGATAAGCCCCCGCGCCCAGAAAACTGGGGACGTCCGCAGTCGATATATTGCGTCCGGCCAAAGCCGCGATCTTCGCTTCCACCTGATACTCGGCCATATGATCGGATAGATCGAAGTCACCATCGAACCGCGCGGCGTCGGGCACATCGACGAACAGATCGTCGACCGACCCGACCCCGATCGCCGACAGCATGTCGGCCCGGTCATTGTCCGTGAGCGGAAGATATCGCATCTCAGTCCAGGCCCTCGCAGAAGGTCTTGTAGGCGGCCTCATCCATCAGTTCGTCCAGTTCGGCCGGGTCGGTCAGGCGAAGCTTGGCGAACCAGCCGTCGCCGAACGCATCCGTGTTGACCAGCGACGGGTCGCCGTTCAGGGCGTCGTTGACCTCGATCACCTCGCCGCCGACGGGGGCGTAGACCTCGGCCGCAGCCTTCACGGATTCGACGACCGCGGCCTCGTCACCCCGGTCGAGCATCTTGCCCACATCCGGCAACTCGACGAACACGACATCGCCGAGCTGTTCCTGTGCATAGTCGGAAATCCCGATCATGCCGGTCTCTCCTTCAACTTCGACCCATTCATGGTCTTCGCTGTATTTCCGGTCGGCCATTGCCATTCTCCTCTCGGGTCAGCTTGCGCGTTTGTAGTTGGCAGGCACAAACGGCAGGTCCGCCACTTTGGCAGCCACCGTCCGGCCTCTCAGTTCGATATTCAGTGTTGTGCCGGCCACGGCAGCGGCAGAATCCACATAGCCCATCGCCACAGGGCCGCCGATCGTCGGGCCGAACCCGCCGCTCGTGATCACCCCGACCTGACCGCCACCGCCGTCGCGGATCTCCGCGCCCTCGCGCACCGGCGCGCGGCCGTCGGGCCGGATTCCGACGCGCTTGCGATCAGGACCCTCGTTTAAGTGTCGCAGGATCGTCTCCGCGCCCGGGAAATCCGCGGTCTCGCGCCGGCGCTTGCCGACCGCCCAGGCCAGTCCGGCCTCGATCGGCGACGTGGTTTCGTCGATATCATGGCCGTACAGGCAAAGCCCCGCCTCAAGCCGCAGGGAATCCCGTGCGCCGAGCCCGACAGGCATCACATCGGGATGATCGAGCAACCGCTGCGCCAGACCGGCGACCGCATCGTTCGGCAGCGAAATTTCAAATCCGTCCTCGCCCGTGTAACCCGAGCGTGTAACATAGGCCGGTGCGCCATTCACGGTCATCTCCGCGCCTTGCATGAAAACCAGCTCGCGGCATTCGGGCGCCAGTTCGCCGAGCGCCGCTTCGGCCTTCGGGCCCTGCAGCGCGAGCAGCGCGCTGTCGCCGAGAATCTGCAGTTCGACGTCACTCGCGAGTTGTGCCGAGATATGGGCGAAGTCCGCATCCTTGCACGCGGCGTTGACCACCAGGAACAGGGCCGGGACGCCATTCTCCTCGATCCGGGTGACCATCAGGTCGTCGCGGATGCCGCCCGCATCGTTGAGCAACAGCGTGTAGCGCATCCGCCCGGTCGTCAGCCCCGAAATATCGCCCGGCACCAGCCGCTCGAAACTCGCCGCGGGGTCCTCGCCACGCAGGATCGCCTGGCCCATATGGGAGACATCGAACAGGCCCGCCGCGCCGCGCGTGGCGTTGTGCTCGGCGATGATACCGGCGGGATACTGCACCGGCATGGCATAGCCCGCGAAGGGCACCATCCGGGCACCCAGCGACGTATGCAGGTCGTACAGGGGGGTCTTGCGAACTTCCGTATCAGGCACTGACGCCACGCCGCTCTCCCGGTCCGAGCCAAGCCGGACAGCGCACCCGTTGCGCCGCCTGCCCCACTCTGTCGTCAGACCTGAGAGATTCACCGGTCCCGGGGTCATTTCCGGGCTCGGTTTACGCCTTCGGTGAGGCCCGGCGCCGTACATACCCGGCCGGGCCTGCTTTCCAGAGTGTCATCCCCCTCGCGGTCCTGGATGCCTGAGAGTTTCCGGGGCGGTTGCTCCTTCGGCGCCGGCAAACGAGCCGGTCTCTCCCGCTGGGGTCACATGACAATTTTACTCAACATCGAGCGCGGGGCCTGTACCACGCGCTTCCGACGACATTATGCAATCAGTACGCGGAGTCGGCAGACACTCTAATGGGCCCGCGAATTGGGACTGCGTAGTGGGACTGCCGCCTAACGCCCGCGCTTGTTGAGATTGTATTTCAGGTCTTCGTCAGAGAGCACGAACCCGACGAAGACGCTGAACTCATCGCCGAGCTGGCCGGCCCGCAACGGGATTTTCTGTGCCAGCTCCTCGGCGAAGCCGACCCGATTGCGATTGCCTTCAAAGGTGAGGATCGTCGCGAATTCCTCACGCGCCACGATGTTCTCGTCCTTGTCCGCGATGGCGACGAAATAGTTGACGGTCGCCTGACGCGATGTCGCCGCCGGGCCGCGTGTGGCCGCCATCAACAGCTGCAATTCCACATCGACCATCCCCGTCCGGTCTTCCTTGATGTCCGTGTCGCAGAAGCCCCGGAAATCCGCAACACGCGCCTCCAGGGTGACATCGGTCAGATCGCGCCCCGGGCCGGGAAGAAACTGGGTCAGTTCCGAGGCGTCCTTCACGATCACGATATTCGGACAGGGCGGGGCGGGCGCCGGCGCGCCCTGCTGGCACGCGGCCAGCACAAACAGCGCGAGGGCGGCCCAGCCCGTTCCGGCCCATCCGCTACGGGCATGTGCGGTTCGCAAAAATCTCATGGGATCAGCAATTATCCGGTCAAAGCGTGTTGTGTGTGCCATCGCAGAACGGCTTGTCGCCCGTCTGCTTGCAACAGCAGAACCAGATGGTCTTGGCCTCGTCGCTTTCGAACATTACCGGCTCGAAGTCTGTGCCCTTGTGGGCGCTGTCGCAGAAGGGCTGCTTCTTGCTGCGCCCGCATACACACCACCAGTATTTCCGCCCCGGAATGACATCCACGGCGATGGGTTCCTTCTGTGCGATCTCCGGATCCGCCATCACTTCTCTCCGCGCATCGTACCGTGCCTTGCACCGTGCGGCGCCACTAAGATATTACGGGTACGCGGTAACTGACCGCGCGAAAACATTACGAGAGCGGCGGACCGAGAACAAGGTCGCTCGTGGCTCCACAACGCGTTTCGGAATGCTTCGATGTCGAAATCTCCTCTGACGATCCTGCTGGCGCAACCACGCGGCTTCTGCGCGGGTGTCGACCGAGCCATCCAGATCGTCGAACAGGCGCTGGAACGCTATGGCCGGCCGATATATGTCCGCCATGAGATTGTCCACAACCGCTTCGTCGTCGAGAATCTCGAACGCCAGGGTGCCGTCTTCGTGGACGAACTCTCGGAAGTGCCCGATGACGCGAAGGTGATCTTCTCGGCCCACGGCGTGCCCAAATCCGTGCCCGTGGAGGCCGAGCGCCGCGACCTGTTCTACCTCGACGCTACCTGCCCACTGGTCAGCAAGGTGCACAATCAGGCCCAGCACCAGCAACGCTCGGGCCGGCATATCCTGTTGATCGGGCATGCGGGCCATCCCGAAGTGATCGGCACCATGGGGCAATTGCCCGACGGCTCGATGACATTGGTCGAAACGGTCGAGGATGTCGCAACCCTCGACATTCCTCAGGAAACCCCGCTCGCCTATGTGACCCAGACGACATTGTCGGTCGACGACACGGCGGCGATCGTCGAGGCACTGCGTGCGAAGTTCCCGAATATCGCGGAACCCGGTTCCGAAGATATCTGCTACGCGACCACGAACCGCCAGGAGGCGGTGAAGGCCATTGCCGAACGGTGCGACGCCATGATCGTGATCGGCGCGCCGAACTCCTCCAATTCAAACCGCCTCGTCGAGGTGGCGCTACGTTCGGGCTGCCGGGATGCGGCGCTCGTCGAACGCGCGAGCGGCATGGACTGGGACCGTTTCGACGGCTGCAACACCCTCGGCCTGACCGCAGGTGCCTCGGCACCCGAAACCCTCGTGGAGGAATTCGTCGAGGCCTGTCGCGCGCGATATGATGTCACGATCGAGGAAATCTCGGTGCGCGAGGAGAATGTGCATTTCAATCTCCCGCGCGCCCTGATCGCCTAGCGCGCTCCGATGGCCGTCTACACCGACGTGAACGACGAAGACCTGGTCGCCTTTCTGGCCGACTACGAGATCGGCGAGGTCGTCTCGCTGAAGGGCATCGCGGAGGGTGTGGAGAACACCAACTATCTGCTGCAGACCGTGGCGGCGGAGAACGCCGCACCCCAAAGCTATATCCTGACCCTGTATGAAAAGCGGGTGCATCGCGAAGACCTCCCCTATTTCCTGGGCCTGATGGATCATCTGGCGGAGAGCGGTTTTTCATGTCCGACCCCGATCCACGGGCGCGACGGTGCCGCGCTGCGCGAGCTTGCCGGCCGGCCGGCCGCAATTGTCTCGTTCCTCTCCGGCATCTGGCCGAAGAAAAGCACGCCCCGACACTGCGCCGAACTCGGTGCCGCACTGGCGCAAATGCACGACGCCGGACAGAGTTTCGACGGCCATCGCGCCAACAACATGTCTGTTTCGGGATGGCAGACCCTCGTCGGCCAGACCCGCGACCAGGCCGACGATGTTATCCCCGGCCTCAAGGACATGCTCGATGCGGAACTCGACGACATCGCGTCCAACTGGCCAAGCGACCTGCCGGACGGCGTGATTCATGCCGACCTCTTCCCCGACAACGTGTTCTTCCTCGGGGAGAATCTATCGGGCTTCATCGATTTCTATTTCGCCTGCAATGACGCGCTCGCCTATGACCTGGCGATCTGCATCAACGCGTGGTGCTTCGAGCCCGATAACAGCCTGAACGTCACCAAGGCCCGGGCGCTGTTGCGCGGCTATGCCTCCGTCCGGCCCCTCACCCGGCCGGAATTCGACGCCCTTCCCCGGTTGGCGCGCGGCAGCGCCCTGCGGTTCCTGCTGACCCGGTTGTATGACTGGATCAATCACGACACGGCGGCCTTCGTTCAACCGAAGGACCCGAAACAATTTCTGGGCCGGCTGCGGTTTCACCAGCAGGTGGATGGCCCCGGCGCCTACGGCGTCAGCTTCGAGGATGTATGCCCATGAATGATACAACGCGGATCGTGATCTATACCGACGGTGCGTGTTCGGGAAATCCCGGACCCGGCGGCTGGGGTGCCATCCTGCGCGCCGGCGAGCATGAGAAGGAATTGTCGGGCGGCGAAGATGAGACGACCAACAACCGGATGGAACTCATGGCGGCAATCGCCGCGCTCGAGGAGCTCAAGCAACCCTCGCCGGTCGATCTGTATACCGATTCAACCTATGTGCGCGACGGGATCATGAAATGGATCCACAACTGGAAGCGCAACGGCTGGAAAACCGCCGCCAGGAAACCGGTCAAGAATGTCGATCTGTGGAAACGCCTGGAGCAGGTGATGGAGCCCCACGACATCGAGTGGCACTGGGTCAAGGGGCATGCCGGGCACCCGGACAATGAACGCGCCGACGAACTCGCCCGCGCCGCGATCATCCCGGTCGGCTGACGGATCACCCGGGACTCAACAGCGGAACGAAAACGGGGGCCAGATGGCCCCCGCAATCTTTTCGAATGGCTGAAAGCCTAGAGGTGTTCGAGGACACTCTCGGCCGAGCTCTTCTCGAAGGCGCCGGCCTCGTCGAGAAGAACTTCCGTTACCGTGCCGTCGTCGACGATCAGCGCGAAGCGCTGACTGCGCACGCCCAGACCCCGGTCCACGAGATCGAGTTCCATGCCAAGCTGCTTGGTGAAGGCGGCCGAGCCGTCGGCCAGCATCAGCACAGTGTCGCCGACGGACTGATCCTTGCCCCAGGCTTCCATGACGAACGGGTCGTTGACGGCCATGCAGGCAATCGTGTCGACACCCTTTGCCTTGAGATCACCGGCCTTCTGCACGAAACCGGGCAGATGCTGCGCCGAGCAGGTCGGTGTGAAGGCGCCGGGCACCGAAAACAGAACGACCTTCTTGCCGCCGAACAGGTCGTCGGTCGAGACCTGGTCGATGCCGTCCGCCGTCTTGTGAGCGAGTGCACTCGCCGGAATCTTGTCGCCTACGTTGATCGCCATCTGTCTCTCCTCGATCAGGTGTGTTTCGGGCCGTCCGAACAATCGCGTCCGAACCGACCGCGTCATTGATATCGGTTCGCAACATAGTCTGAATTACGGAAAGTTACAGCCTCGGATCGAAGGAAAATCCGGCGGGAACGACTATTTTTCGGCGACCGCCGTCGTCATGCCGGCCTCGGTGAGCCCCCCGAACACCGCATTGCTCGACAACAATTCCGGCAACACCACCCCGCGGGGCGAATCCGGCCCGTAAATGACATTGAACGGAATGCCGAAACGGCCGAACGATGCGAGATACCGGGCAATCACGTCACTCGGCTTGGTCCAGTCCGCGCGCATCAGAACAACATCGCCGCGTTCGAAAGCGTCGTTTACGGCCTGCGTGTCGAGGACGCGCTTCTTGTTGACCTGACAGGTGATGCACCAATCCGCCGTCACATCCACGAAGACCACATTGCCTCGCGCCACGAGCACCGGAATCGCGACCGGATCGAAAGGCATCCAGGCCTCGTCGCGCGCCGCGACCCGGGACTGGTCACGCACACCGATGCCGATCGCCGGTAGCGCGGTCGGCACAACGAAGGCAACAATGGCGGCGGCGAACACACCCGCACCGAGCATGCGACCACGCTTCTCCGGGATCCGGTTACGCAGCGCGAACAGCGCAACGATCGCGGCCATCAGAGCGGCGACAACCAGCGCGGCCTCGAGCGACACCTGCACCGCCATCACCGACAACAGCCAGACGGCCGTGGCGATCAACGCGAGCGAGAGGAATTTCTTGAGGCCGTTCATCCAGGGACCCGGACGTGGCAGTTTCGTCGCCAGCACCGGAAAGACCGCCACCAGAATGAACGGCAATGCCATGCCGACCCCGAGCGCAAGGAAGATCGCGTAGATCTCGACCGCACCGCGGCTGAGCGCGAAGCCGATCGACGTGCCGAGGAACGGCGCGGTGCAGGGCGTCGCGAGAATTGTCGCAAACGCACCCTGAAAGAACTGGCCACCGAGCGAACTCTTGTTGCCCGCCGCAACGGCCACATCCGACACCTTGCCCGGCAGACGGACCTCGAACAGGCCCCACATGTTGGCGGCAAACAGGGTCAGGATGATCACCAAGGTGACGACGAAGATCGGTTGCTGGAACTGGATGCCCCAGCCCACGGCCAGTCCGGCCGACTTTACACCCACGGCGAGGCTCGCCAGAGCGAGGAAGGACACAACGATACCCGCAGTCGTGGCCAGGAAGCCGAGGCGGACTTCCTTCGGATCGCCGCCGCCATGGCTGACCACCGACAGAAGCTTGATCGAGATCACGGGCAACACACAGGGCATCAGGTTCAGGATCAGCCCGCCGACCAGCGCCAGCGCCATGATCGACAATAGTGTTGTGATCGCCAATCCGCCGGTATCCACATGTGCCAGGCCATTGGCCAGCGGCATGGCGCTCGCCTCGATGCTCCGCGCGCCGTCAATCAGGGTGAAGACCAGCGGATCGCTTTCGAGATCGACCGGCGCGCCTTCACCGAAAATATCTTCTGCCGTGACCGACGCCAGGACGACCCGGCCATTTTCGAGATACTTGAACTCGGGGTTGGAGAAGACCACGTCGCCCGATCCCTCGACCAGAAGGTCCGGGGTCTGAAACGGCGTGTCCGCACGAAAGGCCGTGCGGATCAGCGGCTTTACATTGGTGCCCGAGACGTCGGCACCCTCGAAGACCAGGCCCGCACGACTGCCGTCGCCCGGCACCTGGTTCTGGAACCGATCGATCATGTTGGCGAATTCGGACGGGTTGGCCGGACCAGCGGGAAGGTCAAGCGAGGCCTGAAATGTATGGGGGATGCACACATCGTCGCAGATCAGCAAGTCGACGGTCGCCCGCAATGAAACCGCTTCACCGATGTTCTGCAACTGCGCATTGACCGGGAACACGACCTGCTTCTCGTAGCCGAACGTTTCCAGATCGTAGTACATGAACCGCACCGGCGCGGGCCACTGGAACGCCGCCGAGGCCAGGTTGTCTGACTTTCCCCACTCCACATGGGGCGGAATGCCGGCGTCGCCCGGCGAGCGCCAGTAGGTCTTCCAGCCGTCATCAAGGCGGACCTCGATGCCCAGCGGAATCGTCTCCAGGTCACCCACCGCTGTCGTTGCCGAAATCAGGCGGATATCGGCTTTCGGGCCCTCCAGCCAGTCCGTCGCGACGTCGCTCACGGCCAGGCCCGGCCATAAAATCGCCGGAATGACCGCCACAATCGCGGCCAGACGCAAAACTTCGCGGAAACGCGGTACCATATCGTTCATGCCCTGGCGGGTTTGCCTGTGAGGGTGAGAATGATTCTAATGCTTGAAATATAGGGATGATTACCCCGGAATATAGCGGCTCGCCGCTCAACAGCCCTCACAATTACGTGTCGGAATAGAATGACAAACGCGCCATCGGGATCCAGGAAAACATGACAGACAGCGAAAACACGCCGGGAATGTATTTCGAAGGGCAAATGCTGCTGGCCATGCCGGCGATGACCGATCCGCGTTTCGAGCGCGCCGTCATCTACATGTGCGCGCACAATGATGAAGGCGCGATGGGGCTGGTAATCAACAAGACACTGGATTCGATCGACTTCCGTGAACTCCTCGGACAGCTGGATATTCCTGCCGCCGACAGCGCCCGCCACGTGCCGGTTCATTTCGGCGGTCCGGTGGAAAATCAGCGCGGCTTCGTTCTTCACTCCGGCGAATACCGCCATGCCGAGACATTAATGGTCACGGAACATGTCGGCCTGACGGCTACCCTCGATATCCTGCGGGCGCTGGGCCAGGGCGAGGGTCCGGAGCGATCAATACTCGCGCTTGGTTACGCCGGCTGGGGGGCGGGACAACTCGATTCCGAAATACAAGACAACGCCTGGCTGTCCGTACCCTATGACGAAGACCTGATGTTCGAGGTCAACGATGACGAGAAATGGGAACGCGCCTTCAACAGCATCGGTGTCGATCTGTCGGTCCTGTCCGGTGCATCGGGCCGTGCCTAGCTTTCACCGGCGGGGCGACGGCGCAGGTGCCGGACCGTCACATAGAGGATGAACCCCACGCTGAGCCCAACCAGCACGAACCCGCTGACAATGAACGCGTATCCGACACTGACCGCACTGGCGAGCGGTACCGCGTAGACCGGCGAGAAGAACTGGCCCAGGAAGAACATGGTGGTCAGCGCACCAAGGGCGCGGCCGCGCACGCTCATCGCGGCCCGCGAAATAATCGCAAGGTTGATATTCGGCAGGAACGCTCCGACCGAGAACCCGCCGATGCCCATTGCGATCATGGTGCCGGTGAAACTGTCCGAAAAACCGGTCAGAATATATCCGGTTCCGCCGATGGCGAATATCAGCGCAAAGATCGCCTCCGGACAGAGCTTCTCCCGCACGCGGCTGTAGGTGAGCGATGCCAGCCCTGCCGAGAAATTAAATAATCCGATCGCCAGCCCCGCACGCGTCGGGTCCTCGACACCAATCTCCACCAGGAAGAAGGCGGTCTGCGACGGAACCATGAACAGGATGATCATGGCTACAAATGCGAGGCCGCAAATCAGCCCGATCCCCGTCCATTGTTGCATGGTCGGTGGCGGCTCAGACGCACCGGCACCGACGGAACCGTCCTTATCGGGTTCATACAGGCTCAGGAACATCAGCGGCAGCATCACAAAGGCGGTCGCAAAAAGCGTGAAACCGACACGCCAGTGAATTTCCGCGAGGAGCCCGGCGATGACGACAAACACGAGCGTGCCGAATGACATGAATGCGCCCTGCAGGCCAGCCACGCGGTTGCGTTCAGGCCCGACGAAATAATCACCGACCAGCGCCGTCACACTGGTCATGATCCCGGCAAGAAAAACCCCCAGCAACGCGCGGCTGACGAGCAGGAGAATAATCGATTCGATGACCAGCCCGGAGATACCCGCGAGGCCGTACAGAAATGTCGACGTGATCAGGACATTACGGCGTCCAAATCGGTCGACCGCGTAGCCGACGAACGGGCCCGCCAGTGCGATGAACAGCATGGGCATCGTCAACACGAGCGGCGACAGGAACTCCGCATTGGCGACATGCGCGAAATCCGCGCGAAGCGCAGGCAGTCCCGGTGCGATCGCCGACGGGGCGAGAAACGCCAGCCCGCTGGTCAACAGGATGGTCAGGACACGCAGGCGCTTGCGCGCCAGGACCTTCGCGGAAACGCGCGACGTGTTCATGCGCGCGGCCGAACCCGCGTCATCACGAGCCCGGCGCGCGCGACGCGGCGGTCCGATGGTCCTCGGCGAGCAGGGAGAACAGCACATGATCCTGCCAGACACCCCTGATCTTGAGGTATTTCCGCGCGAACCCGTCTTCCGAGAAACCCGACGCGTTCAGCAGGCCGCGGCTGGCCTCGTTGGTCGGCAGACAGGCCGCCTCGACCCGGTGCAGGCCCAGCTCGGTGAAACAAAAGTCGAGCAGCAGCCCCAGCCCCTCGCGCATATAGCCCTGCCCCGCATAGGCCTCGCCGATCCAGTAGCCCAGCGTGCCGCATTGCGCGACCCCGCGCCGTACGTTCGACAGGCTGATCCCGCCGAGGAGCGCGGGACTTTCACGGTCAAACACGAACATGCTGTAGCCGGTATCGTTGCGCCAGTCGCTGGCATAGCGGTTCAGGCGCCGATAGAACGCGTCGCGGCTGAGCGCATCCGACGGCCAGGTCGGCTCCCACGGCTCCAGGAACTGCCGGCTGGCGGCACGAATCTCGGCATAGGATCGCCAGTCGCGCTCGACCGGCGGCCGCAGAAACGTGCGCGGTCCCTCCAGCCTTACGCTGTTGGCATTACCCGAAAAGGAACGAAACAGCCGCATCGCGCCCGCCCTACGCCGCCAGTCGACCGCGGATGACGTCGAACGATTCCATGTTCGTCGCCGGGCCGATCGTGGCCAGACACGGCGTGGATTCGAGCAACCGCCGCGCGCTGATGGCAAGCGTTTCGGGCGTCACGTTCTCGATCTTCTCGACGAGTTCATCGACCGACACCACCCGATCGTACAACAGCATCTGCTGACCCGCGCGCTCGGCCCGCGCACCGGTGGATTCCATGCCCATCAGCAGGTTCGCCTTCAGTTGCGTGCGTGCGCGCGCGATTTCGTCCTCGCCGAGGGTCGATGACAGCCGAGAGATCTCGTCGCACAGGGCCGGCACAAACTCCTCGACGAGTTCCGGTCCGGTGCCGGCATAGATCCCGAACACGCCTTCGTCCGAGAATGCGGAAAGGAAGGTATCGATCGAGTAGACCAGCCCGCGCCGTTCGCGGATTTCCTGGAACAGGCGCGACGACATGCCGCCGCCGAAGAGGTTGGAGAGTACCGACAGGGCGTAATATTCGTCGGACCCGACCGGCGCGCCGCGAAATCCGATCACGAAATGCACCTGTTCGAGCTCGCGCGCTTCCCGGCTTTCGCCGCCACCATATGTTGCGGTCGGCAAGGCCTGCGCCGTGCCGGCGCGCACGTCGGACAAATGCGCTTCCGCCAGCGCCACCAGCGCGTCATGGGTGATGCTGCCCGCGGCAGCCAGCACGATCGATCCGCCGTGATAATGCCGACCGTGAAAACCGACGATGGCTTCGCGCGGCATCTGCCCGACCACATCAGGACGGCCCAGAACCGGGCGACCCAGGGGCTGTTCGGGAAACGCCACGGCCTGGAAATTATCGAACACCACATCATCGGGCGTGTCGCGCGCCTGGCCGATCTCCTGCAGCACCACGGATCGCTCGCGGCCCAGTTCCTGCTCATCGAAAAGAGAATTCTGCATGAAGTCCGCGATCACATCGATGGCCAGCCCCGCGTCATCCTTCAACACCTTCGCGTAGTAGGCGGTGACTTCGCGCGCGGTGTAGGCGTTGATATGCCCGCCGACGCTCTCGATCGTCTCGGCGATCTGCTGTGAGGTCCGCCGCGGTGTGCCCTTGAACATCATATGCTCGAGCAAATGTGCGACGCCGTTGACCTCGGGGGCCTCAAAACGCGCGCCGGCCCGCACCCACATGCCGATGGAGACGGACTCGACGGTCGGCATCTCATCGCTGACCACACGGACGCCATTGGGAAGCGTGGTTATCCGGACGTCGCTCATGGGCGTTCTCAACCTGTCTTTCGTGCTGCCGCATGGTCGCGCACAAATGCACGCACCGCCGCAACATCATTTTCAATGGTCGCCGCCTGTTCCGGGCGTTCCAGCAGATCCGACAGGTGCGACGGCAATGCCGGCCGGACCCCCGTCGCCTTCTCCACCGCATCGGGGAACTTCGCCGGATGGGCCGTGGCGAGAACCACCCGCTTGTGTCCGTCACGCGGCGCCTTGCGGGCCGCGCCAATTCCGACCGCCGTATGGGGATCGACCAGGACCCCCGACCGGGCGTGCACGTCGCGGATCACCTCCAGCGTTTCGTCATCATCCACGCGGTATGCGGCAAACAGGCCGCGCGCATCATCGCTGAGCTTCTGGCCATCGGGCAGGACACCGTCACGCCGGAACGCGTGCACGGCCGCGTCGACGGCGGCGCCGTCCCGGTCGAGAAGTTCGAACATTAGGCGTTCGAAATTGCTCGACACCTGTATGTCCATGCTTGGCGAGTAGGAGGGTTCCACGGCCGAAATCGACATTTCGCCCTCGGCGAAGAAGCGATAGAGGATGTCGTTGCGATTGGAGGCCACCACCAGACGGGAGATCGGCAGGCCCATCCGGCGCGCGACATAGGCCGAGTAGACATTGCCGAAATTCCCGGTCGGCACCACGAAAGTGAGCGCCTCATCGGGCGCGCCCAGCTTCGCACCGGCGGCAAAATAATAGGCGGTCTGGCCCATGATCCGGGCCCAGTTGATCGAATTCACGGCCGACAGTCCGACCTCGTCCCGCAGTTCGTGGTCGGCAAACAGCGCCTTCACAAGATCTTGGCAATCGTCGAACGTGCCGCCGAGTGCGATGTTGTAGACATTGTCGGCAACGACGGTGGTCATCTGGCGGCGCTGGACCTCGGACACGCGGCCCTGCGGATGGAGCATGAAAATGTCGAGGTTTTTGCGGTCCCGGCAGGCCTCGATCGCGGCCGACCCCGTGTCACCGGAGGTGGCGCCCACAATCGTGATGCGCGCATCGCGGCGCGCCAGCACATGCTCGAACAGGCGACCGAGCAGCTGCAGGGCGAAATCCTTGAAGGCGAGCGTGGGGCCGTGGAAGAGCTCCAGCAGCCATGTGTCGTCGTCGATCTGGCGCAGCGGGGCCACGTCCGGGTGATCGAACCCGGCATAGGTTTCGCGCGCAAGCTGTTGCAGCTGCGTGTCGGCGAGGGTCTGGGTGTCGATGAACGGGCGCAGGATTCTTGCCGCGATGTCGGCATAGTCGAGCCCCTGCAGGGCGCGGATATCGTCGGCTTCGATCGAAGGCCAGGTGGCCGGCACAAACAGCCCGCCGTCGCGCGCGAGACCGCTCAACAGAACGTCCTCGAACTCCAACGCCGGCGCGGTGCCCCTGGTGCTTACATATTCCAAATTCGGGTCCTTCGATGAAAAGCGCGCTAACCTATCCAACGCGATATGCGGATACAAGACGATGCGGCGCAGGATTAGCCCAGATAGCGCGCATTCAGATGTTCGAGGAAGATCTCGGGATTGAGCGGCTCGCCCGTGGCGCGGGACAACAATTCGTCAGCCGTATGACATGACCCGCGGCCGTGCACATGGGTGCGCAACCAGCAAACCATCGGGGCCAGATCGCCCGCGGCGATATCCGCCTCGAGACCGGGCAGGTCGCGGCGCGCGGCGCGGTAGAACTGCGCGGCCGCCATTGCGCCCAGCGTGTAGGTCGGAAAATAGCCGAACGATCCCGACGGCCAGTGAATATCCTGCAGGCAACCGTGGCGGTCATCCGGCGGCGTGATCCCCAGCAGTTCCTGCATGCCGTCATTCCACGCACCGGGAAGGTCCGCCAGATCGAGGTCACCCGACAACATCGCCTGTTCGAGCCGGTAGCGCAGGATGATGTGCAAGGGGTACGTCACCTCGTCGGCGTCCACCCGGATGAAACCGGGCGACACGCGGGTGTAGAGCCGGCAGATATTGTCGACATCCCAGGCATCGCCCGCGCCGCCGAAGGCGGTTTGCATATGCGGCAGGGCGTAGCTCAGGAACGGCCGCGACCGGCTGACCTGCATCTCGATCAGCAGGGACTGGCTTTCGTGGATCGCCATGCCGAGCGCGTTGCCCACCGGCTGGAACTGCCAGTCGCGCGGCAAGCCGCCCTCATACAGCGCATGACCCGTCTCGTGCAGGACGCCCATCAGGGATTCGGTGAAATCATCCTCATTGTAGCGCGTCGTGATCCGGACATCGCCGGTCGCGCCGCCACAGAAGGGGTGATGGCTGATATCCAACCGGCCGCGCTCGAAATCGAAGCCCAGGGCCTGCATCAACTCCGCCGCCAGGGCGCGCTGGTCGGCGATCGCGAACGGTCCCGCGGGCCGGACGGGTGTCGGCTGTCCGGCCTGGCATTCCAATACCTGCGGCAGGAACGCGGGCAGGAACGCCGCGAGGCGGTCGAACAGCGGGTCGAGGCGCGCCATCCGCGTGCCCGCCTCGTATTCCTCAAGCAGCGCGTCATACGGCGCCAGCGAGAGTGCCGCGGCGCGGGCATCCGCCGTCTGGCGTACCAGGTTGAGCACTTCGCGCAGCGCCGGGAGGAGGCTCGGATAGTCGTTTTCCGCGCGCGCGCGCCGCCATTGAAGTTCGCACACCGCATTGGCCCGCGCCGCCGCCTCGACGAGATCGCCGGGCACCGCGGACGCCAGCGCATGGGCACGTTCCATCTCGCGCAAGTTGCCCCGGTGCCAGTCGTCGGTGTC
The DNA here is from genome assembly GCA_039980135.1 of Alphaproteobacteria bacterium. Taxonomy (NCBI): domain Bacteria; kingdom Pseudomonadati; phylum Pseudomonadota; class Alphaproteobacteria; species Alphaproteobacteria bacterium. The sequence goes on from JBDXCV010000009.1 coordinate 569,880, forward strand.
GTGCGCGGCGAAATCCTGTTTTGCCCGTGCGATGCCGTCGGACACCCGGGGGTGAACCAACAACTCGTGACGCATGACGCTCAGGGTCGCGATCTGTTCCGCGCGGCCCTCGGCGCTGCCCTCGGGCATGGTCGTCGCCTGGTCCCAGTCGAGGATACCCAGCGCGTCACCGATCAGCGCGCGGCGGCGGTAGACATCCTGCAGGGTCGCATAGGCGGCGCTGTCGGTCATGTGTCTTTCCGATTCCAGTGAAAAATGAAAAAGATCACCAGGAACACAGCCGCGAGCGCGTACCAGGTGACAGCATATTCGAGATGGGAGTTCCGCAGATTGACGTCAGGGACCGCGCCCATCGGATAGACGCCCGGCGGCGTCGCCTTCGGTCCGGCCTGCACATAGAACCCGACCGGCCCGGACAGGCCCGCAGCCGCCAGCATCTCGCCTTCATGCATGAAGAACCAGTTGTTCGTGGCCGGTTCGTTTTCCGGCACGAAGCCGCCCGGCGCCGTGTACATCCGCACGAAACCGTCGAGCGTGACTGATTCGCCGCCGGCGGCCGCAAACGCGCGCAAATCCGGGAGGGACATCCAGCCCCGGTCGACCATCACCGTGCCCAATCCGTTCGCCAGTTCCATCGGCGCAATCAGATGACCGCCGACCTGGCCGTTGTGCACCCGGTTGAGCAGAATCATCGCACGATCGTTGCGCAATTCACCCGACACGGTCACGGGCCGGTATTCGACATCGGCCAGATCACCCGCGGCGGCCAGCGCTTCCGTGATCTCGACGGGGAGCGCTCCGACGCGTTCGGCGCGGGTCGCGATGAGTTCGTTCTTCCATTGCAGCCGCTGCACCTGCCAGGTGCCGAGACCAATCAGAACGATCAGCACAGGCAACGCCAGGGCGGTCGCCCAGAATGTCGGTCGAAAGCGCATATTCATCTACCAGACGGGTGCACGAGGCCCCGGTGTTCAGCGCGTGATATCCGCGTCATCCACATTGTGCTTGAACTGCTGCGCCACAAGCCAGGCCTTGAACGGACGCATCAGCGCAATCGCCCCCACGATGATCACCGGTATCCAGACCAGGAAATGGACCCAGACCGGCGGGGCGACGGTAAACTGGAACCAGGCCGCGAGCGGCAGAATCAACGCGCTGTACAGCACGATGATAAAGAAGGCCGCCCCGTCATCCGTGTTCAACCGGCTGTAGTCGAAATCGCAGACCGGACAGCGCTCGCGGACCGTCAGCAGACCCGTGTACAGCTTGCCCTGCCCGCATCGCGGACACGCGCAGCGCAGACCGGTCTTCAGGCTGGACTGCCTCGGATAATACGCGACCACGCAGCTTGTCCGATCCAGTAACCAATCAGGCGGCGAAGGTGCTCCAGACATACACGAACGAGAACAGGAACAGCCACACGACATCGACGAAATGCCAGTACCAGGCCGCCGCCTCGAAGCCGAAGTGATGGTCCTTGGTGAACTGCCCCTTCGCTGTGCGCCACCAGCAAACGGCGAGGAATACCGTCCCGACGATCACGTGGAAACCATGAAAGCCGGTCGCCATGAAGAAGGTCGAGGAGTAGATGCCGTCACGGAACCCGAAAGGTGCGTGGGCATATTCGAACACCTGTGCGGCCGTGAAAATCATGCCCAGCATGACGGTCCAGCCCAGCATCTTGGCCGCGTGGGACATGTTGCCCTCGCGGATATCGTGATGCGCCCAGGTGACCGTGAAGCCCGACGTGAGAAGGATCAGCGTGTTCAGCAGGGGCAGGTCGAACGGGTTGAAGACCTCGACCCCGTCCGGCGGCCAGACCGACCCGATCGATTCCGTCGGGAACAGCGCGGCGCCGAAGAACGCCCAGAACCAGGCCGCGAAGAACATGATCTCGGAGATGATGAAGAGCATCATGCCGTAGCGCAGGCTGAGCTGCACGACCTTGGTATGCATCTTCTGCACATGTGCTTCGTCGATGACGTCGCGCCACCATCCCATCATCGTCATCATGGCGAGGACGCTGCCCGGTGCGATCGTCCACAGACCAATGGTCTCGAAGAAGGGCTGCAAGCCCGCACCCAACGATCCGGGATGCAGGAAGATCACAAGCCCGACGGCCATCAGGAACCCGCCGATCGAACCGACGATCGGCCAGTGGCTCGGCTCCACCATGTGATAGGGGTGGTTGCCGTGTGATTCGTGTGCGTGATCACTCATGTGCTTTTCTCACTTTTCGCCGGGCAGTATCGTCCGGGCTTTGAACAGGTATCAGTTCACTCGGGTCTTGTCGGCCTTCTGCAACGATGCTGCCTTGCGGGCGGCATCGGCGTCATGATCGCGGAAAAAGGTGTAACTCAGGGTAATTTCGGTCACGTCATCGAGATTCTGGTCTTCTGCAATCGCGGGATCGACGAAGAATGTGACCGGCATCTGGGCCGTCTCGCCGGCCGCCAGGGTCTGCTCCGTGAAACAGAAACACTGGACTTTCACAAAATACGGTGCGGCCTTGAGCGGCGTGACGTTGAACGTGGCTGTCCCGGTCACCGGCTCTGAGTGGCGGTTGGTTGCCTCGAAAAAGGCCAGACCAGACTCGCCGACATGCAGATCGATCGTACGCTGCACCGGCTTGAACCGCCAGTCGAGGGCAGGCTCGATGTCGCTGTTGAATCGGACGGTGATCGGCCGGTCGGCAAGGATTTCTTCCGTCTGGGGCGCGCTGGCTTCAACCAGCGGAATGCCGGCGAAACCGAATTTCTGACAAAAGGCCCGGTAGGCCGGGACGGTCGCGTAGGCAAAACCGTTCATGCCGAGGATCATCACGATCAACCCGCCGAAAACGTAGCGGTTGCGGCGGCGGCGGTTGCGGTTGCGGTTCTCGGCCATGCTCATCCCAGTAACCCTGCGCGTGCAATGAACACGAGGTAGAAGATCAGGATCAGGCCGCCGATGACAGCCAACATCGCGTAATTTTTACCGCGTTGTTCACGGTGCCGTTCGCTGTATTCACGTTTCGCCATCGTCGATCTAGCCCACCAGCGCGATCAGTGAATCCGCGAGCAGAAGCGCGAATACGAGGAACAGATAAAGAATCGAGAACCCGAACATCTGCCGCGCGCGCCTGTCCTCCGCCGCATCGGGTTCGCGCAAGACACGCACCGCGCAGACAATAAACGCCACGCCGAGGGCCGCGGCGCCGATGGCATAGAGCAGGCCCGCCGCGCCGAGCGCGAAGGGCACGAGGCTTACCGGGACCAACAACAAGGTGTAGGCCAGCATCTGATGCTTGGTCGATTTGCGGCCCGCGACAACCGGCATCATCGGCACACCCGCGCGCGCATAATCACCGCTGCGATAGAGCGCGAGAGCCCAGAAATGCGGCGGTGTCCACAGGAAGATGATGGCGAAGAGGCTGAGTGAAATCAGGCTGACATCACCCGTCACGGCCGCCCAGCCGATCATCGGTGGAAACGCACCGGCAGCACCGCCGATAACGATGTTCTGCGGCGTGCGCCGCTTGAGCCAGACGGTGTAGACGAACACATAGAACAGGATTGCCGCGGCCAGCAGTACCGCCGCGACCCAGTTCGTCGCGAACCCCATGAGTGTGACCGAGAACACGGCCAAGACCGTCGCGAACCCAAGCGCGTCGCCCGGCGCCACGCGCCCCGCGGGCAACGGACGGTTCGCCGTGCGCGACATCAGCGCGTCGATATCGCGCTCGTACCACATGTTGATGGCGCCCGCCGCGCCGGAGCCGACGGCGATACACAGGATCGCCACGACCGCGAGCAACGGGTGCAATGCGCCCGGCGCGATGAACAGACCGACCGCCCCGGAAAACACCACGAGCGTCATCACCCGCGGCTTCAGCAGCGCCACGAAATCCGAGACGCGTGAGCCCGCCGCGACAGGCAGCGCGGTCTCATTCGCCCGGTTCAGATACGCGGCATCAGCCAATGCTCAACTCCGTTTGCGCCAATCGAACCCGCGACCGCCTAGTGGGCCGGTGCCGGCTTGATTTCAGGCAGTTCCTCATGGGTGTGGTGCGGTGCCGGTGAGGGAACCGTCCACTCCAGGGTCGTGGCACCCTCGCCCCAGTAATTCGCCTCCACCCGGCGTCCGGATGTGAGGGTCTGGATGACGATGAAGATGAACAACACGATACCGACGGCCGAAATATACGAACCGATCGACGACACCTCGTTCCAGCCCGCATACGCATCGGGATAATCGGAGATGCGGCGCGGCATGCCGGCCAGGCCCAGGAAATGCTGCGGGAAGAAGGTGATGTTCACGCCGACGAACGTGATCCAGAAATGCAGCTTGCCGAGGGTCTCGTTGTACTGCCTGCCCGACATCTTGCCGATCCAGTAGTAGAAACCGGCGAACATGGTGAAGACCGCGCCGAGGCTCAGCACATAGTGGAAGTGGGCCACCACGTAATAGGTGTCATGCAGCGCCAGATCGAGGCCCGCATTGGCGAGTACCACGCCCGTCACGCCACCGACGGTGAACAGAAAGATAAACCCGACGGCCCAGAGCATCGGCGTGTCCATGCGGACGGACCCGCCCCACATGGTCGCGATCCAGGAGAATATCTTGATGCCGGTCGGCACCGCGATCACCATTGTCGCGACCGTGAAATATGCCCGCGTATCGACGTCGAGTCCGACCGTGAACATGTGATGGGCCCAGACGATGAACCCGACGAAGCCGATGCCGACCATGGCGTAGGCCATGCCGAGATAGCCGAAGACGGGTTTCTTCGAGAAGGTCGAGACGATCTGGCTGATGATGCCGAAGCCCGGCAGGATCATGATGTAGACCTCGGGATGACCGAAGAACCAGAACAGATGCTGGAACAGGATCGGGTCGCCACCGCCGGCGGCGTCGAAGAATGACGTGCCGAAGTTGCGATCCGTGAGCAGCATCGTGATCGCGCCGGCGAGCACCGGTACCGCGAGGACCAGCAGGAAAGCGGTCACCAGCTCGCCCCAGATGAACAGGGGCATGCGGTGCAGGGTCATGCCCGGCGCACGCATGTTGAAGATCGTGGTGATGAAGTTGATCGCACCGAGAATCGAGGATGCGCCCGCCAGATGCAGCGCAAAGATCGCCATATCCACCGACGGTCCGGGTTGCCCCACAGCCGACGAGAGCGGTGGATAGACCGTCCAGCCGGTGCCGGCCCCACCGCCCACGAATGTACTGCCCACGAGCAGCAGGAAGGCCGGCGGCAGCAGCCAGAAGGAGATGTTGTTCATCCGCGGAAACGCCATGTCCGGCGCGCCGATCAGCAGCGGGATGAACCAGTTGCCGAAGCCGCCGATGACGGCGGGCATGACCACGAAGAACACCATGATCAGGCCGTGGGCCGTGATGATCACGTTCCAGAACTGGCCGTCGGTGGTGCCGTCGCCCGCGAGGAAGAACTGGGTACCCGGATCCTGCAGTTCGAGCCGCATCAGGATCGAGAAGATGCCACCGATGATGCCGGCGACGATCGAGAAGGTGAGATACATCGTCCCGATGTCTTTATGGTTGGTCGAGTAGACCCACCGTCGCCAGCCGCGCGGGGTGTGATCGTCGTGCGCGTGTGCGTCTGCGTGTGCGTCAGCCATCTTACAATCTCCTCGCCGCGCTACTGTGCGGACACGGGCGCAGCGCCCGTTTCATTTCGTGTGATCTGGATCGGTCGCGGGGTCAAATCGCCGTCGGCGCCGCCGAAGCGTGCCTGCGCGTTCGTGATCCAGGCGTCAAACTCCGCCTCGGGCACGGCCTTGATGGTCAGCGGCATGAACGCATGCCCCGCACCACAAAGTTCCGAACACTGACCGTAATACATGCCCGGCTCGTCGATCAGGAACCAGGTCTCGTTCGTGCGCCCCGGCACGGCATCGACTTTCGAACCGAGTGCCGGCATCGCGAAGGCGTGCAACACGTCGGACGACGTCACGAGGACGCGGATCTTCTTGCCGACCGGCAGGACCAGATTCTCATCCGTCGTCAGCAAACGGGGCTGCCCGGGCTTGAGCTCGTCGTCCGGCACCATGAATGCATCGAAGGTGAAATCGCCGTGGTCGGGAAATTCGTAACTCCAGTACCACTGGCGCCCGATCGCCTTGATCGTGAGGTCGGCGTCGGTGACGTCGTCGGTCGCGTACAAGAGCGGCAGGGAGAAAAACCCGATCACAAACAGAATGACGATCGGGACCAGCGTCCAGAGGATTTCGATCATCGTGTTGTGGGTCGTCTTGGTGGGATTGGGGTTCGCCTTCTCGCGGAAACGCACGATCGTGTAGAGCAGCAACGCCAGCACGAAAACCGAGGTCGCGAAAATGACCCAGAGAAGGAAATCATGGAACGTCGTCATCTGCTCCATGATCGGCGAATGCGCCTGTTGAAACCCGAGTTGCCAGGGTTCCGGCTGCTGGGCCACCGCGGGGGTCGCCACAATTGCGAACAGCATGCTCGCAAGACCAGCCAAACCGGTGTAACCGGCGGCGCGTTTCAGATGATGTTGAATTGTCGTCATTCGCTCGCTTCCATCTGGCCACCCGCGCCCGCGAATCGGATCGCATGGCGGATAACCCCCTATAGCCCATTGGACGGGCCGAAAAATATACCAGCGCACCGCCCTCAACAAGTCACAGCCCGCGCGATTTACAGCCTTGAGACACCTTGTCGCAGCGCCGCAAATCCCTGATTGTACAAACAATTCGGGGCCAAACGGCCATCCGGTCGGGCGCGGCGATAGAAGCAATATTTTCGTCCCCACCGTTTGTTGACCGCCCAAGGCTGACAATCGTGATCCATGTCCCATATTGTTGGGACGACTTTCCGGACCCAACCTCGAGCGAACATCACCCCATGACAGACATTGCCCGCACCGACGACATCTTCTACGCGCGAACCGGCATGGACCCCGAACGGGTGGTGGCACGGGTCGATACCGCGCTCGAGGGCGCCGACGATGGCGAGCTGTTTCTCGAATATAACCAGTCCGAGAGCATCACGTTTGACGATGGGCGTGTGCGCAACGCCAATTTCGACACCTCCCAGGGGTTCGGCCTGCGTGCCGTCTCGGGCGAGGCGACCGGATATGCCCATTCGACGGAGATGAGCGAAGCCGCGATTACACGCGCCGGCGATACGGTGAGTGCGGTGCGCACCGGCCGCAGCGGGACCGTGGCCGATTCCCCTGCCGGCACAAACCGCGACCTCTACACCGATACCAACCCGCTGGGCGAGATGGCGTTTGAGGACAAGGTGGCGCTCCTGTCGGAGATCGACGCCTATGCGCGCGGGAGCGACCCGCGCGTGCGCCAGGTAACCGCGTCGCTGTCGGGAAGCTGGCAGGCCGTGCAGATCGTCCGGGCCGGCGGCGACCGGCGCGCCGATATCCGCCCGCTGGTACGCCTCAATGTCTCGCTCATGGTCGGCGACGGCGACCGCCAGGAAACCGGCTCCCACGGGGTCGGCGGCCGAGCCATCTACGACCAGTGGATTTCGCCGGAAAACTGGCACGCGCAGGTCGATGAGGCCCTGCGCCAGGCTCTGGTGAATCTCGATTCCGTACCCGCGCCCGCCGGCGAAATGCCGGTCGTACTGGGCCCCGGCTGGCCCGGGGTCCTCCTCCACGAGGCCATCGGCCACGGCCTCGAAGGCGATTTCAACCGCAAGAAGACCTCGGCCTTCTCGACACTGCTCGGCGAACGGGTCGCGGCCCCGGGGGTCACCGTGGTCGATGACGGCACATTGGCGGACCGGCGCGGTTCGATCACGATCGACGATGAAGGCACGCCCAGTGCCTATAACGTGCTGATCGAGGATGGCATCCTGAAGAACTACATGCAGGACCGGATGAATGCGCGGCTCATGGGCATGGCGCCGACCGGCAACGGGCGACGGCAATCCTTCGCCCACAATCCGATGCCACGCATGACCAACACCTACATGCTCGACGGCGAGGCCGACCCCGAGGAATGCATCAAGGCGGCAAAGACCGGCATCTATGCCGTGAATTTCGGCGGCGGCCAGGTCGACATCACCAACGGCAAATTCGTATTCAGCTGCACCGAGGCCTACATGATCGAGAACGGCAAGCTCGGCGCACCTGTCAAGGGGGCGACCCTGATCGGGAACGGCCCCGACGCGCTGACCCGGGTAAAGCTGATCGGCAACGATACTCGGCTCGACGACGGAGTCGGCACCTGCGGCAAGGACGGTCAGTCGGTCCCGGTCGGGGTCGGCCAGCCGACCATGTACCTGGAATCTCTCACCGTGGGCGGTACCGCGGTCTGACCGGTCGAAAGCCGGCTCCAAACACAACAGCTATGCATATTCTGCATGGTGATTTGTTTCATATTCCAGTCCGGTACAGAATAACCAAGGCAAGAATATTCAAGCCTGCCGATTCACCCGACCGTCATGCCGGACCGGGCACGACGGTCTATTCGGAGACGACATGCCCGACGAAGGACGCGTACAAGAGACCTCGGCCTCAGCAGGGACTGCGACCGGGACCGGTTCCGAGATGTCGGCCCCACCGCCGAGACGGCTGGGTCCGCTTGTCCGAAACCTGGTCATCGTCTCCATTGTGCTGATCGCCGTCGCGGGCGCGGGACGGTGGGGCTATTGGCAATGGGCCCATGTCAGCGAAACCGATGCGCGTATCCAGGCCGACACGATCGCGATTTCGAGCCGCGTTTCGGGCTGGGTCGTCGACTTGCCGATCATCGAGGGCGACAAGGTTCGTCGCGGCGATCTGCTCATCGAGATCGATTCCCGGGAATCCCAGCTCAAACTGACCGAGTATGGTGCCCGCATCGCGGCCCTGGCGGCAGCACAGCAACAGATTACCTCGCAAATCGACCTGATCGACCGGACCACGGCCAGCCGGGTGGAGGCGGTGCGTTCGCGCGCCGGCGCGGCGCGGGTCGCCGTCGAGGCAAGCCGCGAACAGTTCGAATTCGCGCGCACCGATTTCGAACGCACCCGCACCCTGCTGGCCGAGCAGATCGTGTCGCGCCAGCGCCTCGATCAGGTCCATACGGAACTCAGCCGCGCCCAGGAGCGGCACCAGAAGGCCCAGGCGGATCTGGCCGCCGCCCTGGCCGATGTTGGTGAGGCGGAAGCGGCGCGGGGCGAGATGAACGTGCTGGCAAGCCGCATGGATGCGCTGCGCTTCGAGGAAGCCGAGATCGCCGCGCAACGCGATCAGCAGGCGCTCGACGCCGCCGACCGGACCATCAAGAGTCCGATCGACGGCGTGGTCTCGGAGACCTTTGTGGATCGCGGCGAATTTGTCAGCCCCGGGCAGCGCCTGATGCTGGTGCACAACCCCGAACTTGTCTGGGTCGAGGCGAATATCAAGGAGACGGATATCCGCCACCTCGCGCCGGGCATGAATGTCGAGGTCAGGATCGATGCCTTTCCCGACCGGCAGTTCAGCGGGACGGTGGCGCGCATCGGCCAGGCGGCGACGAGTGAATTCGCGCTGCTGCCCAACCCGAACCCGAGCGGCAATTTCACCAAGGTCACCCAACGCCTGCCGGTGCGGATCGCCATCGACGAGACCCAGGGTGTGCTGCGCCCGGGCATGATGGCCGTGGTGAACATCGCGATTCCCGGACGGTGACCGACGCGGCGATGCCAGCCGGCACCGCCGGCGCGGGAGCAGCCGATGTGGGCTTCGCTCATCGCTGGCTGGTCGTCGCCACGAGCCTGTCATCCTCTCTTGCGCTCGCGCTCTCGGGCACCATCACCAACGTTGCCGTGCCAGACATCATGGGCGCATTCGGCGTCGGCCAGGATCAGGCGCAGTGGATGGCCACCGCCTTCTTCGCGGCCATGACCGCGGGCATGCTGCTGAGCGACTGGCTGACCCGCACCTTCGGCTCCCGTCATGTCTTCGTGGCGATGATGATGATGTTCTTCGCCGCCTCCGTCGCCGGCGGCACGGCGCAGACCTATCTGGTGGTGGTGCTGGGCCGCGCCACGCAGGGTCTCGCCGCCGGGGTCATCCTGCCCCTGACGATGATGGCGATGTTTGCCGTGTTCCCGCCGAACCGGCGCGCCATGGTCGCCGGTCTGTTCGGCATCAGTTTCGTGCTCGGCCCCGGCCTCGGTCCGTGGTTCGGCGGTGTTGCGATCGACCAGTTCAACTGGCGGTTCACCTTCTATGTCGCCCTTCCGGTCGCCTTCTTTTCGATGATGCTCGCCTCCGTCGTGTTTGCGACCCGCGACCGCACCGCGCCGCGCACCCATCTGGACTGGTTCGGCTTCCTGCTTGTGGCGACCTTCCTGACGGCCACGCTGACCGGCCTTTCGAACGGCCAGCTGAAGGGCTGGAACTCCAACTTCGTGATGCTCCTCCTGGGAACCGGGCTCGGGTCGGCAATTATTTTCATCGCCTGGGAATTGTTCGTCGACGACCCGATCTTCGATGTACGCCTGCTGGCGCGACCGCGGTTCGCCATCGCCAACATGGTCTCGTTCCTGTTCGGCGCGACCCTGTTCGGCTCATTCTATCTGCAGCCGGTCTTCGTCCAGCTGGTCCAGAACTACTCGCCCCTGCGCGCCGGCCTCGTGCTTGTCCCGGGCGGGCTGATCATGGGCATGGTGCTGCCGCTGGCCGGCCGCACCTCTGACCTCGTGCCGCCCTACATCCCCCTGGCGTGCGGCTTCATGCTGTTCACGATCTCGCTCTGGCTGATGGGGTTCTCCGACGTCAACACCGCATTCATCACCTTCGCCGCGATCGTCGGGCTGGGCCGGATTGGCCAGGGCATGCTATTCCCGCCGGTGACCGCGGTCGGCCTGCAGGCCGCCCCGCCCTCGCAGATGGGCCGGGCCAACGGCATGCTCAACTTCACTCGTCAGATGGGCGGCGCGTTCGGAATCAACCTGGTGGCGATCTTCATCGAACGGCGCACCTCGGTGTATAGCGAAGTTCTGGCAGCCACCCAGACGGAGGCGAACTCCGCCACCGGGGGCCTGCTCGCCGGCGTGCGTGACATGCTGACTGCGGCCGGTTTTCCCGACACGATCGAGGGGCCGCTGGCGACGCTTTATCTCGGCCGCATGATTGCCGCACAGGCGACCGCGCGGGCATTCCAGGACACGTTCTTCGTGTTCGCGCTCGTCGGCCTGCTCGCGGTGATTCTCTCGCTCGCGCTGTGGAGCCCGTTCCGGCGCAGTTAGCTCGGCGTCGCCTCCGGGCGTTCGGTCAGCTTGTTGAGTTTGTCGAGGATGTAGAGCACGACCACATACATCACATAGTAGATGAATATGAAATTGACGACGGGAATCAGGGTCAGCACGACCCAGAGCACCTGGTTGCGCCCCATTCGTCCCGCCAGGAAATAGTTCCCGATGGCGAACGGAATCATGAAAATGACGAACGGTAGAAAGAACGTAAAATCGAATCCGTGCTGCATGCCTTGTCTCCTCTTTCAGTTGACCCCTACCAGGCGTACTCCTCGAATGCCCGGTTCACGTCATGGTCCCAGCGGCCGTCGAAGGCGGCGAGCTTGTTCTCCGCCGGGGTGAGTCCGCTGTCGACGATCTGTTCCAGGGTGGCCAGAAAATGAGTCTCGTCCTGGCCCCAGAAATCCTCCCGGGCCCGGTTGCGCAGGCCCATCCGCGAGATCTCCAGCGCTTCGCGGGCGAGATCGAGCAGCGATCGATTGCGGAACGGCGTCGCGAGCCCCTGCGCGGGTACCTCATTACGCATTTCCACGACCTCGTCCGCCGACCAGTCGGCGATCATATCCGAGGCCGCGTCGAGGGCGGCCGTGTCATAGAGCAGGCCGACCCAGAACGCCGGCAGCGCGCATACGCGCCGCCACGGGCCGCCGTCGGCGCCGCGCATCTCGAGGAAACGCTTCAGGCGGACTTCGGGAAACAATGTCGTCGTGTGATCGGTCCAGTCACCCATGGTCGCCCGCTCGCCCGGCAGAGCCGCGAGATTGCCGGCCATGAAGTCGCGAAATGACTGACCCGACGCGTCGATATAGGCCCCGTCGCGGTAGACGAAATACATCGGCGTATCGAGCGCGTAGTCGACATATTGCTCGTAACCGAAATCGTCGTCGAACACGAAGGGCAGGATACCCGACCGATCATTGTCCGTGTCCGTCCAGACATGGCTGCGCAGGCTCACATATTCCGTGCGTTTGCCCTCCTTGAAGGGCGAATTCGCGAACAGGGCAGTAGCGATCGGCTGCAGCGCCATCCCCACACGCATCTTGCGCGCCATGTCGGCCTCGCTGTCGAAATCCAGATTGACCTGAACCGTGCAGGTGCGCAGCATCATGTCGAGGCCCATGGAGCCGACCTTGGGCATGTATTCGCGCATGATCTTGTATCGACCCTTCGGCATCCAGGGCGCATTTTCGCGCTTGAGGAACGGGTGGTAGCCGATCCCCAGCATGGCGACACCCAGTTCGCGGTTGACCTCGCGCAGTTGCTTGAGATGCTCATGCACCTCGTCGCAGGTCTGGTGCAGGGTCTCCAGCGGCGCGCCCGAAAGTTCGAACTGTCCGCCAGGCTCGAGGGAAATATTGGCGCCGCTCTCGCCCGACAACGCGATGACATTCGCGCCCTCGAACACCGGCTCCCATCCGAAACGTTGCAGACCTTCGAGGAGGTCACGAATTCCCGGGCTGCTGTCGTAGGACAGCGGCGCGCGATCCGACTGCCGGAATGCGAATTTCTCGTGCTCGGTCCCGATCCGCCAGGCCTCGCGCGGTTTCTCGCCTTCGGCGAACCACGCGATGAGCTGATCCTTGGATTCGATGACCGGCCCGCCACCCGAAGACGGTGCTGCCATGATTAAATTCCCGACTGGTTCCGGTTAACCCACGCGCCCGGAACGCCAGTCCCCGGCAACGGCTTGAACAACGGCAAGGGCCGCCAGCGCGGCCGTGTCGGCGCGCAGCACACGCGGCCCCAACCCGACAGGCGTAACAAAGGGTACATCACGCAATTGGTCAAGCTCGGCCGGCGCAAAACCGCCCTCCGGTCCGGTCATCACCGCAAGCGGTGCGGGGTTCTCGGCGAGTTCCGCCGCGATATCCAGAATCGGTTTCCCGGCCCCGGTCTCGTCGCCGACCAGCAACCGTCGCGCCGTCGGCCACGCATCGAGAAAATCCGGGAACCGGACCGGCGCGTCGATCTCCGGGATGCTCAGGCGCTCGGATTGCTCGGCCGCCTCGATCGCATTCGCGCGCAAACGCCGCGTGTTGACTCGCTCGGAGTTGGTCCGCGCCGTGATCACGGGCACGATCCGCGAGACCCCGAGCTCGGTCGCCTTGGTGACCATGAAATTGACCGCCGCGCGCTTGATCGGCGCGAAGACCAGCCAGAGGTCGGGCGCGGGTGCCTGATCGCGCAGCCGCTCGCGGATCGACAGGCGCACGGCGCCCCGGCGCATTTCGGTCAGCTCGGCCCAGAATTCGCCGTCGCGCCCGTTGAAGAGTGCCACCCGGTCGCCGGCGCCGCGGCGCATCACATTCTGCAGGTAATGGCTCTGATCCCGGCCCAGGGTGAAGCCGCCGCCCGACACAAGATCGTCTTCGACGAACAGGCGGATGCGGGTGAAATCTGCCGGGGTATCGGACATCGGGTAAATCCGGGATTGGGGACGCGGCCCCGTCTGGGCTAACAATGCGTCATGCACGACGCCCCACATCATAACGCCAGTGACATCCCGCGCGGCAACTGGCTCGACCGCTATGCGCCCGAACGCACGCGGCCGTATGCGCGGCTGATGCGTCTCGACCGGCCCATCGGCACCTGGTTGCTGTTGCTGCCGGGCTGGTGGGCGCTCGCGATTCCCGCCGCGCCGGGCGCATGGCCGAACTTCTACTGGGTCGGCCTGTTCGGTATCGGCGCTGTCCTGATGCGGGGTGCGGGCTGCGTGATCAACGACTATTTCGACCGCGATTTCGACGCGCGCGTCGCACGAACCGCCGACCGGCCGCTCGCCAGCGGCGCGGTGAGCGTACGGGCCGCGCTGGCGTTCCTCGCCCTGCTGCTCGCGGCCAGCTTCGCGATCCTGGTGCAGTTCAACGGCTTCGCAATCGCCATCGGCGCGCTGAGCCTCATCCTCGTCGTGCCCTATCCGCTGATGAAACGGATCACCTGGTGGCCCCAGGCCTGGCTGGGCCTGACCTTCAACTGGGGCGCGCTGCTGGGCTGGGCCGTGGTGCGCGGTGATCTCGATCCCGCCGCATTCGTGCTCTACGCCGCCGGGTTCTTCTGGACCCTGGGCTACGACACGATCTACGCCCACCAGGACAAGGAAGACGACGCGCTGGTCAGCATCAAGTCCACCGCCCGCCTGCTGGGTGCCAACTCCCGCCCCTGGGTCGCGGGTTTCTATGTCGTGGCCATCGTCCTGCTGGCGGTAACCGGCTGGATGGCGGCACTCGCATGGCCGTTCTGGGCCGGACTCGCGCTCGGGGCGGCCCACCTCGCCTGGCAGGCCCTCACGATCGATTTCGACGATGCGAAGGACTGCCTGGCGAAGTTTCGCGCCAACCGGGATTTCGGGCTGATCATTTTCGCCGCTGCCATCGCTGGCCGGTTGCTGACCTGAGCGCTACTCCTGCGCGGCGGGGGTCATGAAGGAAATTTCGGCGCCCTGTGGATCTCGCATCGTGCCGATCCGGCCGACGCCGGGAACATCGAACGCTTCCATGAGAACTTCCGCACCCTCCGCCTTGGCCTGCACCATGACGGAATCGATATCGTCGACCGAGATATACGCCCGCCAATAGGGTGGCGTGCCGTCTGGTGCGCCCTCGGGCATCCCCATGATCCCGCCCGCAGGCACCTCGCCCAGCATGGCGACATAATAGGTGCCGCCATTGTCCATGGGCATCTCGTTGAAACGCCAGCCCGCGAGCTTCGCGTAGAATTTCTTCGCCGCCTCGATGTCCGTCGTCGAGAGCTCGTTCCAGTAAAAAGTGCCGTGATCTGCCATTGCAGCCTCCTTTAATTAACCTAATGGTTAACTATATCATGCGCCGGTGACATGCAAATGGAAGTGCAGGTTCAGATCGCCTCAACTTTATGTGAGGCATGGGCCACCGGATGCGCCGCCGCCTGCAGCCGCCCGACCCGCGCATCGCGGGCCGCCGGATCGTCGATATGGGCGCGCACGAACGCCGCCAGATCTTCGCCCGGCGCGATCCGGTCCCGCATCAGGGTCAGCGCTTCGCGTTGTGAAAGCGCGGGCAGTTGCCGGCCCTCGGCGGCGATCTCCGCCAACGCAAACGGCAGGGTGGCATCGCCCACATGGCCGCGAAAGCTGAGATAGGCCCAGGCGGCATCGATGACATCACCGCCATCGAGCGCCAGGGCCAGACCGTCGAGCCGCGCGAAATGGTAATTGTCGATCTCGGTCGGATGCATGACCTCCAGTTCGGCGTCGCTCAACCAGTTCACGGCCACCGCCACGCGCGTCCCGGGCACATGACGCAGGGCCGCCGGCAACGATCCATAGCTCGAGAAATGCGCCGAGAAGACGACGTCGTGATCGTCGAGCCAGGCGCGTTGCACCGGGATCGGCGCGTGATCGGTCCCGTATTTCTGGCGCAACCGCAGCGGGGACTGGTTCGACCCGTAGCCGATAACGGGGCGACGTCCCGCTGTGAGCGCGACATCGAACGGCGCGGCCTCGCCATCGATGAAGGTGAACGAGTGCGCAGTGATGTCATACGGGTAGCCGACGGCGCGCACCAGCGCGGGGTCGGTTTCGAAGGGGTCAGTCGTCATAGTCCTATTGTCCCGTGCCGCTGGGGGACCTGCAAGCGAACTTGCACGAAAGCCGGTTCTTGACGCGCGCGCGCGAGACCGGTCTAAGTCGAGCGCCATGCCATATGCCAGCCTCCGTGATTTCATTGACCGCCTGGAACGCGATGAGCGCCTCGTCCGGGTGAGCCACCCGGTCGCCGCCAACCTCGAGATGACCGAGATCCAGACCCGGTTGCTCGCCGAGGGCGGCCCGGCGGTGCTGTTCGAGAATGTCGTCGCCGACGACGGCACCCCCAGCCCGATACCCGTGCTGGCCAATTTGTTCGGGACGGTGGAACGGGTCGCCTGGGGCATGGACCGGGAGCCGGACCAGCTGCGCGAGATCGGCGAAACCCTGGCCTTCCTGCGCCAGCCCGAGCCGCCCGGCGGCCTGCGGGACGCCTGGGACAAGCTGCCGATCCTGCGCACCGTGATGGCGATGCGACCCAAGACGGTCTCTTCGGGTCCGGTCCATGAAGTGGTTTGGACCGGGGACGATATCGACCTGTCCAAGCTGCCGATCCAGACCTGCTGGCCCGGCGAACCCGCGCCCCTGATCACCTGGCCGCTGATCGTCACCCAGGGCCCCGACCCCGACGGCAAGCGCGAGGACGCATTCAACCTGGGCATCTACCGGATGCAGGTGACAGGACCCAAATCGACCTATATGCGCTGGCTCAAGCATCGCGGCGGCGCCCAGCACCATGCCCGCTGGAAGGCCGAGCGCCCCGAGCCGCTGCCGGCCGCCGCCGTCATCGGCGCGGACCCGGGCACCATCATCGCCGCCGTCACGCCGGTGCCCGACAATCTGTCGGAGTACCAGTTTGCGGGACTGCTGCGCGGCAAGCGCCTGGAACTGGTGGATTGCAAGACCGTCCCGCTCAAGGTACCGGCCTCGGCGGAGATCGTGATCGAGGGGCATGTCTCGCTGGACGAATATGGCGACGAAGGCCCCTATGGCGACCACACCGGCTATTACAATTCCGTCGAGCCGTTCCCGGTGTTTCATGTCAGCGCCATCACCATGCGACGCGACCCGATCTATCTTTCGACCTTCACCGGCCGGCCACCGGACGAGCCGTCTGTCCTCGGCGAAGCGTTGAACGACGTGTTCGTCCCGCTTCTGCGCCAGGCCTTTCCCGAGATCACCGACTTCTGGCTCCCACCCGAAGGCTGTTCCTACCGGATCGCCGTGGTCTCCATGCGCAAGGCCTATCCGGGCCATGCCAAGCGGGTGATGATGGGCGTGTGGTCCTATCTGCGCCAGTTCATGTACACGAAATGGGTGATCGTCGTGGACGATGACATCGACGCGCGCGACTGGAAGGACGTGATGTGGGCCATCTCGACCCGCATGGACCCGGCCCGCGACATCACGCTGATCGAAAACACGCCGATCGATTATCTCGATTTTGCCTCACCGTCGGCCAGCCTCGGCAGCAAGGTCGGGCTCGATGCGACCAACAAGATTCCGCCCGAGACCGAACGCGAATGGGGGCGCGAGATCCGCATGGATGACAACGTGGTCGAAAAAGTCTCGCAGATGTGGAACGATTTGGGTCTGCCCGGATCGGGCAAGCCGATCTGGAAGTAATGCCGTCGCAACTGCCGGCATTCTGCAAGAAAGGGGAAAGACGATGGAATCGATTGCAGCCGTCGTGCCCGTCAACACAATGTTGATATCCGCGCTCCTGGTCACCATGAAACTCGTGCTTGGTATCCGGGTCACCATGTACCGGGCAAGCCACAATATCCCTTGGGGAGACAATGGCGACGACCAGATGACCCGCCGCATACGCGCCCATGCAAACCATTCGGAATGGGTGCCCGCGACACTGATTCTCCTGGCGTTGATTGAAATGTCCGGGGTATCGCCCTTCATCATCGGCGCGCTGGGTGCCGCATTACTCGTTGGCCGGGGCCTGCACGGCCTTGGGTTGATGGGCAACGCGGAAGCCTTCAACCGGGTGACGGGCATCACCATGCACTGGATCGTACTGGCACTCGCCGTCATCATCGCGGTCGTTCAGTTTTTCGCGCCCGGCTCCTTCTAGGCAAATGCCGCCTATCAGGCGGAAAACAATCGGCGGCGCGAATGAGATGAGGTTCGCGCCGATTCCCGCTGTTGCAAACCGGTACGCCGGGTTCGCATCGACAGCGAAGTGGTCGTGAATGCCCCAACGATGTAGAAGGATTTATGACTGTCCGACCGGGCAGCCAATCCGGATGGATTGCCGTCACCGCTGACGGAACGCCGAAAAGAAGGGGAATGACCATGGAAGCGATCGTTGCCGTCGCGCCCGTCAACATCATGCTCGTCGCGGCATTGCTCGGGCTGATGAAGCTCGCATTGGGCATCAGCGTCACCAAATACCGGTTTCAGCACAAGATCATGTGGGGTGATGCCAGCGACGACGGCATGGCGCGTCGCATCCGCGCCCATGCCAACTTCACGGAATGGGTACCGGCAACCCTGATCCTGCTGGGGCTCATCGAGATGATGGGCGTCTCGCCTGTCATCATTACCGTCCTCGGTGCCATGCTGATCATCGCCCGGGTCCTGCACGCGCTGGGCCTGATGGGCAACGCCGAATCATTCAACCGGGCCACCGGGATCGTGATCAACTGGGCGACACTCGGCCTTGCATCCGTCATCGGGATCGTCGAGTTTTTCGCACCCGGAACTCTCTAGCCCGAAAACAAGGCGAACGAATAAAGTCATGTCAGATTCCATGTCCGCCGAAGACCGCGACCGGCTCGCCTATCTGGTCAACGAAGCCACGAAACGCGGTGCCGACGCGGCCGATGCCGTGCTGATCCGTGCGACGTCGATTTCCCACGCTCAGCGGTTGGGTGAAATCGAGCAGCTCGAACGCCAGGAAAGCTTCGACTTGGGCCTTCGGGTCTTTCGAGGACAGAAGCAGGCGATCGTCTCCTCGACCGATTTCTCGAAGGACGCCCTTTCCGAGTTGGTCGGTCGCGCCCTCGACATGGCCGCAGCCGTGCCGGACGATCCGTGGTGCGGATTGGCCGACCCCGACCAGCTGGCGACCGACATCCCCGATCTCGACATGGTTGATCCCGAGGAGCCCGGCAACGAGACCCTCGTCGAGATGGCGCGTCAATGCGAAGACGCGGCCAGGGCCGTCGAGGGCATCACGAATTCCGAAGGCGCCCAGGCGAGCTGGAGCCGCACCGGCGTTTGCCTTGCGGCCAGCAACGGTTTCGCGGGGGACTATGCGCGAACCGATTCCGGCGTCGGCGTCTCGGTCATCGCCGGCGAAGGCGCGGGCATGGAATCAGAATATGACTTCGCCCACGCGGTTCACATGGCCGACCTGGAGGACCCCGCCGCGGTGGGCCGCCGGGCCGGCGAGAAGGCCGCCGCACGGCTTGGCGCGCGCCGCATGCCGACAGCGCAGGTGCCGGTCGTCTTCCATCCGCGCGTCGCCGGGGGCCTGCTGGGGCATCTCACCGGCGCCATCACCGGCCCCGCCATCGCCCGCGGCACCAGCTTCCTCAAGGACCGGCTGGGCGAAAAAATCTTCGCCGCCGACATCGAGATTGTCGATGACCCGCACCGCAAGCGCGGCATGCGCTCCAAGCCCTTCGATGCGGAGGGAACCGCGAATTCGAAGCGATCTATTGTCAAAGACGGCGTCCTGACCACCTGGCTTCTGGATCTCGCCTCGGCCAAGCAACTCGGTCTCGAGACCACCGGCCATGCCGGACGCGGCACGTCGGGTCCGCCCTCGCCGGGGCCCTCGAACCTGTATCTGACGCCGGGAACTCTCTCGCCGACGGAACTGCTGGCCGACATCAAGTCCGGGTTCTACATCACCTCGCTGATGGGCATGGGCGTGAACGGTGTGACCGGGGACTATAGCCGCGGCGCGTCAGGCTTCTGGATCGAGAATGGCGAGATCACGTTCCCCGTTACCGAGCTGACGATCGCGAGCAACCTGAACCAGATGTTCGCGGGCATGGTCCGGGCGAACGATCTCGAATTTCGTTTCGGCACCAACAGCCCGACCGTACGCATCGACGGCATGACGGTCGCGGGCGGCGGCGAATAGTTCCGATCCGGGTCAGACGCGCAGCGGGGCCGGTTCGTCGGCCGGCGGATCGACCTCGAAGGCGTTTGCCGTGCAGCAGGTCATCACGAACTGCCCCGACGCGGCCACGAGACCGATCAGATCCGTCTCGCCCATCACCGCCTCGGCGGCGGCATAGGACGCATCGCTGAGCTTGTTCAATTCCATGAGCTCGCGGGCAACCTCGTAACAGGTCCGCTCACGGTCGTCGGCCATGTTAGGAACCTCGCGGGCGTTGATCGCATCCACGATATCCCGCTCGATGCCGATGGCCAGCGCATTGCGCGACTGGGCATACCAGGGATAACGCGCATTCCAGTGCCGCGCGACAACCATGAACACGATCAGACGCTCGCGCTCACTCAGCGGCCCCGCGCCGAGCGTATCGCGCATGTCCTGCGCCACCTGAAACAGATCGGGTTGGCGGATGTAGGCGTAAAACGGCCCGCCAACGGGGCCGCCGCTCGCCTTGGCGGCGTCGTAGACCCTGGCCTGATCGGCGTTCATGTCCGCCCGGTCGATAATCTTGATACGCGTCATGTCCGTGTCTCCTCGCATGCGTACGCGGGCGGCATTTATCCGCCCTTGCGCACCACCATCCACATATTGTCGCTCAGCGGGAAACGGTCGAAGAAGCCGAACCCGACCGTGGTGAGGCCCGCATCGCCGACCATCGCGCGCAGGCTCGCGGGCGTGAAGTGATTGACATGCCCGGGGAAGCGGAAGCCGCACCAGCGCGACCCCATGACCCGTCGATTGATGCTCGCGAAGTTCGGGACCTTGATGATTGCCACGCCGCCCGGCTTGAGCACCCGCGCTGCATGGGTCAGCAATTCGACCGGCTTGTGCTCATGTTCGAGAAAGGAGCGCATGAGAACACCGCTCGCCGTGCCCGCCTCGTAACTCGCCAACCCCTCGACCGCGGGCAGGTTGGTAATGTGGCCGCCGCGCGCCGACAATAGTTCCTGCGCCTCTTCGGCCAGCGCCTTGGAAATCTCGATGCCGCTGGTCTCGTAGTGATCGGGCAGCGACAACAACCGGTCCGCGTTGCCGCATCCCACATCGATCACCAAACCGGGCGGCACCCACTTGTTGATGCGTTTGATCAGCTTGTCAGGCTTGCGGACGGCCCAGCGATAGAATTTCCGCCAGGCGCGCGAAATGCCATAGGCCAGCGGATACTCCTTGCGCATCCGTACCTTGCGGTCGCCATGGTTCTTTTCCCAGGCGAACGCCACCTTGAAATCCGCGTAATCCGGGGGGTTTTCAAGATACACGAACCCGCAAGCGCCGCACTTGCGAAGCTTCCAGTCCTGCCACGAATAGTCGAGTGCAGGCCGGCTCGAATTGTCGGTTTCGCAATTCGGGCAATTCCTGTGTAGAAGTTCGCCAAGATTCTCGGCTGCGGACATATATTCCCTCGCTGATCGCACCGTTCGCAATCAGGCTAGCTTTACCATCGCAGCGGGAATCGCAACAGGCTTGTCTGGCGCGGGCCGACGCACAGTCCCGCGCACGGTGAATTGCGGCATGTTAGGCTTGTATCGACAACGGCGCATATGGCCCGATTCGGCGCGCGACCAACGGAGGCGGCAGTAACCGCAACATGCAGGATTCCCCTCAGAATCCCCGGACGGACACCACAGGCCAACTGATCGGCCGGATGTGGCGCGACTGGATGAGTGCGTACAAGGCCAGGGTCGCCATGGCCGTGGCCCTGATGATCGTCGTCGCTGCCGCGTCCGCCGCCTACCCCAAGCTGATCGAGACCTCGGTCGATATGCTCGAGGCCCAGAACGCACATGTGGTCTGGCTGATGCCGCTGGCGATCATTCTGGTGACCTTCATCAAGGGTCTGGCCTCCTATGGCCAAAGCGTCCTGAGCCAGTCGGTTGCCCTGCGAGTCATCAATGCGATCCAGAAGGCCATGTTCTCACACCTGATGAATGCCGACCTGCAGGCCCATCACGAAACGTCGACCGGCAAGCTGATCTCGCGCTTCACCAACGATGTGAACTTGATGCGTGATGCCCTGTCGCGAACCTTGACGGCCATGGCGCGGGACTTCGTCACCGCCGCGGCGCTGATCGGGATGATGTTCTACCTCGACTGGCTGCTCGCGATCATCGTGATCGTCACATTCCCGCTGGCCGGCCGGCCGATCATTCGGATCGGACGGCGCCTGCGTCGCGCTTCGAACAATGCCCAGACCGGCATGGGTGACCTGACCTCCAATCTCGAACAGGCCTTTTCGGGCATTCGCCTGATCAAGTCATACCGGATGGAGGATTACGAGCGCGGCCGGGCCAACGATCTCTTCGACCTCATCTATCACCTGGTCATGAAAACGGTGAAGGGCCGGGCGCGTACCTACCCGATCCTCGAAACCCTCGGCGGGGTTTCGGTCGCCGCGGTCCTGGCCTATGGCGGCTGGCGGATATTGTCGGGCACGGGAACGCTGGGCGAGTTCGTGGGGTTCCTGGCCGCCGTGATCCTGGCCTACCAGCCCATCCGCAGCCTCGGGAACCTCAACGCCGCCCTGCAGGAAGGGTTGGCTGCGGTCCAACGCAGTTTCGACCTGCTTGATACCCCCGCCGAAATCTTCGATGCGCCGGATGCCCGCGATCTCGTTCTTGCCGGCGGGAACGTCACCTTCGACAAGGTGACCTTCGCCTATACCCCGGACAAGCCGGCCCTCAGCGCGGTGGACATGCGCATCCCGGCGGGCCAGACCGTGGCCCTTGTCGGCCCCAGCGGTGCCGGCAAATCGACGGTGATGAACCTGCTGCTCCGCTTCCATGATGTCGACGCCGGTACCATCGCCATCGACGGACAGGATGTGCGGAGCCTGACCATGGCCAGCCTGCGTGACAACATCGCGCTCGTCAGCCAGGACATCACTCTGTTCAACGATTCCGTCGCCGCGAACATCCGTTTCGGCCGGCCCGACGCGACGGACGAAGAGGTGATCGCCGCGGCACGCGATGCCGCCGCCCATGATTTCGCATCCGCACTTCCGGAGGGCTACGACACGCTGGTCGGGGATCGCGGTTCGTCCCTGTCCGGCGGCGAACGCCAGCGCGTCGCCATCGCACGCGCGATGCTCAAGGACGCCCCGATCCTCCTGCTCGACGAGGCGACGAGCGCGCTGGACGCGGAATCCGAACAACAAGTGCAAGTCGCTCTCGAACGGCTGACGGCCAATCGCACCACATTGGTCATCGCCCACCGCCTCGCCACGGTGATGAACGCGGATCAGATTCTCGTGCTGGACGAGGGCCAGATTCTCGAGACCGGCACCCATGGCGAACTCCAGGCCCGCGACGGACTGTATGCGCGGTTGAGCCGGCTGCAATTCCGCGAGCCCGGGCCCGCCGACAGTACAGAGACCCCCCAAGACGGCGGCGCGCCGGACGCCGAACGCGCGCACGGATGACCTGGGCCGACCGGCCCGGAAACAGGGGCAAATCCACTCTCGCCATCAGCCTGTATCGCGGTGTCACCACCGCGGGACTGCCGCTGGTCGAACTCCTGCTCCAGCGACGCCTGATGCGCGGCAAGGAAGAGGCGTCGCGCATTGACGAACGCCGCGGCATCCCATCGATCCAGCGCCCCGCCGGGCCCATCGTGTGGATCCACGCCGCGAGCATCGGCGAGGCCCAGTCGGTGCTGGTCCTCATCGAGCGGATTCTGCGTATTGCCCCTGAGTTGAATCTTCTGATGACCACCGGCACCGTGACCTCGGCCCGGATGATGAGCGAGCGCCTCCCGCCCCGTGCGATTCATCAGTATGTCCCGGTTGACCGGGCAGCATGGGTGCGGCGGTTCCTCGAATACTGGCGGCCCGCGGCCGCCCTGTGGGTCGAATCCGAGCTCTGGCCAAACCTCCTGCTCGAATCACGCCGCGCGGGCATTCCCCTGGCGCTGGTCAACGCGCGCATGTCGGCGCATTCACGCAGCAGTTGGGGACGCGCACCCAAACTCGCCCGCGAGTTATTGTCATGCTTCGGCACCATCCTGGCACAGGACCAGGCGATCGCCGAAAGACTAAAGGCGCTGGGGGCCCGGAATGTCTCCGTGACCGGCAACCTGAAACTGGCAGCCGCGCCCCTGCCGGCGACCGCTGCGGCGTTGATCGAACTGCAGGATGCGATCGCTATTCGCCCCGCCTGGGTCGCGGCCAGCACCCATCGCGGCGAAGAGGAGATTGTCGGTACGGTGCATCGGGCCCTCGCGGGAAAACATCCCGGCCTCCTCACCCTGCTGGCGCCGCGCCATCCGCAGCGCGGCGATGAGGTCGCGCAGGTGTTGACCAAATCCGGCCTGGCCGTCGCACGCTGGTCGCGCGGAGAGGCCATCACGCCGGAAACAGACATCTATCTGGCCGACGGCACCGGGCTGCTCGGCCAGCTCTATCGCGTGGCCCCCATTGCCTTCGTCGGCGGGTCGCTGATCCCCCATGGCGGCCAGAACATGCTTGAGGCCGCACAGTTGAACTGCGCCGTCTTCTATGGCCCGCATGTCGATAATTTCCGGTCGATCGCGACCGAACTGCAGGCCGCCGGCGCCAGCCGGGAAGTGGCCGATGGTAACGCATTGCAACAGGCTGTCGACGAGCTGCTCGCATCGCCCGAACGCGCAAAGGCTATGGCCGACGCGGCCGCCGGTGCCGCGGGCCGCAAGCAGGAGGTCATCGATCTCGTCATGCGCCGTCTGCAGCCCCTGATCGCCAACGCCATCGCGAGCGGATCATGAAGGCGCCGGCATTCTGGTCCCGCCCGAACGCGTCACTGGGCAAGCTGCTCAGCCCGCTCGGTTGCGTGTACCGGCTCGCCGGTGCGCTCAAACATTCTCGGACAAACCCCGTACGCATCGATGCCACTGTCCTTTGCGTGGGCAACCTGGTCGCCGGTGGCACCGGCAAGACGCCGGTCGCTTTGAGCATCGCGGAAATTCTGAACAATGATCACCTGGCGTTCCTGACCCGCGGCTATGGCGGTCGTCTTGCCGGACCCGTCCGCGTCTCTCCCAAGTTCCACACATCGGCGGATGTCGGCGACGAGGCGTTGCTGCTGGCACACACCGCGCCGACATGGGTCGCCCGCGACCGGGTGGCCGGAGGACTTGCCGCCATCAAGGACGGGGCGCGACTGGTCGTGATGGATGACGGCTTCCAGAATCCCTCACTGACAAAAGACATAAGCATCGTCGTGATCGACGGCGAAACCGGCTTCGGAAACGGCCAACTTATTCCCGCCGGACCGCTCCGCGAACCCGTTGCAAAGGGGTTGGCGCGCGCCGACGCGGCGGTCATCGTCGGCAGCGATCATGCCCGAATCGCAAAGATGACGCGGTCCTCGATGCCCGTCCTCTCCGGACGCATCGAGGCAGCCGTCAGTCATGCGGAATGGTCCGGGCGCCGGGTCGTCGCCTTCGCCGGGATCGGCCGGCCGGGCAAGTTCTTCGACACGCTCGAGACGATCGGCTGCGAGGTCGTCGCCACACATGCCTTCGCCGACCACCACCCGTTTTCGGTCAGCGAGATCGCGCAAATCTGCGCCGAGGCCAAAGCCCGCAATGCAACACCGATCACCACGGAAAAGGATGCCGTGCGGCTGCCTCACGCCTTCAGCGGCGAGGTGGAAACCCTGCCGGTGAAATTCGTCTGGGACGATCCCGCCGCAATCGAAGATTTCCTGGTCAGAAAGATCAGCGCAGCAACACGCTAGCGACCAGACGGCATCGGCCCGGCGATCAGTTCCGGATCAAGCCGCACATCGAACCAGTTGATCCGCCAGTCGAGATGCGGCCCCGTCGAACGCCCTGTGGAACCCACGGTCCCGAGCTGCACCCCTGCCACAACCGCCTGCCCGTCTTGAACGTCAACCCGTTCGAGATGGGAGTAGATCGTCGTCAGCCCATGGCCGTGATCCACCACCACCGTCCCGCCGGTATAGAACAGATCAGCCTCGGCGAGCACCACCGCGCCGGGAGCCGACGCAAAAACCGGCGTCCCGCGTGGCGCTGCGATATCGACTCCCAGATGGGCCCGGCGCGGCTCTCCGTTGAGGATACGCTGGTTGCCGTAGCGGCCGCTGATCCGGCCCGTCACCGGCCAGTCGAAACCGGCCTCGAAGAGCGGGGCCGCGCTGTCGCGCGCGCGGGCGGCGGAGATCAGGCGCGCCTCGCGGCGAATACGCTCCTGATCACGGGCGTTGGGGGAGACCTTGCGCGGCGGCAACCCGTCGATGCGCTCGATGTCATAGGCTCGCGTCACGACCGGCAACCCCATGGTCTCGCGGCGCCCGTCGCGATAATCGACCTGCAACGAGAAAGGCTCGGTGCGGTCCCGGTGGATGCCGAACACGAAACGGCCGCTCGCCGCGTCGACCCGCAGCGGCTTGCCGTCGAGCATCACCGTCGCCCCCGGCTCTGCCGTTCCGATCACGAGCGCGCCGGGAACAAAGTCCTTCGGCAGTTCGAGCGCCCAACCCGGGCCACTCAACGCCATCGACATCGCCAACGCCGCGGCCCAAGACCTCACAAGAGGGAGCCTTGCGGATCGTCGGCGGGATCTTTCTTCGCTGGCTTTTTCTTGACCGCAGGCTTGCGCGGCTTTGTCGGCTGCGCAGCGGGCACATCTCCACCCACGCTATCGACCGTCGCACCGACCACCCCGTCGTCGCGGAAGCTGAGGGAAATGCCGTCGCCCGGCGTCAATCCGTCGGCGGCCGGCACCGGCGCACCGTCCGCATCGCGAACGAGCACGAAACCGCGCTCGAGTACGCCCTTGTAGGAATAGCTCTCGAGCAACTTGTCCAGCCCCTTAACGCGCTTCTCAGCATCAGCCAGAACGCGGTTCCCGGCCTTCTTCAGCCGCACCCCGAACGACGCGACATCGCGAAGATCACGCTCGATCCTGCCGTCTCCCGCCGATTTTACCGCCGCGAGGCGCGCCACCATGGACGCCAGATCGCGGCGCTTGGCTTCGACATACTCGTCCGGCTGAACGAGTTGGCGACCCTGCGCGATCACCGCCTCGTCTTTCCCGCGCAACAGGCGAGCCAGCGCGGGTCCGAGCCGCTCGGCCCAGTCATCGACCCGCTGCATGGCCCCTTCAAGAATACGCCGCGGCGCGGGCAGGCCGCGGCCCAACGCGGTGACTTCCTGGTTGCGGCTGCGCAACAGCCGGGTCACCGCGCCGGTCAGGCGCGCGCCATCCTCGCCAACCTGGGCGATCAGATCGGCGCGCACGGGCACCGCCATCTCGGCCGCCGCCGTGGGGGTGGGCGCGCGCTTGTCGGAGGCAAAATCAATAAGGGTCGTGTCGGTCTCATGTCCGACAGCCGAGATCAGGGGAATGTCGCTCGCCGCCGCGGCGCGCACCACATTCTCCTCGTTGAATGCCATCAAGTCCTCGAGTGACCCGCCGCCGCGCGCGACAATCAGCAGGTCCGGACGCGGCACAGGTCCATCCGGCGTCAGTCGGTTGAACCCCTCGATGGCCGCGGTGACCTGGGCGGCGGCGTTGTCCCCCTGTACCAGTACCGGCCAGACCAGCACATGGCGCGGGAAACGGTCCGCCAGGCGGTGCAGGATATCGCGGATAACCGCCCCCGTCGGCGACGTCACCACGCCGATCACCTCGGGGAGATAGGGCAGTGCGGCCTTACGTTCGATATCGAACAGCCCCTCGGCGGCGAGCCGCTTACGGCGCTCCTCGATCATCTTGAGAAGCGCGCCCTCGCCGGCCACCTCCAGCCGCTCGATCACGAGCTGGTATTTGGAGCGTGCCGGATAGGTCGTGACTCGCCCCGTGGCGATCACCTCGAGGCCGTCCTCGGGCTGCACCTCCAGCCGGCCCGCCGAGCCGCGCCAGCACACGCCGTCGATCGTCGCGTCGGAATCCTTGAGGGTCATGTAAAGATGACCCGACGCGGCACGCTTGAACCCGGACACCTCGCCGCGCACACGCACATAGCCGAAGCTGTCCTCGACCGTGCGCTTGACCGCGCCGGACAGTTCACCGACCGACAGCACGGGTGGCTGATTGTCGCCGGGGCTCTGGTCCAGCAGGTCCTGGGTATCGGGGGGCGTCTGGTTCATCGAATCACCCCCATGATACAAACTGCCGGCCTCGAAACGAAGGACGCAAAGAAGGATCGCGGAAATGCGAATTTTGGTCGTCGGCGGCGGCGGACGCGAACACGCGCTGTGCTGGGCCATCGCCGCCTCGCCGCTGTGCGATACGCTCTACTGCGCACCGGGCAATGCGGGCATCGCGCAGGAAGCCGAATGCGTCGCGATTGCAGCCGACGACATCGATGGGCTGGTCTCCTTCGCAACCGATCAGGCGATCGACCTGGTCGTGGTCGGCCCCGAAGGCCCGTTGGTTTTAGGCCTCATTGACCGGTTGGACGCCTTGGGGATCAAGGCCTTCGGCCCGCGCGCCGACGCCGCGATGCTCGAAGGCTCCAAGGGTTTCATGAAGGATTTGTGCGCCCGGCACGACATCCCGACCGCCGGTTACGGCCGGTTTACCGACGCAGATGCTGCGAAGGCCTATATCCGTGAAAACGGCGCACCGATCGTGGTCAAGGCGGACGGCCTCGCGGCGGGCAAGGGCGTGACGGTCGCGCAGACCGTCGACGAGGCGCTCGACGCGGTGGACCAGGCGATGGGCGACAAGGCGTTCGGCGACGCCGGTGCCGAGCTTGTCATCGAGGAATTCCTGCCGGGCGAGGAATTGTCCTTCTTCGCGCTCGTGGATGGCGAGACGGCATTGCCGCTCGCCGGGGCGCAGGACCACAAGGCCGTCGGCGACGGCGACACCGGGCCGAATACAGGTGGCATGGGCGCCTACTCCCCCGCCCCGTCCCTCACGACGGCACTCGAAACCGAGGTAATGGAGACGATCATTCTGCCGACCGTGCGCGGCATGGCGGCCGACGGATACCCCTATCGCGGCGTACTGTATGCCGGGTTGATGCTCGACGGCGGCAGGCCGAAGCTGCTCGAATATAATGTCCGGTTCGGCGATCCCGAATGTCAGGTGCTGATGATGCGGCTCCGGTCGGACATCGTGCCCGCATTGATCGCGGCATGCGACGGCACCCTCAAGACCTTCGACTTGCGCTGGTCCGACGACGCGGCGCTGACCGTGGTCCTCGCCGCAAACGGCTATCCGGGAAGTTACGAAAAAGGCACGGAAATCCGGGGTCTCGACGCCGCCGCGAAAACCGGCGCCACCGTGTTCCATGCGGGGACCGCCGCCGACGGCGACCGGGTCAAGGCGACCGGCGGCCGGGTATTGAATGTGACCGCCCGAGGCGGCGACATCACCTCGGCTCAGGCGAATGCCTATGCAGCCGTCGATGCTATCGACTGGCCGGACGGTTTCTGTCGCCGTGATATCGGCTGGCGCGCGGTCGCGCGCGAGGCCTAGCGAAGCCGGCTCAGCGAAGCGCTGCGAAAAATGCCCGCAGCATCTCCGCGCATTCACCCTCCTCGAGGCCGCCGACGATTTCCGGTGCGTGGTTCGTGGTCGGCTGGCTGAAGATGCGCGCGCCATGTTCGACCCCGCCGCCTTTCGGATCGTAGGCCCCGAAGAACAACCGCCGGATGCGCGCGAACGCAATCGCCTGGGCACACATGGCGCAGGGCTCCAGGGTGACATACAGATCGCAGTCCTCCAGGCGCGGCGCAGACAGTTCGCGCGCCGCCGCCCGGATCGCCAGCAACTCCGCATGGGCCGTCGGGTCATTGTCCTGCTCGACGCGATTGCCGGCCACGGCCACGACCCGCGACGTATCCCGGTCGACGATGACTGCACCCACTGGCACGTCCCCGGCCACCGCAGCGTCCCGGGCCGCGGCGATTGCCTGTTGCATATATCGCGCATCGCTCATGAAGCGGACGGTGCCCGCGAAAGCATGAAATTGCAACGACGCGCCGGGGCGAGTGAAATTGCAACGACGCGCCACTGTTGCGTAGTGT
This sequence comes from Alphaproteobacteria bacterium, assembly GCA_039980135.1. Classification (NCBI taxonomy): domain Bacteria; kingdom Pseudomonadati; phylum Pseudomonadota; class Alphaproteobacteria; species Alphaproteobacteria bacterium. The sequence continues at coordinate 599,777 of JBDXCV010000009.1, forward strand.
GCGCGCATGTCCAAACCCGTGATCGGCATAACCCTCGATTCAGAGGAGCCGGGCAACTACTCGAACATGCCCTGGTACGCGCTGCGCCAGAACTACGCCGACGCCGTGGTGGCGGCAGGTGGCGTACCGCTGGCCCTGCCCCACGAGCCCGATCAGGCGGATGACTATCTCGATATTATCGACGGGCTGGTGATCACCGGCGGGGCATTCGACGTCGACCCGTC